>JAUJOV010000002.1 GCA_030447545.1 Sphingomicrobium sp. | reverse complement strand
AGATGTTGCCGGAGAAGCGGCGAATCTGAATCTTGAGATATTCGCGCTCGAACGACTCCCGAGCCTCGCGCAATGGGCTGCCCATGATGGTCAGCGTGCCGCTCGACATGCCGCCGGATCCCGGCTGGTCGACGACTTCGGGCGGAAGCAGATCGACGTCGATCGTCGCGACTCGGTCGCCAGGCGCAAGGATGATGGTGCGCTCGATGATGTTCCTGAGCTGGCGCACATTGCCCGGCCAATCGTGCGCCTGGAGCGCTGCCACCGCTTCGTCCGTCAGCGTCGGGGAGGCGATCCGGCGCTCGGCCCCGAAGCGCGTCAGAAAATGGTTGGCGAGCTCGGGGATGTCTTCACGCCGCTCGCGCAGCGGCGGAATTCGCACCGGCACCACGTTCAGCCGGTAATAGAGATCCTCACGGAAGCGGCCGGCGGCGATCTCGTCCTGCAGGTTGCGCGACGTAGCCGAAAGCACCCGAACGTCGACCTTGATCGCCCGCTGCCCGCCGACGCGGTGATAGCTCTGGTCGGTCAGCACGCGCAGGATCTTGCCCTGGGTGGTGAGCGGCATGTCGGCGATTTCGTCGAGGAACAGAGTGCCGCCATGAGCCTGCTCGAGAAGCCCGGGGCGAGGCAGGCCGTCGGTCTCGCTTCCGAACAGCTCCTCCTCGACGCGCTCGGGGCTCATCATCGCCGCCGAGACCACGATGAACGGCGCATTCGCGCGCGGGCTCCACTGGTGGATCATGCGCGCGGCGATCTCCTTGCCCACACCGGCGGGGCCGGTGATCAGCACTCGGCTACCGGTCGGCGCAACGCGCTTGAGGGTCGCTCGAACATTGTTGATGGGCACCGACGTGCCGTTGAGCTGGTCCTCGTGGCCCGCCTGCAGGCGCAGCGTCTGGTTCTCGCGGCGAAGGCGGTCGGTCTCGGTCGCACGCGCGACCAGGTGGAGGAGCCGCTCGGCCTCGAACGGCTTTTCGATGAAATCGATTGCGCCTTCGCGGATCGCCGCGACCGCAGTGTCGAGATTGCCGTGACCCGAGATCATCAGCACGGGCAGGCTGGGGTCGCGCCGCTTGACCTCCTGGAGCAGCTCGAGCCCGTCGATGCGCGAGCCCTGGAGCCAAACGTCGAGCAGCACCAGCGCGGGGCGCCGCTCCTCGATGGCTTCGAGCGCCGACGTGCTGTCGGCGGCGGTGCGGACGCTATAGCCCTCGTCCTCGAGCACCCCGCTAACCAGCTCGCGGATGTCCGCTTCATCATCAACCACGACTACTTCAAGCGCCATCGGCCGCTCCACTCTCGCTGTCGCCCTGTTCGCCCCCGGCTGCCGCTTCCTCGCGCCCTTCGATCAAGGCGAGCCGCGCGGTATCGAACGCAATCCTGACGTGGGTCCCACCGCCTGCGCGGTCGAGGAAGGCGATCTCGCCCAGATGCTCCTCGACGATCTTCTTGACGATCGCCAGCCCCAGCCCGGTCCCGCGCACCCGGGTCGTCATGTAGGGCTCGGTCAGCCGCTCGCGATCTTCGGGCAGGCCGATGCCCGTGTCCGTGACGTCGATCACCAGCTGGCTTTCCTCCTGCCGAAGCTTGAGCTCGACGCGGTCGTCTCCCGACAGATTATGCTCGGCCCGCGCGCGCCTCGCCTCGATCGCCTCGACGGCGTTCTTGACGACATTGCTCAGCGCCTGGCCGAGCTGCCGCCGATCGCACACCATTGAGAACTCGCCCTTGAGCGGCTGAAGCACGAAAGTGATGCCGGGATGCGCCACCTCGTGCAGGAACAAGGCCTGGCGAGCGATCTCGTGGACGTTCTCGCGCCGGAACACGGGCTTGGGCATGCGCGCGAAGTTCGAGAATTCGTCGACCATGCGCCGGATGTCGCCGACCTGGCGCACGATCGTGCCCGTGAGCCGCTCGAACGTCTCCCCGTCGCTTTCAATCTCCTTGCCGAACCTGCGCTGAAGCCGCTCGGCCGCGAGCTGGATCGGGGTCAGCGGGTTCTTGATCTCGTGCGCGATCCGCCGAGCGATGTCGGACCAGGCAGCACGGCGCTGGTCGGTCAGCTGCTCGGTGATATCGTCGAAGGTGATCACTGCGCCGCCCTCATACCAGACGCGGTTGACCGCGAGCGTCCGCTGCCCGGCGGACGAGGTCACCAGCACATTGGCCTCGCGCTGCTCACCGGCCATAAACTCGTCGAGCTCGGGCGAAACGCCGGCAAGCTGAGCGCCCTCCAGCGGCTGCTCGCCCTGCTGAAGCAGGTTCTGCGCCGACCGGTTGATCAGCAGGATGCGCCTTGATCCGTCGAGCGCGATCACTCCGGCGGTGACGCTGGAAAGGACCGCCTCCATGAACACCCGCCGCGCCTCGAGCTGCGTGTTGGCCGATCGCAGCGCCCCGGTCTGCTCCTCTAGCCGGCCGGTCATCCGGTTGAATGCGCTTGCAAGCACCTGGATCTCGTCCTCGCTCGGAGTCACCGGCACGCGCGCCGAGAAGTCGCCCTCCTCGATCCGGCCGGCGGCGGTGACGAGATGACCGACCGGCGTCACCAGCCGGTCGGCGAGCTTCAGCGCCGCGAGAATCGCGAGGCCGACGATGATCAGGGCCCCGAGCAGCAGCGCCGCATTGAAGCGCAGCTGGTTGAGCCTCGAGCGGGCGAGCAGCGCGCGATAATCTTCGAGCACTTCATTCGCCCGGTTGATCTGCGCTGCAAGCTCCGGGTCGATCCAGCGCGCGGCGTAGAGGTAGGCCCTTTCCCCATAGTCGAGCGGCGTGATGACCGAGAGCCGCTCGGGCGTCTGCGCATCCACGGTCGTCGCGCTGGCGGTGGCGTTTAACTTGGTGACCGCCGCGTTGATGCGATTGGCGTCGATCATCCCCTCATAGCCGTTGACGATCGCAAGGGTCTGGACCTCGCCCGTGGCGCTCAGCCGGATAATCGCGGCCTCGTTGAGGCTTCGCTGGAACGTCTGGAAGGCGAGCCCCTCTGTAATGCGGGGGTCATCGATCGGTACGGCTTCCAGATAGCTGGCGACGTCCCCGGCCATGGCCACCGCTTCGCTGCCGACGCGTCCGACTTCGAACCGGTAGCCGCCGCGGGCGACCTCGACCGTATTCTCGAGCATCCCGCGCGCACGATCCGAGAACCAGAACTCGAGTCCGCTCTGGAGCAGCAGCGAAGCGAATATCGCGACCAGCACCGTCGGAACCGCGGCAATCACCGAGAACAAAGCGACGAGGCGCGCGTGGAGCCTTCCGCTGCCGAGCCCCTGCCGCTCGGCTCTGCGGCGCGCGACGCGGCGCGAGAACAGCACCATCAGCGCAATCGCCGGGATGAGGTTCGCGACCAGGAGGATAGCGATCAACGGCGGCGAGAGCAGCGAGCCGGGTTGCGCGCCCTCCCGGAGCACCCAGACGCTGAACGCGGCGATCGCCACGAAGGCCGCGCCTGCAACCCACATGCCGTAACGCGAGACGCGGCCGCTCGCCCGTTCGCGGGCAAGCCAGCTGCTGGTCCTCGTCAGACGCGATTCGGCGGCGGGGGCGTCCACAGGCGCCGCCTAGCACGGCCGCGTTGCATGAAAAACACAGTTGCTGAAGGAAAAGCCTCAGGCTGCCGCGCGCGAGAGCCAGGGCGTGTAGAACTCGCGCAGCATGGCGATGACGATCGCCGGATCGTCCTGGCTGTTCACCCTGTTGCGAAGCTCCGCCGACCCGGGCAGGCCCTTGGTGTACCAGCCGATATGCTTGCGCGCGAGGTTCACGCCGGTATGCGTGCCGTAGAGCGACAGCATGTCCTCGTACTGGGCAAGCATCACCTCGAGCTGCTCGTCGAGGCTCGGGTCGGGACGCTCCCCTGCCCCGCCGAGCGCCGCAGTCACCTGCGCGAGCAGCCACGGCCGGCCATAGGCGCCGCGGCCGATCATCACTCCGTCGGCACCCGATTGGTCGAGCGCGGTTCGAGCATCCTCGATGCTGCAGATGTCGCCGTTGACGATCACCGGGACCGTGACGGCCTCCTTCACCTTGCGAACGAACGCCCAGTCGGCGCTGCCCTTGTACAGCTGGCAGCGGGTTCGCCCGTGGACGGTGATCATCCTGACGCCGAGGTCCTGCGCAATGCGCGCAAGCTCGGGCGCATTGAGGCTGGAATGGTCCCAGCCCATGCGCATCTTGAGCGTGACGGGCACCTTCACCGCCTCGACCGTCGCCTCGATGATCGCAGCGGCGAGCGGAAGATCGCGCATCAGCGCCGATCCCGCATCGCCATTGACCACCTTCTTGACCGGGCAGCCCATGTTGATGTCGATGATCGCCGCTCCGCGCTGCTCGTTGAGCCTTGCCGCCTCGGCCATCACCGCGGGCTCGCAGCCAGCGAGCTGGAGCGAGACCGGCTCCTCGAGCGGGTCCCACAAGGCCTTCTGGAGCGACTGGCGGGTTTCGCGGATCATCGCCTGGCTGGCGATCATCTCGCTGACCGTCAGCCCCGCGCCATAGCGCTTGACCACCCGCCGGAACGGCAGGTCGGTGACGCCCGTCATCGGCGCCAGGATCACCGGCGAGGCATGGCGCAGCGGGCCGATCGCAATGGGCTTCAGCTCGGTCATGGGAAGCCGGCATGTAGGGGAACGGCCCTTGGCGGACAAGGCGAGCCGCCCTAGACGCCGCGCGGATGACCGTCACCGCACTCATCGTCGCCGCCGGCAAGGGCGAGCGCCTGGGCGGTGTAACCCCCAAGCAGTTCCGGCCAATCGGCGGCAAGCCGGTGCTTCGGTGGGCGGCCGAAGCGCTTGCGCGGCACCGGCGGATCGACGCCGTGCGCGTGGTGATAGGCCAGGGCCAGCAGGCGCTCGCGCAGGCCGCGCTACGAGGTCTCGACGTGGGCGAGCTGATCGAAGGCGGAACGCAGCGTTCCGACAGCGTTCGGAACGGCCTGGTCGCGATCGGCGGCGGAACCGTGCTCGTCCACGACGCCGCCCGCCCCTTCTGTCCTGAGCAAATCGTCGACCGGCTGCTAGACGCTTTGGACGGCCACGACGGGGCAGTACCGGTCCTGCCCATGTCCGACACGATCGCCCGCGGCGGAGCCGTGCTGGAAAGCAGCGTCGATCGCTCCCGGCTGCTGCGCGTGCAGACGCCTCAGGCATTCGACGTCGAGGACCTGCTCTACGCCTATGACGAGGCGGGCGGCGGCGCCGCGACCGACGAATCCAGCATCATGCTCGCAGCCGGGCTCAAGGTCGCGGGCGTCGAGGGCGATCCCCTGCTCGACAAGCTGACGACGCAGGCGGACTGGCACCGCGCCGAAGCCCTGCTCGCCGGCCGGCTCGTGCCGCGCACGGGCTCCGGCTTCGACGTCCATGCGTTCTCCGGCGAGGGCCCGATCATGCTCGGCGGAATCGCCGTGCCGCACAGCCGCGGGCTGGCCGGGCACAGCGACGCCGACGTCGCGCTCCACGCGATCACCGACGCGCTGCTCGGCGCGGCGGGCCTCGGCGACATCGGTGAGCATTTCCCGCCGTCGGATCCGCAGTGGAAGGGCGCATCGTCCGACCTGTTCCTCGCCCACGCGGCCCGCCTCCTGCGCGCTTCGGGCGGGATCATCGACCATGTCGACGTCACGGTGATCGCCGAGGAGCCAAAGCTCGGGCCGCATCGTTCAGCCATGCGCATGCGGATTGCGCAAATCCTCGAGCTCGGCACCGACCAGGTGAGCGTCAAGGCGACGACCACCGACGGGCTCGGCTTCACCGGCCGGCGCGAGGGCATTGCCGCGCAGGCGGTGGCGAGCGTCCGACTGGCCCGGCATGGCTGAAGCGCTGCTGCCCGCCGAGCTGGTCGACAAGGCCTGGGAGGTCGTCGAAGCCAACCGCGCGTCAGGAAGGCGGGTCGCGCTCGCGGAAAGCTGCACCGGTGGGCTGGTCTGCGCCGCGCTTACCGAGATCCCGGGCTCGTCCGACATGTTCGAGGCCGGCTACGTGACGTATTCCAACGCCGCCAAGATCGCCCACCTTCACGTCAGCGAGGAGGTGGTCGAGACGTTCGGCGCCGTCAGCATCGCGACCGCCTGGGCAATGGCGCGCGGCACTCTTCTCGCGTGCGAGGCGGACGTCGCGGTCGCAATCACCGGAATTGCAGGTCCCGGCGGCGGAACTGCGACGAAGCCCGTCGGAACGGTGGTGTTCGCGCGGGCCGAACGCGGCAAGGACCCGTCGCAGATCGTCGCCGACCAGCGCTTCTTCGACGAACCGGACCGCGCCGGCGTCCGGCTTCAGGCGGCGCTCTGCGCGCTCGAGCTGTTGATGCCGTAAAGAACCGCAGCACGCTCCTCGAACGCCTGGGTCATGCGCCTCAACGCACGGTCGAACATCTGGCCAGCGAGCGCTTCGAAAATGCGCGAGCGGAAGGCGAAGTCGACCGAAAAGAACACTCTCGTCCCGCCCTGCGGCGCGGGCTCGAAGCGCCATTCGTTGTGCAGGTGCTTGAGCGGACCCTCGATATACTCGACGCAGATCCGGTCCGGTCGCTCCTTGCTCACTCGGCTGGTGAAGCGCTCCTTGAACGCGTTGAAGCCGACCACGAGGTCGGCGATCGTCTGGGTTGGGCTGGACGAGCGCACCCGCACCGCGACCACCCAGGGCAGGAACTCGTCGTAGCGGGCGACGTCGGCCACGAGGTCGAACAATTGCTCGGGCGAATAAGGAAGATGGCGGGTTTCGCTGTGCCGAGGCATCAGCCCTTCGCCCTCTCGAGCTGAGCCGCGCGAGCCGCCTGCATCTTCCTGAAGTCGTCGCCGGCGTGATAGCTCGACCGAGTCAGCGGCGAGGCGGCGACCAGCAGGAAGCCCTTCGCCCGCGCGATTGCGGCATAGGCGTCGAACGCCTGCGGAGTGACGAACTCCTCGACCTTCGCATGGCGCGGGGTCGGCTGCAGATACTGGCCCATGGTCAGGAAATCGACGCCCGCCGAGCGCATGTCGTCCATCACCTGGTGGACCTCGAGCCGCTGCTCGCCGAGGCCCACCATCAGCCCCGACTTGGTGAAGATGTGCGGCGCCTTTCGCTTGACGCTCTCGAGCAGCCGAAGCGACGCATAGTAGCGCGCGCCCGGACGGATGGTCGGATAGAGCCGCGGCACCGTCTCGAGATTGTGGTTGTACACGTCGGGCCCGGCCTCGACGATCGCGTCCACCGCTTTTTCGCTCTTGTTGCGGAAGTCGGGGGTCAGGATCTCGATGGTCGTGCCCGGGGTACGCTTCCTCAGCGCCTCGATGACCTTGACGAACTGCGACGCGCCTCCGTCGGACAGGTCGTCACGGTCGACGCTGGTGACCACGATATGCTCGAGCCCGAGCTCGGCCGCCGCAACCGCCACATGCTCGGGCTCCAGCGGGTCCACCGCGCGCGGCATCCCGGTTTTCACGTTGCAAAAGGCACAGGCGCGCGTGCACGTGTCGCCAAGGATCATCACCGTCGCATGCTTCTTGGTCCAGCACTCGCCGATGTTCGGGCAGGCCGCCTCCTCGCACACGGTGGCAAGCCCCAGCGAGCGCATCAGCCTGCGCGTCTCGGCATAGCCGGGGCTGGTCGGCGCCTTGACCCGGATCCAGTCGGGCTTGCGCTGGCGTGCCGGGGTCTGGGGAGTGGCGGCCGGGCCGTTCATGGTCGCCAGATAGCGACTGGCGCCGATGCTTGCCACCCCTGCCCCGCCGCGGCTAGCGGGCGGTCATGACCCGCTTCACTGACCTCATCGACGGCTACCGCCGCTTCCATGCCACCGACTGGCACATCGAGCGTGAGCGCTGGTCCGAGCTCGCCGAGGGCCAGAGCCCCAAGGTGATGGTGATCGCCTGCTCGGACAGCCGCGTGGACCCGGCGATCATCTTCGACGCCAGGCCCGGCGAGCTGTTCGTCGTGCGAAATGTCGCCAACCTCGTGCCGCGCTTCGAAACGGCTCCTGGCCATCATGGCGTCTCAGCGGCGCTCGAGTTCGCGGTGACCCAGCTCGAAGTCGAGGAGATCGTGGTGATGGGCCACGGCTTCTGCGGCGGCTGCGCGGCCGCGCTCACTGGGCAGTTCGACGGCGCCCAGCATGGCGAAGGGCATTTCATCGCCGACTGGGTCGACCTGCTGCGCGACGGTCGGAACCGGGTGCGCGCACGCCACTCGACACTCGACCGCGACGCGATGTGGGACATGGAGAAGGAAGCGGTGAAGGTGGCTCTTGCGAACTTGCGAACTTTCCCGTGGATCGCCGAGCGTGAGGGCCAGGGACGGCTCGCCTTGCACGGCTGCCATTTCTCGATCGCCGAGGGCCAGCTGTACCTGCTCGACGGGGCGGAAAGCGAGTTCCGCCCCGTCTAGCGGTCTGTCGCTGCCTTAGCAGCGGGTATTGTAGTTGTAGACCGGACGACCGTACTGGTCGACGTAGTAGCAGTAGCCGCGGGTATCGCGGTAATACTGACGGCCGTTGATCACGTTCGCCAGGACGCCGCCGAGCACCGCACCGGCGATCGCGCCGGTCACCGGACGCACGCCCGGAAGCACCGCACCGGCGATTGCGCCGGCAGCGCCGCCGACCGCAGCGCCAGTGGCCGTGCGCCGCTGCTGCTGCGCCTGATACGGATCCTGATAGCCCGTGCCGTACGGGCTGGTCGCGCAGGCGCTCAGCCCAAGGCTGGCAGCAAGCGCTGCTGAAATTGCCATCTTATTCATTTTAATCGTCCTCCAAGGCCTATTGAGTCCTCCCAATATGTCTCAAGAGTGCTCGACGGGGCGTTTCGTTCCCGCACCGATCCTTTAAGAAGCGCCAACATGAGGGGATTTGCCCGATGACCGACCGGCAGGACGAGCAGGAAGACAATATCGCCCTGCTCATCGACGCCGACAATGCGAGCCCCGAGCATCTCGACGACGTGCTCCTCGTGCTGGGCGAGCTGGGAACGATCAACATCCGCCGCGCCTACGGCAACTGGGCCAAGAGCAGCCTCAAGGGCTGGGGCCAGCTGACCGGGATCCACTCGATCGTGCCGATGCAGCAGTTCGACGTCGCCAAGGGCAAGAGCGCGACCGACATGCGCATGACGATCGACGCAATGGACCTGCTCTACCGCGGCCATGTCGACGGGTTCGGCATCATGTCGAGCGACAGCGACTTCCTGCCGCTCGCGCAAAGGATCCGCGAGGAAGGCCTGCCGGTCTATGGCTTCGGCACGGCCAAGACTCCGCTCGGTTTCCGACAGGCCTGCACCCGCTTCTTCGACGTGGCCGCGCTTCACCTCTCGGATGAGACGCCAGCGGCCGAGCAGCCTGCCGACACCGCCCTTCAGCACGGGGTCGACGAGGAGCTGATCGAGCTTCTGGGCAGTGCCTACAAGGCGTCGAAGCGGGACGAGGAAGGCTATGCGTCCTTATCCGAACTCGGGCAGCGGGCCACTGCCGTGTCGAGCTTCGCTGTGCGAAACTACGGCTTCACGCGCCTGTCGGATTTGATCCGGGCGGTTCCGAACTTCGACGTACGGACCACTTCTGACGGTGGCCTGCTGGTCAAACGGCTGCGATAGGGAGCCGACCCGGACCCGAACTGTTGCCTGGCCGACACAGGTCCAATACCGAACAATTCTCTAAACATATGTAAGGAACCTCCACGGAAGGCGCCTGTTGAACAGCCACGTCAGCACGTGGGGTGGACCAAGAATTGTGATGCTGGATTCCAGCCGACCTGAAGACCTGCTCGACACTGCGCTGACTGCGCTGAGGGGCGGCGACGGCTTTGCGGCTGTCCTCGACCAGCTTCCCGTGCCGATCTACACCACGGACGCGCAAGGCCAGGTCACCTATTGGAACCGCGCCTGTGTCGATGTTGCCGGCCGCGAGCCCGAGCTCGGCAAGGACCGATGGTGCGTGACCTGGCGCCTCTACACGATGGACGGCGAGTTCCTGCCCCACGACCAATGCCCCATGGCGATGGCCATCAAGACCAGGCAGCCGATCCGCCAGAAGGTCGGCATCGCAATGCGCCCCGACGGAAGCCGCGTCGCGTTGCGCCCCTACCCCACTCCGCTGTTCAACGCCGAGGGCAATCTCACCGGCGCGGTCAACATGCTCGTGGACATCAGCGTCGAGCAAGCCAGCGCGCTAAAGGATCAGGCGCGCCGTCGCCGCCGCCTCGCGAATGCGACGACCGATCGTGAAGCGGGCGAAATCCTGCGATCAATGGCTGGCGGCTACGAAGCGACGGCCGCCGCCCTGCACGCCGCCTGAACCCAGCCCCGCAGGTGAGTTCCTGATAAGCTGCGCCACAGGCGTGGAGCCTGTGTGACGTCGTTGCGCGCGACCTACCGAGTCAGCTTGCGGTAGGTCATCCGGTGCGGCCGGTCCGCTTCTGGGCCCAGCCGCCGGCGCTTGTCTTCCTCATAGGCCTCGAAATTGCCTTCGAACCACTCGACACGGCTGTCGCCCTCGAACGCGAGGATGTGCGTCGCGAGACGATCCAGGAAGAAGCGGTCGTGGCTGATCACCACCGCGCAGCCGGCGAAGTTCTCGAGCGCCTCCTCGAGCGCGCGAAGCGTCTCCACGTCGAGGTCGTTGGTCGGCTCGTCGAGCAGCAGGACGTTGCCGCCTTCCTTGAGCATCTTGGCCGTGTGGACGCGGTTGCGCTCGCCGCCCGACAGTTGCCCGACCTTCTTCTGCTGGTCGGGCCCGCGGAAATTGAACGCTCCGACATAGGCGCGGCTGTTCACGTCGTGCTTGCCGAGCTTGAAGATGTCGACGCCGCCCGAGATTTCCTCCCAGACATTGTGCTTCGCATCGAGCGAGTCGCGTGACTGGTCGACAAAGCCCAGGTGCACGGTCGGCCCGACCACGACCTCGCCCGAATCCGGCTTCTCGTGTCCGGTGATGAGCTTGAACAAAGTGGTCTTGCCCGCTCCGTTGGGGCCGATCACGCCGACGATGCCGCCCGGCGGAAGGCTGAACGACAGGTCCTCGAACAGCAATTTGTCGCCGTACGACTTGGTCAGGCCCTTCGCGTCGATCACCTTGCCGCCGAGGCGCTCGGGCACCTGGATGAGGATCTGGGCCTTGACCGGAGTGCGGCTTTCCTGCGCTTCGACCAACTCGTCGAACGCCTTGATGCGCGCCTTCGACTTGGCCTGACGCGCCTTTGGCGAGCGCCGGATCCATTCGAGCTCGTCGGTGATCGCTTTCTGCTTGCCGGCTTCCTCGCGCTCCTCCTGCTCCAGGCGTTTTGCCTTCTTTTCCAGATAGGTGGAATAGTTTCCTTCGTAGACGTAGTAGCGGCCGCGATCGAGCTCCAGGATCCAGTTCACGACATTGTCGAGGAAGTAGCGGTCGTGGGTGACGAGGATGACGTTGCCCGCATAATCGATCAGATGCTTCTCGAGCCACTGCACGCTCTCGGCATCGAGATGGTTGGTCGGCTCGTCGAGCAGAAGGATGTCGGGCTTTTCGAGCAGCAGCCGAGTGAGTGCGACTCGGCGCTTCTCGCCGCCCGACAGATTGTCGACCGCACTCTCGCCAGGCGGGCAGCGAAGCGCGTCCATCGCGATCTCGAGCTGGTTGTCGAGGGTCCAGCCGTCGACGGCGTCGATTTTTTCCTGAAGTTCGCCCATTTCGGCCATTAGCGCGTCGAAGTCGGCGTCCTCGGGCGGGTCGGCCATCGCCGCGGAGATGGCGTTGAAGCGCTCGAGCATGTCGGCCACGGGGCGCACCCCGTCCATGACGTTCTCCCGGACCGACTTGGTCGGGTCGAGCTGCGGCTCCTGCTCGAGATAGCCGACGCTGATGTTCTCGCCCGGCCACGCCTCACCGGCGAACTCCTTATCGCGGCCGGCCATGATCTTCATCAGGGTCGACTTGCCCGAGCCGTTGGGGCCGACGATGCCGATCTTGGCGTCGCGGTAGAATTGCAGGTGAATGCCGTTGAGCACGGGCTTGGGAGCGCCGGGGAAGGTCTTCGTGAGACCCTTCATCACAAAGCTGTATTGAGCGGCCATGACGGCGCGGATGTCCTTGGCAAGTGAGTGGAAGTTGGCCGCGCAGTTAGGCCAAGGCCGCGCGGAATTCCAGCCTAGTCGCGCCCGACCGTCTTGCGCGCAAGCTCGTGGCTGCCAGCTAGAAAGGCAGCTTCATCCCGGGCGGGAGCGGAAGGCCGCTGGTCACCTTCTGCATCTCGGCATTGGCGGCCTGGTCGGCCTTGGCGCGCGCATCGTTGATCGCCGCCGCCACCAGGTCCTCGACCATCGTCTTCTCGGATGGTTGAAGCAGGCTTTCGTCGATCGACACGCCGAGGATCGTGCCCTTGGCGGTCGCGCGGACCTTGACCATCCCGCCGCCCGAAGCGCCCTCGACCTCGATGCTCTCGAGGTTCTGGGTCGCTTTCTGCAGTTCGCTTTGCGCGTTCTGCGCCATCTGCATGATCTGCTCGAGGGCGAGGTTGCTGGGCATGGGGGTCAGCCTTTCGTGAAGGATTCGAGGGTCGCCTCGGGGAAGGATTCGAACGCGGCGCGCACGGTCGGGTCGGCAAGCACTTCTGACCGTACGCGCTCCTCGGCGATTCGCTCCTGGTCGAGCAGCGAAGGCTCGCCGGGCAGTTCCGAAAGCGAGACCTGCCAGCTGATCCCGGTGATCGCCTTGAGGACGGCGGACAGATCGCGCGGCCAGTCGTGCCCAAGCGGTCGCGAGGGCTTCAGCACCACCTCCGGCGGGGCGTAGCGCACGACCCCGACCTGGTCGTGAAGCTGCTGGGCGAGGATCCGCTTGCCGCTGTCGTCCACGAGCTTCACGAGCCCCGCGAAGTCGTCCGGCAGACGAGCGGTCGCACCGGCCGACGTTGCAGGCCCTGCGGAAGCCGCGGGAGACGCGGCCACCTCGCCCGACAGGCGCGCGAGCACCGAAGCGGGATCCGGCAGGTCGGCGGCGTGGATCAGCCGAAGCAGCGCCATCGCCGCGGCTTCGCTCGGGATTGGCGCGACCTCGACGTCGGACAGGCCCTTCAGGAGCATCTGCCACACGCGGTGGACCTGCCCCCAGCTGAGCTGCGCCGCGAGCCGGTCGGCGGATTCGCGCTGCTCGGCCGGCAATGCGTCCGCCGCTGCCCCGGCCTTGGCGCGGGTGGCGAGGTGAAGCTCCTCCATCAGGCCGCGCAGGAGCGAGGCCGGATCCACGCCGAGGTCGTGCGCCTCGTCGAGGTCGGCCAGGGTCGCCGAAGCATCGCCGGACAGCACATGGTCGAGCAGGCGGCGGATCCGGCCGCGGTCGGCGAGCCCGAGCATGTCGCGAACCTGGTCGGCGGTCACTCGCCCGCCGCCATGGGCGATCGCCTGGTCGAGGATCGACAGGCCGTCGCGCGCCGAGCCTTCGGCCGCTCGGGCGATCATCCTGAGCGCGTCCTCCTCGACCTCGACCCCTTCGGCGCGGGACACCTCTGCGAAATGGTCGGCGAGCCGCTCGGCGGGAATGCGGCGCAGGTCGAAGCGCTGGCAGCGCGACAATACGGTGAGCGGCACCTTGTCGACCTCGGTCGTCGCGAACAGGAACTTCACATGCTCGGGCGGCTCCTCAAGCGTCTTGAGCAACGCATTGAAAGCGTTCTTCGACAGCATGTGGACCTCGTCGATGATGTAGATCTTGTAGCGAGCGCTCACCGACGCGTAGCGCACTGCGTCGATAATTTCGCGCACGTCATCCACACCCGTGTGTGATGCGGCGTCCATTTCGATCACATCGATATGTCGCCCCTCGGCGATCGCGCGGCATTGCTCGCACGTGCCGCACGGGTCGATGGTCGGGCCGCCCTGCCCGCCTGGGCCGACGCAGTTGAGCGCCTTGGCGACCAGCCGGGCGGTCGAGGTCTTGCCGACGCCGCGCACCCCGGTGAGCAGGAAGGCATGAGCGATCCGCCCGCGTTCGATCGCGTTGGCGAGCGTCTTCACCATCGCGTCCTGGCCGATCAGCTCGGAGAATTTCTGCGGCCGGTACTTGCGCGCGAGCACCCGGTACGGGGATGCGCTCTGCTTCTGCGGGACCTCGGGAAGGTCGAGGCCGAGCCCCGGCGATTCGGTGTCGTCCATCAGCCTTGGTTTAGGGTGTGCCGCTAGGCATTGCGAGCGGTGGGAGCCGGAACGACCCGATGCGGTGTCGTTGTGGCTGCTTCCTTCCGGACCTGACCAGGTTGGCGACTGCTTCGTCCGCCCGACTCCCGCGGCGCATATGGGCCCAAAGCCCCTGTCCCGCAAGCTAACCGTAGAGCCAGTTGCGCGCGCCGGCGGGGATGCGCACGCTCAGCGACTCCAGCTCCTCCGAGAGGATGATCTGGCACGCAAGGCGCGACGTGCGCGTCGCGTGAGCGGCGAGGTCGAGCAGGTCCTCTTCCTCGTCGCCCGCCGGCGCAAGCTTCCCGAAATCCTTCCTGTCGACGATCACATGGCAGGTCGAGCAGGCCATCACGCCCTCGCACGCGCCTTCGAGCGGCTGGCCCGCGGCCCAGGCGACGTCGAGCAGCCGCTGGCCGGGCCTTGCCTCGACCTCCTTGTCGAGCGTGCCGTCGGGACGCAGGAAACGCACTTTGATCACGCGGCGAGCCCCTGCTGGGCACGCGCTTCAGCGTCGATCCGGCCCACTGCCGAGACCAGCTCCTCCTCGCTCGTGTAGCGGCCGAAGCCCAGGCGGATCGACGAGCGCGCTTGCGCGTCCGAAAGTCCGATCGCTCGAAGCACGTGACTTGGCCGGCCCGAGCCGCTCGCGCACGCGGAGCCGAGCGAAAAGGCGACGTCGCGAAGGTCGGCGATCAGCCGCGCGGCATCGAGGCCCTCGCGCCGGATGCTGAGGTTGCCGCGATGACGCCGCTCGGTGCTGCCGTTGACGGTCCAGCCGGGGCTGAGCTTGGCAAGCGCCGAATCCCACAGCCGCTCGACATGAGCCGCGTCCTCCTCGAACCGGACGGCCGCAAGCCTCGCCGCTGCTCCGAAGCCGGCGCACAGTGCCGGCGCCATCGTCCCCGAGCGCAGCCCCCTCTCCTGTCCGCCGCCGTGGAGCAAAGGCGCCGGCTCGGCGCCTTCGCGCATCCACAAGGCCGCGATGCCCTTCGGCCCGTGGATCTTGTGCGCCGAGACCGCGACCAGGTCCGCTCCCTCGGGGATGGCGACTCGACCAAGCGCCTGGACCGCGTCGCACAGCATCACCGCGCCGGCTTCGCGTGCGAGCCGCGCGACCTCGCCGACCGGCTGGATCACGCCGATCTCGTTGTTGACCAGCATCACGGCCACCATGGCCACGCGGTCGTCCAGGACTGCCTCGACGTCGGCGAGGTCGATCAGCCCGTCGCGTCCGACCGCCAGGCGAGTGACGTCGCAGCCACGCCCCTCGAGCCAGTCGCACGTGTCGAGCACCGCCGCATGCTCGCTGGCGACGGTAACGATTCGGCTGCGGCCCTGCGGGGCCTTCTCGAGCGTGCCCTTGAGCGCCCAGTTGATCGCCTCGGTCGCGCTTGCGGTGAAGGCGAGGCTCCCGCCCTCAAGGCCGATCGCGCGTTCGACCTGCCCGCGCGCGACCTCGATGGCCGCCGCCGCCTCGCGGCCCCACCGTGACGGAGAGTGCGGGTTGGCGAACTGCGCCTCGACCCACGGCCGCATCGCCTCGGCCGCTTCGGGCGCGACGGGCGTCGTCGCCTGATAGTCGAGGTAGATCATGCCGCCCTCGCGGCCGCGCGGTCGCGGATCCGGCGCCACTCGGCCAGGAAGCGCTCGACGTCGGCTTCGCTGGTGTTCGGGCCGAAGCTCACCCGGATCGCGCAGGAGGCGATCGCGGGAGGCAGCCCCATGGCTTCGAGCACTCGGCTTGGCTTCATGCTTCCCGACGAGCAGGCGCTGCCCGCGGAGACCGAAATTCCGGCGAGGTCGAACTGCACGAGCTGACTCGCGCTGGCGACCCCCGGCATCGCATAAGCCGCGATTGCAGGGCTTCGCTCGGCCTCGGCTGCGATGATGATTCCGCAATTGTCGACAATGGCTTGCTCGAGCCTGCTACGAAGCTGTGTGAGCCGCGGCATGGCCTCGGCGAAGGCCCGCGACTGGATCGCTGCGGCAAAGCCTGCGGCCGACGGCAAATTTTCGGTTCCGCGCCGGTATCCCTTCTCCTGCCCGCCGCTCGGCCGAAGGGTGGCGATGTCCCTGACCAGCAGCGCGCCAAACCCGGGCGGGCCGCCGACCTTGTGCGCCGCGATCGCGATCAGGTCCGCGTCCGGAAGCGCCAGCTTGCCCGCGCCCTGCGCGCAGTCGGCGAGCAGCAGCGAGCCCGCCGAGCGCACCTGCTCGGCGACTGCGTCGAGCGGCTGGATCACGCCCGTCTCGTTGTTCACTTGCTGGATCGCGACCAGCCCCGGCCCGGGCGAGTAATTCGTCGAGCTCGTCCAGTCGGATGACGCCCAGCCGGTCCACGGCAAGCATAGTCGCCTCGCCGCCCATGGCCGAGACCACCGCATCATGCTCGGTCGCTCCATAGGCGCGCCACTCCACCTTCGCGCGCGAACAGGCGACGGCGATCGCCTCGGTCGCCCCCGAGGTCAGAATCACGTCATGCCGCCATCCGACGGCCTGTGCGATGTCCGTGCGCGCCTTCTCGAGCGCCGCCCGGGCCGAGCGCCCGTCGCCATGCGGCGAACTCGGGTTGGCCCAGGTCTCGAGCGCCTGCGCAATCGCGGCGCGCGCTTCGGACAACACCGGCGTGGTCGCTGCATGGTCGAGGTAGAGGCGGTTCTCGAGCTTCAAAAGTCGCGGATTCCTGCCGATTGCTACTCCAGCCGCCGCCCTATATAGGAGCCGCCGCCGCGGCGCACCCGCGGGCGTCCCTCACCCGTTATGCCACAGACGGAATTTCATGCCCGAAGTCATTTTCCCTGGTCCCGAAGGCCGTCTCGAAGGCCGCTTCCACCCCGCAGGCCGCCCGCGGGCCCCAGTCGCGATGATCCTTCACTCGCACCCGCAGGCCGGCGGGACGATGAACAACAAGATCGTCCAGCTGCTTTACCAGACGTTCGTCCGGCGCGGCTTTGCGACGCTGCGGTTCAACTTCCGCGGCGTGGGCAAGAGCCAGGGCACGTTCGACAACGGGATCGGCGAACTTTCCGACGCGGCGAGCGCGCTCGACTGGGTCCAGCAGATCCACCCCGAGGCCGAGACCACCTGGGTCGCGGGCGTGAGCTTCGGCGCGTGGATCGGCATGCAGCTGCTGATGCGCCGGCCGGAGATCAAGGGCTTCATCTCGATCGCTCCGCCGGCCAACATGTACGACTTCAGCTTCCTCGCGCCCTGCCCGTCGTCGGGAATCATCATCCAGGGCGAGGCCGACGAGGTGGTGACCCCGAGCGCGGTCCAGAAGCTGGTCGACAAGCTGCGCACCCAAAGGCACATCACCATCCACCACGACCTGATCCCGGGCGCCAACCACTTCTTCGCCAACGAGCTTGAGCTGCTGATGAAGTCGGTCGACGACTATCTCGACATGCGCCTGGCCACCGACCCCAAGACGCCCGCGACGATCGGGCGGCGCTAAAGCGTCCAGATCAGCACATTGCCGACGATCACCGCCGCCGCGGCGAGCATCAGCAAGCCCCGGCCGCGGTCCTCCTTGCGCATCGCCAGGCGGATGCCGCCAATCGCAAGCAGGAACGCGGCGATCATCGCCACGGCCATGATCGTTGCGGCAAGTCCTCCCACGGCGCCCTCCTTCACCAAGACTTAACCCAATTTGCGCCACAACGGAGCAATGGCCATCGACGACCAGCAGGCTCGCCTCGAGGAGGCGTTCGACCGGATCGAGGAAACGATCCTGCCGTGCATCGCGCTCATGCTCGAATCGCTTCTCGACGCGTCCGAAGCCGTTGGCGAAACTGATCCCAAGGCGCTCGCCGCCGAGCTTCAGACCCTCGCTGCGCAACTCGAGGACCTCACCCGGGCGGTAGAGCGCTCGAGCCCAGTCCATCTCGACCCGGGCGAGTACAAGACCGCAGCCGCCTAGCTCCCGGCGCACGGCGCCGCTAGTTGAACCGGGCCGCGCGTCGAGCCCGGCATGGCGGGAGCCGCAATGCCGATCGTGCCGCTGGCTGAAATTGCCGAGACCGTGCGCTGCCCGTCGTGCCGCGGCAGCCTTGCGGGCGACGGCCCGAGCCTGCGCTGCGCCGAGGGCTGTGCGCTTCGGGAGCCCTTCCCGACCAGCCACGGAATGCCGGCGCTGATCGACTTCGACCGCTCGGTGATCCGTCGCTCGGATCTCGAGGCGGACCACGGCGCAGAACGGCGGCGCGACCCCGGAAGGCTGCGCAGGTTCATCTATCGCCACCTGCTCGCCTATAACGAGCGCGCGGCCGCGAACGCAGAGCGACTGCTCTCGATGCTTCGCGAGGAGCAGCGCTCGCCGCTTGTCCTGGTCGTCGGCGGAGGCGCGGTGGGATCGGGCGCCGAGGCGCTGTACGACGCTGCCGACGTCCGGCTGGCCGGCTTCGACCTCTATGCCTCGCCGAAAGTCCAGCTGATCGCGGACGTTCACGCCATGCCGTTTGCCGACGCGACGTTCGACGCCGTCTGGGTCCAGGCGGTGCTCGAGCACGTGCTCGAGCCGCACGCGGTGGTCGAGGAGATCCGCCGAGTGCTTCGCCCCGGCGGGCTCGTCTATGCCGAAACCCCCTTCCTCCAGGCGGTCCACGAGGGCCCCCATGATTTCACGCGCTTCACCGACAGCGGCCAGCGCTGGCTGTTCCGACGCTTCGACCTCATAGGGAATTCGGGCGTGGTCCTCGGCGTTCGCTCGGCTTCTCATGGTCGATCGGTATGCCGTGCGCTCGCTGTTCCGCTCTCGCCGCGGGCGGGCTGGCGGCTGAAATCCTGTTCTTCTGGCTCAAATATCTCGACCGGCTGGTGCCGGATGATTTCGCCCGCGACGGCGCCTCCGGCCTGTTCTTCCTCAGCCGCATTGCAACGAGCCTCTCGCCGCAAGCGATCGTCGACTTCTGCGACCGGTGCCCAGCGGCGCTCCTAGGCGTCGCCGATTATGCTCGAGTGAAGCTCCGGGTCGACGTTGGCGCCCGACCTGGCGACCACCGTTCCCTCGGCCGCGTCCATTCTTCCGGCAAGCACCGCCGCAGGCCCGCAGCGCCGCCAGGCTCGACCAACAGCCGGTGCTCGTCCCCAGGCCCGGCGCATCGCCTGCCGAACCTCGTCGTCGCTGACGGATAGCGCGCAGGCGCCTCGCTGCTGGAGGATGCAGGTGATCGGCGAGACGCGCGGGGTCTGGATCGCGTCGCACAGGTCGGCGGAGCGTTCGCGTCGACCGGGATGATCTCGCCCAGTTCGAGCGAGCGCCCCATGTCGTCCCACCCTCGGGCTCGACGATGACGATCTCGGCGTCCGGGCAGGCGAGCGCGATCCCGGACGCAAGCCCACCACCGCCGCAAGGCACGACGATCCGCCCGAGCGGAACCGTCTGGTCGAGAATGTCGAGCCCGACCGTGCCCTGCCCGGCGACAATCGCCGGGTCGTCGAAGCTCGGCACCACGGTCGCTCCGCGTCCTCGCGAGCGCCGCGGCGATGTCCTCGCGGCTCTCCGTGCGCCGGTCGTAGAAGACGATGTCGGCGCCTTCCGCGCGCGTTCCCTGCACCTTCACAGCAGGCGCGTCGGCGGGCATGACGATCGTCGCCTGCACGCCGAGCCGCCTGGCCGCGATCGCCACGCCGCGCGCGTGATTGCCGAAGAAAATGCGACGACGCCGAGCGCCCGCTCCACCTGCGACAGCTGCAGCAGGCGGTTGCTCGCGCCGCGCAGCTTGAAGGCCCCACCGGTCTGCAGGCATTCGCACTTCAGCCAAGCCGCTGACCGAAGATCGCGCTCCACCAAAGGCGTGCGCTCGAGCACCCGCCCGATGCGCTGCCGTGCCTCCAGAACATCCTCACGAGTGGGCTTATCCAACTTCGAAATCTCCATTGTCTTCCCTTTCTTCGGCTCGGCGCGCAATGTTGCAGTTTGGCGACAGATGTTGCCCTTGACTGTGCTGTGGCGAAAATTTCTTTTGCAGGGGGACCCCCGTACATATATCGCGCCCCGCTGCCCCATGGGACTTCCAACCGCAAGGCAGCTTTGTCGAAAACTACCCAGTTGGAGGTCCCTTGAGTTGCACAAGCATCATAGCGCGCTGGGGCTAGCTGCCACCCCGCTCGGCAATCCTGTTGCCGAAAACGCATCGGTTTCCGAAATCGCACAGACTCGTCCGGTGGAGCCGGTCACTCTGCTTCGCCCGCACGCCGCCGGGCGCGCGGCGCGCTTCTTCGTCGAGAAATTCCCGGGGCGCTCGCTCTATGCGGTCAAGGCCAACCTGGCCGCCGGACCTTCTGCGGATCCTGTGGGACGAAGGCGTCACTCATTATGACGTCGCCTCGATCGCCGAGGTGCGGCTGATCTCCAGCACGCTGCCGCACGCGGTGATCTGCTTCATGCACCCGGTGAAGGCCGAGGAAGCCATTGGCGAGCCCTATTTCGAGCATGGCGTGAGGAACTTCAGCCTCGACACGCTCGAGGAGCTGGAGAAGATCGTCCGGTCACGGCGACGAACGGCGTCCCGGCAAGCGACCTCAACCTGCTGGTGCGCCTGCAGGTCTGCAACGGCCATGCCGGCTCAGCCTCGGCGCCAAGTTCGAGCCGCGCGCGAGGACGTGAAGCCGCTTCTGTTCGCCGCCCGCCAGGCAGCCGACGCGCTCGGCATCTGCTTCCATGTCGGAAGCCAGGCGATGGCGCCGGCGGCCTATGCGCAGGCGATGGGCCGGAGTGCGCGACGCGATCGTCGAGGCGGCGGGTCACGGTCGACATCGTCGATGTCGGCGGCGGCCTCCGTCGAGCTATCCGGGAATGGAGCCGCCGCCGCTCGAGAGCTATTTCGAGGTGATCCACGCGGGCTTCGAAGCATTGCCGATCAGCTATTCGGCCGAGCTGTGGTGCGAGCCGGGCCGCGCCCTGTGCGCCGAATATGCAAGCCTGCTCGTGCGCGTCGAGAAGCGCCGCGGGACCGAGCTCTACATCAACGACGGCGCCTATGGCGCGCTGTTCGATGCGGCCCACATCGGCTGGCGCTACCCGGTCCAGCTGGTCTGCGACGAGCATCCCGCGCGCGCGATGGACTTCAGCTTCTACGGCCCGACCTGCGACGACCTCGACCACATGGCCGGCCCGTTCCGGCTGCCGGCCGACGTCGATGCAGGCGACTATATCGAGGTTGGAATGCTCGGCGCCTATGGCTGCGCGATGCGCACCGCGTTCAACGGCTTCGGCGCAGTGCGCTGCGAAACCGTGGACGACGAGCCGATGGCGACGCTCTACTGCGAGCACAGGCGCTCGAACGTGGTCACGCTGTAACCGACCCCCTCCCGCAGGCGGGAGGGGTGGCCTGTCCCCCTGAAGGCAACGACGGCCAATAGCGGCCCTCTCGTGAGAGAGACCAGGAACAAGCCCTCCCCCCCAACCCCGCCAGCGGGAGGGGGAGCTATTGGAGCATGAAATGAACGCCGAAACGAAGATCAACGACACGCGAAAGGGGAGCTTCTGTCGAGCGTGATCGAGCATATCGACATCACGAAGTTCGATGCCCGCCCGATCGTCGAGGCGATGGGCAAGATGAGCTTCACCAGCCGCGACCTGTCGCGCGCGACCGGCATCTACAATGCGATGCTCGAGGACCCGGACTGCTCGGTGATCCTGGTCGTCGCCGGCTCGACCTCGGCCGGCGGCTGCATGGACCTTTACGCCGAGCTCGTCCGCTCGAACATGGTCGATGCGATCGTCGCCACCGGAGCGACCATCGTCGACATGGATTTCTTCGAAGCGCTTGGCCACAAGCACTACCAGGCCCTTGAAATTCCTGAGGACAAGGTCCTTGCGCTCGCTCTACATCGACCGCATCTACGACACCTATATCGACGAGCAGCAGCTGCAGGACACCGACTTCACCATCGGCAAGATCGCCGACAGCGCTCGAGCCGCGTCCGTACAGCAGCCGCGCCTTCATCCGCGAAATGGGCAAGTGGCTGTCAGGACAACGCCAAGAAGGAGGGCAGCCTCGTCCAGCTCGCCTTCGAGCATGACGTGCCGATCTTCTGCCCGGCCTTCACCGACAGCTCGGCGGGCTTCGGCCTGGTCAAGCACCAAGTCGACGCGATGAAGCGCGGCGGTCATTACATGACGCTCGACAGCATCGCCGACTTCCGCGAGCTGACCGACATCAAGATCAAGGCGGGGACGACTGGCCTGCTGATGATCGGCGGCGGCGTTCCGAAGAACTTCGCGCAGGACACGGTCGTGTGCGCCGAGATCCTCGGCCACGAGGACGTCGAGATGCACAAATATGCGGTGCAGATCACGGTCGCCGACGTGCGCGACGGCGCCTGCTCGTCCTCGACGCTGCAGGAGGCGTGCAGCTGGGGCAAGGTCGACACCGCGCAGGAGCAGATGGTGTTCGCCGAAGCGACCAGCGTCCTCCCGCTGCTGGCGAGCGACGCCTGGCACCGCGGCGCATGGCGCAACCGCGAGAAGCGCCGCTTCGCCAAGCTGTTCGACTAGGATTGCGAAGCCTGACGAACTGAAGCACCCTCCCCCTCCTCAACGGGGGAGGGTTTTTCATGGACTACAGCCCGATAGTGGCGCCGGTCGTGGCGCTGGTCGCCTGGACGCTGGTGGTGATGCTGTGGATGGTCGTCGCGCGGGCCGGCGAGTTCAGGCGGCTGGGCGTGACCTTCGACAATATCCCGCCAGGCGCGCGCGGCGCCGACCTCGAGGGACGCGCCGATCCGCGGGTGCAGTGGAAGTCCCACAATTACACGCACCTGCTCGAGCAGCCGACTTTGTTCTACGCGATCGCGCTGGCGCTCGCGCTGATCGGCCAGGGCGACGGCATCAACCTGTGGCTGGCCTGGGGCTATGTCGGCTTCCGCGTGATCCACAGCCTGGTGCAGGCGACCGTCAACATCGTGCGATGGCGGACACTGTTCTTCGCTCTCGCGACCTTCTGCCTGGTCGGGCTGACGGTCCACGCGGCCGCCAACATCATCCACTACAGCAGCTGCCCACTAGCGCGAGAAGGCGGCGGCGAGCTCGACATGGGTCGACCAGCGGAACTGGCCGACCGGGCGGACCCAGTCGAGGGCAAACTGGCGTCGGCCAGCAGCCTGGCATCGCGCGCGAAGGTCGCGGGGTTGCAGCTGACGTAGGCGATGCGCGGGATTTTCGACGCGCACAGTGACTGGATCTGCTCCACTGCGCCCGCTCGTGGCGGATCGATCACCACCGCCTCGAAGCTGGCGAGCTCATCGGCTGCGAGCGGGCGCCGGTAGAGGTCGCGGTGCTCGGCGGCGAGGTGCGGGCGGCGCGCTTGAGGCCAGCACGGCGTCGCGCGACGCCTCGGCTGCATAGACCTTGCCGGAAGTGCCAGCGAAGGTGCCGAGACCGGCGAACAGGTCGGCTGAACGTGCTGGCTGGCCGACCGCCTCGCGCACCGCCTCGACCAGCGCGGCCTCGCCGTCCTGCGTGGCCTGAAGGAACGCGCCGGTGGGGCCGACCGGCACTCCCGACAAGGTGATCGTCGGCGGGCCGGGCTCGTAGAGCGTCTCGGGGCCGAGGCCCTGGTCGATCGACAGGCGGGCGAGCCTATGAGCCTCGCACAGGGCGGTGAGCGCCTCGATCGCTTCGAGGCCGTCGGGCTCCACCCCTTGAGCGCGACGTCGACGCCCTGGTCGACCAGCGTCAGCTGGACCTCCGCCGCCCTGCGCGGCTTGAGCAGGAGTCCGAGCAGCTGGCGAAGCGGCTCGACGAGGGCGAGCAGCTCGGGCCGCAGGATGTGGTTCTCGTGCATGTCGACAATGCGGTGCGATTTGGCGGCGTTGAAGCCGATCCTGCGCTTCGTCCCGCCTTGAGGGCGCGCAGGCTCGCTCGGCGGCGGCTGTTCGGCGGCGACAGATGCGGGTCGCGCGGATCTCGGTCTCGAGCGTGCTGGGCGAGCGCCGTCTCGATGCGCGAGACGAGATAGGCGCGGTAGGCCTGGTCGTCGGCATGCTGGAGCTGGCAGCCGCCGCATTCGGGGAAGTGACGGCATGGCGGCGCCTGGTGGTGGGGCCGCGAACCAGCGTGCCGTCGTCGAGCAGGGTGTCGCCCGGGACTGCCAACGACGTGGCCGCTCGCTGACGCCGTCGCCGCGGGCGGCGATGCGGACGATCTGCTCAGGCATCGATCAGGGCGAGCGCGGCGATGAGGTCGTCGGCGATCATGTGCGGGCCGGCGAGCTCGGCGGCGCGGCCGTGGAGCCATAGGGCGGCGCAGGCCGCCTCGAAGCTGTCGAGGCCGCGGGCGAGCATTGCCGCGGCGATCCCGGCGAGGACGTCACCGGTTCCGCAGTCGCGAGCCAGGCGGGCGCCGGTGGAGCAAAGCCGAGGCGGCCGTCGGGCGCGGCGACCAAGTGTCGGGGCCCTTGAAGACGACCATCGCTCCACAGGATGCCGCCGCCTCCAGCGCGCGCTCGGGCTTGGTGCCGCGCAGGTCGGGGAACAGGCTTTCGAACTCGCCGGCGTGGGGGTGAGGATGGCGCGCAGGCCCTGGAGCTCGGCGGGTTGTCGGGATGGCGCGCAGCGCGTCGCCGTCGAGGACCAGCGGGCGGTCGTAGGCTAAAGCTCGCCAAGCGCCTCGGTGTTGTAGCCCAGGCCGGGGCCGATGAGGACGGCGCCGATGCGCGGGTCGTCGATGCCGCCTTGCTGGCCCTGGACGATCGCGGCCGGGACGTTGGCGATGGTGCTGTCCGCCTCGATCCGGACGTAGCCGGCTCCGGCCCTGGCCGCGGCGCTGGCGGCAAGCGCGATCGCGCCGGGCATGGCTCCGGCGACGCAGTGGACCATGCCGCGGTCGTACTTATGGCCGCCGGGGTCGAGCGCAGGGAGGTCCGGAGGGGCGATCTCGAACCAGTCGGACGAGGCGTCCACGCCGATGTCGGCAAGGACGACGCGGCCGCATTTGTGCATTGCGGGGTGAAGGCGGTGGGCGGGCTTGAGGGCGCCGAAGGTCAGGCAAAGGTGATTGCACGGAATCTCGCCAGGGGCGGCTCCGGAATCACTCTCGACGCCGCTTGGAAGGTCGCAGGCGACGCTCGCCTGGGCGGCTTGGGAGAGGCGAGAAAGCTGTTCTGCTACATGGGGCTCGAGACCGCGCTTGAGACCGGTTCCGAATAAGGCGTCGATCAGCAGCGGAGCCGGCTCGGTGGATTGGGAGAACTCCTCGACGGCGCCTTGCCATTGGCCCCTCGCCCATTGCGCGGCCGCGCTCCTCGCTCTTCCTAGTGCGGCGACGCGGTCCACTCCGCGGCTCGCCAGCGGCGGGCGGCGACATAGCCGTCGCCGCCGTTGTTGCCCGGGCCTGCGAGGACCAGCGCGGCATGGTGCCGACGAAGCCAAACGCGGCTTCGGCAAGTGCAAGTCGGCGCGCTCCATCAGGGTCTCGACCGGAGTGCCGGCGTCGATCGCCCGCTGCTCGGCCGTGTGCATGGCTTCAGCGGTGAGGATGGGTCTGGAGCGCATCGCAGCGTCTGCGCCGATCAGCGCAGCGTCGTCGCGAGGCGCCACCATTCGCGGGGCACACCGTCGCTCGCCTCGTCCTCGCCTCCTCGCTCGAACAAGGCGAAGCAGGTCGCGCAGAGCCGGACATGCGAACCAGGTTCGCGCCAGGCTGATCGACAGCCAGGCGAGCAGCGCACCGATCAGCGGCACCTGCTCGGCCGCCGCAGCCCTCGAGGTCGTTGCCGCGGCCGAGCCGCCAGTCGTCGAGCGGGCCGCGGTCGATGCCGTCCAGCCGGCGAACACGTCGGCCGTCGACAGCTGAACGCGCGGGTTG
Source organism: Sphingomicrobium sp. (assembly GCA_030447545.1). Taxonomy (GTDB): domain Bacteria; phylum Pseudomonadota; class Alphaproteobacteria; order Sphingomonadales; family Sphingomonadaceae; genus Sphingomicrobium. The sequence goes on along the minus strand of JAUJOV010000002.1, from coordinate 108,939 downwards.
ACCAGCAGCACGGCGTTCGGCAGCCCAAGGTCGATGAGCTGGAGCTGGTCGCCGACGCCGTCCCCGCGAGCGCTGAGGCTGAGCAGGCAGGCGGGCACGTCGGCGCCAAGCTCGGGCGCGACGGCGCTCGCGCTGGATCGAGGCGCCACATGGCGGTGAGCAGCCTGAGCGCGGCGGCCGCGTCGGCCGGAGCTGCTCGAGGCCTCGAGGCGACGGGCAGGTTCTTGGTCAAAGTGAGCGAGGCGCCCTCGCCCTCGAGGAAGCCGGCGCCGCGCCGGACCATCAACGCATAAGCCGCGCGAGTGACGATTTTCGAGCAGGCGGAAGTCGCCGCCATTGGCCCGGCGACGTCGAGCGCAAGATCCTCGTGCGCCTCACCCTCGAGCCGGTCGCCGTCGGTGCAGAAGGCGAACACCGTCTCGATCCGGTGGCGCCCGTCGGGCAGCTTTTCGCGCACGCGCAGCGCAAGGTTGAGCTTCGCCGGCGCTCGACCTTGGCAAAGCGCATCGCGGGCGCGGCGGTCGCCGGGGTCAGACCGGCCTGGAGCTTGGCCTTCCTCGCGCGGCGATCTCTCGTCCGCGGTGACCAGCGCCGCTTCCCACGCATAGCGCGCCTCGAAGCGTTGCCGGCCTTGTAGAGCGCGTCGCCGAGATGCTCGTGGATCTCGGGCCGGGATCGCCGCGCGCCGCCCGGGTAAGGATCTCGATCGCCTCTTTTCAGGCGCCCTCTTGTAGAGCGCCCAGCCGAGCGAGTCGGTGATCGAGGCGTCGTCGGGCGCAAGCGCGCTTGCCCGGCGGATCATCGCTTCGGCCGCGTCGAGGTCCTCCGCGCTCGAGCTTGGCGTAGCCCAGATAGTTGAGGATCAGCGGCTCGTCGGGCGCTAGCGCAAGGGCTGCGCCGAGCGCCTGGCGCGCCCCTCGTCAGCGCCTGCCCTGCTCGAGCGCTTGCGCGCAGCAGCAGCAGCGCCGCCGCCGCTGGGCGGCGCGGCCCTGCTCGGCGAGCCTGCACGGCACGGCCGTAGGCGTCGGCCGCCTCGGTGAAGCGCTTCATCGAGGACAGCACATCGCCCAGCCGCGCGAAGTCGCTGACGTCGGCACCGCGGCTGGAGACGCCGCGGCGTGCGACGACCAGCGCTTCGTCCTTGCGGTTGGCATCGCGCAGCGCCTGACCTCGGCATCGCGCGCCTGCGCGGCAAGCGGTCGCGCGGCACCGAGCGGAGCACGGCAAGCGCCTCGTCCACCCGGTCGCGCGATTCGAGCAGCATTCCGAGCATCGTCGCGGCCGAGCTGTTGTCGGGGCCGGCAAAGCGCGCGACCTGCGCGCGAGCGAGACCGGCATCGACCCGGGCGAAGCCGGTTGAGCTCGAGCGCGAGCGCCATCAGCAGCTCGGAAAAGGCGGTGCGGCTGTCGTCGATCGCGGTTTGCACGAACTCGCCGCGAAGCACCCGATCGCGGGCTCGGCCGGTCTCGGTCCCAAACTCCGCGACCATCGCAAGCGCGCGCGCCGGTCGCCGGCGGCAAGGTAGGCGTCGGCGAAGGCGAGGCGCAGACGGTGCTCGCGCCCGCCCAGGCGCTCGAGCGCCTGGGCCACGAGAACGGCTGAGCCTCGGCGATCCGGCGGAACTTCAGCAGGATCAGCGCGCGGTGCTCGGGCGCGAATGCATTGAGCAGGTTGCGGTCGTTGACCCGGTCGAGCGCCTCCGAGAGCCCGCCCGAGGTGCTCGCCTCGGCCGCTGCGCCACGCCTCGAGGAACGGCCAAAGAAAGCTGATGTCCACCACGTGCCCGCCAGCAGCGGAAGGGCGCGGGACGGATCCTTCGAGCGCAGATGGGCGGCGACGTGCAGAAGCTGCGCCTCGATCGGCATGCCGTGGCGGAAAGCGACTGGCTGAGACGCAGCACCGCAAGCGGCGTGGCCGCCCACGCTGATCGCCTGGAGCACGGCCTGGCGAGCGACCGCTGGCGGCGCTGCCCTCCACCAGGTGCGCGAGAAGCCGGGCGGAGCGCGCATGATCGCTGATCGCCGCGCGCGGCCCGGCATAGACCCGTCCGGGCTGCAGCCGCGTCGAGCCGCCGAAGCCGGCACGGTCAGGCAAGCGCCCTGAAGCTGCTCAGCAGGAGCGGCGCTCAATAACTACATGTTGGGATAGTGGGACCTCCGCCGCCTTCGGGCGTAACCCAGTCGATATTCTGCGCCGGGTCCTTGATGTCGCAGGTTTTGCAGACGCAGTTCTGGGCATTGATTCGCAGCCGCGGCCTCCGTCCTCGCCATCGATGAACTCGTAGGCGACCGCGGGACAATAGAGCCGTTCGAGCCCGTCGCTAGAGCGCCAACCACCTCGACGGGTATGGCCGGTCCTTGAGCGTCAGGTGAACGGGCTGTCCCTTCCCTCATGGTTGGTGTTCGACAGAACACCGACGAGAGGCGGTCGAAGGTCAGGACGTTGTCGGGCTTTGGATAGACGATCTGGCGGACATGGTCCTTGCGCTTGAGCGTCGCGTGGTCGGGCTTGTGCTTGAGGGTCCACGGCAGCTTGAGGCCGAGCTGGCCGAGCCATATGTCCAGCCCCGCGTAGAGCGTCTCCGGCGAGGCCGCCCAGCGGGCGACGGCCGGCTGGGCGTTGCGGACGAGGTAGAGTTCTTCCACCCAACTCGAGCGGGCGGCCTCGCGGATAGGAGTCGAGCCGGTCGTTCCGCCGGTCCTCGACGATCGCCTCGAAGGCGGCTTCGGCGGCCAGCATCGCGGACTTCATCGCGGTGTGCGTGCCCTTGATCCGGGGGAACGCCGAGGAAGCCGGCCGAGCAGCCGATCAGCGCGCCTCCGGGGAACACGAGCTCCGGTATCGCTCGCCAGCCGCCCTCGCTGATTGCTCGCGCGCCGTAGGAGACTCGGCGGCCGCCCTCGATCTCGGCGCGCACGGCCGGGTGGGTCTTCCAGCGCTGCATCTCCTCGAAGGGCGAGAGATAGGGGTTCGAATAATCGAGGGCGACGACGAAGCCCAATGCGACCTGGCCGGCCTCCTGATGGTAGAGGAAGCCTCCGCCCCACGCGTCCTCGAGCGGCCAGCCCTGGGTGTGGATCACTCGGCCGGGCTTATGCCTGTCGGCAGGAACGTCCCACAACTCCTTGACTCCAAGGCCATAGACCTGCGGTCCGCTTTTGTCGCGCAGGCCGAAGCGCTCGGTCAGCCGCTTGGTCAGGCTGCCGCGCGCGCCTTCGGCGAAGAAGGTGTAGCGCGCGTGAAGCTCCATCCCCGGCTGGTAGTCGGGGCGGCGCGAGCCGTCGCGGGCGATGCCCAGGTCGCCGGTGACGACGCCTTTGACCGAGCCGTCGTCGGCGAACAGCACATCGGCGGCCGGGAAGCCGGGGAAGATCTCGATTCCGAGCTCCTCGGCCTGCCCCGCAAGCCAGCGGCACAAATTGCCGAGGCTGAGCGTGTAATTGCCCTTGTTGTGCATGAAGCGCGGAAGCAGGAACTCAGGCATCGCGCGCTTGCGCCTGGCGGTCAGCACCCAGTGGTGGTTCTCGGTCACCGGAACCGTGAGCGGCGAACCCTTGTCCTTCCAATCGGGGATCAGCTCGTCGAGGGCCCTGGGGTCGATCACCGCGCCCGAAAGGATGTGCGCGCCGACCTCGCTGCCTTTTTCGAGGATGCAGACCGAGAGGACGCGGCCGCTTGTCGCGGCGAGCTGCTTGAGGCGGATCGCGGCAGACAGGCCCGCCGGCCCGGCGCCGACGATCACCACGTCATAGCCCATCGATTCGCGGTCGCTCATTGACTCCTCTCGTCGCGAAGGGGTGCCTTCACAGCCCCTGCCCTGCCTTTTCCTTGACCGCGGCGTCAATGCCGGTGAAACTTCGCCCATGGGTGGGAAGCACGACCGCTTGAGTGCGGCCGAGGCAGCAAGCGTGCTTGGCTGGTGGATCGAGGCGGGGGTCGACGTCGCGATTCAGGAACGTCCGCGCGCCTGGCTGGGCGAAGACGCGGCGCCGGCTGCTCCCCAACCAGCCGCCGGCCCGCCGGCCGCTCCTCTCCCCGAACAGAAAGAGGAGCTTCCCGACAGCCTCGAGGCGTTCCGCAGGTGGCTCGGCGAGAGCTCGGCGATGCCGCTTGCGCATGCCGGTGCACGGCGCGTTCTGCCGCACGGGGCGCAAGCGGCCGAAATCATGCTCGTCGCGGACGTGCCGGCGCCCGACGACGTCGCCGAGGGCCAGCCGATCGGCGGGGCCGCCTGGGAGCTGACCAGGCGGATGCTGGCCGCGGTCGGCCTGACGCCCGACCAGGCTTATGTCGCGAACGTCTCGTGCATCCACAGCCCGGGATCGCGGCTTGGGCCTGGAGAGCTGGAGGCGTGCGGCGCGATTCTGCGGCGCCATGTCGCCCTTGCGGGCCCCAAGCGGCTGCTGCTGCTCGGCGACGGTCCGTGCCGGGCGGTGCTTGGCAAGCGGCTCGCCGACGCGCGCGGCCATGTTCAGAAAGTGGAAGGCGTTCGTGCTGTAGCAAGCTTTCCCCCGCGACTCCTGCTCGAGCACCCGTCGAACAAGGCGCTCGCGTGGAAGGATCTGCTGTTATTGATGGAGAACGAGGGTTGAGCATTCATCTGCTTCTGGCGGCGAGCGCGCTGACCTCTGCCCAGGCGCAGCCGGGCGATCCGCTCGCGCCGCTTCCCCCGCAGCAGCCCGCGGCAGCCGCGCAGGTGACTGTGCCTCCACCAGCCGTTGTTCAGCCGGTGCAGCCGGCGCCGCCGCCGGCGCCGGTGATCCGGGTGCCGCGCAGCTGGAACGAAGTGTTCTCCGCGATCCGGGGCCGGCGCTGGGCCGAAGCGCGGGTGGGGATCGCGACTCTGCCGCATGGGCCGCTGTCGGCGGTTGCAAGGGCCGAGCTGTACACGGCCAAGGGCTCGCCGGTGGTCTCGCTCGGCGAGATCCAGGCGCTTCTGGCCGAGGCGCCGGACCTTCCGCAGGCCGAACAGCTCGCCCGGCTTGCGGCGGCTCGCGGGGCGAGCGTGCCGCCGACCTATATCCCGCGGCGGCCGACGGTGTGGCTCGGCAATGCGCCCTCGCGTTCGCGCGCGCGGGCGGTGCGCGGGGAGCCCGCGGCCGACCAGCTTCGCGCGCAGCTCGACCCGCTGGTCAAGGTGAACGACGGGATCAATGCCGAGCTGCTGCTGATGCAGGCGGCGCCCTATCTGTCGTACGAGGCGCGCGCGGAAGCCGGGCAGCGGGTCGCCTGGACCTATTATGCAAGCGGGCGGGACGCGGATGCGCGGCGGGTCGCGGATACTTACCGGCAGGGCGCGGCGCGCGACTGGGCGGTGCAGTCGGCCTGGGTTTCGGGGCTCGCCTCGTGGCGGCTCAACGACTGCAATTCCGCCGCTCGCAGCTTCCGCGAGGTCGCGGCTCGAGCGGTTGAGCGCGAGCTTGCGGCAGGCGGATATTATTGGGCGGCTCGGGCCGAGCAGGCGTGCCGCAGGCCGAGCGCGGTCGCTCCGCTGCTCAAGGCTGCGGCGCGGTCGCCGGAGAGCTTCTACGGGCTGCTCGCGCGCGAGACGCTGGGCACCGACAAGCGCCTGCCGCAGGTACGCGAGGGCGGGCTCGGCTCGATCGATGCGCTGCCCAACGTGCGGCGCGCGCGCGAGCTGGTGCGCATCGGCCAGCCGTGGCTTGCCGAGCAGCTGATCAGGCACCAGGCGCAGATCGGGCGGCCGGCCGACCACCAGGGGCTGGTCGAGCTTGCCAAGTCGCTCGACCTGGCTTCGGCGCAATATTGGCTTGCGCATAACGGCCAGCGCGGGGCCGTCGTCGATGCGGCCGACCGCTACCCGATGCCGCGATGGAGCCCGCGCAACGGCTGGCGCGTGGATCCGGCGCTGGTGCTTGCGCACATGCGGCAGGAGTCGAATTTTCGCGTCGACGTGGTCAGTCCGGCGGGAGCCGTGGGGCTGATGCAGGTCCTTCCGGGGACCGCCAACCAGATGGCCCGGCGCAACGGCATTGCGCCCAATCTGCTCGACCCGACTTCGAACATTGCGCACGGACAGAGCTTCATCGAGGCGATGCGCGGCTCGAGCGCGACTCAGGGCCAGCTTCCGAAGATCATTGCCGCCTATAATGCCGGCCCGCTGCCGGTCGGGCGCTGGGCGTGGCTCGACCGCGGCGATCCGCTGCTGTGGATCGAGTCGATCCCCTATTGGGAGACGCGCTATTACGTGCCGGCGGTGCTTCGCAACCTGTGGGTGTATCAGGGGCTTGCCGGGGCCGACACGCCGACCCTGAACTCATTCGCGCAGCACCGCTGGCCGGCGTTCCCGACGGCGCGCACGAACCTTGCGGAAGGAGCGACTACGCCGGCTGGCGAGCCCTGACCTCGAGGGTCGTTTCGGCGTTCAGGAGCTTGGAGATCGGGCAGTTGGCCTTGGCCTCCTGCGCAAGCTCGCGAAGCCGCGATTCCTCGATCGGCACGTCGGCGGTGAGCTCGAGGTCCGAGCGAGTGACCTTGAAGCCCTCGCCGTCCTTGTCGAGCTTCACTCGCGCCTCGGTCTCCAGCGTCCCTTCGCTGATCCCGTTCTTTGCAAGCGCGAACGACAGAGCCATGGTGAAGCAGCTCGCGTGGGCGGCGGCGACCAGCTCCTCGGGGTTGGTGCCGGGCTCGTCCTCGAAGCGCGTGTTGAAGCCGTAGGCCTGGTCCTGGAGGACTCCCGACTGGGTCGAGACCCAGCCGCGGCCGTCCTTGCCCATGCCCTGATAGCGGGCGCGCGCGGTTCGCGTGGTCATGACGTTCTCCTCATGCTGGTATGCTTAACTGAACCCTCGCCGGGCCGTTTGTTTCCAACGCCCTGCGGATGCTAGTTGTTCTTGTTATGTTCTCAGGAGCTACCTAGACTGCGCGAATGCCCGTCGAGTCGATCAAGGGGCGCGGAGCAACCCGCAATGCGACGCCGACGCGCTTCAACCTCAAGGAGCGGCTGGTCGAGGGCGAATGGCTCGACAGCGTCGAGGCGCTCGACGGCGTGCCCAAGCGGCGCACGACGGTGACCATCGAGCATCCCCGCAACATCCTCACCCGCAACAGGTCGCCCGACATCGGGTTCGACCGGTCGATCAATGCCTTTCGCGGCTGTGAGCACGGCTGCATCTACTGCTTCGCGCGGCCGACCCACGCGTTCCACGATCTCTCGCCGGGCGTGGACTTCGAATCGCGGCTGTTCGTCAAGCCGACCGCCGCGCAGCTGCTTCACGCGACGCTGTCGCGCCCCGGCTACGCTTGCGCGCCGATCGCGATGGGCACCAACACCGACCCCTATCAGCCGATCGAGGAGCGCTGGCGGGTCACCCGGTCGGTGATCGAACTCCTGCTCGAGACTCGCCACCCGTTCACCATCACCACCAAGTCGGACCGGGTGCTTCGCGACCTCGACCTGCTCAAGCCTGCGGCGGAGCTCGGGATTGCGTCGGTGGCGATCTCGGTGACCTCGCTCGATCCGAAGATCGCGCGCACGCTCGAGCCGCGAGCGCCGACCCCGCCGCGGCGGCTCGCGGCCGTAAAGGCGCTCAATGCCGCCGGAGTGCCCTGCCAGGTGGCGATCGCTCCGGTCGTGCCGCAGATCACCGACCATGAGCTCGAAGCGATCGTCGAGGCCGCGGTCGAAGCCGGGGCTCCTGGCGGCTTCTATCTGCCGGTGCGCCTGCCGCACGAGGTCGCGCCGCTGTTCCGCGCCTGGCTCGACGAGCATTTCCCCGATCGTGCCTCCAAGGTGATGGCGACGATCCGATCGATGCGCGGCGGGCGCGACAACGACCCGGATTTCTTCACGCGAATGCAGGGCCAGGGCCCGTGGGCCGACCTGCTGCGCACGCGCTTCGAGATCGCGGCGAAGAAATATGGCCTGGGCCGGGCGAGGTTCGCGCTTCGCACCGACCTGTTCCGCCCTCCGCAGGGAGGCCAGCTGCGGCTGCTTTGATCGTTTCCAGCGCATTTTTTATCGAAACCCATGGTGACTCGCGCGTGTCCCCTCCCCTACGCAGCCGCGCATGACCCGAACCATCCTCGCCGCTTTGCTCGCCGCCTCGGCCGCCCCGGCCTCCGCTCAGCCCCTGCCGCCGCAAGTCCAGGAGCTCCAGCAAGCCGCGCTTCAGGACGATTATGCCTGGGACGTGCTCGAGGGCCTGACCACCGAAGTCGGGCCGCGGCTTGCCGGGACTGAGGCCGAAGCCCGCGCCCGGGACTGGGCGGTGCGCAAGCTTCGCGCGATGGGGTTTTCCAACGCGCGGATCGAGACCTTCGCCCTTCCCGTCTGGGTGCGCGGCGAGGAGAAGGCGTGGATCACCGCGCCCTTCCCGCAGCCGCTGGCCATCACCGCGCTCGGCAACAGCGGCGCGACACCGCCGCAGGGTCTCGAGGGCGAGCTGGTCGGCTTCGACACGATCGACGAGCTGATTGCGGCGCCGGACGAAGCCGTGCGGGGCAAGATCGTGTTCGTCGATCACGCGATGCCAAAAACGCAGGACGGATCGAGCTATGGCCAGTTCGGGCGCGCGCGCAGCGAAGGGCCGAGCGTCGCCAGCCGCAAGGGCGCGGCGGCCATCGTGATCCGGTCGATCGGCACCGACTATCACCGCAACCCGCACACGGGCGTGCAGACCTTCGCGCCCGGAGTTGCGCCGATCCCCGCCGGAGCGCTGTCGATCCCCGACGCCGAGCAGGTGCAGCGGATCCTCAAGCGCGGCCGGGCGGTTCGCCTGCGGCTGCTGATGACTCCGCGCCAGACGGGCACCGGCCAGTCAGGCAACGTCATCGCCGAAGTGCCCGGGCGCGACCCGAACGCGGCGCCGGTGCTGGTCGGCTGCCACCTCGACAGCTGGGATCTGGGCACCGGCGCGATCGACGACGGCGCCGGGTGCGCGATCGTCGCTGCCGCGTCCAAGCGGATCATGGATGCCGGCCGGCCGCTCCACCCGATCCGGATCGTGTGGTTCGGCGCCGAGGAGGTCGGGCTGCTCGGGGCCAAGGATTACAAGGCGCGGCACGGCACCGAGCCGCACCATGCGCTCGCCGAGAGCGACTTTGGCGCCGATCGCGTGTGGAAGGTGGACAGCAAGCTCGGCGATGCGCGTGAGGCCGAGGCCAAGGCGCTTCAGCACGCGCTGAGGCCGCTCGGCATCGTGCCGGGCGCGACGAACCTGGCCGGCGGGCCGGACGTCAGCGAGATGATCGCGGCGGGTCATCCCGGAATCAGCCTGCGGCAGGACGGCACCGACTATTTCGACCTTCACCACACGCCCGACGACACGCTCGACAAGGTCGATCCCGCCGCGCTGCGGCAGAACGTCGCGGCCTGGACGACGATGCTCGCGATCCTGACCGGCGGGGTGGAGCCGAAACGAACCGGCAGGCGTTGATCTGCAAAAGAAGGAGGAATGCATGCGAATCCTGTTCGCTCTACCGCTGCTGCTGGTCGGGGCCTGCTCGGCCGGCCATGACGATGCCAACGACCAGGTGTCGGTCCAGTACAATGAGGACCAGGCTCAACAGACGCTCGACCAGATGGGCAATACGGCCGAGGACATTGGCGCGGGCGTCGCCAATGTCGCCGGGCAGACCGGTCAGGCGATCCAGAACGAGGTCGGCGACGTCGACGTTGACGTGAACGTCAACCGCAATGAGCCGGCGAACGCCGAGCAGAACCGGCAGTAGGTCCAGCAGCGCTTCCCTCCCCGGCTGCGCTCGCCTACATCGCGCGCGTCGGGGAGTAGCGCAGCCTGGTAGCGCATCTGCTTTGGGAGCAGAGGGTCGCAGGTTCGAATCCTGTCTCCCCGACCAGCTTGAGCCACCAGCTTGAGACACCGAGCGTAAGCCACTGGATCGGCACGATCCAAGGCTTACGCGTAGAGCTGTCGAAAGCCGGCCAGCCTGCGCTGCGCCGCGGCGACAGGACTGACGTCACGGGATTTACTCCCGTGACGGCTCGGGCACATCGGAGAAGAAGCTAGTGTCCGCTTTCGACCCATTGCGGACATTCGCCCGTTGCATCAGCGGCCCCAATGCCTAGACCGAGCGGGTGAGCACTGATCGGAGAACGATGTTCGTGGGCGTGGCGTCGGTCGCCGCTCTTGCACCACCTCGGTTAAGAATGTTGCGAAGGGGCAAGCGATGTATGGCTTAATCGGGAAGATGACGGCTCACGCCGGGAAACGCGGTGAGCTTGTGAAGATACTGCTCGACGGGGTTGCGGGAATGCCCGGTTGTTTGAGCTACATCGTTGCCAATGACCCGGCCGATCCAGACCTGATTTGGATAACCGAGGCTTGGGAAAGCAAGGATGCACATAGGGCCTCGCTTTCTCTGCCTTCAGTGAAGGATGCCATCACTCTAAGTCGCCCACTAATCGCTGCTATGTCGGCAGTAGCCGAGACCTTGCCAGTAGGAGGACACGGTCTCCGAGCTCGGTAATGGCCAATGTCCGCTTTCCACCCAAAGCAAACATTAGGCGCCGATCCGAAGCGGCGACAGGTCGGCCGTGACGCGATTTCGCTCCCGTGACGGCTTCCATCCTTCGAAGCCTAGGCAGGACGTCACGGAGTAAATCCGTGACGTCATCGACACCGCTTCGCGGGTCGTCGGCCGGCATTCAGTGGCTCTACGCCCAAGCTCGGCTTTGCTGCGCAAAACCCAAGCTTGGGCTCGGCACTTCATGCTGGTGGGCCCGGAGGGATTCGAACCCCCAACCTAGCCGTTATGAGCGGCCGGCTCTACCGTTGAGCTACAGGCCCTGCCCGGCATTGCGTGCCTAGCCCCGTCGCGCGAGGAAGCGCAACTAGGCCCGGCCGCGGGGAAGGACCAGAGCGAGCCTGTCGCCGCTCAGGCGCAGGTCACCGCCCGCGGTCTGGGCGATGCCGCGCGCGAGCTTCAGCGAAAAACCCGTGGCAAGAGCGTCTCCGGCGTCGAACAGCTGCTGCTCGCTCACGCCCATGAGCGCCACGGGCCGGCTGGCGGCGAGCACGCACTGGCCGACGTCGCAATCCGCGGCCAGCGCGAGCCGCTCGCGCGGGAGCGCGGCGTCGATCAGCGCTTCGCAGAAGCGGCGGACCAGCCGCTCGAGCACCGGGCGGGCGAGCGAGCACTCCCCCTGCCCGCGCCACGGCTTGAGCTCGAACGCCACTCCGCGGCGGCCGGCGCGCTCGCCAAGCTCGGGGCCAAGCGCGGCAAGCACCTCGTTGAGGTCGGACGAGCCGCCGGCGGTCTCGGGCGCGGAGCGCAGCTGGGCGGCGATGTCGAGGTCCTCGATCGCCGACAGCAGCAGCCGCGCTTGGCCGACGATCTCGGCCGCGCGCTCGCGATAGCTGTGGCCGGCCGGCCCGAGATACTGGCCGTCGATGATCTCGGCAAAGCCGATGATCGCGTTCAGGGAGGTCTTGAGCGTGGACCAGCTCGCGCAGCGCATTGTCGTCGAGCGGCGGGCGGTCGGGCGCGGGCTCCTGCTCGGGTTCGGGCTCGCGCGTGGCAATCCCGCGGTACCCCGCGAAGCGGCCGTCGGCGGGGTCGAATGCGGCGCACTCCGCTGAGCTTCCAGTCGCCCGAGGCGAGGCCCTGGCCGGCGACGGTCAGCTTCGCCTCGCGGAACGGCGCGCGCAGGCCGAACGCTCGGACGATCTTCTGGTCGAGGCCGTTCTGCTCGCCGGGACTGGCGATCGATCGGCCGATCAGCGCTCCGCGGGGCACGCCGTCGACCCAGGCGATCTCGCCCGACGGACCGCACTCCCAGCGGAACAGCGCCGGAGCGCCTTCTGGCCGCGCGTGCGGTGCGCGGGCGGGCGGGCGCTCGAGCTTCGCGCTCCTGCCGGAGGCGCTCGATGCGCGCGAGCACGTCGCTGATCGAGGGGATCGCGGAAGGGGCGGGTTCCGCGGAAGCTTCCTGCCGCTCGTCCGGCGAGGGCTCGACCGTGGGCTCTGCCGGAGCTTTTTCGGGAAGCTCGGGATGGAGCGCGCGGATGAAGCGCGGCTCTCGGCGCTTGCCTCCTCGAGCACATGGGCGGTCGAGCACGTCGGCCGAGAGCGAGGCGGCGGCGAGCACGGGGCTGCGACGGTGATGCTGTCGGCGGCGAAGGCCGCGACCAGCGGCGCTGGAAGCTGCGGGCGGGCGATCGCGCGGGCGGCGGCCGCGCGGACCTGCTCGTCGATGGTCGAAGCTTCGCGGCGGACCTCCTGAAGCGCCTGCTCGCCGAGCGGGGAGGTCAGATCGGACGCGCGCGCGAGCAGCTCGACCAGCTGCCTCCAGCGGACGGCGCGGTCGTGCGGATTGGCTGCTGGCTGCGCCAGCACCGTGTTCAGGCGATCGTCGAACCGCACCGTGATAGTCTGCTTGCCTTCCTGGGACCGGTCGAGGCTCCCGATCCCGCGCCCTGCGTCCCTAGGAAGGGGCTTGTGCCTGGCCATCCCGTTACGGGACAGGTGCGGGCAAGGCCAATCCTCGCTTCTACGCGCACACGCGTGCGTGCGCGCGGGGTGGCGTGGGCCTTCATATTGGGCTAGTCGCGCCTAAGTGGGGGAAAGCGCCGGTCCCGGCGCGTCTCTCACCTGTGCCAGTACCAGCTCACAACGACAGGACCTAAGTCACTTGGCAAGCCAGCCGCCGGTCGACGACCGAAGCGATCCTGACACTCCGGGCGGAGGCGACATCGCGCCCATCTCCATCGTCGAGGAGATGAAGGCGAGCTACCTCGATTATGCGATGAGCGTGATCGTCAGCCGCGCTCTGCCTGACGTTCGCGACGGCCTCAAGCCTGTTCACCGCCGCATCCTCTACGCGTGCCAGGAGCGCTGGCGTCGCCGGGCGGCCGTACCGCAAGTCGAGCCGGATCGTCGGCGACGTCATGGGCAAGTACCACCCGCACGGCGACCAGGCGATCTATGACGCGCTCGCGCGGATGGTGCAGCCCTGGTCGATGCGCGTCCCGCTGATCGACGGCCAGGGCAATTTCGGGTCGATGGACCCCGACCCGCCGGCGGCGATGCGCTATACCGAGGCGCGGCTTGCCAGGGTGGCGAACTTCCTGCTTGCCGACATCGACCGCGACACGGTCGATTTCCAGCCCACTACGACGCGTCCGAGCGCGAGCCGCAGGTGCTTCCCGCGCGCTTTCCCAATCTGCTGGTCAACGGCGCCGGCGGGATCGCGGTGGGCATGGCGACCAACATCCCGCCCCACAACCTCGGCGAAGTGCTCGCCGCCTGCCGCGCCTATATCGACGATCCCGCGATCAGCTCCGAAGGGCTGATGGAATATGAAGCGCCGACTTCCTGACCGGCGCCTTCATCCTCGGGCTTTCCGGCATCCGCAGCGCCTACACCACTGGTCGCGGGTCGATCATGCAGCGGTCGCGCCATGTGGTAGAGGAAGGCCGCGGCGAGCGGCGCTCGATCGTTCTGACCGAAATCCCGTACCAGGTCGGCAAGAACGGGCTGGTCGAGAAGATCGCCGAAGCCGCCAAGGACAAGCGCATCGAGGGCGTCGCCGACATCCGCGACGAATCCAACCGCGAGGGCGTGCGCATCGTCATCGAGCTCAAGCGCGACGCGACCCTCGACGTGGTGCTCAACCAGCTGTGGCGGCACACTCCGGCGCAGTCGTCCTTCCCCGCCAACATGCTCGCGATCCGCGGCGGCCGGCCCGAGACCCTGACTCTTCGCGACATCATCGAAAGCTTCGTGAAGTTCCGGGAAGAGGTGATCACCCGGCGCTCGAAGTTCGATCTCCTGAAGGCGCGCGAGCGGGCCCATATCCTGCTCGGCCTGGTGGTCGCGGTCACCAACCTCGACGAGGTGGTGCGGATCATCCGCGGCTCGGCGAGCCCGACGCAGGCGCGCGAGAAGCTGATCGAGCGCGAATGGCCGATCGCGGAGATCGCGCCCTACATCGCGCTTGTCGAAGCGGTCGAGCAGGAGGTCGAGGGCTCGACCTATCGCCTGTCCGACGCGCAGGTGCGGGCGATCCTCGAGCTTCGGCTTCACCGGCTGACCGCGCTCGGCCGCGACGAGATCGCGGGCGAGCTTCGCCAGCTTGCCGCCTCGATCGGCGAGCTGCTCGAGATCCTCGCCAACCGCGCCCGGCTGTACGAGGTGATGCGCTCCGAGTTCGACGAGGTCGACGCCGAGTTCGCGACCCCTCGCGTCACCGAGCTCGCCCCGGCGGCCGAGGGGATCGAGGACGAGGACCTGATCGAGCGCGAGGACATGGTCGTGACCGTCACGCTCGGCGGCTACATCAAGCGCTCACCGCTCGCCGTGTTCCGCGAGCAGAAGCGCGGCGGCAAGGGCCGCGCGGGAATGGCGACCAAGGAAGAGGATGCGGTCACCAACCTGTTCGTCACCTCGACGCACAACCCGGTGCTGTTCTTCTCCAACCTCGGCAAGGTTTACCGGCTAAAGGTCTGGCGCCTGCCCGAGGGCGGCCCGAACACCAAGGGCCGGCCGATGGTCAACCTGCTGCCGCTCGCCGAGGGGGAGACCATCTCGACCGTTCTCCCATTGCCGGAGGACGAAGCCGAATGGGGCGGCCTGCACATCATGTTCGCGACCGCTCACGGCACGGTTCGGCGCAACAGCATGGACGCGTTCACCAACGTGCCCACCGCCGGCAAGATCGCGATGCGCTTTGCGGTCGACGAAGGCGATGACGGCGAAGAAGACATGACCGACCGGCTGATCGGGGTCGAGCTGCTGACCGAGGAGGACGACGTCCTGCTCGCAACGCGCAACGGCAAGGCGATCCGCTTCATGGCCTCGGACGTGCGCGAGTTCCAGAGCCGCACCTCGACCGGCGTTCGCGGGATCCGCCTGCTCCAGGGCGACGAGGTGGTCACCATGTCGATCCTGCGCCGCGTCGGCACCAGCCAGGAGGAGCGCGAGGCCTATCTGCGCTCACCCAGGTGGCGCGACAATGACGGCGCCGACGGACTGAGCGGCGAGCGCTACGCCGAGCTTGGCGAGAAGGAGCAGTTCATCCTGACGATCACGCAGAACGGCTACGGCAAGCGCAGCAGCGCTTACGAATACCGCCGCACCAACCGCGGCGGCCAGGGCATCACCAACATCGACACGTCGGAGCGCAACGGCTGCGTCGTCGCGAGCTTCCCCTCGCGCCAGGGCGAGCAGCTGATGCTCGTCACCGACCAGGGCAAGATGATCCGTACAAGCGTCGCGGACATCCGCATCATGGGCCGCAACACGCAGGGCGTGACCATCTTCCGAGTGGCCGAGGGCGAGCATGTCGTCAGCGTCGCCAAGATCGACGAGACCGAGGACGAGGTCGACGTCGAAGGCGATGTGGAGAGGGCGGCCGAAGAAGGCGCCGACATGGAAACGAGCGAGCTCGAGCGGTCCGCCGACCCGGAGCCCGTGGACAAGTAACGCCCGGCCGCATCTGCGCGCGACGAGCCGTGGGAACGGCCCCGAGCCGCTTCGCGTTCGCTCGTCACACGACGAGGAGATTCAAATGGCCCTTCCCCACAATGCGCTGGTCCTTGTAGCCGACGGCCGCAAGGTGCTGTTCTTCCGCAACAACGGCGACGAGAACCAGATCGACCTGCGCACGGAAGCGCACGACCAGCGCGAGGACGCTTACGACCGGGAGCTGAAGACCGATGCCGCCGGCTCTGCCCCCCATGCAGCAGGCGTGGGCGGCAGGGGGATCGGCGCCATGGGCGGCGGCCATGTCAAGCGCCCGGCGCTGGAAGAGACCGACTACCACCAGCAGGAAGAGGACAAGTGGATCAAGGAGGCCGCTGACGAGCTCAAGAAGCGCGCCCTGCGCAACGACTTCGACGCGCTCGCGATCATCGCGCCGCCCAAGGCCCTGGGAGTCCTGCGCAAGGAGCTTCACAAGGAAGTCGAAAAAAGGATCGTCGTCACGATCAACAAGGAGATGACCGACCGGCCGATCCCCGACATCGAGGAGCTGCTGATCGGCGAAGGCGCCCCGCCCGCCTGATCCCTAGCGGCTAGGCCAGGCAAACCAGACGCGGCGGATCAGCCCGCTTTGCACCTGGTAGATGGCCGCGGCATTCACCGTCGGCTTGTCGGGAGCGATCGAGCAGACTTCCTGGTCGATCACGTAATTGCCCTCGACGATCCGCTGGGCGACCCGGCAATTGAGCCGTGGATTGCGCCTGAACCGCTCGTCATAATAGCGCCGCAGGGCCTCCCTGCCGACGAGGCGCGGCCTGCTGTCGCCCGGAGCATCGAAGATCTCCACGTCCTGCGCATAGGTGGCGGCGAAGCCTTCAACGTCGTGCGCGTTGTAGCGCTGCAGCTGGAGCTCGACCACCGACTCGGGCGTCGCCGGCACCAGGGTCGCGGGATCGAACGCGCGGCCCTTCGACCAGACCACGGCAATGCGCCCGAGGTTGCCGACCGACTGCAGCGGATCGGCGTCGAGCACCAGCAGGTCCGCGCGGTAGCCCGGAGCGACCAGGCCCACGTCGGGCCGCGGCGAAAAGGCGAAGGCCGCGTCGCGCGTGGCGGCCGTGAGCGCCTGGCCCGGAGTAAGCCCCGCGCGCGACAGCAGCTGCAGCTCGCGGTGGATCGCGGGCCCATGCAGCGTGCCGATGTTGCCGGCGTCGGTGCCCGCCGCGAGCCGCCCGCCCGCCGCGACCAGCATCTTGGTATTGGCAAGCACCTGCGGCAGCGGGTTGGGCGCCCTTCGCTCGGCTGCATCCGCAACCAGCGGCGCGGGCGCTTCATAGAGCGAGGCAATGATGTCCGGTGCGCCGAGCCGCCGCTCGATGCTCGTCAGCTCGGGACGGCCTGCGAGCGCATCGCTATAGCCTTCGCGGACCATCGCGGTCGAAACATAGACGACCCCCCGCTCCTTCAGCTGGCCGATGAAGCTGTCGGGAAGCGGCGCATCATCGACGCTGTGGACGAGGATGTCCGCACCCCCCGCGACGGCTGCCTGAGCGGTCGCGAGGTTGGTCGCATGCACCGCGACCCTGATCTCCGCCGGGTGCGCGACCTCGGCCACGGCTCGAGTGATGTCCCTCACTCGCGCCGCGCCGGCGGGGCCGCGGCCGATCCCCCAGATCTTGATGAAGTCGGGCCTGTGCGCGAGTTGCGCCCGCGCGAGACGCCGAGCGTGCGCGGCGTCGGCGGCGGAGATGATCGGCGGGTCGCCAAGGTCGAGGCGCTTCTGGCGCTCGGTCGGCTCGGTCGCGATCAGCGGTCCCGCGGCGGCAACGCGCGGCGCTCGCGGACTGGCGTTGGCCCTGCGGCGAAGCTCGAAGTTCCACATCGGCCCGCCCGCGTCCACGACCGTGGTCACTCCGCTCGCAAGGTAGCGCGCGAACGTGTCGTCGAGGCGCGCCTTGGACCGGGCGAGGTCCTGCGCGTAGGGCATGACGGTCCTCAGATCGATCGCGTCCGGGCGGGTGTAGAGGCCGCCCGACTGGAAGAAATGGACGTGGGCGTCGATCAGGCCCGGGGTGATCCACTTGCCCGTCACGTCGACGCGGCGTGCGCCCGCGGGCACGGTCGTGGAGGAGCGCGGACCCACCGCAAGAATCCTGTCGCCCTGAAGCACGACGACTCCGTCGGCGATCGGCTGGCCGCCGTTTCCATCGACGATGCTCGCTCCGACCAGCGCAACGGTCTCCGGCGCCTGGGCGCCTGCCCCGCTCGCCGCGGCGCCCACGCCCGCCAGTGCCGCCATCAAGCGCCATTTCATCGCGTCCGCCTCCGCTCCGGTCTCGCGCCGGATGCCACACCAGCGGCCCCTCGCCGTCAAGTGGCGCTCAGTCGACCGGCATCACCTTGGGCTCGCCCCCGACGATGATCGGCATCTCGCCCCCGTCGCGCGGATCGTGCCGCCAATCGACTCGGCCCACGTACATGCAGCGCTTGAACGTCTCGTTGAGCCGCCCGTCGGGGTCGCGGTTCCAGCCGTGGAAGAAGGCGTAGGTGCGGCCCTGATGGTCGAGGATCGCCTGGTGGCCGGGGCCGAGCAGCAGAGTTTCCTTGTGCGACCACAATATGGGGTTTTCCCCGGGATCGTCGCACGGCCCCCGCGGGCTCGCGCACTTCAAATAGGCGACCGAGTAATTCTTGTTACCGAAGAAATTACCCGAGTAGAACAGGAAGTAGCGGCCCGCCCGCTTCACCATGGTCGGCGCTTCGACCACGCGCCATTCCCAGTCGTCCTGCTTGCCCGGTGAATCCATGTTGGCGAGCAGCTGGACGGGGCTGCCCACGGTCGCGAGCCCGTCGCTGCTCAGCCCCTGGACGTGGATCGCCGAGCGCTCGCTGCAGCAGTTCGAATCCTGCTTGTAGTAGAGGTACAGCTGGTCGCCCTCCTTGAGGACGTTGGCGTCGATCGCGCCCTCGGCGAACTCGGCGCAGACGAGCGGCGCGTCGATCCCTCGGAACGGGCCCCGCGGAGTGTCGGCGACTGCCACTCCGAGGCATTGGCGCTGCATCACTCGCGGGCCGTCGGGCGGGGTCTCGGTCCGCTGGAATACCGAATGACGAGCGTTGAAGTAGAGCACATAGCGGCCGGCGATCTGGTACACTTCGGGCGCCCAGACCTGCGGGTGCTTCACGTCGACCCAGCGCGGGAAGTTGGCCGCCGGAAGCACTTCGGCAGGAGCACTCCAGCCGGTGAAGCCGCTCGAGCGGATCGCCTGGACGTTCATGCCCCTGACGCCGGTTGCATACGCAAAGGTGGTGCCGCCGAAGCGGGCGACGAACGGGTCCGGGAAGTCCTCGTCGAGCAGCAGGTGCGGTCCCTGCGCGCCGAGATTGGCGAGTGGAACGCCGGCGCCCGCGACGCCCGGACAGGAAGGCTGGGCGGTCCCCTGCGCCGCCGGGCTTGCCGAGGCGAGGGCAAGCGCGGCCAGAAGCCATTTCGAACGACCTGCCCTGAGGATCCTCGGGCTCCTCAGTCGAACACATGCACCACTTGCGCGTCCGGCGCGACGGCGTCGAGCAGCAGCGTTCGGTGGCAGTGCTCAGGCTGGCGTTCGTAGCACAGCAGGGCGCTTGGCTTCTCGGCCGCAAGCTCGAGCATCTGCGCAGCCTGGGCCATGGCTTCGGGAAGCTCGAGCTGGCCCATGTAGATGCGGATCAGATCGTCGATCCGCCCTGCCCTCGCCGCCGCCCGCCCTCGGCGGGAGTGCCGAGCGCGCGCAGGTGGACATATTCGATGCGCTCTTCGCCAAGCGCGCCCCGAAGCGGGCTCTTGGAGAAAGCCGGGCCGGCGCGAGTTGGGCACGGCGCGCACGTCGATCAGCCGCTCGACGCCGGCCTGCTGGAGCGCGGCGAGGAACTCGCCGACGGTCGTGCCTTCATAGCCGATGGTGAAGATGCGCATGCGCACTGGAACCGAGCGCCGCCGCTGGGTCATTGCGAGGAGAGGAATGACCTTCGACATCCACACTATCGGCGGCGGACTGGCTGGATCGGAAGCGACCTGGCAGCTGGCAGAAGCCGGTCTTCGCGTGCGCCTCAGCGAAATGCGCGGCGGGGGCGACAGCACGCCTGCGCATGAAACCGACCGGCTTGCCGAGATGGTGTGCTCGAACAGCTTCCGTTCCGGACGATGCCGAGCACAATGCGGTGGGGCTGCTCCACCAGGAGATGCGGGCGCTGGGCTCGCTGGTGATGCGCGCCGCCGATGCTCACCGCGTGCCCGCAGGCTCGGCGCTGGCGGTCGATCGCGACGGCTTCGCCGCGCAGGTCACGCGGACGGTCGAAGCGCACCCGAACGTCGCCGTCGTCCGTGAGCGCGTCGACGCGCTTCCCGACCACCCGACGATCATCGCCACCGGCCCACTCACCGGTTCCAGGCTGGCGCAAGCGCCATCGCCGCCGAGACCGGCGAAGACGCGCTCGCCTTTTTCGACGCGATCGCCCCGATCGTCCACCGCGACAGCATCGACATGTCGATCTGCTGGATGGCCGCGCGTTGGGACAAAGGCGGGAAGGACTACATCAACTGCCCGCTCGACAAGGCGCAGTACGAGGCCTTTGTCCAGGCGCTGGTCGACGGCGAGAAGATGCCGTTCCACGAGTGGGAAAAGGACACGCCCTATTTCGAAGGGTGCATGCCGGTCGAGGTGATGGCCGATCGCGGACCCGACACCTCCGCTACGGGCCGATGAAGCCGGTCGGGCTCGACGATCCGCGCACCGGGCGCTGGCCCTATGCGGTGGTGCAGCTGCGGCAGGACAACAGGCTCGGCACCTTGTGGAACATGGTCGGGTTCCAGACCAAGCTGAAGCACGGCGAGCAGGTCGGATCTTCCGCACCATCCCCAGGCTCGAGCAGGCCTTCGCGCGGCTTGGCGGGATCCACCGCAACAGCTTCTCAATTCGCCGCGGCTGCTGGACCGCGAGCTGCGGCTGAAGTCGCGGCCCAACATCCGCTTCGCCGGCCAGATCACCGGCTGCGAGGGCTATGTCGAAAGCGCAGGGTGGGGGCTCATCGCGGCCCGGTTCGCGGCGGCGGAGCTCAAGGGCGAGGTGCTGGCCCCGCCCCCGGCCGAAACCGCGATCGGAGCGCTCCTGTCGCACATCACCGGCGGGGCGGCGGCCGAGACGTTCCAGCCGATGAACGTCAACTTCGGCCTCATGCCACCCATTGCCGAGCGCACGAGAAAGGCGGATCGGAAGAAAGCCTATACCGACCGCGCGCGCCAGGCGCTGGCGCGCTGGCTGGAGGCGGTGCGCGAGCCGGAGCCCGCCTAGAAGCTGACGGTGCCGGAAATCGTCTCGGTCATCCGAAGCACCCGCTCGTGGACCGGCTGCAGGAGGTCCGGCGGGAGCTTGTCGGCGACCGTGTCCTTGGCCTCGAAATAGCTGGCGCTCACATGGACGAGCTCCATCGACCATTCGGGGAAGCTGCGCCGTTCGACCTCGCGCTCGTCGCGGATCTCGAGACCGGAATGGCGCGGGTCGCGGCGAAGCCGCTCGACCAGCTCGTCGATCGCGTGAGGGGCGCCCTCGATGATCTGCAGGAAATGCGTGCCGTTGAACAGGAGCATTCCGCTGATCCCGTCGAGAGCGTTGAGCTCGCGCGCGGTGCGGTGAATCGCCTCGAGGTCCTCGGCCGTAAGGTCGAGCCGCGCGAGGCTGGTGTAGGTCAGCGATTTGAGGCTCATGGCCGGCGCTCTAGCGCTCAGGCAGCCGTTCACAAGGCCCGACGTTCCTCAGCAGCTGCAGCTCTTCTTCTTGGGCGGCGGAGCGGCAGTGGTTGCGTATTCGGTCGGGGTGAGCCAGCCCGAGCGGTCCCGATCGGCGCCGTTGAACTTGGTGATCGTCGTCACCGCCCATTCCTCGAACGACAGGCTGCCGTTGCCGTTGACGTCGAGCTTGTCCCACGACGAGCGCCTCGGGTGGAGCAGCTCGGCGCGCTCGATTCGGCCGTTCTCGTCGCGATCGGCGCGGGAGAAACGCAGCTGCTCGCGCGTCTTCGGGGTCGCCTCGGGCGCCTTGGGCAGCGCTGCGGCGACGAGGACGGGCTCGCTGGTCTTGCGCGCGGGCGGTGGAGGCGCAAGCTGCGCGGGCGCTTCGGCGCGGCTTTGCCACAGAAGGAACGCTCCGGTCAGGAGCAGGAAACAGGCCGCAGCCCCGGCGAGGAAACGCGCCACGAGGCACCCCCTTCAAACAGGAGATTCGGCTCGAGGAAAGTCGCCTGCCCGATGGAGGCTGTCAATCTCCTCGCGTAACCACTCCGCTAAAGCGGTGCCGGAGCATCGCCGCGAGGCGCGGCGGAGTGCCCTCGGGCTCGAACGGCGCCCCGCTCGCAAGGTCCCGCGCCGCAAGCCGGGCAAGCGCGCTGAGCACGCGAAGCGGGCGCGCAAAGCGGTGCCGCGCGAGGCGCCGCGCCGGCTCCGCCGCGACAGTCATGAGCTCGGGCACTCCCCGGCGACCGACCGAGACCAGCGCGTAGAGCGCACCTGCATCGCCGATCCTTTCGTCCTCGCCGCCGAGCAGCCGCGCAGCTAGGCGGAACAGCAGGGCCCCGCGCTTGGCGATCCGGTCGGCAGCGACTTGCTCGTCGAGCAAGGCCGCCCAGCCTGGCTCCAGCCCCGCAAGGTCGGCGCCGCTGATCCCGCGGGGAAGCAAGTGCCTGGCCGCGGCGTCGAGCCTCGGCTCGGCCGGCGGAGCGCCGCTGTCGAGCGCCTCGAGCTGCTCGCGCCACCAGGCGAGCTTGATCGCGCCCAATGCCGGCTGGGTCGCTCGCGCGACCACGTCGGCCATTGCCGCGTCGATCGCCCACAGCGCCTCGAACGCGGGCCTGATGTCGGCACGAACCTGCTGAAGCATCAGCGCCCGGTCGGCGCCGATCGCTGCCGCCAGCTCGTCGCTACCGATAGCAGACGGCTCGTGCGGCGGAGACGACATCGCCGGCCTTGATCAGCGCGAGCTTCTCGAGGTTCGCAGCATAGGGCAGAGGCACGTCCGCGTCGGTCACTCGAAGCACCGGCGCGTCGAGGTCGTCGAAGCCTTCGGTCATGGCGACGGCGATGATTTCCGAGCTGATCGAGCAGGTCGGCCAGCCCTCCTCCACCACCACCATCCGGTTGGTGCGCTTCAGGCTTTCGAGCACCGTCGCCGTGTCGAGCGGGCGAAGCGTGCGCAGGTCGATCACCTCCGCCTCGATACCCTCGCCGGCAAGCTGCTGCGCCGCCTCGAGCGCCACTCCGACGCCGATCGAATAGCTGACCAGAGTCACGTCCCTGCCCGGCCACACCACCCGCGCCTTGCCGATGGGAAGCAGGTAATCGTCGATCTGCGGGACTTCGAAGCTCTGTCCGTAGAGCAGTTCGTTCTCCAGGAACACGACCGGATCCTCGCTTCGGATCGCCGCCTTCAGCAGCCCCTTGGCGTCGGCCGCGCTGTACGGCGCGATCACCACCAGGCCCGGAACGCTCGCGTACCACGGCGCGTAATTCTGGCTGTGCTGAGCGCCTACGCGCGAGGCCGCGCCGTTAGGCCCGCGGAACACGATCGGGCAGCGCATCTGTCCGCCCGACATATAGTTGGTCTTGGCGGCCGAATTGATGATGTGGTCGATCGCCTGCATCGCGAAATTGAAGGTCATGAACTCGACGATCGGCCTAAGGCCGCCCATCGCGGCTCCGGTGCCGAGCCCGGCAAAGCCATATTCGGTGATCGGAGTGTCAACCACGCGCGCTGGGCCGAACGCGTCGAGCAGGCCCTGAGTGACCTTGTAGGCGCCCTGGTACTCGGCGACCTCCTCGCCGATCACGAACACGCGTTCGTCGCGGCGCATCTCCTCGGCCATGGCGTCGCGCAGCGCCTCGCGGACCGTCGTGCTGATCAGCGCGGTGCCTTCCGGCACGTCCGGGTCCGAAGCCTGCGTTGCCGCACCGGCGAGCTGGGCGGTGCCGGTCTCCGGCTCACGCTGCGCATCCGCGGTCTCGATGGCGGTTAATTCGGTCTTCTGGTCCGAAGGGGTCGGCGTCGGTTCTTCGGCTTGCGGCGAAGCTTCGGCGGAAGCGGTGGCGCCGCCGTCGCTCACCTGCTCGCCGTCGGCGGCGAGAAGCGCGATCGGCTGGCCGACCTTCACTCCGTCAGTGCCTTCCGCGACCAGGATCTTGGCGATCTTGCCCTCGTCGACCGCCTCGAACTCCATCGTCGCCTTGTCGGTCTCGATCTCGGCGAGCACGTCGCCCGACTTCACCTCGTCGCCTTCCTTGACCAGCCACTTGGCCAGCGTGCCTTCCTCCATGGTCGGCGACAGCGCCGGCATCTTCAATTCGGTCGCCATCAGTAGCTCCCGACCAGCACGTCGGTGCCGAGCTCGGACTCGGCGGCTCCGGAGCGTCTTCAGCAAACTTCGCAGCCTGAACGACGATGTCCTTGATTTCCTTGTCGATCGCCTTGAGCTCGTCGGCGCCGACCCCCAGTGCCTCGAGGTCCCTGGCGGCATGTTCGATCGGGTCGCGCCCCTCGCGATAGCCCTGCACTTCCTCGCGCGAGCGATAGCGCGCGGGGTCCGACATCGAATGGCCGCGATAGCGATAGGTCAGGAACTCGATGATGATCGGGCCCTTGCCGCTGCGAGTCCAGTCGAGCGCGACTTCGGCCGCTCCGCGCACGGCAAGCACGTCCATCCCGTCCACTTGGATACCCGGAATCCGGAAGCTTTCGCCGCGGCGGTAGAGCAAAGGCTCGGAGTGCGAGCGCTCGACGCTCGTGCCCATCGCATATTTGTTGTTCTCGATCGCGTAGATGACCGGCAGGTTCCACAGCCGAGCCATGTTGAACGCCTCGTACACCTGGCCCTGGTTCGCCGCTCCGTCGCCGAAATAGCTCAGGCACACGCCGCCATCGCCCGAATATTTGTGCTTGAACGCAAGGCCGGTGCCGAGCGGCACCTGAGCCCCGACGATGCCGTGTCCGCCGTAGAAGCCGTGCTCGACGCTGAACATGTGCATCGAGCCGCCCTTGCCCTTGGAGATCCCGGCGGCTCGGCCGGTCAGCTCGGCCATGATCACCTTGGGGTCGATGCCATAGGCGAGCATGTGCCCATGATCGCGATAGCCGGTGATCACGCTGTCCTTGGCGACGGTCATCGCCGACTGCAGGCCGACCGCGACCGCCTCCTGGCCGATGTAGAGGTGGCAGAAGCCCCCGATCAGCCCGAGGCCGTAGAGCTGGCCGGCGCGCTCCTCGAAGCGGCGGATCAGAAGCATTTCACGGTAGAAGCGAAGCAACTCGTCGCGCGAGGGCTCGTAGCGTTTCGGCTCGGGCGGGCGTTCCCGGTTGGGGATCGGCGGCTCTGACGAAGCAGGAGCCTGTTTGGCGGTTCTCGCCACGGTCTCTCTCTTCACATGTGAAAAGCGCCGGCTCTATGGAGCGACGCGCCTTGGGTGGCAAGGTTCCCGGCGGGCGAGAAAATCCGGGCGGGCACGCGTCAGTCGAGCGGGACGATCACCTCGTCCGGCCGAACGAGCCCGAGGTCGCGGCGGACCAGCTCTTCCGCCATGTCGGGGTCGGCCTTGCGCGGGTCGAGAAGCGCCGAGCGGTGCCTCAGCTGCTGCTTCTCCGCTTCGAGCGTGGCAAGCTCGGCTTTGCGTTCCTGGAGGCTGCGATGATAGCCGCCCCAAGCGAGCAATCCATTCGGCCCGGCAACCGCATAGCCGGCGAAGTTGCCGACGACGAGCAACGCCAGCGCCGGCCAGAACGACCGACGAATAAGCCCGAAACTGCGCCTGGTCCCACCCACGGCTCTCAAGGAATCACGAAGGAGGCGGCAACGCAAGCAAAAAGAACAAGTTGGTGGATAAAGCTGTGGATTGCTTATCAATCCTCCCCCTCAGGGAGGCACGCGCAGCGTGACGGAGGGGGCATTCGCGCTAGCCAGAATATGCTGGATCGCCCTCTCAAGGCTGCCAAGCACGTCGTCCGCTGGGATGCGCAAGGTACGTACCCCCTGCCGCGCCAGCCACCTGTCGCGCCGCTCATCACGAGCAGCCGTGAAGTCGTGCGATCCGCCGTCCACTTCCACGCAAAGCCGTGCCTCGTGGCATCAAAAGTCGAGCACATAGCGGCCGGCCGGATGCTGCTTGCGGAAGCGCAGGCCGATCTGCTTCTTGCGCAGCCTCGCCAGAGAATGCGCTCCGGCAGCGACATTGTGGCCCGCAACTGCCGGGCGCGCGCGATCGTCTCTTTCGGCCCGGTCAGCTCCACTGCCCCTCCGTCAGCCCTTCGGGCTGCCACCTCCCCCGAGGGGGAGGATTAGTGACCGAGCCTGCACGCCCTACCAAATCCTTCCCTCAGGGGGAGGTGTCACGCGCAGCGTGACGGAGGGGGAACTACGGCCGATAGGCCTTGAGCGCCGCCACTCCCGGGTAGCGCGCCATGCCGCCAAGCTCCTCCTCAATGCGCAGCAGCTGGTTGTACTTGGCGGTGCGGTCCGACCGCGCGAGGCTCCCGGTCTTGATCTGCCCGCAGCCGAGCGCAACCGCGAGGTCGGCGATGGTCGAATCCTCGGTCTCGCCCGACCGGTGCGACATGACCGCGGTATAGCCGTTGGTCTGGGCGAACTGCACCGCCTCGATCGTCTCGGTCAGAGTGCCGATCTGGTTGACCTTGATCAGGATCGAATTGGCGATGCCGTTCGCCACGCCCTCGCGAAGGCGGCGGACATTGGTGACGAACAGATCGTCGCCGACCAGCTGGATGCGGTTGCCGAGCCGCTCGGTGATTGCCTTCCACCCGGTCATGTCGTCCTCGGCCATGCCGTCCTCGATCGAGGCGATCGGAAAGGCACCCGCAAGCCCGGTGTAATAGTCGGCCATCTCGACCGGCGTGAGGCTTTTGCCCTCGCCTGCAAGCTCGTAGCGATCGTTGGCGAAGAACTCGGTCGCGGCCGGGTCGAGCGCGATCAGCACGTCCTCGCCGGGGCGGTAGCCTGCGCCCTCGACCGCGCGCAGGATGAACTCGAGCGCCTCGCGCGCCGAGGAGATGTTCGGCGCAAAGCCGCCCTCGTCGCCGACCGACGTGGAAAGCCCGACCTCGGCGAGCCCCGCCTTGAGCCGGTGGAAAATCTCCGCCCCGCAGCGCAGGCCTTCGGAGAAGCTGGCCGCTCCGACTGGCATCACCATGAATTCCTGGATGTCGATCGGATTGTCGGCGTGCACCCCCCCGTTGAGGATGTTCATCATCGGCACGGGCAGCAAATCGGCCGAGACTCCGCCGACGTAACGATAGAGCGGAACGCCCAACGCATCCGCGGCCGCCTTCGCCGCGGCAAGGCTGACGCCGAGGATGGCGTTGGCTCCGAGCCGGCCCTTGTTCTCGCTCCCGTCGAGCGCGATCAGCGCCGCGTCGAGCTCGCTCTGGTCCTCGGCGTCGCGGCCGATCACGGCCTGCGCAATCTCGCCGTTGACCGCGTCGACCGCCTTGCCGACGCCCTTGCCGCCCCAGCGAGTCTTGTCGCCGTCGCGAAGCTCGACCGCCTCGTGAGCGCCGGTCGATGCGCCCGACGGGACCGCCGCTCGGCCCATGCTTCCGTCCTCGAGCGTGACGTCGACCTCCACCGTCGGATTGCCGCGGCTGTCGAGGATCTGGCGCGCGTGGACGTCGATGATGGCGGTCATGGCCTTCTTTCTTCCCGCAAACGTAACAATGTTGTGGATGCGAGCGCGTATAGGCCCAGCGTCGGGGCGTGCAACTTTCACCCCTCACACCGGAACGAGCCTCGGGCTGCAGGGTTTGAATCCGAAAAGGAGGACTTCAAATGGGCGACAACAGGAGCGGCCTGCCCGAGGGCACGGACAGCATCATCACCGGCGCTTCAAACCCGACTTCGGGCCCCGCGGCGGGCGGCGCAGCGAGCGGCGCGGGTGCAGGAAGCGAAGGCGGCGGCGAGGACGTGCTTGTCGTGACCGAGACGACGATCGTCACGACCGAAGGCACGCCCGGCAGTGGCGCTTCCCAAAGCGGAATTGCCGGGCAGCTCCGCGCCGGCGGCGGGAAGCTCAGCGACCAGGCGGCGGACAAGGCCCGCGGGCTCGTCGGCCAGGGGCTCGAGCGCTCGGCCGAAGCGCTGGCCAATGTCGGCAAGCTGGTCGGCGACACTGCCGAGGGGCTCGAGGAGCGGCTCGGCCCCGAGTTCGGCGATTATGCGCGCCGCGCTGCCGACGCGATCGAAAGCACCGCCAACAGCATCGCCTCGAAGGACGCCGACGAGCTGATCGACGACACGCGCAACTTCGTTCGCAAGAGCCCCGGGGTCGCGCTCGCCGGCGCTGCGATCGTCGGCTTCGCGGTGGCGCGGCTGATCAAGAGCGGCCTCAGCAGCGAGCGCGACGACGACGGCGACTCCAAACGCCGGGCCTGAGCGCCAGCGGAGCCATTGAGTGTTGAAGCCGACCGACGATCCTTCCGCCGCGCCCCTGCCCGGGGATGAAGAGCGCCCTGTCGGCGAGCTGGTCCACGAGCTGATCGAGGACGGCAAGGCCTACGCTCGAGCGGAGCTCGGGCTGGCCAAGGCGATCGCGAGCGCCAAGGCGGATGCCGTCAAGGTGCCGGCGATCCTGTTCGTCGCCGCGTTCCTCGTCCTGCAAGGGGCGATCAACGTGCTCGCGGTCGGGGTCGCGCTCGCGCTTGTGCGGTTCATCGGGCCGCTCGGCGCCGGCCTAGCGGCGTTCCTGATCTTCGCTGGCCTGTCGGGCGGTCTCGCCTGGCTCGGGGTCAAGAAGCTCCAGGAAAATCTATGAGCAACGACTCTCCGCAAGTGACCGCGGCGAGGATCGAGGCCGAGCGGGCTCGCGCTCGGGTGATGCAGAGCGCGCACCGTCTGCAGGAGCGGCTGAGCCCGCGAACGCTCGCTCGGGGCGCCTGGGAAGGCGCCAAGGACAAAGGCGCGGACCTTGCCGAAAATGCGGTCGACGTAGTGCGCAGCCGCCCGCTGTCCGCGACGAGCGTGGTTGCCGCAATCGGCCTGTACCTTGCGCGCGAGCCGCTCAAGGACCTCGCGGACAAGATGATCGACGGCATGTCGAGCAAGGATCGCGCAAATACGCGCCGGAAAAAGCCACCAGAACAGACGGAGACAGAAGAATGACCGACAGCAGAAACAATCGATCGACGGGGCAGACCGGCCGCGGCTCGGCCAAGATCCGGCAGCGGGCGGCCTCAGCCTATGACGACGCTCGAAGCGGCGTTTCGGACGCCCGCCGGCGCGGGGTCGAGGCGATCGACGATGCGCCGCTGATCGCGCTTGCCGGCGGGATTGCGGCCGGGGCGCTGATCGCTGCGCTGCTGCCGCGCACGGACGCCGAATCGCGGCTTCTTCGCCCGGTCACCGACCGGGTCAGCGACACTGCGCGTTCGGCTGCCCAGGCGGCCAGGCAGGCAGGGCGCGAGCGGCTCGAGGAGCTCGGACTGACGGCTGATCGCGGCGCCGACACGATCCGCTCGATCTTCGAAAGCGCGGGAGATGCCGCGCGCGCATCGGCCAAGGCGGCGACGGCAAATGTGAAGGGCGAGTGAGCCGCCGATGAGCAAGCTCCACCTGGTGTTCGGCGGGCGCGTCAGGGACCCGCGCGGGCTCGATTTCGTCAACCTCGACGAGATCGACTTCGTCGGCCTGTTCGAAAGCTATGCCGACGCCGAGGACGCCTGGCGCTCGCGCGCCCAGCGCACGGTCGACGATGCCGAAATGAAATATGTCGTCGTCCACCTTCACCGGCTGCTCGAGCCCGAAAGCGACATCGGGACCGTCTCGGCCGCTTAGGCCCCCCAATACCGCCACAGCAGAAGCGGCCGCTGAAGCAGCAGGCCGGCGAGGAAGCCGCCGATATGCGCCGGGGTCGCGAGCAGATAGCCCTGGGCCCCGGCGAGCATTCCGATCATCACCTGAAGCACCACCCAGGCGGCGAGCAGCCACAAGGCGTTGAGCGCGCGGTTGAGGCGCGGAGAGCGAACGATCCTCTTCTGCTGCCCGAAGCTCAGCGCGAAGGCGCCGATCACCGCGCTGATCGCGCCGCTCGCGCCGATCATCGGCGTCGGCGAGACCGGCGCCACCGCCCACTGGGCGATGGCCGCAGCAAAAGCGCCGACGAGGTAGATCAGGACCAGCGCCGAGGGCCCAAGCACTCGCTCGACCAGATGACCGCACCACACCAGCATCAGCAGGTTGAGCGCGACGTGGAGGATTCCGCCATGGACGAGCGTCGCACTGAGCGGAGTGAGCCAGGCGGGCACTGCCGGGGCGATGTCGATCAGGCCGCTCAGGCGCGCCGGGACCACGCCCATCACCACCGCCGCGCGCTCATCGGCGCCGATCACCGCGACCAGCAGCCAGGCGAGCGCCGTCAGAAGCGCGATCGCGCCGGTCGCGGTGCGCAGGAAGCGCACGCCTAGAGGAACTCGACTTTCTTGATCTCGTAATAGCGGTCGCCCGACGGCGTCGAGACCTCGACCTCGTCGCCCTTGCGGCGGCCGATCAGCGCCCGGCCGAGCGGCGAATTATAGCTGATCCGGCCGTCCTTGGCATCGGCCTCGACCTGCCCGACGAGCTGGTACTTTACCTTCTTGTCGTCCTCGTCGACCAGCGTCACGGTCGCTCCGAACACCACCTTGTCGCCCGACAAAGTCGTCGGGTCGATCACCATCGCTCGGCTGAGCTGGTCCTCGATGTCGGCGATGGTCGCCTCGACATGGCCCTGGCGCTCCTTGGCCGCATGATATTCGGCATTCTCCGAAAGGTCGCCGTGGGCCCGCGCCGCCTCGATCGCCTCAACGATCGACGGCCGTTCGACCATCTTCAGATGGCGCACCTGGTCGGTGAGCTTGCGGTGGCCCTCCGCCAGCATCGGCACCTTGTCGCCACTCGCCATGAAATTCGGCCCTTTCTGTTCTTCAAAACGCCGCCCCACGCGCCCTGTCGAGGGTTCGCTGCTGCGAGGCGGATTGTCTGGAGAGTTCTAGTTTACGGACGCGGAATAATAGGACTGGAGCGAGCGCACTTCAAGCGCCCGCCCCCGCAGCGCCTCGATCGCATGCGCGGCGGCAAGGCTTCCGGCGGCAGTGGTGAAATAGGGAACTTTGCGGGCCAGCGCGGTCGCGCGGATCGAATGGCTGTCCTTCAACGACTGCCAGCCTTCGGTCGTGTTGAACACCAGCTGCACCTCGCCGTCCGTCAGCCGGTCGACGATATGGGGCCGGCCCTGGGCGACCTTGTTGACCTGGCTGACGGGCAGTCCGAGGCCGGACAGATGAGCCGCGGTCCCGCCCGTGGCGATGATCGCAAAGCCAAGCTCGAGAAGCTTCTCCACCGCGGGCACGATATTGTCCTTGTCGGCATCCTTGACCGACACGAAGGCCGTGCCGCCGTCGGGCAGGCGCATCCCCGAGCCGATCAGCGCCTTGCCGAAACCGAGATTGAAATCGCCATCGATTCCCATGACTTCGCCGGTGCTCTTCATTTCCGGTCCGAGCACCGGGTCCGAGCCCGGGAAGCGCGCGAAGGGGAACACGGGCGCCTTGACCGCAATGTGCGCGACGTCTCGGTCAATCGGGCCGAGGTCCGCCAGCCGCTCGCCGGCCATCACTCGTGCGGCGATCTTGGCGATCGGGCGGCCGATGGCCTTGGCGACGAACGGCACGGTGCGGCTTGCGCGCGGGTTCACCTCGATCAGGTAGACGCGCTGGTCCTGAACCGCGAACTGCACGTTCATCAGGCCCTTAACGCCGAGCGCTAGCGCAAGCTCGCGGGTCTGGCGCTCGATCTCCGCGACCAGCTCGTCCGACAGGCTGTGCGGCGGGATCGAGCAGGCGCTGTCGCCCGAATGCACCCCCGCCTCCTCGATATGCTCGAGGATCCCGCACACCGCGACGTCGGTGCCGTCGCAGATCGCGTCGACGTCGACCTCGATCGCGTCGCGCAGATAGCGGTCGATCAGCACCGGGCTCGATCCCGAAACGGCGACTGCGGTCGCGATGTAATGGTCGAGCTGCGCGGGGCCGTCCACCACCTCCATGCCGCGCCCGCCGAGCACGTAGGACGGGCGCAGGAGCACCGGATAGCCGATCCGCTGGGCGACCTGCAGCGCTTCGGCCCGGCTGCGCGCAAGGCCGTTCTCGGGCTGCCTCAAGCCCAGCCGCTCGACCAGCCGCGCGAAGCGCTCGCGGTCCTCGGCGAGGTCGATCGAATCCGGCTTGGTGCCGAGGATCGGCACTCCCGCCGAAGCGAGGTCCGCCGCGAGCTTCAATGGCGTCTGGCCGCCGAGCTGGACGACGACGCCCAACAGCTCGCCCGTCTCGCTCTCGCGCCGGACGATCTCGAGCACGTCCTCGGTGGTCAGCGGCTCGAAATAGAGCCGGTCGGAGGTGTCGGGGTCGGTCGAGACCGTCTCGGGGTTGCAGTTGACCATGATGGTCTGGAAACCGGCGCCGGCCTCCCCGCCCCTTGTCCCGCCCAGCGCGAAGGCCGCGTGGCAACAGCAATAGTCGAACTCGATCCCCTGCCCTATCCGGTTCGGCCCGCCACCCAGGATGATCACCTTGCGAGCATCCTCGACCCCGGCCTCGTCCTCGGGCTCGCCAAACAAAGGCGCCTCGTAGGTCGAATAAAGATAGGCCGTCGGAGCGTCGAACTCCGCGGCGCAGCTGTCGATGCGCTTGAACACGGGACGGATTCCCAGCCGAAGCCGGTGCTTGCGGACCTCCGCCTCGGTCACTCCGCCGCTGATCGCGCGAACCGCGCTGTGGACCACGCCCGATCCGCCCGCTGCGACCGCCTCGCCCATCGTCCGGTCCATGTGCACCGATCGCAGCGCGAGCTCGGCCAGGCGCGAGTCGGAGAAGCCCATCGCCTTCAACCGCCGCATCTCCGCGGCATCGCGCGGCAGGCCCTGGGCGCGGACCTGCTCCTCGGCCTCGACGATCTCCTTCAGCCGCTCGAGGAACCAGGGGTCGTAGTGGGCGATGGCATTGACCCGTTCGACCGTGAAGCCATGGCGAAGCGCCTCGGCGGCGACCAGCAGCCGGTTGGGCGTGGCACGCGCGAGCCAGTTTTCGATCGCGGACGGGTCGGCGCCCTCGAGCTCGCGCACGCGGTCGAGCCCCGTCAAGCCGGTCTCGAGCCCGCGAAGCGCCTTTTGCAGGCTTTCGGCGAAGGATCGGCCGATCGCCATCACTTCGCCGACCGACTTCATCGAGGTCGACAGCAAGGCTTCGAGCCCGCGAACTTCTCGAACGCGAAGCGCGGGATCTTGGTCACGACATAGTCGATGGTCGGCTCGAAGCTCGCCGGCGTTGCCCCGCCGGTGATGTCGTTGGCGATCTCGTCGAGCGTGTAGCCGACCGCGAGCTTGGCCGCGACCCGGGCGATTGGAAAGCCGGTCGCCTTGGACGCGAGCGCCGAGGAGCGCGAGACCCGCGGGTTCATCTCGATCACCAGCATCCGGCCGGTCTTGCGATCGACTGCGAACTGGACGTTGGAACCGCCTGTTTCGACGCCGATTTCCCTCAACACCGCAATCGATGCCGAGCGCATGCGCTGATATTCCTTGTCGGTCAGCGTCAGCGCCGGAGCCACCGTGATCGAGTCGCCCGTATGGACGCCCATCGGGTCGACATTCTCGATCGAGCAGACGATGATCGCATTGTCGTTGCGGTCGCGAACGACCTCCATCTCATATTCCTTCCAGCCGAGGAGGGACTCCTCGACCAGGACCTCGGTGGTTGGGCTCGCCTCGAGCCCGCCGCGCACGATCGCCTCGAACTCCTCGCGGTTGTAGGCGACCCCGCCGCCCGTGCCGCCGAGCGTGAAGCTCGATGGCGGATGATCGCGGAAGCCCGGTGACCTCGAGCAGCGCCACCGCGTCCTCGAGGCTGTGGGCGATTCTGGAACGGGCGCTTTCGAGCCCGATGCGGTCCATCGCCGCCTTGAACTTCTCGCGGTCCTCGGCCTTGTCGATCGCCTCGGCCTGGGCGCCGATCAGCTGGACAGCGCCCTCATATTGCTTGAGCACCCGGTGCGGTTGAGCGTCAGAGCGGTGTTGAGCGCGGTCTGCGCCCGCCCATGGTCGGCAGGATCGCGTCCGGCCGCTCCTTCGATGATCTTGGCGACGAACTCGGGCGTGATCGGCTCGATGTAGGTCGTCGGCCATGTCCGGGTCGGTCATGATCGTCGCCGGGTTCGAATTGACGATGATGACCGATGCAGCCCTCCTCCTTGAGCGCCTTGACTGCCTGCGAGCCCGAATAGTCGAACTCGGCCGCCTGGCCGATGACGATCGGCCCCGCGCCGATGATCAGGATGGAGGAGATGTCGGTGCGCCTGGGCATCAGCTGATCGGCTCGTTCATTGCTTCGACGATCACCGGGCGATCTGTTCTTGCGCGCCCAGCGCTTCGACGCACGCGCGCTCCTCGGAGGTCGGCGCGACCCTGAAGAAGAACAGCAGCTTTTTCTCGCTTTCGTCCTGGAACAGCTCGCCGAGCGACCAGACCGCACGAGCGGCCGACCGCGTTGAGCTCCTCCTCGCTAGGATCGCGCCGGCGGCGCGGGCACCGTCGCGCAGGCGGAGAGCGCGAGCGCGGCGACGAGATCAGCGCCCCACCGCATCGCCCCGACGAACTTCTCGAACAGATAGAAGCTGTCCTGCGGCCCCGGGCTCGCCTCCGGGTGGTACTGGACGCTGAACGCAGGAGCGTCGGTCAGCTCGATCCCGCAATTGCTCCCGTCGAACAGGCTCACGTGGGTCTCGCGCACATTGTCCGGCAATCCCGCGCGCTCGACCGCGAAGCCGTGGTTCATGCTCGTGATCCGACCGCCCGTCGGCAAGCCTTTGACCGGGTGGTTGGCGCCGCGATGGCCCTGGAACATCTTGGTCGTCCGCCGACCGCCCGCAAGCGCGAGCAGCTGGAACGGCCGAGGCAGATGCCGAACAGGGGCCTTTGCCCGGGCCGTTCGACAGGAAGAAGCCGTCGGTCGTGCATCTGCCGGTCACGGAATTGCACCCGCGCGCCGGTCGCTTCCGGGTTCGCCCGACGGCCGTGCGACCCAGAAGCCGTCGTGAGCGTGCGCGATGACCTCGTCGAACGAAGCGCTCCGCCGGCGGGCTGCGATCGTCACCCGCGCGCGTCCTGGCTTCGGCTCAGGATGGAGAGGCGCCACTTCCCTCCGGCTCAGCCTTGAGCCGGGACTTCGACAAGCCTGGAGATTCAGCCGGCTCGAAGGTCCTGGCCAATGAGCGGATGTGGTATCCGCAACGTGAGGGAAGTCGAAGGGCGAAGCGCCTCGAGGCGCAACTTGCCGTCGGCGGTCGGAGGCCTGGCCAATCGGCCGATTGCGATCGACGTCGACGGGCGCTTTGCGCGCACCAGCCGGGTCAGCGCGCGCGTGTCGACGGCGATGCCGATCCGGGCATCCACTCGCCAAAGCCCTGGCTTGAATTGCGGCTCGGTCACGGCCTCGCGAACGATGGCGCCGCGCGTGGGCGTGCGTTGTCCTCGTCGTTGGCGCCGACGTTGCCGATGTGCCGGGATGAAGGCGACGGGCGACGATGGACGGGTCGGTCATCACCTCCTGGTATCGACGTCATCGCGGTATTGAAGCACAGCCGACCGCTTCGCCTTCGGCTCAGGATGCCCCAGTCCGGCCGTCGGCGCACCACGACTCCGTTGCGCCCGCGGGCGGGGCTGCGGGGTCGGGCGGAGTGCGCCGGCTCATGGGCCATGGCGATAAGGAGCCTTCCCGGCGAAGCAGCAATGTCCTAAGGCTCTTTGGCTAAGGCTGTTGCGGCCGGTCGAATTGCGCGGCTAGGGCTGGCGGTTTCCGAAGAGCGATGATCGCCGACATCGGCCGCGCTGGCATGAGCGGCCTCGACGTCGAACTTGCCGTCGGCGCAGGCTGAACCGCGACATGCGCGCACCGGCGGCGCTCCCGCCGACGACGACCAGCTGGTCACCGCGCGTCCTCCAGAAGATGATCAAGCAGCGGCGCATCCACTCCGCCGAAATCTACCGCAAGGCCGGGCGCGAGGACCGCGCCGCGGCCGAGGAGGTGGAGATCGCCGAACGATCGAGCGCCGCAGCAGCTCAGCGACGACGAAGCCCGCGCCGCGATCCAGTCGATCATCGCCGAGACGGGCGCATCGAGCATCAAGGACATGGGCCGAGTGATGGCCGAGGTGAAAGCCCGCCACGCCGGAAAGATCGAGCCCGCGCGGGCGAGCGGGCTGGTCCGGGAGATGCTGGTTTAGCCTCTGCTGTGGATAAGTCCGGCTCCCGCGCTTGCGGGAACACCACACCCTGCACAAAGTGAGTCGATGTCGCTGTCACCGCAATGGCTGGACGAGCTGCGCGCGCGGCGCTTTGGCGACGCTCGGCAGTCATTTCGCCCTCGGTCAAGAGCGATGATCCGCGCAGGCCGAGTTCAAGGCCGTGCTGCCCGTTCCAGCGCGACGAGAAGACGCCGAGCTTCACGATCAAGCTGACGAAGAGAAGATCATCCGCGAGTGCTTCGGCTGCGGTCGCATGGCGATGCGATCCGCTTCCGCAGCAGCTGACCGACCAGCGCATCGCCGAGACGGCCTGCCGTTCATGGATGCGGTCAAGGAGCTCGCCGCCAAGGCCGGGATGGAGGTCCCCGCGCCCGATCCAAAAGCGCGCGAACGCTCCGAACGCGCGGCTTCGCTGACTGACGTCATGGCCTCGTGCCAGAAATGGTTCGCCGAGCAGCTCGCCGGCATCGAGGGCGCCGCCGCGCGCGAATATCTCAAGGGCCGCGCCGATCCAAAAGCGCGCGAACGCTCCTGACGCGGCGGCGATCACCCGCTTCGCCAGATCGGCCTCGCGCCGGAAGGACGCACCAGGCTCAAGACCGCGCTCCGCAAACCTTGGCGAGGACAGGCTGGTCGAAACCGGGATGCTGATCCGCACCGACGAGGGCGAGACCTACGACCGCTTCCGCGGCCGGCTGATGATCCCGATCCGCGACGCTCGCGGCCGGGTGATCGCTTTCGGCGGGCGGATCCTGGGCGCCGGCGAGCCGAAGTACCTGAACTCGCCCGACACCCCGCTGTTCGACAAGGGCCGCACCCTCTACAACATCGACCGCGCGTCGCCATCGAGCCGCTCGGCGAAGCGCCTGATCGTGGTCGAGGGCTATATGGACGTGATCGCCCTCGACCGCGCCGCGGTCGCCGAGGCCGTCGCGCCCAACGGCACCGCCGTCACCGAAGCCCAGCTCGAGCGCATGTGGCGCCTCGACCCGGCGCCGATCCTCTGCTTCGACGGCGACAGCGCCGGCCAGAAAGCCGCGATCCGCGCGGCGCTGCGCGCCCTCCCGCTGATCGCCCCCGAACGCACCCTGCGCTTCGTCGAGCTCCCGCCCGGCCAGGACCCCGACGACTTGGTCCGCACCGGCGGCAGGGACGCCCTTGAAGCTCTGCTCGCCGAGCCCGAGCCGCTCGCCGACCGCCTCTGGCGTCACGAGCTCGCGGCCCAGCCCCTGACCACGCCCGAGGCCCGCGCCGGCCTTCGCCAGCGCCTGATCGAGCACAGCCAGGCCATCGGCGAACCCGCGCCGCGCCGCCTCTACCGCGACGAATGGATGCGCCGTCGAGGCCGAAGTCGCTCCG
The DNA here is from genome assembly GCA_030447545.1 of Sphingomicrobium sp. GTDB lineage: Bacteria > Pseudomonadota > Alphaproteobacteria > Sphingomonadales > Sphingomonadaceae > Sphingomicrobium. The sequence goes on along the minus strand of JAUJOV010000002.1, from coordinate 71,822 downwards.
CCCCGCCCCCGGCAGCCCCCGCGCCGCGAATGGCACAAGCGCGGCGGCCGCTTCATCCCCCTCCCCAGCCGGTCGGCCAGGAAGCCCGCTCGATCGCCGCCTCGGGAATCGACGCCCGCACCGCCCGCGCCTTGATCCAGGGCTTCGCCAACTACCCCGAGGAGCTCACCGCCCACTGCGAGCAGCTCGCCAGCCTGGCGATCGCCGACAAGCCGACCGCCCGCCTTCGCGACGAGCTCGTCAACGCCGCCTTCTCCGGCGCGATGCTTGATCAGGAGAGTCTCGCCACCATATTGCAGCCCAAGGCAACGCCGGGCGGCAAGGCCCTTCGATCCCTTGGCTTTTCCTTCACTCGGCGCGACAGCGACCCGAACCGCGCCCGCAGCGATCTTGCGGCCGCAGTCGAGATCCTTCTGGCCAGCGAGGAAGTGGCAAGAGCACTGATGGACGCAACCGAACGGCTAAAGCGGATTTCACCGACGAAGCCTTGAAGGAACAGCAGCGGCTCGTAGAGGCGCAGCAGGAATTGAGACAGCGGCTGGCATCACTGGCCGGCACCGACTAGGCGGCAGGCGCATATATGGCGAAGAACGAAGCTGTAGAGACCGAGGCGCAGGAGAACGGGGACGCCCCGCTCCTCGACCTCAACGACGCGTCGATCAAGAAATTGCTCGCCCGCGCCAAGAAGCGCGGCTTCATCACCTACGATGAATTGAACGAGGCCCTCCCTCAGGACCAGATGTCGTCCGAGCAGATCGAGGACGTGATGTCCGCGATCTCCGAAATGGGCGTCAACATCGTCGAGAACGAGGAATCGTCCGACGACGAGGAGGACGAGCAGCCCGAGCCGGCCGAGGAAGAGGTCGACCCGCTCGATGATGGTGGGCCAAGGCCGGCCGCAGCGACCAAGAAGGAAGCCGTCGACCGCACCGACGACCCCGTGCGCATGTACCTGCGCGAGATGGGCGCGGTCGAACTCCTCTCCCGCGAGGGCGAGATCGCCATCGCCAAGCAGATCGAGGCCGGCCGCGACACGATGATCTGGGGCCTGCGAAAGCCCGCTGACCTTCAACGCGATCATCGGCTGGTCGAACGCCCTCAACGAGGGCCGAATGCAGCTGCGCGAGATCCTCGACCTCGAAGCGATGCTGTCCAAGGGCCCGACCCTCGAGCAGATCACCGCCGGCGAGGAAGGCGGCGAAGGCGGCGGCGAGGCCGAGATCAGCGAAAAGGTCGCCGGCCCGACCATCAAGCCCGACGAGGAAGAGCACGAGGAGCCCGAGGCCGCCTCCGACGACGACGAGGAGGACATGGTCGACCGGCGCACCAAGCCGCAGGCCGAGGAAGAAGACGACGAGAACGCCTTGTCGCTCGCCCAGATGGAAGAGCAGCTCAAACCCCAGGCGCTCGAGAAGTTCGCGACCATCACCGCGCTCTACAAGAAGTTCGCCAAGCTCCAGGCCTCGCGCCTCGACGCATTGGGCGGCGCCCGCGAATTCCCGCCCGCGGACGAGAAGAAATACCAGAAACTGCGCGAGCAGCTCACCGCCGAGGTCGAGAGCGTCCAGTTCCACGCGGCCAAGATCGAATATCTGGTCGAGCAGCTCTACGCCTACAACCGCCGCCTGATGGCGCTTGGCGGCCAGATGCTGCGCCTCGCCGAGCGCCACCGCGTGCCCGCCGCGCCTTCCTCGAAAGCTACACCGGAAGCGAGCTCGACGACGGCTGGCTCGACCGCGCGTCCAAAGGCGACAAGAAGTTCGCCGCCTTCGCCGCGGCCGAGCGCGACAGCGTCGACCGCATCCGCGACGAGATGTGCGACATCGCCCAGCAGGTCGGAACCTCGCTCCCGAATATCGCCGCACCGTCAACATGGTCCAAAAGGGCGAGCGCGCGAGGCCCGCATCGCCAAGAAGGAGATGGTCGAGGCCAACCTGCGCCTCGTCATCTCGATCGCCAAAAATACACCAACCGGGGCCTGCAGTTCCTCGACCTGATCCAGGAAGGCAACATCGGCCTGATGAAGGCGGTCGACAAGTTCGAGTACCGCCGCGGCTACAAGTTCAGCACCTACGCGACCTGGTGGATCCGCCAGGCGATCACCCGCTCCATTGCCGACCAGGCGCGCACCATCCGAATCCCGGTCCACATGATCGAGACGATCAACAAGCTGGTTCGCACCGGCCGCCAGTTCCTCCACGAGACCGGCCGCGAAGCCACGCCCGAGGAGCTCGCCGAGCGCCTGTCGATGCCGCTCGAGAAGGTCCGCAAGGTGATGAAGATCGCCAAGGAACCCATTTCCCTCGAGACCCCGATCGGCGACGAGGAGGACAGCCATCTCGGCGACTTCATCGAGGACAAGAATGCGGTGATTCCCGTCGACGCGGCGATCCAGGCGAACTTGAAGGAGACGGTCACGCGGGTGCTGGCGTCACTGACCCCGCGCGAGGAGCGCGTGCTTCGGATGCGGTTCGGGATTGGGATGAATACCGATCATACGCTCGAGGAGGTGGGGCAGCAGTTTTCGGTTACGCGTGAGCGGATCAGGCAGATTGAGGCGAAGGCGTTGCGGAAGTTGAAGCATCCGTCGAGGTCGCGGAAGATGCGGTCGTTTTTGGATCAGTAGCTCGAGCCGTCTAGCTCGATGCTTCGCAATCTAGACGTACCGGACGAAGCAGCGGACGCCCCCCCCATTTTTCCTGTGAGTAATGGGCTGTGGGTGTGATGTGATGCGTGTGATCGGGGGCTGGGTGTTGCTTTGGGTGAACTCCAGAACGCCCGACCCCGTGAACCCAGACTCGTCCGCCGGGTGGACAGAGTAACGTCCCCGGACGACCGTGTGTTCGCCCCTGAAGCCATTGAAGCTCGCCGTGAAGCGGCTCATATCCGGCTTCACGGAGACCACGCATGAATCGGAAGCCAGACAATAACAAGGTCGCATCAGAGAACCTTCGGACCAACGAGAAGAAGTGGTCGAAGGCGCTCATGGCCGCGGGATGGAACGTCGTCCCCAACATCCTCATCGAGAAGCAACAGGCCCTTGGCCTTGATGCGCTCGACATGAACATCATCCTCCACCTCTCACATTACTGGTGGCAAGCCGACAATTTGCCTCATCCTTCGGTGGGTACAATGGCGAAAGCCATCGGGGTCACCCCACGGACGATCCAAAAGCGGATCAAGGCGCTTGAAGACCTAAATCTGATCAAGCGGGAGGAGCGGCGCTTCACAAAGGACGGCAGCATCACGAACCGGTACGACTTCAGCGGTCTGATTGCCGCGGCAAGGCCGTACGCGGAGGAAAAGGTTCAAGAGATCGAGGCAGCAATCGAGGCCAAGCGCAAACGGCTGGCCAGGAAGAAGCCGAAGCTGATCGTGAGCAACGACTAGGGAGTTATCGTGGCGTAGCTCAGCCGGACAGAGCGCCCTGCTTTCTACATGTCTGTTTCTAGCGATATCAGATTATGGGCGGGGAGGTCGTGGGTTCAAGTCCCACCGTCACGTACACCGCCGACACGCAAGCGCTAATCATGCGTTTTTGATCGTTCCTGAGCCTCATTCTCCATCATTGCCACGTGCATATCTACCCATTCGCGGGTAATGCCAAAACGCTCGCGCTGGGGCGCCAAAAAGTCCTCCAGCTGTCGGTCGAGCAACTCAAAGAGATCAATTGAGTCCTCGCATTCAGCGATCATCTTGGTCCTGCCCGGTTTAGTAATGAAATCGAGATCATGTTCTCGGAAGAACCGAGGTGCGAGATAATCACGGCGCTCCTTTGCTGAGTTTATGCGTCCGAGCAGCTCACGCGGAAATTCGCTAAGGCTCCCGAGAGCCTTCATGACATTTCCGAACGTTTTGCCGAGCTCCGCATCATAGAAGCGGTCAAACTCCTGCTCCCAAGATTGGCGGTCAGCGAATTCGACCATCGTGGGCAAGAGCCGAAGCTGGTTCATGAAACCAGGACGAAAAGAACCGGTGATTAAGTTCACCCCCCTCGCCCTCCCCCACCGCCACGACGGCTGGACCGCGGAGCGGCAGATCGCCTTCATCGAGGCACTGGCCGAGAGCAGCTGCGTCGAGGAGGCGTGCAGGCGCGTCGGCATGTCCGACAGCGCCGCCTACGCGCTTCGCCTCCGGCCCGCCGGCGCGGCCTTCCGCAGGGCGTGGGATGCGGCCATGCATTATTCGGCCCACCGGCTCGACCAGGCGGCGTTCAGCCGGTCGCTCAAGGGGGTCCCCCGCCCGATCTTCTACAAGGGCGAACAGGTCGGCGAGTGGCGCTAGTGCGATGAGCGGCTGACCATGTTCCTGCTCAAGCACCACCGAAAGCAGTGGTACGGCAAGGGCACCGACCATCCGCTCCCCGACGACGAGGACGAGGACCGCGACTGCGACCCCGGGATCATGCTCGACGGCGGGATCAGCCGGATCGAATGGCAAGCCGAAGACGAGGCGGATGAGGATCCCGACGCCGGCGACGAGCCGCGCGAGGACGGCGACTCAGGCGAGTGAGGCGCCCCCGCGACTCACGCGCGCGCGGACTCGCGCGGGCGCGCGCCCGCGTTGAGGAGCGAAGTTGGCGAACTTCGGGTATTGAGGTACCGGCTAGCGGAGCCGGCTCAGGCTGGCTCAGTCATGCCACGGGTGGTGGGGATAGCGTCAACCGCCGCATCCAGGCAGAGGTTGAGGGAAGCGAAGCCGATCGGTCGACGATCTGCGGTGACGGGAAGGAAAGGCTCTCGCTGGCTCTACGCGCTGCTAACGATTGCTGGCAATCGCTTCGCTGCGCTCGGCGCCTCGCGCTCAGTCATCATCATGGTCGCGCCAGCGCTCGCGCCATTTCTTCTCGGCCCGCTGCCAAGACTTGATTGCTTCCGCGCGCTCCTTGCCGCTCCATTCGGACATCTTCTTGTTGCACTCGCGCAGCTCGCTGCGAAAGTCGCTGCCGTTCTTCGCCTCGGACAGCTTCCTCTCGCACTCGGCGCGGATCTTCCACTGCTCGCGCCAATTGTCGCCCGGGTCGGCCATCGCCGGGCTGCCGAGCCCGAATGGCGCGATCAGGCCCGCCGCGGCGGCTGCGAAGATGATGCGCTTCATCGTGAGCTCCCTTTTAGAATCGGCCGGTGCACGGCACCAACGAGGGCATTCAAGCAGAGGTTGCATGAACCTCGCTTGAGCGCCCCCCTCCCGGCCGGCGGAGCTTGCGGCCCTTTGTTACAGCGCCGGCTGCTCGGCCTCGCTCCGCCGCAGGCTCTTTGCGGCAAGCGGCGCGATGCGCTCGGCCATCACCTGCGCGCCTGCCGCATTGGGGTGAAGCCCGTCGAGCAGCAGCTCGCGGCGGGTCAGCACGCCTTCGAGCAGCGACGGCTCGAGCTCGGCATCGTGATCGCGCGCAAGCTCCGCATAGATGACCTCGTACTGGGTGAAATAGGGATGCCTCCAGCGCGCCGGCGCGGTGATGCCCGTCAGCAGCACGGGTATGTCGCGGCGCTCGAGCTCGGCCAGGATGCCCTCTAGGTTGCGGCGGGTCTCGGCCGGGTCCAGACCGCGCAGCGCATCGTTCGCGCCAAGCCCGACGATCGCAAGGTCGGGCTTCGCGCCCAACCGGTCGAGCGTCGCCGGCAGGCGCCGCAGCCCGCCCGCGGTGGTGTCGCCCGACAGGCCGGCATTGACCACGCGAGCCGCAAGGCCCTGCTCGGCAAGCTCGCGCTCGAGCGCTGCGGGAAAGGCCTGCGAGGGATCGAGGCCGAAGCCCGCATAAAGGCTGTCGCCGAACGCCAGCACCAGCCGCGGCCGCTCCTGCCTGGCGGGTTTCTGCTCCGCTTCCGCCGCGCCTTGCTTCGGACCGGACGCCGCGGTCAGCTGCTCGGTCTCGGGCGAGCAGCCGGCGGCCAGCTGAAGGGCGAGCAGCGGCGCTGCGCAGGTTCGCAAGTTGCTCATCTGAAGGGAGTTTTTCCGACGTTGTGAACTTCGCCGCATATATTGGCGCACGCCCCGCGGATTTCACCCCCGCCCGACGAGCAGCGCGGGGAAGCGAGACGGCACGGCACAAACGAGCGTTTGCGGGAGCACGGCCCAGCAGCTAAGTACCATTGCATACTTCCAATCGGCCGGGGGGCGGTTGGCTGGAAGGAGTGAAGCGTATGATGCCCAAGCGTCTGCTGCTGCGCCTCAGTGCCGCGGCGGCGATATGCGCGCCGCTGGCGGCCTGCGCGGCCGGCGAATATCTCGGCCTTCTGCGACCCAGCGTGCTCGGCCAGGTCGACCCCGAGATGGCGGTCCTGTTGAACGAGCATCCCAACCTCGACGAGATGAACGAGGCGATGATCGGCCGGCTGTTTGCCACCGGCGGCGCTTCGCGCGCGACCATCGGCGCCGACGGGATCATGCGCGACCGGATCCGCATCCCGAAGGACGAATATCTCTGGTATCCGGCGATCCTGATCCTGCCGCGCGGCGGAACGCTCGAGCTCGACATCACCAACGAGGACCATCGACCGCACGCGATGTTCGCTCCGTCGAACGGCGAGCGCCAGGCGGTGATCCTTCCCGCCTTTACCCGCGGCGTGACCCGGGTGACGCTCGACCAGCCGGGCCTCTACTGGTTCGGCTGCCCGGTCGCCAACCACGCCAACCGAGGCATGCTCGGCTTCGTTATCGTCAAGGGCGAAGTCCCGCCCGACGCGCGCCTGGACCGGCCGCGGCAACCGCAAGCCGGGAACAGGAGGCCGCCGCGTGGTCACCAGCACTAGCATCCGCGGCCTGCCGGCCGCAGCCGCGATGCTGCTCGCCGGGCTCGCCGGCTGCAGCTATCCGTCGGACCAGGGGCCGGCGTGGCCGGTCAGCCAGCCGGCAGCGCTCGTTCGACGAGCTTGACGCGGCAGCGACCCATGTCGCCCCCGCTGTCGCCGACGCAGTGACGTTCGAGCGCATCGTGCGCGCCCGCTCCGAGCCGCACAACTGGCTCACCTATTACGGCGCCTATGACGGGCAGCGCTTCTCGCAGCTCAACCAGATCAACGCCGGCAACGTCAGCCGGATGCAGGCGGCCTGGGTGTTCCAGGCGGCGCCGATCGGCCTCATCGCCAACCCGCCGAGCTATTCGCTCGAAGCTGCACCGCTGGTGGTCGACGGCGTGATGTATTCGTCCGGGGCGCGACGGCTATGTCTGGGCGCTCGACGCGGCGACCGGGCAGGAGCTGTGGCGCTACCGCCATGCGATCCCGCTCGACCTGCCCCTGTGCTGCGGCAATGTGAACCGCGGGTCGCGGTCGCCCGAGGGCGGGTGTTCTATTCGAGCCCCAACGGCAACCTCGTCGCGCTCGACGCGCGCACACGGGCGCCCGTGTGGACCAAGATATGGCTCGACCCGCGCGCGGGCGAGGCTCGACCATGGCGCCGCTGATCGTCAAGAACATGGTGATCGTCGGCTCGTCGGGCGCGCCGAATGGCGTTCGCGGCCATATCGACGCGTTCGACATCTCCACCGGCCAGCGGCTGTGGCGGCGCTACCGGTGCCCAAGCCCGGCGAACCGGGATCGAAAACCTGGCCCGCCAACAGCGCGTGGGAGCGCGGCGGCGGCTCGGCCTGGATCACCGGAAGCTACGATCCCGAACTCGACGTGCTTTACTGGAGCAGCGTCCAACCCCTCGCCCGACTTCGACGGCAGCATGCGGCCGGGCGACAATCTGTACACCGACCTGGTGCTTGCGATGGACCCGGACGACGGGACCATCCGCTGGCACTACCAGTTCACGCCGCACGACGTGTGGGACTATTCGGGGTCAACGAGAACATCCTGTTCGAATCCGGCGGGCGGCGGCTGCTCGCGCATTTCGACCGCAACGGATATCTGTTCATCCTCGACCGAACCAACGGCCAGCGGGTCAGCGTCACCCAGTTCGGCGACCGCGTGACCCTGGGGCCGGATCGACCCGGCGACGGGCCAGGTCAGCAACCGCGTTCACCCGACCAGGGCGGGGATCGAGATCTGCCGGGGCCCGCCAGCTCGAAGGAATGGAACCATGCGAGCTTCAGCCGCTCGACCGGCCCTGCTCTACGCACCGATCATCGATGCCTGCGCGACCTTCCGCACCTATCCGACGCCGTTCAAGGAAGGCCTGTCCTATTTCGGCGGAGAGGCGATCGTCGTCCCTAGCCAGGTGGGCGGCGGGGCAGTGAAGGCGTACAGGCCCGACGGAACCCTCGCCTGGCAGTGGCGCTACAAGTTCCCGATCGTCTCCTCGCTGCTCAGCACTGCGGGCGACCTGCTGTTCGTCGGCACTCCCGACGGCATGTTCATTGCGCTCGACGCGCGCTCGGGGCGGCAGCTGTGGCAGTTCAGAACCGGCACCGGCATCCACTCGAACCCCGTGACTTACAGCGTTCGCGGCCGGCAATATGTCGCCGTGCCGACCGGCTGGGGCGGCTGGATCAAGGGCTTCTCACCCAACCTCTACGGCCACGAGCGCGGCGCGGCGATCTTCGCCTTCGCGCTGCCCCAGAGCGAACAAGGAGCATCCGGACAAGCGCAATAAAAAGGGAGCGCCGGCGGCTGGCCGGCGCTCCCCAGTGCTCGAAGCTCAACCGGTTTAGCGGAGCCGGTCGAAGTCGATGTCGCGGACGTAGCCGCGGTAGTCGACGGTGCAGCTGAACGCGAGGTCCGGCTGGTAGCCGTAGCCGGTCGCGCCGTAAGCGCCGATCCCATAGGGGCTGTACGAGGCGTAGCGGCCGCTGGTGGCGAGGCCGCGCACGCGCACCGAACTGCTGCGGGGGCTGACCTGGGTCACGCTGACCACGCGGCCCTGAGGAGTCTGCGCGCCGAGCAGGACGCCGAGGATCGATGCCATGCTGGAGCGGTTCTGCAGCTTGTACTGGACGGCCGCGTTGCACCGCTGAACCGCCATCTGGCTGGCCTGCGCCATGTACGGGTTGCCATAGCCGTAGCCGCCGTACGGGTTGCCGTAGCCGTACTGCTGCCGCTGCTGGGCGTAGGGGTTGTAGCCGTACCGCTGCTGACCGTAGGCGTAGGGGTTCGGGTACGGGTTCTGGTAGCCGTAGGAATATTGCGCAGCGGCAGGAGCCGTGGCGGCGAGAGCCGCGAGACCGGCACCGGCTGCGAGCATCTTGGTGAACATGGACATGGTCCGTTTCCTCCTGAGGTAAATAGAGCGGAATTAAAGTTAAAACGAATGGGGTGGCCGCATGTGTCCGTCCTTGTCGCGTACCTGCCTCCAGCGGTCGCGCTGGAGTGAACCCCTAGTGAACACCAGCAGCCCGATCGGCCACGACGTGGCAAATCCGACGGTAACCAAACGCGCTCACGTGCTGCTAACCCGCGCAGAGTAAATAGCTGTCAGCAGCGCCGCCGATCCGCACTCCTCCCGCGGCACTGCCGGAACGACGCAAAGGAAGCCCTGCCCCACCTTCGCCTCAACCCGGAGGGGCAGGGCTTCTAGCCGAGCAGCCGAGCGCAGGGGGACGATTGCACCGGGTGCGCGCCGGCGGCCGGGTGGAAGCGCCCACTGACTGGCGCCGAACTAATCGCCGAACAGCCGCGGGTTGCGCTCGATAAAGCGTTTGGCCCAGGTATCGACGTATGCCCTTCGCGCGCGAGCGAGATAGCGCCAGCCGAACAGGCTGACGACCGCCGCACCGACCGTGTCGACGATCAGGTCGTGAATGGTATCGGTAAGCCCGGACGGGTCACGGGCCGTTGCGGGCTGCATGTTGGTACCGAAAACCCTGTCCATGCCGAACTCGAACACCTCCCACAAAGCCCCGATGCCGAGCGCGAAGAAAAAGGCGAACAACGCAACGAATGCCGGGCGCATGTGGAGATCGACGTACCGGTCTTCATTCAGCACGTAGACGATCATGAAGCCGAGCATCCCCAGGAGCAGGCCGGAACCCGTGTGGAGCGTCATGTCCCACCACCAGTAGCGTTCATAATAGTCCCGCACCTCGCCGAGGAAGAGCGTGGCGAAGACGAACAGCACCGCCACTACTTCGATCTCGGACGGGATCTCGACCGCCAGCCGGCGCCGGAAGACGGCCGGCGCAAGGGTCACGGCCATGATACCCGCGACGAAGACGGCCTGAGGCACCTCATGGCGTACGACCAGCAGAACCAGCTGGACTGCCATGACCAGCTGAAGGACCAGCAGTACCGCCAGATGCGCTCGCCGCATGCTTCGAGGACCCGCGGCCTGAGGGGGCTCACGCGCCACGGCTAGCTCGGTGCAGTCGCGCAGGCGCGCTGAATTGCAGATCGATCGGTGAAGAAGTCCCCGGCTCCATTTCGCGGCCAAACGCGCAGCAGTAGGAACGGTGCCCGCGGCTCTCGTGACCACACAACCCCCGCAGTGATGTCCGCAACGGGTGGAAAGCGAACGTCAGGCGCGGCAGAGTCTGTCCAAGCTCGGCACTAAGTCGCTCAGCGCTGCTCGATGGCCGGATCTTCGTGAACAATTTGCCCGTCAACAACCGTCAGCAAACTGCGTGTCGCGGGTAACGAGGCGAGGGGTACAGTCAGCACGTCCTGGCTGAGAAGCGCCATGTCCGCTGCCATTCCAACGGCAATGCGCCCCGTGCGGCGCTCTTCGCGCTCGGCAAAGGCCGCGCCCGCGGTATAGGCGCTCAGCGCCTGCTCACGGCTCAGCGCTTCCTTGGGATTCCTCTCGTACTTGATCGCGAACATCATGTTGAGGAACGGGTTTGCGACATCACCGAAAGCATCCGAGCCCAGCGCTAGCGGAATTCCCCCCTCGACCAGCGAGCGCAACAGCTGGAAGTTGCGTGCCCGCTCCCCACCCAGGCGGTTGATTAGCCACGGGCGCCCCGTTTCGTCGGGGTCCGGCAGCACGTGCAGCGGGTTCTGGACGACGACCACGCCAAGCCGTTTGGCAAGAGGCAACAGGTCGGGAGTCAGGCCGTCACCATGCTCGATGCGCACCCGTTTCGCGCGCCAGCGGCCGGCGGGGGCGAGCTTTTCCATGGTTGTGAGCAGCCGCGCCATCTCGCCATCGCCGGCGACGTGCAGCGCGAGCTGCTGCGGTCGAGACAAACCCTGCGCCAGGATCGCGCGCAGCTGCTGATCGGAATAGTTCGAGCGTCCGCGGTGGCCGGGCCGGTCCGAGTAATCAGCGCACATGAGCGCGTCCCGCTCGATCGGCGTCGCGTCCAGGACCCACTTTATGCCGCCAGTGCGAACGTTTGACGGCAGCTGGCGGCTTGGCGCAAAGTCGAGCCAGGCATCGGCCGGAGAGCGAACTGGCCAGCCCCAGCCGTAGATCGTCCACTTGATCGGTGGCTTGGCTGCTTCGACCGCCCGGAGGGCGTCGCCCAGGCGGTAGTCGTGCGCCATCTGGTGCACTGTGGTCACCCCCCAGCCGGCATAGCGATCGGCCACCTGGCGCAGCGCTTCGGCCGACGTCGCCAGTGGAACGGCCTGCGTCAGCTGACGGTCCACGATCACCTCGGCCTGTTCGCGCACAAGCCCGTTCAGGCGCCCGTCGGGCGTACGGCCGTACCAGCCGCCGATCGGATCCGGAATTTCCGTCCCTTATACCGAGCAGCTGCATCGCTCGGCTGTTCAGGATGGTACCGTGTCCCCACCAAGCCCGCAGCCGCACGGGCCGTCCCCGCGCGACTGCGTCGAGCGCTGCCCGCCAGTCGCGCGCTTCGCTCAGCGTCGCAGGCCCGATGGTGCCCATAAGCCAGCCATCGCCTTTCGGCGCGGCGCGGCGCACCGCGTCGATCACCTGGTCGCCGCTCGGCCCCGGCCACATTTGGGTGGGAAGCGCGACGTCCTGACCCGTGAGCCGGGGTCCGGCATGCACGTGAGCATCGATCAAGCCGGGGGTGAGCAGCCTGCCGCCCGCATCGATGAGCCGGGTGCCCTGGCCTGCAAGCTTTCTTGCCTGCGACGTGCTGCCGACGAAGGTGATGCGACCATTTTCGACTGCAACCGCTTGGAGTTTCGCCGCTGGCGTTACCGAATTGCCGGTGAACAGCTTCGCGTCGGTAATCACGATGTCAGGCGCAGCATCAGCGGGTGACGCGGCAATCATCGAGATGGCAATGATAGCTGACAAGTGCTGGCGCATCCGATCCCCCTGACGCCTGAAATGATCAGTTGTGAGCTATCGGCCTAATGTCCGCAATGGGTGGGGAGCGGGCGTTGAGGTGGTCGCATTCGCGCACTCCCGAGAGTGCAGTTTGACATCCAATAGTGGATGGTCCGCCCTGGCTGGAAAAAGGCGTCGGCTACAGTGCTCATTTGCCTTCTTCGCGTCGCAGCCATGCGATCAAAGCCGACGCAAGCGCGGCTCCCGCAACGTCCATGCCAAGATCGATCATCGTGTCGCGGCGACTCCCGATGATGCCTATGGCCCACTCGAAGAGCTCCCAGAGAACGCCCAGGACGACACCGAGGATGAGCAGCACAAACCAGGGCGAAGCATTGCCTGCGAATACTCGCCTGCCCGCGGCAACCCGGCCAATGCCTGCCACTACTGCAAAGCTCGTGTAAAAATGCACTGCCTCGTCGAAAACGGTTTCCTCGTGCCAAAGCGTCAGCAGGTACCCTCCCGAATTCACCAGCACCGCCCCAGCGAGAAGCGCCAAATAGAACCAACCTGTGGTCAGGATGCGGATCACCGCCCTGCGACGATCGGCGAAGTGTCCATTCGGTGATTCATTGCTCCCGCACAATCGCTGCCACTCAGAACCTGCGCGGGGACGTGCCGCAGAAGATCGGCGTGGCGGGGGTCGGGCTGTGTCACTTGCGCACCACAGTATGAGGCCTTGGCTTAGCCAACGATGTTGGACACCTTCCCCTGCTTAGGCGCACCGGACGAGTCCTTCTTGGTTCGATCGGCCGACAGTACGGCCAAACCTTGCGCCATCATCTCGACCCCTTCGACGGCATCCACGTCAAGGCTGCCCCAGGTGTACACACGATCGCCCGCCTTCAGCTTCGGTTTGCTATCGAGCTGGCTGATGTCCACCCGGACCGGGCCCGTCGTCGAGCCTACGGTGAACTCTTGTCCCTCAATGTTGCTCACATAACCCTGGGCCGAGGTACTAGCCGTGCCAACCTGCACGAGGGCGGCGGTACGCTCCTCCTCGTCGGCCCCATTGGCCACGAACGAAACGCCGAGGTTTCGCACAAAGACGCTGCTGGCTTCGATCTTGCTCTGCTCCCAGAGCCCTTTGTCGACCCTGCCGGTAACCGTCACTTCATCGCCGACCTTCAGCGCCCGTCCTTCTTGATACCAGTCCCAATCGTCCATCTCGACAATCAGCTCCTGGTCACGCGTCTTCAGGCGGAACCAGTCCGGCGCGGTCGCGACGACTGTTCCGCCGAGTGTCAGAAGACTGCCATCCTGCGCGTCTCCTAGCGCGGTTGCCGCTCCGCTTGCGCCGGCTGGGCCGGCCGCCGCCATTTCGTTTGCACCTGTGTCTCGGGCTTCGTCGGCATCTGCGCAGCCAGCGACGAGAAGGCTCACGCTCGCCAATAACAGCAAGGTACGATCAGCCATCTTGAATCTCCTGTAGTCGGTCCTTTGCGAAAACCGCCGGTGCGCTCGGGCGTCGCCGGCGCTGTCTCGCGCTTGGTTCCTCGAGCTCTCCGGCGCAGCCATGGCGCTCTGTTCGCAGAGAGTGTTGCGCCAGTATCAGCTCTACAAAATCAATGCGCTCACCGCACGAGCGTTCCCGGAGTTGAGGATGCGGTCCGAAGCGCCTGGCCTGTTTTCACATTGGGCGAGCATGCGCGGGTCGAGCCGCGCGTGATGACGGGTCGTCAGCCGGAATGGCTAGGCCGCTTTCTTCAAATGCTTACGGCCGAGCAGTTCGGCGATCTGCACCGCGTTGAGCGCGGCGCCCTTTCGCAGGTTGTCGCTGACCACCCACATCGACAGCCCGTGCTCGACCGTCGGGTCATCGCGCAGGCGCGAGACGAAGGTCGCATAGTCGCCGACGCATTCGACCGGCGTCACATATCCGCCGTCCTCGCGCTTGTCGACCACCATGAGGCCCGGCGCCTCGCGCAGGATGTCGCGCGCCTGGTCGGCTGAGAGCTCGCGCTCTAACTCGACGTTCACCGCCTCGCTGTGGCCGACGAACACCGGCACCCGCACGCAGGTCGCGGTGACCTTGATCGAGGGGTCGAGGATCTTCTTGGTCTCGACCACCATCTTCCACTCTTCCTTGGTCGAGCCGTCGTCGAGGAAGACGTCGATATGCGGAATGACGTTGAAGGCGATCTGCTTGGTGAAATGCGACGGCTGGCTGGGATCGCCGACGAAGATGTTGCGCGACTGCTCGAACAGCTCGTCCATTCCGCCCTTCCCCGAGCCGGAGACCGACTGATAGGTCGAGACCACCACGCGCCTGATCTTCGCCGCGTCGTGCAACGGCTTCAAAGCCACGACCAGCTGCGCGGTCGAGCAGTTCGGGTTGGCGATAATGTTCTTCCTGGCATAGCCGGAAAAGCCCGCGGCGAACAGGGCCATGTCCCAGCCGGCGAAGTCGAAATGCTCGAGGTTCTTCACCTTGAGCTGCTCGCCGGACTCGCCGAATTCGATCATGTCGCCGGTCGAGCGCGCGGAGGCGAGCGCTGCGACCTCGTCGACCGGGAATTGCCGCTCGGCGAGGATATTGAGCATCTCCCGCCCGACGTTGCCCGTCGCCCCGACGACCGCGATCCGATAGCCCATGAAAAACGCCTCCACTGTCGAAGGGCGGATATGGGGGAGCGGCGGGGCTTGTCCAGTCGAAGCGGCCGGCGGCAGGCGGGCGGAGCCGCGGCAGGATTATTCCAGGCTGTTCTTTCCCGCGAAAATCTTCTGTGACATCAGGCGCATGAGCGGGGCGCGCACCCGCAGCCAACAGTGGAGTGACGATGCGACTGACGATCTTGCGAGCGGCGCCGCTGTGCGCGCTTCTGCTGTCCGCCGGGGCCGCCGCCCAGCAGGACCGGCCGGCCTATGTCAGGGCGCTTGCGGCGGGTTACAAAGCGGCTTTCATCTGCAGCAATTTGTTCAACGGCGGCCTTTCGGAAGAGCAGACGGCCGCCGACGATCTGAGGGGCACGTACAGCGAGCTCAATCCGATCTTCCCGACGCTCACCGCCAACGTCGATCGCCAGCGCCGAACGGTGAGCGTGCCCTATGACGACGCGATGCCGCCGAGGATCGCGGTCTGGCGCCCGAGCCTTGGCTGCACTCAGCTTCCGATCGGAGCGGGCGCCGAGGCCGCGAAGAGCGTGCCGCGCATTGGCGTCACGCCGCCGAACCTCGATGCTCAGCCGTGGCCGATGGGCGATCGCAATGCGACCGCGAGCAGCGACGGCGATGCCGGCGCGATGCGGCGCGTCGTCGGCCACGCATTCGATCGGCGCAGCTATGGGCAGGGCAGCGAAACGACGGCGGTGGTGATTGTCCGGGGCGGGCGGATCGTCAGCGAGCAGTATCGGCCGGATTTCACCATGCACTCTTCCCAGCGGACCTGGTCTGTCGGCAAGAGCATTGCGGGCACGGTGGTCGGCGCGGCGGTCCAGCAAGGACTGATCGATGTCGCGGCGCCCGCGCCCGTCCCGGAATGGCAGCGCCCCGGCGACCCGCGCCAGGCGATCACCACCGATCAGCTGCTTCGGATGGCGAGCGGGCTTCACAGCGATTATCCGGGAAACCAGACCCACGCGCTCTACTTCGGCGGAGTTGCAGTCGCCGACCAGGCGGCGGGGTGGCCGCTGGTGTCGAAACCCGGAAGCGTGTTTCGCTACGCCAACAATGACACCGTTCTTGCCATCCGCGGCCTCCAGCACGTCCTCGGCGACGGCGAGAAGTCGATGCGCTTTCCGTTCGAATCCTTGCTGTGGAAGATCGGGATGACCCGCACGGTGCCGGAGACTGACTGGCGCGGGCACTTCGTCATGTCGAGCCAGGTGTGGACCACGGCGAGGGATCTCGCGCGGCTGGGCTTGCTGCATATGAACGACGGCATGTGGAACGGGCAGCGCATCCTGCCGGCGGGCTGGCGCGACTATGTTGGAAAGCACTCGTCCGCCCAGCCGGCCAGCGGCTATGGCTATGGCGCGACCTGGTGGACCTTCCCGAGCGATTCCGGACTTCCTCGGGATGCGATCGCGGCGCGCGGGAACCGGGGCCAGTACCTTGTCGTGATCCCCTCGCGCTCGCTGGTGATCGTGCGGCGCGGGTTCGATGGCACCGGGGTGAGTTTCGACCTCGCCAGCTTCACTCGGGATCTGCTCGCCGCCTTTCCGCGATAGGCCGCGGGCGCGCTCGCATGGACTTCGCCGGGACCTTCCGGATCGGGGGCGACATGGAGGTTCGCCGCCTCGGCTTTGGCGCGATGCGTCTCGTCGGGCCGGACGTTTATGGGCAGCCGGCCGATCCGGCGGGCGCTCTCGCGGTGCTTCGCCGGGCGGTCGAGCTCGGCGTGGATTTCATCGACACCGCGGAAGCCTACGGGCCGCAGATCAACGAGCGGAAGATCGCCGAGGCGCTGGCGCCCTACCCGCCCGGCCTGGTGATCGCCACCAAGTGCGGGATCGATCGCCGTGCGCGCGACTGGGCGCAGACGCGGACGAAGGGGTCGCCGGCCGAGATACGCGCGTCCTGCGAAGGCAGCCTCGAGCGGCTGAGGGTGGAGCGGATCGACCTCTACCAGCTCCATCGCGTCGATCCCGCGGTGCCGCTGGAGGAGTCGGTCGGCGCGCTTGCTCAGCTGCAGCGCGAAGGCAAGGTGCGGCATATCGGCCTGTCCGAAGTCAGCGTCGAGCAGATCGAGCGGGCGCGCGGCGTGGCGCCGATTGCGACCGTACAGAACCGCTACAATCTGGCCGACCGCGAGCATGAAGCAGTGCTCGACTACTGCGAAGCCGGCGGAATCGGCTTCATTCCGTGGTTTCCGCTTGGGGATGGGCGGCTCTGTGCAGCGGATGGACCGCTGGAGCCAATCGCCGGCCGGCTGGGCCTTGCTCCGTCGCAACTGGCGCTCGCCTGGCTGCTTGCCCGCTCGCCAGCGATGCTGCCGATTCCCGGCACCAGCTCAATCGCGCACCTCGAGCAGAACGTGGCCGCTGCTCGGGTCGAGCTGACGCCCGAGACGATGCGCGAGCTGGACGGCTTGTGGAGGCGCTCGCCGGGCTAGGGCCGTTTCTTCACGGTCCGATCGAGGAAGCGGGTAATGGTCAGCCACATGTGCGTTCGGTTCGCCTCACCCGGGATCGAGTGAGCGGCGCCAGGATAGACCATCAGCTCGAACGGCCGCTTTTCCGACGTCCTGGTCGCGCAGGAAGGAGAAATAGCGGCCGGTTGAAGAGACCTTCGCATCGATTTCGGTCTGCTTGGTTTCGGTCAGCCGGCGGACGCTGCCGTCGAGGCGTGCGACGTAGAGGTCGCCGTCGAGCGGAACGAGGATCGAGCGCGAGTCGGGCGCCCACTGATATTCGGTGATGCCCTTGGTGCCGGCGATGCGCGCGCGCTCGCGGCGCATCTTCTCTTCCTCCGACAGCTCGGCGCCCGTGCCGAGCTTCATCGAATCGACAAGCATTCGCGCCTGGCCGGTGGCGGTGTCGATCGCCCACAGGTCGAAGCGGTCCCGGTCCTCAGCGCGGTTGCGCAGAAGCGTGACCAGCTTCCCGTCGGGCGACAGCCGCGCAAGGCGCGGAGTCGGGCCGCTCAGCGCGGGGCTCTGAAAGACACGCTCGATCGGCAGGTCGCGGGCGGCGGCGGGCGAGAGGACGGGCGCTGCGGCCAGCAGCACCAGGAACAACAGCAGTTTACGCATCCAGCGGACGGTACTGGCAGTCATGCGAAACACAACATGGCCGCGGCACTCGCGACGCAGGCCATGTCATTTGTTGGCCAGTCAGGCCTGTCCGCCGCCCGGAGCCTCGGTCTCCGCGCCGCGGCCACCTTCGACATCGCGGCGCATGTCGCGGCGCTCGGCGATCCGGGCCGACTTTCCGGTGCGGCCGCGAAGGTAGTAGAGCTTGGCCCTGCGGACTACGCCGCGGCGGACCACCTCGATCGATTCGAGCGCCGGCGAATAAAGCGGGAAGACGCGCTCGACGCCCTCGCCGAAGCTGATCTTGCGCACGGTGAAGCTCGAGCCCACGCCCTTGTTCGAGCGGGCGATGCACACGCCCTCGAAATTCTGGACTCGGGTGCGCTCGCCCTCAATCACCTTCACGCCGACGCGCAGGGTGTCGCCGGGGCGGAATTCGGGGATTGCCTTGTCCCTGGTCAGCGCGTCGATGGCCTCGCGCTCGAGAGTCTCGATGAGGTTCATGTGTCCTTGCCTTCGTTTTCCCGCTGCGCGCCAGAGGGCGGTGCCTGCGATGCGCCCCGGTGGCGCTCGATCAGGTCCGGCCGCCTTAGCCGTGTGTCTTCGACCGCGCGTTGCTCTCGCCACGCAGCGATCTTCGCATGATCCCCCGATCGCAGCACTTCGGGGATCGTGCGCCCTTCCCATGTCACAGGCCGGGTATAGTGCGGATATTCGAGAAGCACCTGTTCGAAGCTCTCATCCTCTCCGCTGGAGGCCGCGCCCATTACCCCGGGAAGAAGCCGCACGCAAGCATCGAGGATGACCATCGCGCCAAGCTCGCCGCCTGAGAGCACATAGTCGCCGACCGACACCGGTTCGAGCGGGCGAGCCTCGAAGATCCGCTCGTCGAAGCCCTCGAAGCGGCCGCACAGCAGGATCACGCCCTCGCCTGCCGCAAGCTCCCTCACGCGAGCCTGGGTGAGCGGACGCCCACGCGGCGTGAGCGCGAGCATCGGCCGCGGGCTCGGATCGCTGGCGGCGACGCTGTCGAGCGCCGCGGCGAGCACGTCCGGGCGAAGCACCATCCCGGCCCCGCCGCCTGCGGGCGTATCGTCGACGCTGCGGTGCCTGTCGGCGGCAAAGTCGCGGATCTGCACGGTCTCGAGGCTCCACAGGCCGTCCTGCATCGCCCGGCCGGCGAGGCTGATGCCCAGCGGCCCCGGGAACATCTCCGGGTAGAGCGTCAGGACGGACGCGCGGAACGTCATGACCGCGGCGCTAGTCGGGAACTGGCAGGCCGACAATCCATTGGGCCCGGATGAACGATAAGGTGCTCGATTGTTTGATCATCGGCGGCGGACCGGCGGGGCTCACCGCGGCGGTTTACCTCGCCCGCTTCCACCTCGACATCATGGTCGTGGATGGGGGAAAGAGCCGCGCCTCGTGGATCCCGTGCAGCCACAATCACGCAGGCTTCCCCGACGGCATAAACGGCAAGCAGCTGCTCGAACTGATGCGCCAGCAGGCGCAGAAATATGGCGCCAGGATCGTCACCGAGTTCGTCACCAAGCTCGAACGGGATAACGACAGCGGTCTCTTCACCGCGACCTGGGGCTCAGGCGGTGTGAGGGCCCGCACGGTGCTCCTCGCAACCGGGGTGACCAACCGCAAGCCGCCGATGGACCCGGAGCTTCACGACGAGGCCCTGTCCCGAG
Organism: Sphingomicrobium sp.; assembly: GCA_030447545.1. Lineage (GTDB taxonomy): Bacteria > Pseudomonadota > Alphaproteobacteria > Sphingomonadales > Sphingomonadaceae > Sphingomicrobium. Next base: position 52,304 of record JAUJOV010000002.1, on the reverse strand, counting down.
GCCTCATCCGCTACTGCCCGATCTGCGACGGCTACGAAGTCACCGACAAGAAGGTGGGCGTGATCGGAAGCGACAGCCACGGCGTTGCCGAAGCCCTGTTCATCCGAAGCTACACCGCCGACGTCACGCTGATTGCCCCGCACACAGCGCTTCGGCTCAGCCCCGAGGATCACCAGAAGCTCGATGAGGCGGGGATCAAGTCGATTGACGGTCCGGCCGAGGCCATCGCCGTCCACGGCGACTGCATCGTAGTCGACACTGCCGAAGGCCATTTCGCGTTCGACAGCGTCTATCCGGCGCTCGGCTCCGATACGCACACCCAGCTCGCCGAGCAGCTCGGAGCGCGCCTCAGCGCCGACGGGTGCGTCGGCGTGGACGCGCGCCAGCGCACCAGCGTCAAGGGCCTGTATGCCGCCGGTGACGTCGTTATCGGCCTCGACCAGATCAGCCACGCCATGGGTGACGGCGGGGTCGCCGCGACCACCATGCGCAACGACATCGCCAAGCGGCAGCCGCTGCTTCGCAAGCCCGTGCTCAGCGAGCAGTTCGAGAAGCTTTAAGCAAGGAATTCCGGGTCGAGCACGATCCGGCCCTCCTGGAGGTCGGCGATTCCTGCCCTGAACGGGATCAGGGAACGGCGGCCGCCTTCGAGCTCGATCTCGAGCAGGTCGCCGGCGCCGAAATTCTCGACGGCGGCGACCGTGCCGACGGCGCCGCCCTCGCGGTCGACACACGGCAGGCCGATCAGGTCGGAATGGTAGTATTCACCCTCGTCCAGCGGCGGCAGGGCCGAGCGGTCGACCTCGACCAATGCCCCGCGCAGCTGCTCGGCCGCAGTGCGATCGGCGATCCCCTCGAACCGGGCGGTTGCACCCTTGCCGCCGGGGCGGAGGTCGAGCAGCCGGCGCTCGACGCCTCCGACCAGCAGTCGCTCGTGCCGCGCGAGGCTCTCGGCGCTCTCGCTGAACAGCTTCAGGCGAAGCTCGCCCTTGACGCCATGCGCGCCCGCGACGGCGGCAAGGGCGATGCGTTCCAAGCGCGGCCCTACTCGGCTTTGGCGTTCTCGGCACCCTCGGCCGGAGCAGCCTCGACGGAGCCTTCGGCCGGCTCCTCGGTGGAAACGCCTTCGGCCTCGGCGGTCGCCGCTTCCTGGTCCGGAGTTTCGGCACCCTCCGGAGCAGCGTCTTCGACCGCACCCTCGGCGGGCTCGTCGGTCGACTCAGCCGTGGCTTCAGCGGGAACCGCTTCTTCAGCTGGAGCAGCCTCTCCCTCAGCTGGAGCAGCGGCTTCCTCGGCCGGAGCAGCTGCTTCCTCGGCCGGAGCAGCCGCTTCCTCGGCGGGGGCCGCTTCCTCGGCGGGGGCCGCTTCCTCGACCGGAGCAGCTTCCTCTGCCGGAGCCGCTTCCTGGGCGGGCGCAGCTTCCGCCGCAGCCGCTGCCTCGGCCAGCTCGGCCTCACGCGACGCACGCTGCTCGGCGCGCTCCTTGGCCTTTTCGCCGGGCTCGGCCTTCTTCGGGTTGCTGCGCGCCGCGCGCTCGCGGATGCCCGCCGCGTCGAGGAAGCGCAGGACGCGGTCCGACGGCTGGGCGCCGACCGACAGCCAATGGGAAATGCGATCTCCGTCGAGCTTCACCCGATCGGGCGAGTCCTTGGCCAGCAGCGGATTGTAGGTGCCGAGCTTCTCGATGAAGCGGCCGTCGCGCGGGGAGCGGCTGTCCGCCACCACGATCCTATAATAAGGCCGCTTCTTCGCGCCGCCGCGGGCGAGCCGGATTGCAAGAGCCATTTACGTTGTCCTTTCAGTATGTTCGTCTAGCGTTTTGAGAATTTGTCGAAACCCGGCGGAAGGTTGAACCCAGGCCCGCCAAGCCCGGGAAGCGCTGCTCCCCCGCCTGGCCCGAGCCCGCCGGGCGGAAGCGCGCCCGGTGCAAGGCCGCCCAGCGCGCCTTCGAGGCCGCCCCCAAGTCCACCCTTGCCGCCGAACATGGCGGCGAGCTTGCCTAAGCCCCCCATCCTCTTCAGCCGCTTCATCACGCTCGCCATTTCCTGGTGCATCTTCAGCAACTTGTTGATTTCCTGGACGGTCGTTCCGCTGCCCTTGGCGATGCGGATCTTGCGCTTGGCGTTGATCAGCTCGGGCTTGGAGCGCTCCTTGGCCGTCATCGACGAGAGCATCGCTTCCATGTGGACCAGCGCCTTGCCGTCCTGCGCCTTGTCCATCGCGCCCTTCATGCCCTTCATGCCGGGCATCATCGAAGCGAGCGCTCCAAGGCCCCCCATGCGCTGCATCTGGCGGAGCTGCGACCACAGATCGTCGAGGTCGAACTTGCCCTTGGCCATCCTGGCCGCGAGCTTCTCCGCCTCGTCGACCTGGATCGTCTCGGCCGCGCGCTCGACCAGGCTGACGACGTCGCCCATGCCGAGGATGCGTCCTGCGACGCGCTCCGGATGAAAGGCCTCGAGCTTGTCGAGCGCCTCGCCGACGCCAGCGAACTTGATCGGCTTGCCGGTGACCGCACGCATCGACAGCGCAGCGCCGCCACGGGCATCGCCGTCCATTCGCGTGAGGATCACGCCGGTAAGGTCGACCTCGGCCGAGAAGCCCTTGGCGACGTTGACCGCGTCCTGGCCGGTCAGCGCATCGACGACCAGCAGGGTCTCGGTGGGCTTGGAGGTTTGAGCGACCGCCTTCATCTCGCCCATCAGTGCATCGTCCACGTGGAGGCGCCCCGCGGTGTCGAGCAGGACGACGTCATAGGCCTGGAGCCGCGCCGCCTGGAGCGCTCGCGCGGCGATCTCGACCGGCGGCTGGCCCGGGACGATCGGCAGCGTCTCGACGCCCGTCTGGCGGCCAAGCACCGCGAGCTGCTCCTGCGCAGCCGGGCGGGCGACGTCGAGCGAAGCCATCAGCACGCGCTTGCGCTCGCGCTCGGCGAGGCGGCGGGCGAGCTTGGCGGTCGTCGTGGTCTTGCCCGAGCCCTGAAGGCCGACCATCAGGATCACCGCCGGCGGATTGACGTCGAGGTTGAGCTCGGCGGTTTCCGAGCCCAACGTCTCGACCAAAGCGTCGTGGACGATCTTGACGACCATCTGGCCGGGAGTGACCGAGCGGATCACTTCCTGGCCGACCGCGCGCTCGGTCACCTTGTCGACGAAGTCGCGGGCGACGGGCAGCGCGACGTCGGCCTCGAGCAGCGCCACGCGGACCTCGCGCATCGCCGCTCGAACGTCGGCCTCGCTAAGCGCGCCGCGCCCGCGGAGCCGGTCGAAGACGGTGCCGAGCCGGTCGCTCAGACTATCGAACATTCACATCTCCCGCATCGATCGCACGGCCATAGGTGAGCCTCAACGCAAAATGCGCCGGCGGACGAAACCTCGTCGGCCGGCGTGCGCGTCGGGCTCTTCCCGTGGCGCGGACATCGATGTTGTGTCGAAAACGACGAGCGCGCCCTAGCCGCAGGCGCTGCGGAAATCAACCGAGGCGCGGCTTGCCCTTGGGCTTTCGCGGGCGCGACGGGCCGCCGCCGGGACCGCGCGGGCCCCTGCCCGGCCCGCTGCCTTCGGGATCCCTGCGAGGGCCGCCCGGGCCTCGCGGGCGACGGTCGGACGGAGGGCCGCGCCGGTCCGGTCCTGGCCCGCGCCGCTCGGGCACCCGGTCGAGCGGGCGCGAGGGCTGCTGCTGATGGCGCGGGCCGACCGCATAGCCTTCCTTCAGGAGCTGGCTGAACGCGGCGCGAGTGCTCGCGACGATCGCGTCCTGGAGCTCCTTCGGCAAATCGGCGAAGGTCACGTTGGGGTGGATCGCCTGGACGTCGCGCAGGAGCTGGTTGGGGAGGCCCCCGGAGGCGGTCTTCAGCGCCGCAAGGGCGTCGAGCACGGCCGAGAAGATGACCGACTGCATCACTTCGTTTGCGGCTCTTTGCATTGCTCTCCCCTTTGGCCCTGCCTAAGTGCGCCGGGCGATGGCCAGGCGGACCTTCCACAAGATGCACGGGCTCGGCAACGACTTCGTGATCTTCGATGCGCGCGAGCAGCCGCTCGGCGTGGACGAAGTGGTCGCGCGGTCCGTCGCCGACCGGCGCACCGGCATCGGCTGCGACCAGCTGATCCTGCTCGAACCGTCGAGCCAGGCCGACCTGAAGATGCGCATCTGGAACCATGACGGGATCGAGGTCGAAAGCTGCGGCAACGCATCGCGCTGCGTCGTCGCGCTGACCCACGCCAAAAGCATCGAGACCGGCGGCGGCCTCGTCACCGGCATGGAGCACGGCAGCGACATTGAAGTCGCGATGGGCGAGCCTCGCTTCGAGTGGGACCAGGTGCCGATGAGCTATGCGATGAGCACCAACCCCGTGCCGATGGCCTGGGGCAAACTCGAGCATCCGGTCGCGCTCAGCGTCGGTAACCCGCACCTCGTGTTCTTCGTCGAGGAGACGGACTCGATCGAGCTCGACGAGCTCGGCCCGAGGATCGAGCACGACCCAGTGTTCCCCGAGCGCATCAACGTCAACCTCGCCGAGGTCCGCCCCGACGGCATCCGCCTTCGCACCTGGGAGCGCGGATCGGGTCTCACGCGCGCCTGCGGCACCGGCGCCTGCGCGACGGCCGTCGCTGCGATCCTCACCAGGCGGGTGCAAACGCCCGTGAAGGTGACGATGCCCGGCGGCGCTCTGACGATTGACTGGGCACCGGGCCAGCCGATCCGGATGCGCGGCGGCGCGACTTATGTGTTCCAGGGCCAGATCGATCTCGAGGCGTTCGCGTGAGCGTCGAGACGATCACGCTCGGCTGCCGGCTGAACTTCGCCGAGAGCGAGACGATCGCGCGCACCGCTCCGCGCGGGGAGGACTGGGTGGTCGTCAACAGCTGCGCGGTGACCGCCGAGGCCGTGCGCCAGACACGCCAGGCGATCCGCCGCGCCCGCCGCGAGCGGCCCGATGCGCGGATCCTCGTCACCGGCTGCGCGGCCGAGCTCGACCCGGGCTCCTTCGCGACGATGCCAGGGGTGGAGCGAGTGGTCGGAAATACCCACAAGCTCAGCAGCCTGGCGCCAGGTGACGTCATGCCGCCGCTCGTGCCTGCAGGCTTGATGCACAAGGTCAAGAGCTTCGTCGCGGTCCAGACCGGCTGCGACCATGCGGTTACTCGATGAGACGCGCCCCCGTCTTTGCGTGGAGCCGAAGGCGACTGCCGCCGAACTGGATCATTCCGAGTCCGCGTCGCATTGACGAACAGCTACGAAAGCCGCGGCTGCCCTTGGGAGGCTTGCGCGGGCGCGACGGGCCGCCGCCCGGGCCGCGCGGGCCCTGCCGGGACCCGGGGCCGCTGCCTTCGCGTGGGCCCTGCGAGGCCCGCCCTTCCGGGTCCTTCGAGGGCCGCCGGGACGCTTGCGGCCGGCCGCGCCGGTCCGCGCCGCTGGCCCGCGCCGCTCGGGCACCCAATCCAGCGGCCGAGCGGCCTGCTGCTGATGGCGCGGGCCGACGGCATAGCCTTCCTTCAGCAGCTGGCTGAACGCTGCCCGAGTGCTTGCGACGATCGCATCCTGAAGCTCCTTGGGCAAATCGGCGAAGGTCACGTTGGGGTGGATCGTCTGGACGTCACGCAGGAGCTGGTTGGGGCAGGCCCTTCGACCCGGCCTTCAGCGCCGCGATGGCATCGAGCACGGCCGAGAAGATCACCGACTGCATCACTTCGTTGGCGGCTCTTTGCATTGCTCCGTCATTGCGAGGAGCCTCCAGAACTGCACTAGGCTGGATTGCCGCTGCGCTTGCAATGACGAGCGGTGGACACTCCCTGGGCGATGCTGCCAAGGCGCCCGCAAGCCATGGCAGTCACGTTTCACAAGATGCACGGGCTCGGCAACGACTTCGTGATCTTCGATGCGCGCGAGCAGCCGCTCGGCGTGGACGAGGTGGTCGCGCGGTCCGTCGCCGACCGGCGCACCGGCATCGGCTGCGACCAGCTGATCCTGCTCGAGCCGTCGAGCGCGGCCGACCTGAAGATGCGCATCTGGAACCATGACGGCATCGAGGTCGAAAGCTGCGGCAATGCGTCGCGCTGCGTCGTCGCGCTGACCGGCGCCATGAGCATCGAGACCGGCGGCGGGCTGGTCGGCGGCATGGGGCACGGCAGCGACGTTGAAGTCGCGATGGGCGAGCCTCGCTTCGAGTGGGACCAGGTGCCGATGAGCTATGCGATGAGCACCAACCCGGTGCCGATCGCCTGGGGCGATCTCGAGCATCCGGTCGCGCTCAATGTCGGCAACCCGCACCTGGTGTTCTTCGTCGAGGATGTGGCCGCGATCGAGCTCGACGAACTTGGGCCGAGGATCGAGCACGACCCAGTCTTCCCCGAGCGCATCAACGTCAATGTCGCCGAGGTGGGGCCCGGCGGCATCCGCCTTCGCACCTGGGAGCGCGGGTCGGGCCTGACGCGCGCCTGCGGCACCGGCGCCTGCGCGACGGCGGTCGCGGCGATCCTCGGCAAGCGGACGCAATCGCCAGCCAAGGTGAGCATGCCGGGCGGAAGCTCTCAGCATAGACTGGGCACCGGGCGAGCCGATCCGGATGCGCGGCGGCGCCACCTACGCATTCAAGGGCGAGATCGACCTCGAAGGCGTTCGCGCGTGAGCGCGGAGACGATCACGCTCGGCTGCCGCCTCAACTTCGCGGAGAGCCAGACGATCGCGCGCACCGCTCCGCCGGACGAGGACTGGGTGGTGGTCAACAGCTGCGCCGTCACCGCAGAGGCGGTGCGGCAGACGCGCCAGGCGATCCGCCGCGCCCGCCGAGAGCGCCCGGATGCGCGGATCCTCGTCACCGGCTGCGCGGCCGAGCTCGACCCCGGCTCGTTCGAGGCGATGCCGGAGGTGGAGCGGGTCGTCGCAAATACCCACAAGCTCAGCAGCTTCCTCGCCAGGTGACGTCATGACGCCACCGCCCGTTCCCGCGGCCTTCGTTCACCAGGTGAAGAGCTTCGTCGCGGTCCAGACCGGCTGCGATCACCGCTGCACCTTCTGCTCGATCTGGCAGGCGCGCGGGCCCAGCGTCTCGCTCCCGTTCGAAGCCATCGCGGATGCCGTCGCCCGCGAGATCGACCGCGGCGCGAAGGAGATCGTGCTGACCGGCGTCGACATCACCGACTACGCCGTGACCCTAGGATGCGCCTTGGCCACCTGTGCCAGGGCCTACTCGCGGCCGAGGCGCGCCTGAAGCGCCTGCGCCTGACCGTCGCTCGACGGCATCGAGATCGACGACGCCTTGTTCGAGCTGATCGCCGGCGAACCGCGGCTGATGCCGCACTTCCATCTCTCGCTCCAGGCGGGCGACGACATGATCCTCAAGCGCATGAAGCGACGGCACAGCCGCGCCGACGCAGTGCGGGTCGTCGAGCGGATCAAGGCCGCGCGCAGCGACGCGACGATCGGCGCGGACTTGATCGCGGGATTTCCCACCGAAACTGAGGAAATGGTTCTGAACAGCCTGAAATTGCTGGAAGATTGCGACGTCATCGCGGCCCACGTCTTCCCTTCTCGCCGCGGCCGGACACGCCGGCGGCGCGAATGCCGCAGCTGCCGCGCGAGCTGGTGAAGGCTGGCGCGGCGCGACTTCGCCGAGCTGCGGCCGAGCGCCGGTCGCGCTGGCTCGACGGCCTGGTCGGCTCGACGCAGGCCGTGCTGATCGAGGCGCGGGCAAGGGCCATAGCAACGGCTTTGCTCCGGTCCTGGTGGATGGCGCCTCGCGCGGGCAGATCGGCCCGGTGCGCATCACCGACGCGCGTGGCGACGCGCTCGTCGGGATCTGGGCATGAGCTGGCTCGACCGCCTGCGCGGCGGCTTTTCCAAGACCGCCGAGCGGGTCGCGGACAATCTCACCGGGCTCACCAGCCGCGCCGCGCTCGACACGGCGACGCTCGAGGACATCGAGGAGGCGCTGATCGCATCCGACCTGGGGCCCGAGGCGTCGCACCGCGTGCGCGAGGCGATCGCCCGGCAAAAGTTCGAGCGCCTCGACGAGCGCGGGCTCCGCTCCATCCTTGCCGAGGAGATCGAAAGAATATTGGCTCCGGTCGCCAGGCCGCTGGAAGTATGGGGCTTTCCGCGCCCGCACGTGATCCTCGTGATTGGCGTCAACGGCTCGGGCAAGACGACGACCATCGGCAAGCTCGGCCACTGGCTGAGGGAGCAAGACTATGGCGTTCTGCTTGCCGCGGGCGACACGTTCCGCGCAGCGGCGATCGACCAGCTCCAGATCTGGGGCAGCGCATCGTCGCTCCGGTGATTGCCGGAAAGGAAGGAGGCGATGCTGCCGGGATCGTGTTCGACGGCGTCAAACAGGCGACCGCGACCGGCGAGGACGTGCTGGTCGTCGACACCGCCGGCCGCCTCCAGAACAAATCCCATCTGATGGACGAGCTGTCGAAGATCCGCCGCGTGCTCGGCCGCCTCAACCCCGAAGCGCCACACGACGTGCTGCTCGTCCTCGACGCGACGACAGGGCAGAATGCCCTTGCCCAGGTCGAGGTGTTCCGCGAGAGCGCGGGCGTGACGGGGCTCATCATGACCAAGCTCGACGGCACCGCGCGCGGCGGGGTGCTGGTTGCGGCGGCCGAGAAGTTCGGGCTTCCGATCCACGCCATCGGCGTCGGTGAGCAGGCGGATGACTTGAGGCCGTTCGACGCTCGCGCGGTGGCGCGCGCGATCGCGGGGCTGCCGCCCGAATGAGCGAAACCAGAAAAACCGCTGCCGAACCCAGCGGCGCGACGCGGCTGCTGATCGACCTCGGCCCGCTGGTCGTCTTCTTCGTCGCCAATTTCTTCGCTCCGGTGCCAGGCGCCGGCGAAGATCTTCTTCGCGACCGGCGCCTTCATGATCGCGATGATCGCCGCCATGCTGTTTTCACAGGTCCGCTTCGGCAAGATCTCGCCATTGCTGTGGTTCTCGGGCATCATGGTCGTGGTGATGGGCAGCATCACTTTGTGGCTCCACGACGAGACCTTCATCAAGATGAAGCCGACCGTCTATTACCTGTTCGTCGCAGCGCTGCTCGGCTTCGGGCAGATGACCGGGCGGCCGCTGCTGAAGATGGTGCTCGAAAGCTCCTATCCCGGCCTCGACGACGAGGGCTGGCGCAAGCTCACGCGCAACTGGGCGCTGTTCTTCCTTGCGATGGCAGCGCTCAACGAGGCGGTGTGGCGCAATTCGCCGACCGATTTCTGGGTCAGCTTCAAGCTGTGGGGCGCGATCCCCCTCACCTTCGTGTTTGCCATCGCCAACGTGCCGATGCTGATCAAGCACGGGCTGAACCGCGAGAGCGCGCAGCCGGCGGAGCCCGGGCCGGTCGAATGACCGGCGCCATCCTGTCGATCCGGGGGCTGCGAAGCTCTATGCGAGCGGCACGCAGGCGCTCAAGCCGGTGGACCTCGACATCCGGCCGGGCGAGATATTCGCTCTGCTGGGGCCCAACGGCGCGGGCAAGACGACGCTGATCAACATCGTGTGCGGCATCGTCAACGCGGCCGCCGGTGAGGTGCTGGTCGAAGGGCGGCACTGGCAGCGCGACTTCCGCTTCGCGCGCAGCCGCATCGGCCTGGTGCCGCAGGAGCTCTACACCGACCAGTTCGAGCCGGTGTGGAGCACGGTCGCGTTCAGCCGCGAATTGTTCGGCAAGGCACCGGCCCCCGAGCTGATCGAGGGGCTGCTTCGCGACCTGTCGCTGTGGGACAAGCGCCGGGCGATCATCAAGGACCTGTCGGGCGGGATGAAACGGCGGGTGATGATCGCCAAGGCGCTCGCCCATGAACCCGACATCCTGTTCCTCGACGAGCCGACCGCAGGCGTCGACGTCGAGCTTCGCCGCGACATGTGGGCGCTGGTCCGGCGCGCTGCGCGACAAGGGCACGACCATCATCCTCACCACCCACTACATCGAGGAAGCCGAGGAAATGGCCGATCGCGTCGGGGTGATCCGCCAGGGCGAGCTGATCCTCGTCGATGACAAGCAGGCGCTGATGAGCAAGCTCGGCCGCAAGGAGCTGAAGCTTCAGCTGGCCGAGCCGCTCGAGGCGATGCCTGCGGAGCTTGCCGACTGGAGCCTCGAGCTGGGCGCCGAGGGCCGCACCCTCACCTACCGCTTCAACGCCAGTTCCGAGCGCACCGGGATCCCGTCGCTGCTCACGGCGATGCGAGACGTCGGCATCGCGTTCAAGGACCTCGAGACCCGCCAGTCGAGCCTCGAGGAGATCTTCGTCGGGCTGATCCGCGAGCAGAGGAGCGAGGCTGCGTGAACAAGCGGGACCCCGCTTTCGCGCGAGTGATGGGGGGCAGCCCTGTGAACTCGCGCGGCGTCTGGGCGATCTACAAGTTCGAGATGCACCGATTCCGGCGCACGCTCTGGACCGGCCTTGCGGTGCCGGTGATCACCACATCGCTCTATTTCATCGTGTTCGGCTCCGCGATCGGCAGCCGCATCAGCGAAGTGGGCGGCGTCGACTACGGCAGCTTCATCGTGCCCGGGCTGATGATGCTGACCTTGTTCACCGAAAGCATCTTCAACGCGAGCTTCGGCATCCACATGCCAAGGTTCACCGGCACCATCTATGAAATCCTGTCCGCCCCGCTGTCGCCGCTCGAGACGGTGCTCGGCTATGTCGGCGCGGCGGCGACCAAGTCGATGATCGTCGCGCTGGTGATCCTGCTCACTGCGCATCTGTTCGTCGACGTGCGGGTCGAGCATCCGCTGGCGATGCTGCTCTACCTCGCGCTGGTCGCGATCAGCTTTTCGCTATTCGGCTTCATGGTCGGCATTTGGGCCAAGGGCTTCGAGCAGCTGCAGGTGATCCCGCTGCTGGTGGTCACTCCGATGACCTTCCTCGGCGGCGCCTTCTATTCGATCGACATGCTGGCTGAGCCATGGCGAACGGTCACCCTGTTCAACCCGGTGGTGTACCTGATCAACGGCTTTCGCTGGACCTTCTTCGGCACGGCCGAGGTCGCGTTCGGGATGAGCCTCGCGGCGACTTTGGTCTTCCTGCTCGCCTGCCTTGGCGCGGTCGCCTGGATCTTCCGCACCGGCTACCGGCTCAAGGCGTAAGCTCCGCTTCGCGCGCGCTCGCCGGATCCTGGTCCGCGCGATCCGATCCCCGCCCGTCGAGGTTCTGCGCGACGAACTCCCAGTTGACGATGTTCGCGAGCACCGAGTTCACGAACTTGGGCCGCTCGTTGCGATAGTCGATGTAATAGGCGTGCTCCCACACATCGAGCGTGAACAAGGGCACCATGCCGTCGTGGACCAGCGGCGTGTCGGCATCGTGAAGCGAGGCGATCCTGAGCTGATCGCGGTCGAGCAGCAGCCATGCCCAGCCGTTGGAGAAATGGTTGACCGCCTCGTCGGTCAGCTTCTGCAGCATCGGCTCGACCCCGCCGAAGCCATCGTCGATCATCTTCCCGAGCCTGCCGCTCGGCCTCTGGCCGTCCGCGGGCGCGAGGCACTGCCAGAAGAAGCTGTGGTTCCACAGCTGCGCGCTGTTGTTGAACAGTTTTGTCTCGCCCTGCTCCCGGCGCTGCGCACCACGTCGGTCAGAGAAGCGCCGCTCAGACCCTGCTTCCCCTCAATCATCTCGTTGGTCTTCTTCACGTAGGCCGCATGGTGCTTGCCGTGGTGGAACTCGAGCGTCTCGGCGGACATGTGCGGCGCGAGCGCGTCACCGGCAAAAGGCAGGTTGGGCAGCCGGAAGGCCATGGCTCTCTCTCTCTTCGTTTGGGGTGTCACCAGGGGAAACGAGCGGCCCCGCGCGAGGGTCCGGCGTTCACCGCCCGATGCTTGCGGTCAGCCGGATCCTGGCCGTAAAACCCACGCGACGCGATCACAGGGGGAAGTGATGGGCAAGCTACTCGAGAATCTAAACGCCACGCTGGGAATCGGCCTGGTCCTGGCGATTGCCCTGATGGCCATTTTCCACGTGGACGAGGTGAACGCATCGGCCGTCCTGCAGCTTCACGTCTTCTTCGGGATCGTCTGGATCGGCCTGCTCTATTATTTCAACTTCGTGCAGATCCCGGTCCGGCGATCCCCGCCGAGCTGAAGCCGGCGTGTCGAAATTGCGCCCAAGGCCGTTCTACTTCCGCTGGCGCGCTGTTCACGGTGATCACCGGGGCGCTGCTTTTGCGTTGGTGCAGCATTATCTGGTCGAGGCGCTCACCTTCAGCAAGGTTTCCGGCTGATCGGACCGGGATGTGGCTGGCGTTGATCATGGCGTTCAACGTCTGGTTCATCATCTGGCCGAACCAGAAGCGCGCGCTGGGGCTGGTCGAGGCGGACGACGCTGCGAGGCGAAGTCGGCGCGCACGGCGATGCTGACGTCGCGGGTCAACACCATGCTGTCGATCCCGATGCTCTACGCGATGACCGCGTTCCGCTCCTGGCGCCTAGCGCCGCGTAACCTCACCTCCTCGGCCGGCTTGTCCCAGCAGCGATGCGGCGCGGTTCAGGTCGGCGTCGCGACCATGTTGCCACGCTGCTCATGGGCGAGGCCGCGGCCGTAATAGGCGACCTCCGCGGGTCCGAGCTCCAGCGCGCGGTTGAACAGTGGGATCGAGCCGGCGGAATCGCCACCATTGACCTGCAGGATCGCCATGTTGAGCCAGGCCCGGGTGCTTCGGGTCCATCGCAATTGCGGTCTGGAAGTCGGTTCTGCCGCCTCGCGGTCCCATCGACCATGCGCGATCCCCCGGTTGACGTGGGTCAGAGCCTGTCCGAACGTGAGCGCCTCCTGGCTCAGCGCGCGGTCGCACGCGTCGAGCCTCGGACGTGGGGTTTCGGGATTGTGCGGCCCGAAAGCTCCTCGGCCAGCGTGCTGCCGACGGTGACCACCAATTGAGCGGACGCGGGCACGGTCAGGGTAGCGACTGCGACGCCAATTTCAGCCCGCCTTTTCAGGGATACGCCCGTTCGCGCCGCAATTCACCTTCCATTCGCGGTCACGCGGCGTCGGCCTCCATCAGCTTGTGGCGTTTGAGCGCGTGGCGCAGCTGGTCGTAGCTCAGGTTGAGTGCCGAGGCCGTCGCGCGCTGGTTGTAGCGGTTGGCGGCGAGCGCATTCTGAAGCAGCGTCCGTTCGTATTCCGCGACGGCCGCGCGGAAGTCGGCGGCGGATTGCGGCGGAGCGGCCGGCTCGGCGGTCGGCACCGCGGCCGCTGGTGAAGACCGCTCGCCGTAGGGTTGCGCGCCCGAAGCCGCGTCTGGCGCAGGAGCCCAGGGAGAATGAAACGGGTCGAACTGGATCGCATCGACCGGCCGTTCGGCGTCCTCCCAGCGGTAGACGGCACGTTCGACAACATTGCGCAATTCGCGCACATTGCCGGGCCAGGGATAGGCCTCGAGCGCTGCGAGCGCGCGCGGCGAGAAGCCCGCCCAGCTGGGCCAGTCGAGCTCGACCGCCATTCGCCGCCCGAAGAAATCGGCGAGCAAGGGCACGTCGCCGCTCCGCGCGCAACGGCGGAAGGGTCACGACCTCGAACGACAAGCGGTCGAGCAGGTCGGCGCGGAACTTGCCCTGGTCGACCAGCGCCGGGAGGTTCTCGTTGGTCGCCGCGACGATGCGCACGTCGACGTGGATCGGCTTGGACGCGCCGATGCGGGTCACCTCGCCATATTCGACCGCTCGAAGCAGCCGGTCCTGCGCCGGCATCGACAGGGTGCCGAGCTCGTCGAGGAACAGGGTGCCGCCGTCGGCTTCCTCGAAGCGCCCGTGGCGGGTCTTGGTCGCCCCGGTGAAGCTGCCTGCCTCATGGCCGAACAGCTCGGCCTCGATCAGGCTTTCGGGCAGCGCCGCGCAGTTCATGATCACCAGCGGTCCCGCCCATCGCGGCGAGAGACGATGGAGCCGCTCGGCGATCAGCTCCTTGCCGGTGCCGCGTTCGCCGATCACAAGCACCGGGCGGTTGAGCGGCGCGGCGCGGCTTGTCCGCTCGACCGCGTCGAGAAAGGCGAGGCTTTGCCCGACGAATTGACTGGCCCGCTCCATGCGCCGACAGTTGGTGGCAAGGCCCATCTGTTGGCAAGTTATTTCGCCGCCGGAAGTCCCGGAAAACGGCGGGATTTCCTTTTTTCCGGCCATTCCCGGAAACTGGCACGGCTCTTGTATAAGGAATTTGCGTGACGGCCTGTTACGATTGCGGAGTGACTTAGGATGGGCATCTTTTCCCGTACGCGGGACATTTTCGCGGCCAACATGACCGAGCTTCTCGACCGCTCGGAGGACCCGGCGCGGATGATCCGGATGATCATCCTCGAGATGGAGGAGACGCTGGTCGAGGTCCGCGCGCAGGCGGCTCGGTCGATCGCCGACGGCAAGGAAATGCGCCGCGCGATGAAGCGGCTCGAGGAGCTTCAGGCAAGCTGGACCGAAAAGGCCGAGCTTGCGCTGTCGAAGGACCGGGAGGACCTCGCCAAGGCGGCGCTGGTCGAGCGGCAGAAGGCGGCCGACATGGCCGCCGGGCTGAAAGCCGAGATCGACCTGATCGACGAGACGCTCAAGGGCTATGAGGGGGACATCGCCAAGCTCCAGGCCAAGCTGCGCGAGGCGCGAGCCCGCCAGAATGCGATCGCGGCGCGGCTCGAAAGCGCCGTGACCCGTGCCAAGGCGCGCGAGATCCTCAACAGCGGCCGCACCGAGGACGCGTTCAGCAAGTTCGAGCTGCTCGAGCGGCGCGCCGACTTCGCCGAAGGGCGCGCCGACGCGCTGGGCATGACAGGCCCAAAGAGCCTCGAGGAGGAAATCTCAGAGCTGAGATCCGCCGAGAAAGTGGACGCGGAACTTGAGGCCATGAAGGCCGCGCTCAGGCGCAAGGGGGAATAACAAGCGATGGAAGAGCTTATTGTCATACCGATCCTGTTCATCGGGCTGCCGTGGCTGATCTTTCACTACGTGACCAAGTGGAAGCAGGCGAAGACCCTCACGATGACCGACGAAAAGCTGCTGGACGAGCTGCACGACCTCGCACGGCGGCTCGACGACCGGCTGTGCACGATCGAACGGATCATGACCGCCGAGAACCCCAACTGGCGGCAGCACTGCCTCCCCGACCAGACTGCCCGGATCGAGGAAGAGCTGAGCGCCGTCCGCAGCCGCGCCCGCAGCACGAGCCGGATCAGGAGCGGAGAGTAAGCCATGGCCTACCAGCCCCCCAGCCGGACGCGCTTCTACCGCGACAAGCGCAACGGCAAGATCATGGGAATCTGCGCAGGCATCGCGGATTACACCGGGTTCGACGTCACCCTCGTGCGGATCTGCATGGTCGCGGCCATCGTCCTGAGCAGCGGATCCATCCTGCCCGTCTATTTCATCGCCGGCGTCGTCGCGCCCAAGAAGCCGCGCGAGCTGGAGAGCAGCGACAGGGAGGAGCGCGAGTTCTGGCGCGCGGTACGCGCCTCGCCGGCCAGCACTGCCCGCGACATCCGGCTACGGCTCAAGGACATCGACCGCCGGCTCGCCGACGTGGAGAGCTATGTGACGACCGAGAACCGCTCGCTCGCGCGCGAGATCGAGCAGCTGCGCTAGGCGCCCAACGGAGGATGCGACATGGGACCAGGCCAAGTCTTCATAGCACTGATCGTCATCGGCCTTCCGATCATGGCTCTCACTGCCATTATGACCCGCTGGATGAGGCTCAAGGAAAGGAAGTTGGAGCTAGAGGCCAGTCTGGCTGCCGAAAAAGCGGCCCAGTACGCCGCCAGCAACGCCGAGCTTGAAGCGCGCGTCCGGGTGCTTGAAAAGATTGTCACTGACGGCGGCATGCAGACCGCCGCGCAAATCGAGGCGCTGCGCGACAAGCCGCGGCTGAAGAGCGGAGACAAGGTTCAATGAGCGGTGGCCAGATCATGGTCGTGGCGATCGTCGCGCTGGCGATGATCGCGATGGTGCTCAAGGCGAGATACCAGTCCCGCCACTCGGCTCCAGCGAACCCGGAGGCAGGAGCGGAGACGCTGCGGCTTCGCGAAGAAGTCTCCGAGCTCAAGGAACGTCTCAAGGTTCTCGAACGGATCACGGTCGAGAAGGAGAACAGCCTCGGCAGGCAGATCGAGGAGCTCCGCGACCGCTAGGGAAAGTCAGAACAAGGGGAATCGCAGATGTCAGAAGACGAATTCTTCATGATGCTGTTGATCACTATTGCACTCACGCTGTGCGTGGTGCGGCTGGTGTACGTGAACCGGAAGCTGAAGAAGAAAGTCGCGGTGCTCGAGGCGGGAGCCACCGCGGCGCTCGCTCCTCACCCGGTCGGCCCGCAGCAGCCGCAGCGCAGCCCGGAAATTGATGAGTTGCGGCAACGCGTCCATGTGCTGGAGCGTATCGCTACCGACGGCAATCCGCTGCTCCGCCACGAGATCGAAGCGCTGCGACACCTCTGATGACAGTCGGGCACAGGAGCACTATCTCGCGCCCGTGACCGGCCTTCCGCCCATCGAAGATGTGCTCGACGAGTACCAGCTGCTCGACCGCGAGGATCGCTATCGGCTGCTGATCGACCTGGGGCGAAAGCTCGAGCCGATGCCCGAGGCATTGAAGACGGACGCGACGAAGGTGCCCGGCTGCTCGGCCTCGGTGTGGGTCTATCCGACCACGAGCGACGACCGGCGGCTGCATTTCCTTGCGGACAGCAATGCCGCGATCACGAAGGGCATCGTCGCGCTGGTGCTTTCGGCGGTGCAGGACAAAGCCCCGGACAAGGTCGCGGGCATGGACGTCGCAGCCGCTCTAGCTCCGTTCGAGCTGCAAAAGCATTTGAGCGCCAACCGCACTCAGGGCGTTCCAAACATGATCGCGCTCGTCAGGCAGACCGCGGAGCGCCTCGCCGCCTGAACCGTCAGGCCTTGCCGTTCTTCCGCTCTTCGGACTTGCGAAGCACGTCGTAGGCTGCCTGCACCTTCTGGAAGCGGCCGGCGGCCTCCTCGTCGCCGGGCTTCACGTCCGGGTGGTTCTCCTTGGCGAGGCGGCGGTAGGCGGCCTTGACGTCCTTGAACTCGGCGTCGCTGTCGAGCTCGAGCGCGTCGAGCGCACGCATCTCGTCGCGGCTCCGGGATCCGTCGCCGGGGCCGCCCCATTGCCAGTGCGCCGAACGGCGGAAGCCCGAGGCGCCCTGCTCCTCGTCGGCCGCGCGCCTGGCGGCTTCTTCGGGGTCGAGACCGGCGAAGTAGTTCCAGTTCTTGTTGTACTCGGCCGCATGGGCTTCGCAGAAATACCAGCGCTCGCGACTGTTCGGAGCCTTGGGCGCAGGCCGGTCGCCTGGCCTGTCGCAGCCGTCGCGGTCGCACAGCCGCACCCGGGCCGCGCCGCGGCCGCTGCCGTAGGCGCGCCAGCGCGGGAAACCCCAATCGTCGGATCTCTTCTGCCTGGCCATCGGGTCTCAAGTAAGAGGGTTTGCGAGGTGCCGAAAGCCCCCTCCACCGCGCTTTGCGCGGTCCCCCTCCCCCGGCCTGCCGGGGAGGATTGCCAGAGGGCCTGTAAGCCGGGTTCTGTACTCCCGCTGGAAGCGGAAGCGGCGACCATTCCTCTAGGGGACGGGTCGCCCCGCCCCTCAAGCAACCAACCCGGGCGGCGGGCCGGAACAAGCCCCGGAGCCAGAAGCTCCTTGCCGCCCCTATTCGGTCTTGCACCCGGTGGGGTTTACCGTGCCGGGCCTGTTGCCAGGACCGCGGTGCGCTCTTGCCGCACCCTTTCGAC
Source organism: Sphingomicrobium sp. (assembly GCA_030447545.1). Classification (GTDB taxonomy): domain Bacteria; phylum Pseudomonadota; class Alphaproteobacteria; order Sphingomonadales; family Sphingomonadaceae; genus Sphingomicrobium. The sequence goes on along the minus strand of JAUJOV010000002.1, from coordinate 34,588 downwards.
CTTACCCGGCCCAAGCCGGGCGGTATGCTTTCTGTGGCACTGTCCCTGATGCACCTTCGCCAAGGCTTCGGCGCACCGCCGGGCGTTACCCGGCACCGTCGTTCCGTGGAGCCCGGACTTTCCTCGGGGAAGACTAGTCTCCCCCGCGGCCGCCCGGCCCTCTGGCAGCGCAGATATAGGGCAAAGGCGGCGCATTTGGGAGGGGTGCGAACGGGGGAAGCGCCGGATGTCTGCTTCGGGTGGAAAGCGGAGTCTGGAACGGCCGCGTCCGCTTGTATCAAGCCGCCTTGAATGTGACGGTCACGCTCACGCCAGGCTCGCCCTCGACGCGCAACTCGCCACACAGCTGCTTGACCAGCGTTTGCACCAGGCCGAAGCCCAGCGAGCCCTCGCGCGCCTCGCCCATCCCGCGTCCGTCATCGCGGACCCGGAACTCGATCTCCGACTCACCGCGCCGATTTGCCGACACGACGATGGTGCCGCACTGCGGCGGCGGGAAGGCGTATTTGACGGCATTGGTGATCAGTTCGGTGGCGATGATGCCCAACGGGATCGCGACGTCCGCGTGCAGGAGGATCGAGTCGTCGCTCTCGGCGGTAAGCACGATGCAGTCATCTCGTTCGGTTATGGGGCGCAGGGCTTCGCAAAGGTCGCTGAGGTAGGTCGCCAGGTTCACCCGCTGGGAGGTCTCCGACTTGCTGAGCAGGTCGTGCACCCGCGACATCGCCATCAGCCGGTCCTGGGCCTCTGCGAACAATGCTCTCACATCGGGGTCCGAGTGCCGCCGGCCTTGGATGCCGAGCAGCGAGGAGGCAATGGAGAGGCTGTTCTTGGCGCGGTGGTTGACCTCGGCCAGCAGCATCTCCTTTTCCTGGACCAGCCGCTGCAGGATGGTGTTGGCCTCGCTCAGCTCGGCGGTCCTCGCCTTGACCTTCGCCTCCAGCTCCTCGGCCAGCTGCCGCAGCGATTTCTCGGCCTCGTGACGGCGCGTGATATCGAGGTAGGACAGGAAGTGGTGAAGCACCTTGCCGTGGCCGTCATCGAGCGGGCTGGCGAAAAGCATCGCAAGGAACGGGACTCCGTCCTTGCGATACTGCAGGATCTCGACGTTCTCGTCCCGCCCTTGCGCCATGGCTGCTTCGTACCTGCGGACGGTTTCCGGATCCGTCGCGGGGCCGTTCATGAAGTGCGGGTCCTGGCCGGTGATTTCCTCGAGCTCGTACCCGGACATGGAGAGGAACGCCGCGTTGGCGAAGATGATCGGATTTCCGGGCAATGTCGCATCGGTGACGATCATCGGCATCCGCGTGAGGCGGACCGCATCGACGAAGATGCCCCCCTGGCCGCGAAGCTTGTCGAGCCGGTGCTCCGATTGGGTGCGCGCGGCGGTGTCCCCCAGACCTTCCTGGAAATTGTTGCTCAACCCAAGTCCTTCATGCCTCACGGAACATATCACATCTTGCCTTAGCACGCCCGCGAGGCGCAGACGTTATGCAATTCAGCGCAATGCGCCCTCCGGGTCGAAGCGCAAGAATGGGGCGACAGAAACTTGTTACTGCGGCCGGGGCAGCAAGAGCGACAGGAGCTTGGCCCGGCATTCGCCGTCGACGATGCCGTCGAGGCGATCCGGGCGGAAGCGGCGCTGGAAGGCGATCACCGCCTTTTGCGGATCGCTCACGTCATAGCCGAAGCGCTCGAGGGCGAGCAGGAAAGCGGCGTCGGTCCAGAAAGGGTCGATCAGCCCGCGCGTCGGGCTCGGCATTGCCAGGCGGCGCTTGGCCAGCGCCTCCCACGGGAACAGCTCGCCCGGGTCCTCCTTGCGCGCGGGAGCGACGTCGGAATGGCCGACGACATTGCCGCGGCTGACGCCGTGGCGCTCCTTGATGTCGGCGAGCAGCGGGATGAGCGCAGCGATCTGCTCGTCCGGAAAGGGGCGATAGCCGAACTCGTGGCCCGGATTGACGATCTCGATCCCGACGCTCGCCGAATTGACGTCGCCGATCCCGCGCCAGCGCGACTTGCCCGCGTGCCAGGCGCGCTTCTCCTCGTCGACCATTCGGTAGACGGTGCCGTCCTCGTCGATCAGGTAATGGCACGAAACCCGCGCCTCGGGGGAGGCCAGCCGGGCGAGTGCGGATTGGGCGTCGGGCATTCCGGTGTAGTGAAGAACGATCATCGAGACCGGCAGCGCACGCTCGTCAAAGTTCGGCGAGGGCGTGTCGATCATGTCCATGTCGAGCATGGTGCGCACTCGCGCACAGCAGCAGGGGCTAGGTCAAGCCCCCCACGGCGCCGCGGCCGGCGACCTGTGCGCGGGCGACTGTCCTGCGTTCGTCGCCCGAGCGGCGGTCGGACGCCTCGCCACGCTTGTCGAGCCGGTAGAGCCCGCGCGTGTCGGGGTCGGCGGCGAGCTTCGCCGTCTGGCCGATCACCGTCTCGCCGGCGCCGAGCATCAGCCAGCCGTCCACGGACATTGCCGAGGCGAGCCGATCGAATGCCTGTGCCCGCTTTTCCGCGCACAAATAGAGCAGCACGTTGCGGCACAGGACGATGTCGAACTCGCCGCGCTCGGGCGCAGCATCGAGCAGGTTGTGGACCTTGAAGCGCACCGACTTGCGCAGCGGATCGCTGATGCGCCATCCCGCGTCGCACTCCTCGAACCAGCGCACCGTCTGCGTGATCGCAAGGCCGCGCTGCACCTCGAACTGCGTGTAGATGCCGTCGTTCGCTTTGTTGATTACCGAGCTCGATACGTCGGTGCCGAGGATGTCTATGGTCCAGCCGCGCCAGGCTTGCGGGTTTTCGGCGAACAGCATGGCGAGCGAATAGGCCTCCTGGCCGCTCGAGCAGCCGGCCGACCAGATGCGCAGCCGCCTTTTGCCCTCGCGGCGGCTGGCAAGCGCCGGCAAAGCGTGCCGGGCGAGCATGTCGAACGGCGTGCGGTCGCGGAAGAAATAGGTCTCGTTGTTGAGCAAGGCTTCGACGACCTGGTCGGACAATCCCGGCTCCTTCCCCATGACTAGAATCGTGATCAGCTCGTCGAGCGTTGCGATGCCGCGGTCGCGCAGGAGCGACGAGAGCGCGGTTTCGATGCGCCAGCGGCGGCTCATGGTCAGCTGCTGCCCGGTGCGCGCCTCGAGCAGGCCGGCAAGGATCCGGCTGGAGCTGTCGCTTATCTGCACGACGGATCCCCGACGCGCGAGCCGACGCGGCGGGCGAGCTTGTCGGGCGACATGACCGCCGAGGCGAGCCCCGCCTCGACCACTGCGCGCGGCATTCCCCATACCGCCGAGCTCGCCTGGTCCTGCGCGAGGATCGAGCCGCCCGCAGCCACCAGCCGAGCCGCGCCCTGGACTCCGTCGCGCCCCATGCCGGTCAGCACCACGCCGGCCGCGCCGCTTCCGAACAAGGCGCCGGCCGCCTCGAACATCGGGTCGAGCGAGGGCATGCAGCCCGAGCAGGCGGCGTTCGGGTCGAGGCGGACGACTGCGCCGCCGGGCCCAGCCACGAGCGTCAGATGCGCGTCGCCCGGAGCGATGATGATCCGGTCGGGAAGAAGCTGCATGCCGTCTTCGCCAACCAGGCATTCCCGCTTGGCGGCGATCGCGAGCTGGCGCGCGAACACGCCCATGAACGGCGTCGGCAGGTGCTGGGTGACGAGGATCGGCACTCCGATGCGCCTGGGAAGCTCCTCGAAAAAGCTGTTGAGCGCGTGGATGCCGCCGGTCGAAGCGCCGATCACAAGCAGCTTGATCGCGTCCAGCGACATTGCGCGAAGCGGCGAAGCGAGCAGCTTGCCCGGCATAACCGGGGCCGCGCTGCGCGTCTGCTCGGAATAGCCGAGCGCCTTGAGGCGCGCGAGCAGGACTTCGGAGAAGCGGCCGTTGAAGCGGCCCGTGCCCGGCTTGGGAAGCGCGTCGGCGGCGCCCATGGCAAGCGCGGCGACGGTCTCCTCGGCGCCCTCCTCGGCGGTCGAGGAGACGATCATGATGTTCGCGCCGCAGGCCGAATCGAGGATCCGCGGGATCGAGCGAAGCCCGCCCGCGCCCGGCATTTCAAGGTCGAGCAGGATGGTGTCGACACGCACCGATTGGAGCGCGTCGATCGCGTCCTCGGCCGTGCCCGCAACCGCGGCGAGCTCGAAATCCTCGTCGCTCTCGACGATCCGCGACAGCACCGACCGAGCGACGATCGAATCGTCGACGATCATCAGGCGGATCCTGCGAGTGGTCCTGAGCGGGTCCGGCCGGCGGTCCCGCGAACTGGCGAGCGCCCGCTCCACCGTCAAGGCTTTCAGGCGACGCCGACGAGCTGAAGCTTGATGTGCAGCGTTTCGCGGTCGAAGGGCTTCATCACATATTCGTCGGCCCCGGCCTCGAGCGCGGCGCGGATATGCGCCATGTCGTTCTCGGTCGTGCAGAAGACGACCTTGGGCTGGTCCTCGTGGCCGCGCTGGCGAAGCATGCGCAGGAACTCCATGCCGCTCATCACCGGCATGTTCCAGTCGAGCAGCACCACATCCGGCATCTTCGCCTCGCAACGCGACAGCGCTTCGCGGCCGTCACCGGCTTCCTCGACGTCGAACTCGAGCGTCTCAAGAATGTGCCGGGCGACCTTCCGGATCACCTTGGAGTCGTCGACGATCAGACAGGTCTTCATTGTAAGCACTCGCTCCAGTTCGATCATTGTTAAACGCTAACGGTAACGAAGAGCTTGGCGGCCGCCTGGCGTTCGGCGCCGGCGACCAGCGCGGCGACATCGACCAGCAGGAGCGGCCCCTGCTCGGTCTCGACCATGCCTTTCGACACGCGCTCCCAGCCCGCGCCCATTGCGGCGCGCACGCTCACCGGCTCGGACAGCGCCTCGACCACGTCTTCGACCAGGTCGACGATCAGCGCGTAATGATGGCCGTCGAGTTCGACGACCGCGGCTTCGCGGATGCCGTCGGCGCAGTCGGTCTGCCCAAGCTCGAGCGAGCGCATGCAGTCGATCACCGTCAGCACCCGGCTGCGCAGCGCCGACAGGCCGGCGACATGCGCCGCAGCGCGCGGCACCGGGATCAAGGTGTCGAGTTCGACCACCGACTCGACCGCGGCCGCGGCAAGCGCCACGCGCTCGCCGCCGATGGTGACGATCAGCAGAAGATCCGACATCAGCGCCTCCCCCGCTGACTGCAGAGCCATCAACAGCCCCGCGCGGTCATAGCGATAGATGGTGTCGTCCTTGTCCGAGGCGGAGCCGGCTCGGAGCGCAGCCGGATGGTGCGCGCCGCGGCGGCCTCGGCGGCCACACTGGTGTCCGACAGGATGGCGACGTCAGCTTCGGCTTCGTCGGCCTCGGAGACCAGGCGATAGCCCGCCGCCTCGATCATCGGCCGGAGCATGTTCTGCATCCACGCGTCGTCGGCCGGGAGGCGGCACACAGGTCTGATCGGCCGCGCGTGCGCCGGCGCCGACGTGATGCGCGAACAGCCAGTGCGCATCGACCAGCTCCGCCGGCTCGCCGGCGATCAGCGTCACGCCGGACACCTCGCCCGGCGACGCGGCCTGGATCACTTCGCGGCCGATCACCGACAGGTCGATGACTTCCTGGAATGCGTAGCCGATCTCGTGCGCGCCATCGTTGAGACGGAACAGCCGCACCTTGTCGGCGGCCAGCGCGCCGTTCACCCCGGCAAGCGGAAGAATGGCTTCGCCAAGCTGCACGCGAAGCTGGCCGGCGCCGGGCCGGACGCAATTCGCCGCCACTTCCTCGATGCGGTCGACCACTGCCAGCCGCATCGCGCGGCGTCCCCCGTCGAGCCCGCGGAACAGCAGCACCGGAGTTTCCTTGGCAGCGGCTGCAACCGGGCTTTCGGCGATCCGCGCGGAACGTTCCTGCACCTCGAGCTTCACGCCGCCGACCTGCGCCAGCCCTGCGGGGTCGAACAACAGGATCGGGCTTCCGTCGTCGGCGAGCGTCGTGCCGGCGTAGAGGCCGGTGGCCATCACCGCGGGCGCGGCCGGCTTCACCACCAGTTCTTCGTGATCGTGGATGCGGTCGACGGCCAGCGCATAGATGTCGCCGCCCGACGGGCGCAGCACGACCAGAGTGCGCTCCGTGTCGCTTACCGTGCTGTCGAGCCCAAGCACGTCGGCCAGCGCCACTTCGGCGGCCGCGGATCGTGGCGACACCCGCGCCCCCTACCCGCTCGAGCGTTACCGAGACCGACTCGTTGGCGCGCACGATCTCGTCGATCGCCGACCGCGGAATGGCGAAATGCTGGCCCTGCCACCGAGACCGTCAGCGCGGGGATGATGGTGAGCGTGAGCGGGACGCGCAGGGTCATTCGCGTGCCCTGGCCGGGCGTGCTGTCGACCTCGACGATGCCGCCGATCCGCTCGACGTTCGAGCGCACAACGTCCATGCCGACGCCGCGGCCGGAAATGGCGGTGACTTCGCGCGCGGTCGAAAGTCCGGCCTCGAGATCAAGGCGAGCTGCTCGCGCGGGGACAATTGCGCGGCTTCGTCCTTGTCGAGAACGCCCGCGGCGACGGCCTTGTCGACCAGCTTCCTGCCGGCCGTCGTCCTCGATGTCGATCAGGATCTGGTTGCCCGACTGCCGCGCGGCGACGCACAGCAGGCCGATTTCGCGCTTGCCGGCCTTCAGCCGCTCGGCCGGAGTCTCGATCCCGTGATCGATCGCGTTGCGGATGATGTGCGTGAGCGGATCGCGGATCATCTCGATCATCTCGCGGTCGAGCTCGACGTCGCCCCCCTCGATGTCGACCAGCACCTGCTTGCCGAGCTCGGCCGACAGGTCGCGGACCATTCGGGGAATCGCGACGAACAGGTTCTCGATCCGCTGCATGCGCGTGCGCGTGATCGCGTCGCGCATCTCGGCGATGATCGACGACAGGCGCTCGAACGCGCCGTCGACCGCAACATCGCCCGACGCTTCGCGAAGCCGCCGCGCAAGCTCGTTGCGTGCGAGCACCATGTCGGAAACGCCGCTCATCATGCGGTCGAGCAGATCGACCGACAGCCGGATGTTGCGTGGCGCGACGGCCATCGTCTGCGCTTAGGCGACGGACGCCGCCACCGGCACGACCGGCCCGTCTGAGCCGCGCTGGTGCGCGTCGATCAGATTGCTGTCGTCGCCGCTGGGCATCTCTTCGCCCGCATCGATCGCCGCGATCATCTCGCCGATGCCGTCGATCACGGCGAGCACGGCGCTGACCAGCGGCGCATCGGCTTGGCGGCGGCCGGCGCGGACGTCGGCAAGCGCGTCCTCGGCCGCGTGGCTAAGCGCTTCCAGGCGCGGGAAGTCGAAGAAGCCGCAATTGCCTTTGACCGTGTGGACGAAGCGGAAGATGGAATCGAGCCGCGCGCGGTCCTCGGGCGCCGCTTCCCAGGCGACGATCTCCCCGCCCAGTGCCTCGAGCATCTCGCTGCATTCGGCAATGAACTCGCTGATCAGATCGTCCATCGGCGCGCGGTCCCCCCACCGGACGTAAGTCCGTTTCGGAAAGATGCTTATCGCGAGAGGTGTTAATGCGCCGTTATCCCTGTGCGCTGTGGCGCTTGGGGAGCAACGCGCCGATCACCAGCACGTCCGACGAGGCGTCGGACAGCTGGATCGACCCGCCCGCTTCGTTTGCGAGCTCGTGAGCGAGCCAGGCTGCGGCCGCGCGCGGCTCGACCTGCGTGCCGGCAGGCGCACCGTTCGCCAGCACGTCGCGAAACGTCGGGTCGAGGATGATCCGCGGCCCCTCGGCACGGATCGCGAGCTCGAGACCTTCGCTCGTGCTTTCCGCGCCGATATCGAGCCGGCCGCCGCGCACCAGTGCATCGCCGGCGAGCAGCGCGAGGTTGAGGAGCAGCTTCATCGCCCCCTTGGGCAGGGTCGCGTCGCTGACCAGCCAGCCGAGCTCGATGCGCCGCTCGGCGCCGAATATCCCTTCGACCGCCTGCCTCGCTTCGCGAGTCTCGACCATTTCGCCGAAGCCACCGGCCGCGCCGAACGCCAGGCGAAAGAACTTGAGCTTGTTGGCGGTCGCGCGGGCGCTGTCGGCGAGCAGCTCGAGGCAGCGCTCGCGCATCTCGGGGTCGTCCTCGCCGGTCATCAGCTCGATGCCGTTGTTGAGCGCCCCGACCGGCGACATCAGGTCGTGGCAAAGGCGCGAGCAGAGCAGGCTTGCAAGATCGACCGCGTTCATTGCGACGCAGCTTGTGCGGCAGAGTTCAAACCCGCGCAAGATCGCTCCTGAGACCAGTCATTGAAGTGCCGAAATCATCGCCCATATCGCCGCTGTGGGGGAACAGCAGGACATGATTGTCAGGCTTGGGCCGGCGCACGCCGGGTGGCGGCTCGACCGCGCGCTTGCGGACGCCGTCCCGACGCTCTCGCGCGAACGGCTCAAGGCGCTGATCCGCAGCGGATCGCTGCAGTCCGACAGTGCTGGCGCAGTCCGCGATCCCGCGACGAAGGTTCGCGGCGACGAGGTCTTCCGCCTCGCCGTGCCCGCACCCGAGCCCGCGCACAACGAACCGCAGGATATCGCGCTCAGGATCATCTTCGAGGACGAGCATCTGCTGGTCGTCGACAAGCCCGCGGGCCTCGTCGTCCATCCGGCGGCGGGGAACCCCGACGGCACTCTGGTCAACGCTTTGCTCCACCATTGCGGCGAAGGCCTGTCGGGCATCGGCGGGGTCGCTCGGCCGGGCATCGTCCACCGGATCGACAAGGACACGTCGGGCCTGCTCGTCGTCGCCAAGACCGACGTTGCGCACGAGGGCCTCGCCAGGCAATTCGCCGCCCACTCGATCGAGCGGCGCTACCTCGCGATCGTCAGCGGCGTGCCCAAGGCCGCAGAAGGCACGGTCGACGCCGCGCTCGCCCGCTCGGCGGCCAATCGCAAGAAGATCGCGATCGTCCACGACAACCGCGGAAAACGCGCCGTAACTCACTGGACACGGCTGCAAGTCTTCAGGGACGCAGCCCTGGTCGAATGCCGGCTCGAGACCGGCCGAACCCACCAGGTGCGCGTGCACATGGCCTCGCTCGGCCACCCCCTGCTCGGCGACCCGGTGTACGGCCGTTCCGGAAAGAATGGCCGAGAGCTGCTGAAAAGGCTGAACTTCGAGCGCCAGGCGCTGCACGCGGCCGAACTCGGGTTCGTTCACCCCGTAACGAAGCACCGCCTGTCGTTCACAAGTGGCATGCCACCGGACATGCAGGAACTGTTCACGGCCCTTTTGGTATAGGATTTGGAACGCTAGGACGCCCAAGAGCGACCGGCCCAGGGAGACGACGGACTTCGATGGCACAGAATAATATCGTCTCGATCCCCGCCGGCGGCGGAGAGGCCGGGCTCAACCGCTATCTGGCGGAGATCAAGAAATTCCCGATCCTCAGCCCCGAGGAAGAATATATGCTTGCCAAGGCCTGGCGCGAGCATGGCGACACCGAGGCTGCAGCCAGGCTGGTCAATTCGCACCTTCGGCTCGTCGCGAAGATCGCCATGGGCTACCGCGGCTACGGCCTGCCGGTCAGCGAGCTGATCTCCGAGGGCAATATCGGGCTGATGCAGGGCGTGAAGAAGTTCGAGCCCGACCGCGGCTTCCGCCTGGCGACCTACGCAATGTGGTGGATTCGCGCCTCGATCCAGGAGTTCATCCTGCGCTCGTGGAGCCTGGTGAAGATGGGCACCACCGCCGCTCAGAAGAAGCTGTTCTTCAACCTGCGCCGGATGAAGAACCAGATCGAGGCGTTCGAGGAAGGCGATTTGAAGCCCCAGGACGTCGCCAAGATCGCGACCGACCTCGGCGTGACCGAGGAAGAAGTCGTGTCGATGAACCGCCGCATGGCGATGGGCGGCGACACCTCGCTCAACGTCTCGCTCAAAGGCGACGAAGGCGGCGAGAACCAGTGGCAGGACTTTCTGGTCGACAGCGGCCCGCTCCAGGACGAGCGGCTCGCGGAGGACCAGGAGAGCCGCGTGCGGCATGAGCTTCTGATGACCGCGCTCGAGACGCTGAACGAGCGCGAGAAGCACATCCTGACCGAGCGGCGCCTGGCCGACGAGCCCAAGACGCTCGAGGAGCTGAGCCAGGTCTACGGCGTCAGCCGCGAGCGCATCCGCCAGATCGAGGTCCGCGCGTTTGAGAAGCTCCAGGCCGTGTTGATCAGGCTGGCCGGCGAGAAAAGGTTGCTTCCGGCGGCCTAGCCTTTCTCTTCGTCGGCGACCTGCGGAGCGCCCGCGGTCAGCTTCTCGCCTTCGCGCTGCTCCTCGGGCCGATCCTCCACCTTGTCGTCGGTTGCCACATTGTCGGCCGCCCAGGCGCCGCGTTGCCCCATCGGCTCCGGCTCGCCGGTCGTGCTGTCCTGCGCGGTCTGGTGCTCGATCTCGCTGTTGAGCTCGGCTCCGAACATGAAGGCGTAGGCCGACACATAGAGCCAGGTCAGAAGGGCGACCGCTGCGCCAAGCGAGCCGTAGGTGGCGTTATAATCGCTCAGTTCGGACAAATAGAAACCGAAGGCCGAGCTCAACAGCAGCCAGGTCACGGCGGCGAACAGCGAGCCGGGAGTGATCCACTTCCAGCGCGCATCCTCGCGCGACGGCCCGAAGCGATAGAGCGTGGCCGGAGCGTCGCTGCCATTACCGCGACAATCAGCCCGAGCACCACGTAGCCGACCGCCCTGCCGGCCACTTCGGCAGCGGGCGACGCGCTCGGCAGCCGGGTCTGGAGGTAGGCGATCGCCGCCGTCAGGGCCATCGCCAGCAGCGCCAGTGCGATCGCGAGCAGCGCCATGCCGGCACAGATCAGGTAGAAGCGCAGCAGGCTTCTCTTTTCCTTCTCCTCATAGGCGATGTTGAGCGCGGTCAGGATCGCCGCCGCGCCGTTGGTGCCGCCGTAGAGCGCCGCGATGACGGCGCCGAGGATGCCCAGGCCCTTGGTCTGTTGGGACGTCTGCACGGCGCCCATAAGCTGCTGCCCGACGAGCACCGCGACGTCGTCGGGCAGGACCGCGGTCAGTGCACGGGCGTTCCTGACCACCGTCTGCGGCTCCGCGGCGAAACCGTAGATGAGGACGATCACACCCAGCACCGAGAGCAAAGCGATGAAGGCGTAGAAGGCGACGCCGGCGGCGACGAGGCCGACATTGTCGTCCCACGTGCGCTGCCAGGTTCGGCTCGCGATGTCCTTCCACGCGGGCCGCGGCATCTGCCACGGAGAGCTCGCCTGATGTCCGTGCGCGTCCGTCATCGGCCCTCAAACGGAGTGCCGAGCGCAGCGTTCCAACCGAAACAGGTGCGTGTCCGCCGCAAAAGCGGCTAGACGCGCCCGCGATATGGATGAAGATTCGGACCTCGCGGAGCGCGCGCGCAAGCTGTTCGCCGGGCCCGTCGAATTCCTGAAGTCGGCCCCCGCCCTCAAGTTCCTGCCCGATCCCGACTATCCCGAGATCGCGTTCGCGGGCCGCTCGAACGTCGGCAAGAGCTCGCTGCTCAACGCACTCACCAACCGCAAGGGCCTGGCGCGGACCTCCAACACCCCGGGTCGCACGCAGGAGCTCAATTTCTTCGACGTCGGCCAGCCGCCGCAGATCCGCCTCGTCGACATGCCCGGCTACGGCTTTGCCGAAGCGCCCAAGGACCTCAGCAGGCGCTGGCGGTTCCTGGTGAACGATTATCTGCGCGGGCGCTCGGTGCTTCGGCGGGCGATCGTGCTGGTCGACTCGCGCCACGGGATCAAGCCGCCGGACCTGGAGATCATGGAAATGCTCGACGCGGCGGCCGTCAGCTACCAGCTCGTCATGACCAAGGGGGACAAGGTGAAGCCGGCCGCGCTCGCCGAGGTGGCCGAGCGCACGGCGGCGCAAGCTGCAAGGCATGTCGCGGCCCATCCGCGGCTGATTTCCACGTCGAGCGAAACCGGCGAGGGGATCGCCGAGTTACGAACGGCAATCCTTCAAGCCGCGACTTCCTAAAAAGGAGAGCAATGCTCAAGCTCATCATCGGCAACCGCGCCTATTCCAGCTGGTCGATGCGCGGCTGGCTCGCAGTCAGGCAATCGGGCGAGGAGTTCGAGGAATTCGTCGCGCCCTTGTACGACGCCGAGTGGGACAAGCGCCGCCAGGGCAACGAATTCGCGCCCTCCCTCGGCAAGGTGCCGATCCTGTGGGACGGCGAGTGCGTCGTGTGGGACAGCCTCGCGATCGTCGAATTCCTGGCCGACCGTGTGGGACGCGAGAAATACTGGCCCGAGGATTCTTCGGCGCGGGGAATGGCCCGGTCGATGGCCGCCGAAATGCACTCGGGCTTCGCCAACCTGCGCCGCGACCTGCCGATGAACGTGCGCCGGAGCTACCCGCCCAAGGAGCTGAGCGAGGAAGTCGCGGACGAGATCGACCGGATCATGCAGCTGTGGGCACAGGCACGGGCCCGGTTCGGAGGCACCGGCGACTTCCTGTTCGGCGAGTGGTGCGCGACCGACATGATGTATGCGCCCGTCGTCACCCGCTTCATCACCTATTCGGTGCCCGTGCCGCCGTTCGCCGCCGCCTACATGAAGGCGGTCCTGTCGCACCCGCACGTGATGGAATGGATCGACCAGGCGCAGGACGAGCCCTGGGTGATCGAGCAGTACGAAGCCGACAAGGCCGCCTGATCCTCCGTCGCTTCAGCGGGGAAGGCGGCGACCCGAAGGGGCGACGGAGGGGGCAACCCCCTCCACCACTCACTCTTCGGTGAGCGGTCCCCCTCCCCCGGACCTGCGCTCCTGGGGAGGATAGGGCGTTCCGTCCTTGTGCGTCATTCGGTTGGCGGCCGCTTCATAGTGGAGATCGACGTCGGGATAGTGGCAGTCGCCTTCGCCGCGCCGGCTATCGATCGCGAGCAGCACGCAGCGGCGGTCGCTCCGGTTCACCAGATGGTGGCCGTTCGGCACATCCTTCGGAAAGGCCGCGCAATCGCCGGCTCGCATCACCGTCTCCCAGTCATCCTCGACCAGCACCGCTTCGCCCTCGAGGATCACGACGAACTCGTCGATGCCCTCATGCCAGTGGCGCTGGGCCGACATCGCGCCTGGCTCGAGCACGGCGTGGCTGACGCCGATCTCGGTGAGCCCGCTCGCCTTGCCGAGCCGCCGGTACCATCGGCCCGCGACGTCGCTGTCGAACGGCGGCGGATAGCCAGTCCGGTTGGTCTGCTTGACGCTTTCGATGTCCACCTTGGGCATGCCAGGTTCCTTTGCTAGGCGCGTCGAATGTCGATCGACCCCATCGCTCTTGCGCAAGCCCTGATCAACGTCCCCAGCATCACGCCTGCAAGCGGCGAGGTGTTCGACGTCCTGCGCCGCGAGCTCGAACCGCTCGGCTTCACCGTCCACCGCTGGGTGATGGGGGAGCCGCCCGACGGCCCGACCGAAAACATGGTCGCGATCCGCGGGACCGGATCGCCGCATTTCGGCTTTGCCGGCCACCTCGACGTGGTTCCGCCGGGCGAAGGCTGGAGCAGCGACCCGTTCGGCGGGCGGATCGAGGACGGCCGGCTGATCGGCCGCGGCGCCAACGACATGAAGAGCGCCATCGCCGCCTTCGTCTCGGCACTGTCGCGCGTGGACGGCGCCGGCGGCACCGTCTCGCTGCTGATCACCGGCGACGAGGAAGGCTATGCCACCTGGGGCACGCCGCGGATCATCGACTGGCTGGCCGAGCGGCAGATCCGCCCCGACATGATCCTGATCGGCGAGCCGACCTCGGTCGACCGGCTCGGCGACACGGTGAAGATCGGCCGCCGCGGCTCGGTCAACATGTGGATCGACGTGCACGGGATCCAGGGCCATGTCGCCTACCCTCACCGCGCCGACAATCCGGTGCCGAAGCTCGCTCGAATCATTGCCGCGCTCGATTCTGTCCACCTCGACGACGGCACCGAGGCCTTCCCGCCCTCGAACCTCGAGTTCACGGCCGTCTCGACCCCGACCGCGGCGAGCAACGTCATCCCCGCCTCCGCGACCGCCCAGCTCAACATCCGCTTCAACGATCTGCAGCGGGGCGAAGAGCTGGTCCGCATGGTCGAGGAAGTCGCGGGCCGCGAAGCACCCGGCGCGACGGTGCGAGCGCGGATTTCGGGCGAAGCCTTCCTGACGCCCCCGGGACCGCTCTACGACGTGGTAGTCGCCGCGATCCAGGAGGAGACCGGTCTCGCGCCCGAGCTGTCGACCAGCGGCGGCACGTCCGACGGCCGCTTCCTGATCAAGCTGTGCCCGGTGGTCGACTTCGGCCTGCCCACCGCGACCATGCACAAGGGGGGAGAAAGCGCTGCGGTCGAGGACATCCGCGCGCTGTCGCGAATCTACGAGCGGGTGCTTCGGAAGCTGTTTGGGTGACGGCAAATGCCGGCTTTGGGTGGAAAGCGGACGCGCGCCGCTGCCCGGCGCTGCACCTTGGCCGGTGACATTCCGGGCCCAAAAAGGGTGGCTGCAGGCACGGAGCACGCAATCCTCAGGTCGGCGCTGCAGGGCTGCTTCTGGTGCGCGTGCCCACGCTCGCATCCGGAACCAACCCGGCCGCGCATTCATTAGCTGGATACGGGGGCCCATTAACAGAGGAGGTCTCCAGTGGTCGTCGCCACAGAATTAGTCGTTCCCGCCCCGGCGCTTTTGAAGCGCGTATCGTGGGGCGCCATTATCGCCGGAGCAATCATTGCCGTCGCGCTCACCGCGCTGTTCGGCCTGCTCGGGCTCGGCATCGGCCTGGGGTCACTCGACATCGCTGAAGGCGATTCGATTGCCGGCGCGCCCAAGGCCACCCTGCTGTGGTGGGCCGTGACCAGCATCCTTGCCACCGGGATCGGCGGTTTCGTTGCTGCCCGGCTGGCGGGAATCCCGCGCAGCATCACCGGCGCGCTCCACGGCTTCGCAGTCTGGGCAGTCACCTCGCTCCTGACGCTGTGGCTGGCCACCAGCGCGGTCGGGTTTGCGCTTGGCGCGGCGACCAATGTCGTCACCACCACCGCCCGAGTGGCCAGCGGCGCAGTCACCACCGTCGGCGGCGCGGCAGTCTCTGCCGGCGGCGCGGTCACGCCGAGCCCGAGCTCGTCCGACGTCAATGCCGCGCGCGATCGAGCGCAGCAGGAGGCCCAGGCCATTCTCGACCAGGCCGGCGTCGGCCAGCAGAGCGCGCAGCAGGCGCAGGACGCGATCGGCACCGCGGCGAGGAACATCATGATGCGCCCGGGGACCGCCGATGCGGAAATCAACCGGCTGGTCAACCGGCTGTTCCAGGGGCCGAACGCAGCGCTTTCGCCGCAGGAGCGCGAGGCGCTGGTGACGGCGCTGGCGGAGCGCGCGGGCATGTCGCGCGAGGAAGCCGAGGCGGCCGCACGGCGCTGGGAGGCGCAGGCCAATGCGGCCTGGGCGAATGTGCGCCAGACGGGCGGCAACGTTGCCGACCAGGCCGGCGAAACCGCGGTCGGAGTGACCGATACCGCTGTGGACGCAATGTCGAAGGTCGCCTGGGGGATGTTCCTGATTTCCCTCGCCGGGCTTGTCGCGGCGCTAATCGGCGCGGCGATCGGCGGCGGAACTCTCGGCCTCGGCCTCATCGCTGCAGGTGCTGGCGCGCGCCGGGATGATTATAATCGCGACCATGATCGCGACCGCGATCGCATCGTTCGTGACGAGGACCGGGTCTAAGCGGACGAACCCGCGCCACGAGCGTTGCCGATGCCCGACTGGAGCCGATCCCGAGCGAAGGCCGGTCGGGCGCGCGTCGGGGAACAGCGCCACCGGCGGCTGGTTCCCCCAATGGTAAGCATTGAGAAAAAAAGGAGAATGAGATGACACGCGACACAGCCGGGGATTTCACCATGGACCGCCCCGATCAGAGCTCGAAGCGAGCTTCTTCCGACAAAAAGCTGGCGCAGAAGCGCAAGCACGGCACGCAAGGCGGCTGGAACTGGAACAAGATCGGTATCGGCGTCGGCGCGGCGGCTGCCGTCGCGGGCGCAGCAGTCGCGGCACGCCAGTTGATGAAGCCGGACAGCTCGGAAGACGATTTTCAGCTTCGGCTGGAAACCGACGAGAACATGCGCCTGATCGCTTCGAACAAGGTCGAGGGAACCGCGGTCGTGGACCGCAACGGCAGCCGCATCGGCACGATCGAAAATTTCATGGTCGACAAGTACACCGGCCGGGTCGCCTATGCGGTGATGAGCTTCGGCGGCGCATTCAGCTTCGGCTCGAGCCTTTTCCCGCTGCCGTGGCCGCTGCTCGACTATGACGAGGAAAAGGGCGGCTACGTGCTCGACATCACCAAGGAAGAGCTGGCCGATGCGCCGCGCTTCGAGCGCAACGACGAGCCGGAGTTCAGCCCGACCTACCGGCGCCGGCTGATCCTCTTCTACGCGCCCGAAGCCCAGGCCTAGCGCGCAGCCGGCGGCGCGCCGGCGTTGAAGCGATGCGTGGTGGAGGTTCAGCCACTCGCTAAGCGACCGAGGCTGCCGCACCGTGCGAGTCGCGGGTCCAGGCGAGATATTCGTCCTCGAACATCGGCTTGGCGAAGACGAAGCCCTGGATCGTGTGACAGCCCATCGCGCGCAAAATGTCGGCCTGCGGGCAAGTCTCGACGGCTTCGGCGACGATCTCGCAGCCGACCCCCTGGATCAGCTGGATCAGCGCCTGGACGACGACTCGCGCCTTGTGGCATTGGTCGATGTCGGCAATCAGCGTCGGGTCGAGCTTGACCCGGTCGAGCGGCATTGAGCGCAGCCGCGCGATGTTCGAATAGCCGGTGCCGAAATCGTCGATCGCGATCCGTGCACCGTCGGCGCGAAGCGCGGCGATTTCCGCCACGACCGCTTCGCTTGCCCGCATCGCCGCCGTCTCGGTGAACTCGAGCTCGATCAACGACAAGGGTACCTCGTGCTCGGCGAAGGCCTGGCGCAGGCGAAGGAAGAAGTCGGCGCGATCGAGCTGGCGCGGGCTGACGTTGAACGCAATCCGCCGAGCGAGCCCCCGGCGCCTCCACTGGCCAAGCGTCGAGGCGACCTCGGCGATCGCCCACTCGCCAATCTCGGCGATGATCCCCGTGCTCTCGGCCACAGGGACGAAGCTGTCCGGCAGCCGAAGCCCGTCGCGCGGGTGGTGCCAGCGCAGCAGCGCCTCGGTTCCGACGAGCTCGCCGGTCACCAGGCTGAGCTGCGGCTGGTAGGCCAGCTTGAACTCGCCCCGCTGGACCGCCTCGGTGAGCGCCTTCTGAGTCTCGACCTCCTGCTGGTGCTCGAACGCGAGCTGGTCATCGAACAGGCAATGCTGGCCGCCGCCGAGCGACTTGGCGCGGTACATGGCGATGTCGGCAGCGCGCATCAGCGCTTCGATCGTGCTGCCATGGTCGGGGCCGACAGCGACTCCGATCGACGCGCCGACGTCGACGCTGTGGCCGTGGAGCTCGAACGGCTCGGCGATTGCGACGGCAATCCGCCGGGCGACCCGCTCGACCTCGGCCGCGCACTCGATTTCCGGGAAGAACAAGGTGAACTCGTCACCCGCGAGGCGAGCAAGAAGCGGCCTTCGCGCCGGGGATTCGGTGAGTTGCGCGGTGACGACGACGCGCAGCCGGTTGGCGACCATGACCAGCAGCTGGTCGCCGCGCGCATGGCCGAGGCTGTCATTGACCATCTTGAACCGGTCGAGGTCGACGAACAGCATCGCCGACCGCCTGTCCCTGCGCTTTTCGCCAAGCAGCTTGTCGGCCTGCGAGCGGAAATGCAGCCGGTTGGGAAGCGAGGTCACCGGATCGTACATGCCCAGCGCATGGGCGTTGTCGATCGATGAGCGCACCTCGATGAACAATGCGTCCACGGCAGTGGCCAGCTTGGGCAGCGTCCTGTGCACGATCCGCGGCGTGGGCGAGAGGAAGTCGCCGTCCTCGACCGCAAGCAGCCGCTCGCCGAGCGCCTCGAGCGCTCGGGCGCTCTCGCTGTTCGGCCGCTCCGACGCGATGTAGCTGATCAGCAGGCAGAAGGTGCCTGCGACGAGCGAGGCGACGATCTGCTCGTCGAGCTCGCTGATGTAGAGGAAGGCGCTGAGCGAGAAGACGAACGAGGCAAAGCCGGCCGCGCCCGAAAGAAGCGCGTTGCTGATCTTCTGGGCGGTGCCTTCTTTCATGAAGTGGTTCGCGCCTTGGGGCGGCCGGTTTGCCGCACCTCAGCCGTTACGGTGCAAGCGTTAACAATGGGTGCAGCCCTCAGCGGCGCCTCAGAACAATGTAGAGGCTGCCGCCTCCGCCATGCCTCGGATGGGCGCCGCGGACGGCGGCGATCCGGCCGGCGTGGCGCGACGCGGCGAGCCAGTCATGGACCGCCGCCCGGATCCGCCCGCGGCGTACCGGCGGCTCGCCGGGCCGATGGTGGCCGGTGATCAGCAGCACCCGCCGCTCGCCCGCCTCGACCGCCCGTTCCAGCGCGAGGTCGATTGCCTGCCAGGCGGCGTCGAGGTGGAGGCCGTGAAGATCGACGATCCGGTCGGGCTGGAGCGACCCCGACCGCAGCCTTCGATCCCATGTCTCGTCGAGCGTCGTGCCGGGCGGCGGTGGCGGCGGTGGCGGCGGTGGAGGCGGAGCCGGCCTGCGCGGCCCCGCCCCTTTGGGCTTCAGCGTTATCCTCGGCTGATCGGCCGCAAGCTTCGTCTGCTGCGGCGTCTTGACGTCAGGTTCGCGCGAGAGCGGCCGGATGCTTGCGGTTACGCGAGCCCAGAGCTCGGCTTCGTCAGGGCTGAGTGACCGCACGATAAGCGGAGCCCTTGGGGACCAGGACCCATGCGACTCCATTGGCGGCCATTCCGCCCGCGATGCTGGTCGCCTCGGCGCCGTGACCCCAGTAGGTGTCGAACCGGTTGGCACCCTTGATTGCTCCGCCCGTGTCCTGCGCGACCCAGAAGCCGTAGGCCTCGGGGCGGTCGAGCGCGAGGAACACCGGCGCTCCCAAGGGCACGAAGTTCGGGTCGGCAGCGACGGTCGCGCGCGGGCTCACCGGCACCTCGATCGCGCCGAGCGGCCCTGGCCCGGTCAGCTCGCGGAAGAAGATGTACGACAGGTTCTCGCGCATCAGCGCCCTGCCCTGCTCCGGGTTGGCCTTCATCCACGCGACGATCGCCTGCATCGAGGCGCCGCCCGGCGGAAGGATCCCGCGTTCACGCAGCAGCCGGCCGATTGCGATATATTCGCGGCCGTTCTGGTCGTGATAGCCGATGCGCATCACGCCGCCGTCGGGGAAGCGCACCCGGCCCGACCCCTGGATCTGGAGGAAGAACAGCTCACTCGGGTCGGCTGCCCAGGCGAGCTCGAGCCCATTTCGGGCAAGCGCCCCGTCCTCGATCTCGGCGCGCGTGAAGTAGAGGACGCAGGTTCCCGTCTGGTCGATTCGGCCGCGTCCGGTCTGCCCGTCGGGACGCGTGCAGCGCACGAGGTCCGGCGGCCTTCGATAGATCGGGACATAGCCCGGTTGAGGCACTCGCGATCCCGCGATCTCCGGCTCGTAATAGCCGGTCGCGAACGCCTTCCCGTCACCCACGCGAAGCCAGTCGAAGCGGCTGAGGAAGAAGCTCGACGCGTTCTCCGGAGCGACGTTGGCGGCTTCGGCGCACACTGCACGCCAGTCGGCAGTGGCAGTGAGGCCCGACTGGTCGCGGCGCCTCGTCACGACCGGGCAGCTCATCCGGAACGCCGCAAGGGCGCGGGCCGCGGCGAACTGGTTTGCGAACGCCGGTGCGCCGGCAAGGCTCACGCCCGCTGCAATCGCATTGGCGGGCGGCGGCGGAGTGACCACCACGGGTGCCGGAGCCGGAGCAGGAGCAGGGGCTGGCGCTGGAGCAGGCGCCGGCGGCTGCGTGGGCGCGGGGACCGGCCGCGTCGCGCAGGCGGCAAGAATCAGAAAGGACCCGAGCGCCAGCGCTCTTGTGACGCGCTTCACTCTTCCTCGTCGGTCTCGATCAGGAGCCAGTTGGGATCGCGCGAAGCGAGCGAGCGGCGGAATGTCCACAAATCGCGCGTCTGGACCGCGTCGCTCATCGAGCCGGCCACGACTTGGCCGTCGGAATCGCGGGTGATCGCGGCGATGTCGGCCTCGAAGCGGACCGTGACCCCCGCAATGTCGCGCTCGACCGAAGCGGCGGTGATCAGCGCCTGGTCCATGTTGACCAGCCGGTTGTCGAGGGTGAGGCCGTCCTTCTCACGCTGGCTCACTGCAGTCGCGAACGCCTCGTAGACATTGTCGTCGACGTGCGGGCGAAGCGCCGCAAGGTCGCCGCGCCAGAAGGCCTCGAGGATCATCTGATAGGCGGCCTTGGCGCCCTCGAGGAAGCGGGCGACGTCGAAGCTCGGGTCGGCGGCGAGCAGCGCACGCACGCCGGGACCGGCGGTCGGAAGGAAGGCGAGGTCGCTGCCGTCGCTGGCCGGCGGCTGAACCACGGAAGGGCGGCTCATCCTGGGCTCGACCAGCGCATCGGGCTCGGCCGGCTTGAGGATCGGCTGCTGCTCGTGCCCGGTGCGCTCGCCGAGCACGCTGTACAGCCTGAGCCCGATGAACAGGGCGACCAGCGCAAGGATGATGATGACGGTCAACGCCTGGGTCCCGGTCCTTCAATTCGCAACGACGAACATAGTGCGCGATCCGCGCAGATTCAAAGCCTCGTCCCGAGCCGCCGCGATCGGCCCCGCCATTGCGCGCCCGATGGCCGACTGCTAGTCGCCGCCAACGAACGCGCGCGGCCCGAAGCGGGTCCGCATCCCCGTTTCAAAGCAGTCCCCATTCGAGATCGAGGCGAAGCAAGATGGCCGACCAGGATTCACTGAACAGCGGAAACGGCGCCGGCCAGGACCCGGACGCGCCTCAGGCGGCGGCGCTTGCGCAATATGTGAAGGACCTGTCGGTCGAATGCCCGAACTCGCCGCACGTGTTCCAGTGGCAGGAGCAGCCGCAGGTTGATGTCGGGTTCGGGATCCAGCCGAACCGCATTTCCGAAGACGTGCACGAGGTTGTGATCAAGCTCGACGTCTCCGCACGGTCCGACCGCGGCGTCCAGTTCATGATCGAGCTTAGCTACGGCGGCCTGTTCGCCATCCGCAACCTGCCCGAGGAAGCGATGGGGCCGTTCCTGCTGATCGAGGCGCCGCGCCTGCTCTTCCCATTCGCTCGCCAGATCGTGGCAGAAGCCACTCAGCAGACTGGCTTTCCGCCGCTTCTGCTCGATCCGATCAACTTCGAGGCGGCTTACATGGCGCAGGTCGAGGGGCAGCAGGGACAGCTCGGTGGCGCTGCCGATGGTAATGGCGCGGGCGGCAACGGCGCCGGCGGCACGGGCGAAGGATCGCCCTCTCCGGGCGGCGAAACCGGCCAGGCCTGAGCGCCAAGCAGCGCGCCTGAAGCGATGAACCTCCTCAAGGCGGGCGGCACGATCGGCGGGCTGACGCTGGTCAGCCGAATCCTCGGCTTTGCCCGCGAGATGGTGTTTGCCCGAGTGATGGGCGCGACGGCCGCGGCCGAGGTGTTCATCTGGGCCTTCCAGCTGCCGAACCTGCTTCGGCGGCTGCTCGGCGAAGGCGCGTTCAGCCAGGGATTCGTGCCCTTGTTCGCGCGCCGCATCGGCAAGGAGGGCGACGTTGCGGAAGCGAAGCTCTTCGCCGAAGAGGTACAGGCGGTCTTCCTCCCGATCCTGATTCTGATCACCGCCGTCTTCGTCATCGCCATGCCCGCCGTCGTGATCGCGGTCGCGAGCGAACGCTGGACCAGCGATCCCGACAAGTTTGCCTTCACCGTGCTGCTGACCCGGATCACCTTCCCCTATCTGATCTTCATCAGCATGGTCTCGCTGTTCAGCGGGATCCTCAACTCGCTGTCGCGCTTCGTCGCCGCCGCCTTTGCTCCCGCGCTGCTCAACATCGCGCTGGTCGGCGCATTGGCGCTGGTTCCGCAAGGCGGCAGGGAGACCGCTCTGGCAATGTCGTGGGCGGTCCTGGTCGGCGGCGTCCTCCAACTGGGATTGACCGTCATTGCCACGCGGCGCGCGGGGCTGACGCTGAGGCTGCGCCCGCCGCGGCTCACCCCGCGGGTGAAAGAGCTTCTGATCCTGATCCTTCCCGCGACGATCGGCGCCGGCGGTTATTACATCAGCCAGCTGTTCTACGCCTATTTCGCCACGCGCCTGCCAGAGGGCAGCTTCGTCTATCTGAGCCAAGCCGACCGCCTCAACCAGCTGCCGCTCGCCCTGGTCGGCTCCGCGATCGGCACGGCGATCCTCCCGGCGATCAGCCGCCACCTCGGCCTCGGCGAGGAGCGCCAGGCAGCCGTCATCCAGGGCCGGGCAACCGAGCTTGCGATGCTTCTGACCATCCCCGCGACGATCGCGCTGGCCGTCGCGGCGGAGCCGATCATGACCGTCCTGTTCGAGGGCGGGCGGTTCACCGCGGCCGATGCCGCGACCTCGGCGCTGGTCCTGTCGATCCTCGTCACCGGCCTTCCCGCCTATGTGATGATCAAGGTGCTGGCGCCGGGCTTCTATGCGCGCAAGGACATGAAGACGCCCGTGGTGGTGACGCTCGTCACGCTTGCGCTCGGCGTCGCCGCCAACTTCATCTGGATCGAAGAGGTCGGGATCGCGATCCTGCCGCTGACCACCTCCGCCGCGGCCTGGCTCAACGCGCTCGCGCTGTACGTTCTTCTTGCAGCGCGCGGGCATTTTCGGGTCGAGGCCTGGCTTGGGGCGCGGCTTGCCAAGCAGCTCGCCGCAGCGCTGGCGATGGGCGCGACCATCTGGCTCGTGGGGGGACTGCTCGACGATCTGTTCGCGGGCTCGGTCGGCGAGCGCCTGCTCGGCACGATCGCGCTGATCGGCGCGGGCTCGATCGTCTATTTCGCGCTCGCCTGGCTGACGGGCGGAATGGACCGGGACGACCTGCTCGTGCTCCTCCGGCGCAAGAAGGTCGCGGGATGAGCGCCCCGACAGCCATGCGCGTGGTTTCGGGCATTCAGCCGACCGGCGGCCTTCACCTCGGAAACCTGCTGGGCGCGATCCTGCGCTGGGTGAGGATGCAGGACGAGGCGGAGTGCCTGTTCTTCCTTGCCGACCTCCACGCGATCACGGTCGACGTCGAGCCCGCCGCGCTGCGCTCGAACGTGCGCGAGATGGCCGCCGCGCTGATCGCCAGCGGAATCGATCCGGCGCGCTCGGTCCTGTTCGCCCAGAGCGCCGTCCCCGCCCACGCCGAGCTTGCATGGCTTCTCCAGTGCACCGCGCGGGTCGGCTGGCTCAACCGTATGACTCAGTTCAAGGAGAAGTCGGGCAAGAGCCGCGAGGGCGCGAGCGTCGGCCTCTACACCTATCCGGTGCTCCAGGCCGCCGACATCCTGCTCTACCGCGCGACCCATGTGCCCGTGGGCGAGGATCAGAAGCAGCACATCGAGCTCGCCCGCGACATCGCGGTCAAGTTCAACACCGACTTCGATGTCGAGCTGTTCGTGCCGCCCGAGCCGTTCATCGGCGGAGGCGCCGCGGCTCGGGTGATGAGCCTTCGCGACGGCAGCGCGAAAATGTCCAAGTCGGACCCATCGGACATGAGCCGGATCAATCTCACCGACAGCGACGATGTGATCGCGCAGAAGATCCGCAAGGCCAGGACCGACGCCGACCCCCTGCCCGAGGATCCGGCGCTGCTCGAGCCGCGCGCCGAGGCGAAGAACCTCGTGGGCATCTATGCAGCCGTCACCGGCGAGACTCCGCAGGACGTGCTCGGCAGGTTCGCGGGCCAGGGCTTCGGCGCGTTGAAGCCCGCCCTCGCGGATGCGCTGATCGGGCTGCTCGCGCCGCTGCGCACCCGGCTCGAGGAGCTTCGCGGCGATCCCGCCGAGCTCGACCGGATCCTCGCCGCGGACTCGGGGCGCGCGGCGGAGCTTGGCGCCCCCTTGATCGTTGATGCGTACCGGGCGGTCGGACTGTCCCGCTGAGGCCTCGCTTCATCGACAGTTCAGCCGCACGCGTGCTATAAGCCGCTCCAAGCCAAGGCTTATTCTCGAGGTGTGAAATGCGTATCCATAAACTGGCCGCCGCCGCTCTGCTGGGCGTGGCGGCGCTTGGCGTGTCGGCCTGCGCAACCGGCCTCCCCGCCAACGTTACCCGCTATTCGGCCATGCCCATCCCGCAGGGCCAGAGCTTCTTCGTCGTTCCGGCCGACGGCGTTCAGTCGGGCCTCGAGTTCCAGCGCTATGCATCCATCGTGTCGCAGCATCTTGCCGCCCGCGGTTATCGCCAGGCGCCGAGCACGGCCGCTGCCGACATGCTGGTCAAGGTTCGCTACCACGTGAGCGAGGGCGAGACCGAGTACCGCGAGGACCGGATGTACGGCTCGGGCATGGATTATCCGTACCACGGCGGCTATGCCGACCCGCTCTACCGCGGCTACTACGGCCAGCCCTATTATTCGCGCTACGGCTATTACGGCCGCTATCGCGACCCGTTCTTCTACGGCTGGCGCGACCCCTTCTTTGATCCGTTCTACAGCCGCTACGGCAGCCGTTACGGCTATCCCGGCTACGGCCGCTACGCCTATGGCGGCTATCCCGGCTACGGCCGCTCCGGCGCCTACCGCCGCGGCTATGGCGGCTACGGCGGCGGCGTCCCCGTCCGCCCCCGCACGGTCTACGAGAGCGAGCTCGACCTCGACATCGTCCGGCGCGCCGACAATGCGCCGCTGTTCGACGGCAAGGCGGTCGCCCGCTCGGGCACCGACGAGCTTGGAGTGCTCGTCCCGAACCTGATCGAGGCGATGTTCACCAACTTCCCGGGCCGCAACGGCGAAACGGTGAAGATCACCGTCCCGGCGCGCCCACGGGGCTGACGCAGACGGGTTCAGACCCGCTGAACACGGCGTTCAAGGAAGAGCCCGTCCGGCACATGCCGGGCGGGCTCTTTTTCTTTGCTCCCGGAAGGAGTTGAATTCTGCTCCTCTGCCCTGCAAGTGCCTTGCCGCATCCGAAACGACTGGGCAGAACGGCTGCGGCGGCCCGAAACCATCGGGGGCCAGGCCGGTTGGTTACATAGAGCTGAACTGAAAGGGAGAACCATGAATTCACCGTCCAACAACGAGCCGGGCCTGTCAGGCGAACTGCGCTCCGACGCGCAGGAACTGGGCAGCAAGGCCAAGAACCGAGTTCACAGCGAACTCGACGCGCGCAAGGACACCGCGGCGACCCAGGCGCGGTCGGCATCCTCGGCGATCGAACGCGCCGCAAATGAGCTTGATGAAGGCTCGCCCGAGTGGTTGCGCTCGGCGTTCCAGCAGGGCGCAACGTCAGATCCAGCGCTTCGCCGACACGCTCGAGCAGAAGGACTCGCGCGAGCTCGTGAACGACGTGCGCACATTCGCGCGCGACAACCCGACCACCTTCCTTGCGGCATGCGCTGCAGCGGGTTTCGCCGCGGCGCGGCTGTTCAAGGCTGGAGCGCCCGACGCTTCCATGGAATTCAGCGCGGCCAACCAGGGCCCTCCACCCCGCGTCGACGAGCCGATGTTCCGCGCCTCCGCGCCTGACGTCGCGCAGCCGGCCGGAGGAGAGTTCGTATGATCCGCCGGGACCCCACTTTGGCAAAGCCGGCGAACGACAGGCGATCGGCTCGACGGGTGCTGGCGCGCCTTCCTCCGGCGGCGAGAATATCGTCGACCTGGTGAAGCAGCTCGCCACTCAGGGATCCCACCTGGCCGAGCAGCAGCTCAAGCTGGTCAAGGCGGAAATCCGCGAATCCACGGCCGAGATGAAAACGGCCGTCGGCGGCCTTGTCGGAGCGGCGGTGGTCGGAATGGCCGGCCTTGGCGTCTTGCTGATGGGCCTTGCCTTCCTGCTCGGACAGGCGATCGACAATGTGGCTCTTGCCACCTTGATCGTCGGCGCTGCCACGCTCGGGCTCGCCTATGTCCTGTACAGCTCGGCTTCGAAGAAGATGCGCGACACGCATCTGCCCCAGAGCGCAGCCAACGCACCGAACGGACGCCGGACATTGCTCGCGGCGACCTCCATACGGAGCACACACGATGACCGACACGACCATGACCACCAATGACGATCCCGCGGCGATCGAAGCCGACATCCGGCGCACGCAGGACGACATGAGCCAGACGGTCGACCGCATCGGCGACCAGATGACCCTGCGCAACGTCTTCAACGCCTTGCTCGACAAGGCCGACCAGAACGATGTCGACGCGCGCTATCTGATCGAGGGCGCGCGCCGCAATCCGATGGCGCTCGGGCTGATTGCTGCCGGCGCGATCTGGCTGGTCAGCGACAAGGACGCCAAGTTCCCCACGATCAGCTCGGGCAGCTCGCGAAGCTCGAACGATTCCGACGACTTCGATCTCGGCGGCCACGACATCCACCATCGCGACTATGTCGCCCATATGTCGAGCGTGGAATGGCGCGACGACGAGGATGAGATGGCCTTCCAGCGCCGGCGTGACGTCGCCCGGTCGAACTTCCTGATGTGCGAACGCCGTCCGACGAGGACGACCACAGCTACCGGCAGCGGCTCGACGACACGACCGAATCGTTCCGCCAGAAGCGGCGCGCGTGGGTCGACTCGGCGAGCAACGCCACGAGCAATGCAACGGCCGCAACTGGGCCGACGGCGCGCCGCGCGGCCAGCAAGACGCAGGAGATGTACAGCAGCAATCCGTTCGTCGGCGGAATCATCGCTGCTGCGGTCGGCGCGGCGTTCGGCTCCACGCTGCCGATCAGCAGGCAGGAGCAGGAGAAGCTCGGCGACGCGGGCGCACGGGCGCGCGAGCTGGCGAGCGAGCAGAAGGAGCAGGTCACCTCGCAGCTTCGCGAGAAGAAGGACCAGCTGGTCGAGCAGGCTGACCAGAAGCTTGAGCAGTCCGGCGACCAGGCGCAGCAGCAAGGCGCGTCGCAGGGCGGTGAGTGGCAGGCTGGAGCCGCGCGGTCGTCGAGCGGCTTCTCGCAAGAGATCATCGCAGTTCGGCAGCGAAGATCCCCTGGCGCGGCAGCCGCAGCCCTCGTTCGGCGAACGCAGGAGCTAGGCCTTCGGCGCGGGCGGGCCTCTGCGCCCGTCCGGCGACACCTGGCTCAAAGAGTGGCGCTTGGCTCCGCCGAGCGCCACTATCTCTTTCGTCGGCCGCCGGTGGTTCGGCGGGAACGACCTTTTTCAAGCCCGCGGGCAATCGCTTCCAGGGCCGCAACGCCGGCCGAGGCCTCGTCGCTGCCCTCGATGATCGTCCAGCCGGCCCAGCGCGTGTCCGTGCGCGTGAGGAGCTGCTCCCACAGAGCCTCCGCGCAGTCGCGCGCGGCGGCCCCGCCCGCCTCCTCGGCCCTCATCGTCCAGCGCAGCCACGGATCGGCTGCCCGCGTGCTCAGGCGCGCCGCCTGGACGTGCGGGCTCACGTGGAAGAACAGCGCAGTGCCGTGGTCGGTCTGCTGCGCTTCGAACTCATTGATCTCGTCGCAGGTGCGCGCCCATTCCTTGTCGCCAAGCCCGCCGCCCAGGCGCGCCTCGATGGCATCGGTGTGCCAGCTGCCGAGGAAGATGCTGGTCTGCCCCGCCGCGAGGCGCCCGCGACCAGTAGCCTGCGAGCCAGTGCCGCCCGTCCGAAGTGCCGTGCGCGCCGGCCGCATGCACTGCCAGGCCACATGGGTCGAGAGCGCGCTTGCGAGCAGCTTGAGCGCCGCCCGGCGTCCGCTGCCCTGCCAGCCGTCGAACAGGACGATCGCCCGGCCGCCGTGGACCAGCTGCGCCAGCTGCACGACAGCGAGCCGGTCGTGCAGCGCGGCGAGCGCGGCGGCATGATCACCGCCGAACGCCGCGCGTTGTTCATATCGGCTTAGCACCACCCCCATGCCACGAAATCTAACGCGGCGGCGTCTTCCACAATGGCCCCGTAACGATCCGCCTCTCGCAGGCGCCGAACGGACCGAGCGCGCCAATGCGCTAATTTGGCAACAGATTTGCCATTTCTGCACCCCCGCGGTGACAGCGCTTGTTAAGGCAGAGAGGGGTAATTATAGGCTGCAGTCGGGGATAGTCCGCCACCTGCGTCCAAGTACGCGAATGGCGATGTAATCCACTTCCGGCTGCACCGGTTGGGCCCGGCCGCAGCTGGCGGGGCGCGAACTGGGGGTGCCAACGGCCCGTGGGGGGCCGCTGGTTGAGTTGGGGAGGGATTTATGGCGACTGCACTTGTCGACCTGTACGGCGATACACCGGTTCCGTTTGACCGGATCATCCTGCCGACGAGCTACCGTCCTTCGGAAAAGGAAGAGTTCATGTGCGACCTGCACAGGGCCTACTTCCTGCGCAAGCTGAAGGACTGGAAGGATTCGATCATCGAGGAGTCGCGCGCGACCATGGCGCAGCTCCAGATCGATTCGCTTCGCGAGCCCGATCTTGCCGACCGCGCGTCGAGCGAGACCGACTGGGGGATCGAGCTTCGCACCCGCGACCGCCAGCGCAAGCTGATCGCCAAGATCGATTGCGCGATGCGCCGCCTCTACGAAGGCGAATATGGCTATTGCGAAGTGACGGGTGACCCGATCTCGCTCGGCCGCCTCGAGGCCCGGCCGATCGCAACGATGACCCTGGAGGCGCAGGAGCGCCACGAGCGGATCGAAAAGGTTTCGCGCGACGACTAGCGGCCGCGGCGCGATTGGCCGTCCCGCAAAAAGCCGGCCCTAGTGGAAGTGGCCGGCGAGCTCGTCCTTGAGCCTGAGCTTTTCCTTCTTGAGTTCGTGCAGGCGAATGATGTCGGGGAGCGGACGGTGCTCTTCTTCGTCGATCAGGGCGTCCAGAGCAGCGTGCTTTGATGAGAGCTCCTCGACATGGGCCTTGTCCATCGGTGCCATTCCTTTCTTCGACTTGGACTGACGACTCCCGAGTAAAACACTTTTCGCGGCGTTTGTCTCGCCTGGCTGACGTGCGTCCGCCGAGCCCTGCTCGCCGCTCGTCGCAGCAGGTGGACCACGACGGCAGCGCGAGCCTCGGCTAGGACCCGAGCCCCATGGATCAGGCGACGCAGGAACATCTCCAGGCGCTCAAGGCAGAGCACAGGCAGCTCGACCAGCGCCTCGCCGAACTGACCGCCGCAGGCGTCCTCGCTCGGCCAGATCGAGGTCGCGCGGCTGAAGAAGCGCAAGCTCCTGCTCAAGGACCAGATCGAGCTGATCATGGACCGCAACACGCCCGACATCATCGCCTGAAATCCTGTCCCAACGCGGGACATGGCGCGCCGTGGGGCGGCTCACGCGCGCATCGGGCGTTTTCACCGCCCGTCAGGAATGGCACTGATGTTGCTGATGAACGACTCGAACGAGCCCCGGCAGCCAGAGGTGCGGATCACCTCGCGCCTGATCGACAGCCTCTACACCGAAGCCATGCTGCTTGCCGACGAGGCGCGGTCCTATTTCGACGAAGGCGGACGCGAGGACCGCGACTCGCTCGAGCCGTTCGTCCGCGTGAGCTTCGCCTGCGAGTCGCTCAAGGTGACCACGCGGATCATGCACATCGTCGCCTGGCTGCTCACCCAGCGCGCAGTGGAGACGGGCGAGATCGCCGGCCACGAGGGCCGCCGCCCCGAACGACGGCTCGGCCAGGCGCAGCCGAGCGATCCCGAAGTGGTGGACAAGCTACCCGACGTCGCGCGGCGGCTGATCGCCGCGAGCAGCGATCTTTACGAGCGGATCAAGCGCATCGACGACGGCGTGGTCGGCGAGGAGCCGCCGGCGAGCCCCGCCCGAGCGCTGATGGGTCGGCTCGAGCGCGGCCTCGGCGGCAATCTGGGCTGATCGGCCCGCCGCTCAGAGCCGGTGATAGTCGCGGTACCAATGGACGAAGCGCGGCATCCCCTCGTCGATGCTCGTCGCCGGCCTGAAGCCGTGGTGGCGCTCGATCGCGCTGATGTCCGCGAACGTGTCCTTGACGTCGCCCGGCTGCATCGGCTGCGGGTCGAGCAGCGCCTTCCTGCCCGTCGCCTGCTCGAGCAGCTCGATCACGCGCATCAGGTCTTCGCTGCGGTTGTTGCCGATGTTGTAGAGCGCATGGGGGCCGGTGCTTCCGCCCGCTTTGCTTGCGCCGTCATCGGCAGGCGGTCTGTCGAGGCAGGCAATCACCCCCGCGACGATGTCGTCGATATAAGTGAAGTCGCGCCGCATCTCGCCGCCGTTGTAGAGCGGCAGCGGCTCGCCCGCGAACAGCGCGTGCGTGAAGATCCACATCGCCATGTCGGGCCGCCCCCACGGGCCGTAGACGGTGAAGAAGCGAAGCCCGGTGCTCGGCAGGCGGTACAGGTTGGAATAGGTCTCGCTCATCAGCTCGTCGGCCTTCTTGGTCGCGGCGTAGAGCGAGAGCGGATGGTCGACCCGGTCCTCGACCCGGAACGGCAGGCTCTTGTTGCCGCCGTAGACCGACGAGGATGATGCGTAGACGAAGTGGCGCGATGCGCGCGCGCGCGGGCGAGCTCGAGCATGTTGCCGTGGCCGACGAGGTTCGACTGGACGTAGGCGCTCGGGTTCTCCAGGCTGTAGCGAACCCCGGCCTGCGCGCCGAGGTGGACGATGCGGTCGAAATCCGCCCCGTCCGTGGCGTGGCTGAGCGCGTCGGGGTCGGCGAAGTCCGCCTTGCGGAACTCGAACGCGCCGCCGAAGTCGCCGGTCAGCCGCTTCAGCCGCGCCTGCTTCAGGCCCGGATCGTAATAGTCGTTGAGATTGTCGATACCGATGACGCGCTCGCCGCGCGCGAGGAGCGCGTGGGCGACCGCCGCTCCGATGAAGCCCGCAGCCCCGGTGACGAGCACGCTCATGCGCCGCCGCTTAGCGGCAGATGCGCCGCACGCGAACCCCGATCAGCGATCGGTCAGCCGACGAGCGGCCGTCGATGTTCCCCGGAGGCGAATAGCGGCAGATCAGATAGTCCATGCGCGCGCTGCGATGGACGGCGCAGCCGACCCGCGTCGTGCTGCTCCAGATCATCTGGGTGTAGTGGGACACGTCGACCCAGTTGCCGGTGCGGCTCACGTAAGGAAAGGTGCCCGGCTGGAAGTAGCCGCGCTCGCGCCCCAGTTGCCGACCATCTGCTCGGGGCTGTAGACGCCGCGGCTGCCCATCCACAGATTCTCGCGCTGCCGGGGCGGGATGCCTTGGGCGAGTGCTGGAGCCGGCCGATCGCGGCAAGCGTCGGCCCATAGGAAGCCGCCGCCAGCGCGAGCGCCGGATCCCATTGCAGCGGAGCGACCCCACGCGGGCCGTTCGGCATTGTGCGCGGCGAGAAGGCGCGCCGACAGCGTCGAATTCGCGCCCCACGAGGGGATCGCGGACTGCGCCGGAGCAACGGCGGCAAGGGCAGCAAGACCGGCACAAAGCAGAACGCGTATCATCGAAAATCCCCGATTTCTGCCGCACCGCCTTGCAGTAACGAAGGCTGAACGATGAGCCGGCCAATCTGCGCTCACGGAGCGAACGTCCGACGATCATCTGCCCTAGCCGCTTCACGGTTGCTGATCTCATGGCGTTCGAGTGGAGAAACGGAGATCGTGCAGGTGAACTCAGCCATGGTCCATTCGCGAAGGAGGCGAAAGCCGCAGTGAACACAGGCCACATCCGCATCGGCATCGGCGGCTGGAGCTACCCGCCGTGGCGGGGGACCTTCTATCCGCCCGCTGCCGCAGCGGCGGGAGCTCGAATATGCGTCGCGGCAGTTCGGGGCGATCGAGATCAACGCGACCTTCTACGGCCGCCAGAGCCCGGCAAGCTGGGCGGCGTGGGCCGCGGCGGTGCCCGACGGCTTCCGCTTCGCGGTCAAGGGCTCGCGATACCGCGTCACCCGCCCGAAGCTGTGCGAGGCCGGCGAGGGCCTCGGCGTCTATTTCGCGCAGGGGCTCGCCGCGCTTGGCGACAAGCTCGGCCCGATCCTGTGGATGCTCGCGGCACGCCGCAAGTTCGACCGCGAGGACATTGCCGGTTTCTTGAAGCTCCTGCCGCGCGAGCTCGACGGGGTCCCGCTTCGCCACGCGCTCGAGCCGCGCCACGAAAGCTTCCGCGACGAGCAAGTTCTTCGACCTCTGCCGCGAGCAGGACGTCGCGGTCGTGTTCAGCGACGACGACGAATTCCCGATGATCGACATCGACACGGCGAGCTTCGCCTATGCGCGGCTGCAGCGCACGCGCGAGGAGGTGCCGACCGGCTATGACGATGCGGCGCTCGAGGCGTTCGCCGCCCGCGCCACGGGCTGGTCGCACGACGGGCGGCGACGCCTCATCTTCATGATCGATGGAGCGAAGATCCGCGCGCCCGCGGCCGCGCTCGCCTTGCAGGAGCGGCTCCGCTAAGCAGCGCGCCATGCGCACCGACCAGCAGCCGATCCGCATCAGCCTGTTCGCTCCGAACGGCCGGATGGGCCAGGCGATCGCCGCTGCAGTCGCCGAGGATTCGGGCTTCCTCCTCGACCCGGACCGCGGCGACGTGCTGGTCGATTTCTCGGCCCCCGCGGCGCTCGAGGCGAGCCTTGGCCGAGCAACCGCCGCGGGCATTCCGATCCTGATCGGCACGACCGGGCTCGATGACATGGCGGAAGGCCCGATCGCCGAGGCGGCCGCCGAGGTCGCGGTGCTGCGCGCGGCGAACACCTCGCTCGGTGTGGCGCTCCTGTCCGACTTCGTCGAGCGCGCGGCCCGAGTGCTCGGCGACGAATGGGACATCGAGATCGTCGAGGCGCATCATTCGGAGAAGATCGACGCCCCGTCGGGGACGGCGCTGCAGCTCGGCAAGGCGGCGAACCGTGGGCGGGGCAGTGCATACAGTTTCGAGACGAGCCGGACCGGCTGCATCCCGCGAGTGGTCGGCGCCGTCGGCATTTCGAGCATCCGCGGCGGCACAGTCGCTGGCGACCACGACGTGATGTTCCTCGGCCCGCAGGAACGCGTGATCCTGTCGCACCGTGCCGAAAGCCGGATGATCTTCGCCCGCGGAGCGCTCGCCGCGGCGCGCTTCCTCATCGGCAAGCCCGCCGGCCTCTACTCGATGCGCGACGTCATCGACGCACAGTGAAGCGGGACCGGGCGTTCGAATTCTTCCGCAGGCTGGCCGAGGAGAACCCCTCCCCGACCACCGAGCTCGAGTACGTCAATGCCTACACTTTGCTGGTGGCGGTGGTGCTCTCCGCTCAGGCGACCGATGCAAGCGTCAACATCGCCACGCGCGAGCTGTTCAGGCGCGTGAAGACGCCCCGGCAGATGGTCGAGTTCGGCGAGGACGCGCTGCGCGAGGCGATCAAGACCATCGGCCTGTTCAACACCAAGTCGAAGAACGTGATCGCGCTTTCGCAGGCGCTGATCGAGCGGCACGGCGGCGAGGTGCCGCGCACCCGCGAGGAGCTCGAGGACCTGCCGGGGGTCGGCCGCAAGACCGCCAACGTCGTCCTCAACGCCGCCTTTGGCGAGGAGACCTTCGCGGTAGACACGCACGTCTTCCGGGTCGCAAACCGCACTGGCCTCGCTCCCGGCAAGTCTCCCGAGGAGGTCGAGGCGCGGCTCGACAAGCTCGTCCCCCAGCCGTTCAGGCACGACGCGCACCACTGGCTGATCCTGCACGGCCGCTACACCTGCAAGGCGCGGCTGCCCGAATGCTGGCGCTGCAGCGTCGCCGACCTGTGCCGCTACAAGCCGAAGACGGCCTCGCCGGAGGTCAGAGCCAGCGCCGCTCGAAGCGCGAGCCGAGGCAGGTCAGCAACTCGTACTGGGCGAGGCCCGACGCCGCGGACGCGCTCCGAAGGTCGTAGTCGATCTCGACCCACTCGCCTTCCCTGAGCTCGGGCACGGCTGCGCAGCCTACCGCGATCAGGTCCATCGACACTCGGCCGAGCACCGGAAGCGCGAACTCGCCCGCGAAGGCCGATCCGGTCGAGGAGAAGCCGCGCAGATAGCCGTCGGCATAGCCGATGTTGAGGATCGCGGCCTCGCTGTCCTCCTGCGCCGTGAAGGTGCCGCCATAGCCGCAGGTCTCGCCGGCGCGGATCGTGCGCCGCTGCACGACCTGCGCTTCGACCCGCGCGACCTGGCGGATCGCGCCCTCGGCCTCACGCCGCGGGATTCCGCCGTAGATCGCGAGGCCCGGGCGCACGAGGTCGAAGCTGTAGTCCCGCCCGAGGCAGATGCCGGCGGAATTGGCGAGGCTGTAGCGCCGCGCCGGCACGACCGGGCAAAGCTCGCGGAAGAGCTTCAGCTGCCGCTCGTTCATGGCCGAGCCCTCGTCGGCTGAGGCAAGATGGCTGTGCAAGGTGTCGACCTCCAGGCCCTCGGCACATGCGGCCTCGTCCGGCCTCAGCCCCAGCCGGTTCATGCCCGTGTCGATCATCACGTCACAGGGGCGGCCCGGCGCGGCCTCCTTCCACCTCGTCACCTGCTCGGGGCTGTTGAGAATCGGCCGTGCGCGTGATTCGAGCGCCGCATCCAGATCGTCAGGGCCGACGCCGTGAAAGACCACAAGCGCGCAGTCGACGGGCACCTCCCCGAGCGCCTGCGCTTCGTCCCAGGTGGACACGAAGAAGTCGCGGCAA
>JAUJOV010000034.1 GCA_030447545.1 Sphingomicrobium sp. | reverse complement strand
TGCTTGGCCGTGCCAGAACGGCCGCAAGGAGTCGAAGGCAGATGCAACCCGCCAATGTCTGCAATGGGTGGAAAGCGGACATCACAGTGGGCGTAAGTGCAGTAGATGATCGCAGGTCTCCACAAGCCGCTCGTACCGGCAGCCTTAATCGTTTCGCCACCGGAGGCGGCTGAGCTAAAAGCGAGGCAAAGGGGCACTGCGCACGCATGGCGGACGTTTTTCTCTCATATGCACGAGCGAGCCTCACCGCCGCCAGGCGCGTCGCGGCGGAGCTTCGGTCGGCGGGTCTTGCCGTGTGGTTCGACGAGCATCTCCCGGCTCATCGCGCCTATTCCGAAGTCATCGAGGAGCAACTGGATACGGCCAAGGCAGTCCTCGTGCTCTGGTCGCAAGCAGCAGCGCAATCGCAGTGGGTCCGGTCCGAAGCGAACCGCGCGCGCGAAACCAGCCGCCTGGTGCAGGCACGGCTCGACGATGCGCGCCTGCCGATGCCGTTCGACCAGATCCAGTGCGCCGATCTTCGAAACTGGTCCGGCGATCCGCGGGACCCCGGCTGGCAAAGCATCCTCCAGAGCATCGCGGCTCTCGCCGACCGGGAGCCGGAAAGGCTCGGCGCCGGCGAGCCACGAACGAGCTTCCACCGCAGCACCGCAAGACGCGGAGTGTTGATCGGCGCCGGAGCCGCCGCGGCCGTTGCAGCGGCGGGCGTGCTTGGCTGGCAAATGCTGGAGCGCCCCAGCGATTCTGAAGGCAACCTGCTGCTCCAGAAAGGGCTTGATGCACTCCAGAACAACGATGTGCTCAGTCCGCCCGATCGCGGTTCAACTCTCAAAGCAATCGCCTTGCTGACCGATGCTGTCCGGGCAGACCCGCAATCCGCCATGGGCTGGGGTGCGCTGGCGCTCGCCTATGCAGCCCGCAGAAGGGTCGTCGTGCCTTCGGAAAGAGCCGGCCTCGCGTCCCGGAGCCGGTCGGCCGCCAAGGCTGCGCTCGACCTGGACCCGAATGAGCCGCGCGCACTAGGCGCGCTGCTGTTGCTCAAGCCGCACTACCGCAACTGGCTCGCTGCCGAGCGCGCGGCTCGCGATGCGGTGCGAAAAAAACCCGACGCTCCCATCCTTCTCGGGATCCTGAGGGAAATACTTGGAAATGTCGGACGCTGGAGTGACGCCGTCGAAGTATCCCGCAGGATGGACCAAAAGAAATTCCTCATCCCGGGGAGTGACCGAAGGATCGCCGCCACCCTTTGGTCGTCAGGCGATCTGCAAGGAGCCGACGATGCCCTCGAGCGAGCGGTCGAGCGG
This sequence comes from Sphingomicrobium sp., assembly GCA_030447545.1. GTDB lineage: Bacteria > Pseudomonadota > Alphaproteobacteria > Sphingomonadales > Sphingomonadaceae > Sphingomicrobium. The sequence goes on along the minus strand of JAUJOV010000034.1, from coordinate 17,680 downwards.
TGGCCTCATGAGCCGCACATCTGGTCGTTTCGGATCGCATACCTGACCTACAGCGGCCGCCCGACGGAAGCGCTCCAGATATTGAGGAGCGGCTCTGAACGCCCGCCGGAGCTCGCGTCCGAGTTCGTGGCTGCCGCGCAGGCGACCGCCGAAGCACTCGCCGGCCAGCGCGACGCCGCCTCCGCGATGGCGACGAACCTCGCATATCTGAAGACCGACCCGTCGAAAGCGCTTCAGGTGGCCCAGGCTAGTGCGGCGCTTGGCGACCACGACACGGCGATGGCCATCCTCCAGGGTTACTTCTTCGGCGAGGGCGAATGGGCTGGCGTCGCTCCTCCTGGCGGGGACCAAGACCGGGTCACGCTGCCCTTGTTCGAGCCTCCGATGCGCAGTTTGTGGAACCGTCCGAGCTTCGGACAGCTGCTCGAACGGATTGGCCTCGAAGCCTATGGGCAGCGATCCGGAACCCTCCCCGATTACCGCCGCACAGTTTGAACCAGCGGCCCTGCGGCTGCGACGTTAATGTCTGCTTTGGGTGGAAAGCGGACACTAAAGCGGCAGCACGATCAAAGGCCAGAAGCCAAAGCTTGTGCGAACCAGAGCAGCAGGCCCGCAGCAGCGGCGCCTGCGATTACGGTGAGCGTTCGGGCCCCAAACCAGAACACCGCTATCAGTGTGGCTAACGTGAGTAGCAGCGCAGCGATGTTCAACGTGCTTAGGATTGGCACGTCCATGCGCAGCGGTCCGGCCTCGAACTCGCTCACGTCGGCGAAGATCGTGTGCAGCGCGAACCAAACAGCAAGGTTCAGGACGACGCCCACAACCGCGGCGGTGATTGCCGTCATCGCCGAGGAAAGCGCCACATTCCCTCGCATGCGCTCGGCGAAGGGTGCACCAAGGAAGATCCACAGGAAGCAGGGCACGAACGTTACCCATGTCGTCAGCACCGCTGCAAGCGTCCCGGCCAGCAGCGGGTCGAGCCCCCCGGCGTTTCGCGCCGCGCCCATGAAGCCGACGAACTGCGTGACCATGATCAGCGGCCCGGGGGTCGTTTCCGCCATGCCGAGGCCGTCAAGCATCTCACCAGGGCGCAGCCAGCCGTAGTTCTCGACAGCCTCCTGGGCGACATAAGCCAACACCGCATAGGCGCCTCCGAACGTCACGACAGCCATCTTCGAGAAGAATGCTGCGATGTCCGCATAGACGCTGTCGGGCATGGCCATCAGCAACAGCGCCACGGGCGCCAGCCACAGGAAAAGGAAGATCGCGGAGATGCGGACGCTCCAACCAAGGCTCGGCCGCGCATGATCGGGAATGTGTTCGCCGAGGGCAGTCTCACGATCGGCTACTGGCTTACCGCCGACACTGCCGTGGCCGCCACCCTGTTCGAATGCCTTCAGGCCGCTCTTCCCGCCAGCAAAGCCGATCGCGGCCGCGGCGATGATGATGATCGGAAACGGCACGGCGAAGAAGAAAATTGCGACGAAAGCAGCCGCGGCGATCAGCACCATTGCGCTGTTCCTGAGCGCCTTTCCGCCGATGCGCCCTACCGCATGGAAGACGATCGCCAGCACTGCCGCTTTGAGTCCAACGAACATCGCCTCGATGGCGCCGAGATTGCCGTAGAGTGCATACAGCCACGACAGCACCATGATAGCCAAGAATCCCGGCAGGACGAACAAAGCCCCGGCCACGATCCCGCCCTTGGTTCTATGGAGCAGCCAGCCGATGTAAGTCGCTAGCTGCTGCGCTTCCGGCCCCGGCAGAAGCATGCAGTAGTTGAGCGCGTGGAGGAACCGTTCTTCGCCGATCCACCTTTTCTCCTCGACGAGAATGCGGTGCATCACTGCGATCTGTCCCGCCGGACCTCCGAAGCTGAGCGCAGCGACCCGAGCCCACACTCTGACGGCTTCAGCGAATGGGATGTTGTGCGCCTGCGGACTCGACATACTGCCGCATAGCAGCGCCCGTTCTCAATGTCCGCTTTGCGTCGAAAGCGGACATACGGCTGTGTCGGGAATGGGGGAATAGCCGACGTTCAACACGTCGCACTTCTTGATCCGAAGACGCGAGCAACCATGTCGGTCTTGTGGACCGGATGCCTCCAGAGTTTCCGCCTGTGGGCGAGCGGATCAACCTGCTGTGGCAACGGGGTTTGCGCTTTGTCGCCCGCGCCGCAATTGCGTTCGCGCTGTCCACCGCGGCCGCGATGGGCGTGGGCGCCGCGGTCACCGACAATGCGTTTGTGCAAATCCTCGTTATCGCCCTGCTTGCGGTGGCGTTGTGGACCCCCGTCTTCTTCATCGTTCTCAGGGTCGATCAGTGGCTCGGCCGCCGCTCTAGACGCCGCGGTTCCACACGCTGCACGGCGCCAGTTGCTGCGAATTCACAAGACGATCGTGTTTGGAGGCAGTTGTTGGCGGTGGCTCCGGAGCAATCGCAGCGCCTTGCGGTGCTCAGGCGATCGCTCGAGAGGTCGCGCCAGGCGCTGGGAAGCGCGGAACTTGATCCAGATGCGCATGAGCTTTGCGTCCTGATTGACCGCCGCTTGCCCGATCTCATCCACCATGAGCTCGAGCTATTACCACCGGATGATCGAGACCGTCGCGAGCAGCTCAGCGCGCTCATCGATCTGGTGGAGCATTCGCCCGCCATTGCAGTCGCAGAGGCTCTAACCATGGAGATGAAGCGCGGTTCGAAGCTGAAGTGCTGCGTCGCCGCTTCGAGGCGCGCCTATCAGAGCCCTAGGTCAGCAATGTCTGCTTTGGGTGAAAACAGACCTAAGCCACTAGTGTCCGAATGGTCGAAAGCAGACCTAAACAGCTAATGTCCGCAATGGGTGGAAAGCGGACGCTGACTGAACAGGTCGGAGGCTGCGGAGATGCCGACACAGACCAGTGCCCCGCGCGGCGCGAACAGGGCAGGTTTAGCGGGTGGCGTTCCTAGCCAGCTCGGCGGCCAGGTGGTTGGCGAACCTTTGCAGCGAGGATCGGCTGATGTTCCGGTCCATTGTGGCGTGGCGCTGCTCGTGCAGGGTCCGTCCGTCGGGCAAAGTGATGATGGACAGCATCGAGGTCGAGAGGACCTTCACCTCGATCGAGTAGCCGACGCCCGGAGCCTGGGCGGCCGCGGCTTGACGGATCGCCTCGCATAATGCGTGGGCTCCGCCGGTCTCCGCTGGGAGCTGCACCTTGCCGGTTACCTGGCATTCGCCCCGCGTCTGCTGCTGCGGCGGCGGCGAGCTCACCGCCCACGCACCCTGGCTCGAAACGCCGAGTGATGCAGCAAGCACAAGAGCGGAAAGGTTTCTACGCACAGATGCGCACAGGTAACGTCGCTGGTGTGAACAACGGCAGAACGATGTTCCAGAACGAGTCGAAAGCCGACCTTTCGTCCGGGACAGAATGGCGAGCGGACAGAAAACGAAGGGCCATCAGCCACGCCGCCAGGAGGCTATAGAGGAGGAGCAGTATAAGGAACGTCGCTGCGGCCACCTTGCCCATCAGCTTTATCAGGGTTTGGCGGAAGCTTGCTTGACAAGCATGGCCGACTTCAACTCGAAGAAGGAAGCTCGGGTTCACCCTCTAACCGGTGATGCCAAAGCTGATCCAGAGCGGACCTGAGCCGCTAATGTCCGGAATGGGTGGAAAGCGGACACTTGGAACGTCGTGCCAATCAGCGGCGTCTCCTCCGGCTTGCGAGTTCATTATCTCAACTGCGGCACCGACTGCCCTGTTGGCGGTCCGCTGTTCGACGGCTTCAGCAAGAGCATTCGGCCTGATACCCTGTGCCGCACAACTGGTCGAAACCGGCGACGGGCTGGTGCTCATCGATACGGGCTACGGCACTGCCGACGTCTGGCAGCCGCACCTGCGGCTGAGCAAGTTCTTTCATGCGGTACTCAACATCCGTTTCCGCCGGGAGAAAACGGCCCTGTATCAGGTGAAGGGCTTGGCTTTTCTCCGGCCGACGTTCGCCACATCGTATTGACGCACCTGGACTTCGATCATGCTGGCGGGATCGAGGACTTTCCAAATGCGCGAGTACACGTGATGGAGGCGGAGCGGGAGGCGGCCGAGAAGGAACGACGCGGCTTCATTGCAAAGCGCCGCTATCGCCCCGTGCAATGGGATGATGTTCGAGACTGGCGTACCTATGCCGACGGTGGCGAGCGCTGGTTCGGATTCGACAACGTGCGCTCTCTGGATGGGCTGCCGCCGGAGATCCTGATGGTCCCGCTCCCAGGCCACACCGCGGGTCACGCCGGCATTGCGGTGCATACGGATAGGGCTGGGCCCTCAACGCGGGCGACGCGTATTTCTATCGCCGTGAGCTCGATGCGGATCGCCGACGCTGCACGCCGGGGCTTCGCTTCTACCAGACGATGATGGACACTGACCGCAAGCTTCGCTTCGCCAACCAGCAGCGGCTGCGCGAGCTCAAGCGCGACATGGCTTCGGGGGTGACGATCTTCTGCTCCCACGATGCGAAGGAGCTGGAGGCGCTCCAGCGAACCTCCACCCCGTAATGTTATAGACACTTTCCACCGGCGCGGCAGCTCTGGGTGAAAAAGCGGACAATCCCCAAGTTCGGCCGCGCGACTGATTCGACATGAGCGCGTTTGGTTGCCGATGGACGCGCGCCGACTTCCAAGCAGTGCCATTCACCGCGCTGGGGCGCGAACGGCCGGTCTATGTCAAAGGCAGCGGCCCCGCAGTCATCGTCATGCACGAGGTGCCCGGGATCTCGGCCGAAGTTGCCCGTTTCGCCAGGAAGGTCGTTGATGCGGGCTTCACCGTGTACCTGCCCCACCTGTTCGGCGTCGTCGGAAAACCCACGAACGAGTTCATCCGCATGCGCGAGTTGGCGAAGCTCTGCATCAGCCGGGAATTCCATGTGCTTGCGGAGAACCGCTCCAGCCCGATCGCCGACTGGCTTCGTGCCCTTGCCCGGTACGTTCACCAGGAGATCGGCGGTCGCGGTGTCGGCGCGGTCGGGATGTGCGTCACTGGCAACTTCGCGCTGACGATGACGCTCGACCATGCGGTAATCGCGCCGGTCCTTGCCCATCCCTCGTTCCCGTTACCGGTCACCGGTAGAAAGGCGGCAGCGCTTCACGTCACTGCCGCGACCCTCGACAATGCCCGGCGCCGTATCCGCGAGGAAGGCTTGCGCGTGCTTGGAGTGCGTTTCACAGGCGACGTGATGTTTTGCCGCGCGGCCCGCTTCGAGTCCCTCCGGCGGGAACTTGGAGCAGGGTTCGAGGGCATCGAAGTGCCGGGGCGATCAGCGAAGCCGCATCCCGAGCCCCCGCACAGTGTTCTCACGATAGGATTGGTCGATCACGAGGGTGAGCCGACGCGCGAGGCAGTGGACCGGGTGATCGGTTTCCTGCGCGAACGGCTCTGCGACTAGGCCTCAGCTTCGATCATCACGGCCGAAGAGAAGATCTTTCGCCTTCTCCTTCACCTGCTCGACCTGCGGACTGAGGACCGCCTCGTCGGGGTCAATTGTCCTGCCCTTGGGCGGATCGAAGAGCAGGCGCTCGGCGTATTCGGCGGGGCGGCCAAGCAAATAGGCTGACATCTGCGAGGCGTAGGCTTCCCGCGCTTCTTCGACCGTCTTCTGGCCCGTCGCGATCTCATGCATGAAGTTCAGCGTGATGAAGTTGGCCGCCTCGCTGTCGCAGCGAGCGCCGGCCTCGCCAGCCGTCCGGTCGATCAGGCAGCTGCCGTCATAGCGGGTGAGTTCCGTCGCCAAGTCAACCGGAACGGGATAATCGATCCAGTTGGTAATGTAGTCGGTGTGTGGCGCGGGAAAGTTGTGGGCGATCTCGTCTCTCGTGACCTCGGTGCGCTTCCAAGGGCCATTATAATACCAGATGAGCCGGTAGCGGGTTCCCTCGTTCGGTGGGCCGTATTGCCTCAGCATCTGCTGAACGATGTTGCGAGGGGCCTTGGGCCACTCACTGGTCAGCGCCTCGACCTCGGCTTCTGTCAGACGGCCTTCCGCACCCGACTGGTCGCGTTCCTGATCTCCAGAGACCCCTTGAACCATCCTGCTCGCCATGGCTGTTCCAACATCTCGCATGCGCTCGCTCGTCGGAACGTCGGCCGGGCCGTCGCGTCTCTCGTCCATCTGTCCACCTCAACTGCTTCCCGCTCAGGAGGAGAACCCTCCTCGCGTGGTAAGGCTCCACTCGTTGGCGATGCCCGCAATGGGTCCAAAGCAGACCTAAGCCGCTAATGTCTGGAATGGGTGGAAAGCGGACACTACGGCTGGCGCCGGGGCAACGCATCGCAATGCCGTAGCACGGACCCCCGTCGGTGCTGTTTCGACGAGACTCAGGCGCGTTGAGTCTCTCGGGAGCCGTTCTCAAGCCACTGGCTCAGCTCAGCGGGAAATCTTTCACCCACTTTGTGGCGGTAACGATCAAGATCAGCCGCTGAGAATGCCGTTTGCCAGCGGCCGCTCATCCCCTTGTGGAAAAACCGGTCCGCGCCGTCGGCTCCCCAAATCGCCGCGGCCATCGGAATGAGATCATTGCCTTGGCGTTTCATGGCGTCGAACCCCGCGGCCTCGACCAGTTCCGGCCAGGCCGCTTCATCGATGTCGATTGCGAGGAACTCGGCAACGCGCCTCATTTCCGCCTCGCGATCACGTTTCAGATCGGCGTAATGGACGAGCAGCATATTCGTCTCGTGCCGCGCCTCCCAGTAGCTGTTCTCGACATGGAAATAGGAAGCGCCGGCATCGCCTTGGCCGTTGCTGACCTCGTCCGTCACCCACTCGTGGAAGAACTCGGCGGGATCGGCCGCCGCACGTGGAAACGGATCGCCGAACTTCGGGTCCGCGAGGCTGATCGCGTCGAGGCCCTCGAAGGTCTCCGGAGCGAAGTTCAACAGATGGTTGTGAAACGACATTGCGGCGTCACGACCGTCGCGCGCTACGTGGATGAACTTGACGCCCTCGTAGACCGGCAGCGCGTCGTACGGCAGGTGCGACTTGAAAAATCGGCGATGGGTTTGTGCCTCCGCGCGTTCCAGCGTTTCTTCGATCGGCCCGAACAGGCGCATGTCGGGCCACGGGGAAACCTCCCAAAGCGACTGCGGTTCGGCGGAGCGGAACACGAGCATGCTGACGATGCGCTGCATCCAGGTCGTGCCGCATTTGGAATAAGTGGCGATGATGATGTCGTCGGAGCGCGGCCGGTACCCGTCCCACCGCCTGCTGTCGAAGACCCTGGAGCGGACTTCCCGCAGCGGCGCTCGCTTCACATTGTGCCTCCATCAGAAGCGCTGTGGCTGTACCCAAGTGCAGCAGGCTGGCTGTTGATATTCTCGGCGTCAAGCCACCATCCTGGAAGCGGGACGCGGTGCCAGCAGTGGCGGCAACGGGTCTCAAACCGACCTAAGCCGCTAATGTCCGCAATGGGTCGAAAGCAGACATTAGGCTAATCCGCCTTCAGAGCCCGCAGAAGGCGTCCAGCAGCCCTCCGAAGGCTCACAGCCTCGTTCGTCCACCCGCCGTGCTTCCAGGCTCCATTAGCTGCCCCTTTGGCGCTCCTGAGCCTTTTCCGCCGTGCATCCGGCACATCCGCATGCCCCTCACGGCCGGGGAGCGGCATGGGCCCTTTTGCCGGGTTTGGGCCTGGCACCGGGATGTTGCCGCCATTGCCGACAATCCTGCCTTCCATGGCTGCGTGGGGTTGGCTCCCAATTTCTTCCTCCCCCCGGTGCACATGGACGTGCTGGTGCTCGTGCTTCTCATAGCTGACGGTGATTTTTTGCCGGCTGGTCTTGCGGCCCTTCAGCTTCGCCAGCGCCTCGGTTTGCATGGCGAAGGTGCGAGCCAGCTTGCTCGCCACGGCCGCAAGGTGCGGATCGGCGCATTTATAAACGCGTAGGCACCTTTCCGCGACGCTCATGTCATCAGGTGAACCGCGACCATCTGTGCAGCGAGTGCCGCCTCCATCTCGTTCCGGGGCTTGATGCTCGCGACCATGTTCAGGATCATGTTGAGTTCGCACTCGTCGGGCACCCACTCGCCTCCGCCCGCTTCGTCATCTGGGTGCCAGTCCCGGTCGCACAGCTCCGTGAGCTGGTAGAGGAAGGTCAGTGCAGTGGCCTCGGATCGCGTTCCCAGGGCGTCACACACCATTGCCTGCCACGCCTCGGTGTCGCTGTGGGGCGAAGCCAGCCGATAGGCGGCCGGCGTGACCTTCTCGACCTCGACAGCGACGCCTGGGTTGGCGTGCCGCTTCCTGTGACGCTCTCGCGCTTTCTCAGCCAGTGGCTCCAGGTTCACCGGCATCGGCGGCTTCTGCGCGGCCTTACGAAGCCGGCGCAGTGGAACGGGACGATCTACCGGACGCATGTTCGACCAAGATCGTCACGGGCGGCGTGTGAGCGGCGCTTCACGCCGCGCTCGCCTGGAATGTGGCGGGTGTAGCGGTTGTAGCGCTCTCGTAGGAAGGTGGTCCCAGGTAGCGCTGCCAGGCATCGTGCAAGTCCTCGCGGCGGTATCCCTTCACCACCTCACCAAGGTGCCTAATGTTGGCCGGCTTGATGTCGTAAGGGCTGAGCCGTCGCGCCAGGCCGCGGGCGTCCAGCGGCTTTCCCTTCAAGTCTCCCCAAGGCGATTCCTCGAGCTTGTGGAGCCTCGACAGGAGCGCCTCCGTTCCTAGGTGATCACCGTCACCAAAGACCTCCTTGATGTCAGCCAGCAGCTTCACGCCAAGGCTGGGTGTCTCCCGCTTACAGTCCGCTACAAGCGCTACAGCCGCTACTCGCGCGAGCCGCGGCCAGTCTCCGCCCGCCGCATCGGCAACAGACAGCAGCGGCTCCCATACGTCCGCATCCCGATCCTTAATGCTGGGGGGAATGGCGGGGTAGCTGTGGACCGCGGGGGCAACCGTCAGCTCAGCCCACGTTTCGAGCCGATCGCGCAGCTCGAAGCCTTCCGGCCCATTAATCCTACGGCGGAACTGCTCGACCAGCTCGCCAGGGGCCCGCCGGCGCATTCGTACGACGACGCAGCGAGAAAGGATCGTGTCGGGAAGTGCACCCAATCCTGCGAGCGCGACGGCGCAATAGGCGGGGATCTCCTCGGTCTCGACCATCTTACCGCGAACCACACAACGGCCGGCGACGGCTCCCCGGCGGTGCCCAGCGTTCAACAACCCGCGGATTTCCTCGTTGTCCTTGGCCTTTGGACCGAAAACGGTGTCGATCTCATCAAACAGGATTGTCGGCCGCCCGTCTTCGTCTGCGACTTTGCGGAACAAGTAAGCAGGCGTGACATTCAGGCTTCCACGGGCCGCGGGACCAGCAGCTCAGAAACCTCTAGGCAACGTGATTTTCCGCTTCCGGGCTCGGGCGACAGGAAGGCGATGCGTGGCGTCGAGTCCCAGCGCTCCATTGCGTGCGTGTGGGCAATCCAAAGGGTGTGAGCAACGTGCGCGTGCTCGCTGGGGTAGCTCACGAACCTCGCGAGATAGCCGTGGATGTCGTTCAGCAGCTCCGCCCCTTCGGTTTCTGTCCAGGGGTCGGCATAGGCCGGGCAACCATTAAGCATCGGGAGCTTCCTCCCGCTCGATCCAGCCTGCGACGGAAAATAGTCGCGTAAGATTCTCGATGGTCTCCTTCAGATCCTCGTTGGGCAGTCGAGCGAAGACCCGTGCCTCCGCCAATTGAGAGGCAACCCAATAGATTGTCCGGGCGTGGACATGTTTGCAGCGCGTTGCGCGGGCGGTCGCGGTATCACGCGCCCGATGTATGCGGATGCGAAGCGTCCGCTCGGCCTCGCCAGCCCACGGGGCGAAATGAGCGATTGGGTCGAGCATTAGGAGCCGATCTTCCGCCGGGTGGACTCTACCACACGGTCCGCCTGATAAGCGGGAAGGCTGTCTAGATAGGCTTCTAGGTCGGCGAATGAGATCAGGGTGCGCCTGCCAGCTTTTCGTGCGGTGATGTCGCCGCGCTTCAGGGCATCATAGATTGAGGTGCGCGACATGCCTGTGGCCTTCACCGCATCCGGGATCGTTATCGCTATTGGGACTACCAAAGCAGTTCTCCGCAGCGCTTTGGCGGGTGTGCGCGAACGCTGCGGGACATTTGCTACGCGAGCTGGAAACGCGCAGCCAAAAGAGCATGTGCCTGCCTACTTTACGATGTTCTTGGAAGGCCTTCCCCTAGGAAGGTGTCCGGCAACAGCCGCGCGCGCCAGAGTGTTAGTAACGGCATCGAACCCAGGCTCAGAGCGGATCAGAATGGCCGCCCTATCCCTCGATATCCGGCGATCCTGCATCAACTCCAACATCTTCGCACGGATAACTTCCTCACTGGGCAGGTCACCTTTCTCCCGCTGGTACGCTCCTCGACGGTTTCTGACCAACAGCTCGAGTTTCCATTTCGACACTTCTGCCTGCAAGTGCTCGTGGCCCGCGAGCAAGGCTCTGTGGTAAACTTCCTGTCCTGCATCTTGAAGGCGAAGGGGGCGCGATCTGCCGCGCACCCGTTCAGCCAAGTTATCAAAAACCAACGAAGCTTCCTCCAAAGCTATCGAGAAGTGGCGAGGGTCGAGAGGCAAGTTCTGCGCCTTCCTGAGGAGTGACATGGCCGCGGCTTCTGCCGCATGCATGAGGGCGACTATTTGCGAGCCGGACCCAAGCCTATTCGCCGAGCTAAATGTGCTCAGAACCGAGTCCTCGTCTCGTTCGAAGTCCCGTTCAGCTTCCGCTCGCCAGATCGCGAACAACTCTCGAATGGGCTTCGTGTCTTTTGGCACCCACAACGTGTCCTTGAATGCTGCGGGGTTTGCAACGTTCACAGGTGTTCGCTGCCGCTCCTGATTGGAAGGACATTGCTGCTCTCCCAACTAGCGCCTCCACAGAATGCGGCCCACTCTCCCATCAACCGCCGTCGCTTGTCGAATAGATCACCCCGCCGATATGCCGCCTCGGCCTTGTTGCTGATCACATGGGCGAGAGCCATCTCGCAAACCTCATGAGCATAGCCAGTGCACTCGGCTGCCCAGTCGCGGAAGCTGGACCGGAAGCCGTGCACTGTGCTGTCGACCTTCATCCGCCGCAGCAGCATGCTCATCGCCATGCCCGATAGCTTGCCGCCACGCGCGGTCGGAAACAACCAGCGGCCGCCGAGCGGCTTCATCGTCTGTAGGATCTCCAATGCACGAGGCGAGATCGGCACGCGATGCTCTCCTGGTTGCCTTCATTCGGCCGGGAGGGATGGTCCAGATGCATTTGTCGAGGTCGATCTCATCCCAAGCGGCACCAAGCACCTCGCTGGACCTCGCCGCGGTGAGTATCGTGAACTCCAGCGCCAGTGCCGCCGTCGCTTCCCGCTCCCGTAGCTTCTGCATGAAAACGGGCACCGCTGCGTAGGACAGAGCCTTATGATGGCCGCGCGCGACGGCCTTGTGCGGGCGGGCAGGATTTGGGCAATGTGGCCGCGCCAGCGGGCCGGGTTCTCACCTTCGCGGTAGCCCCTCGCCTTTGCAGCATCGAGGATCGTCTCGATCCGGCCGCGCAGTCGGCTGGCGGTCTCAGGCTTGGCTTTCCAAATCGGCTCCAGGATTTGCAGAACGTGAGAGGTGCCGACATTCGCCACGGGCACCTCACCGATCACAGGATAGACGTAGGTGCTAAGCGTATTGCTCCACTGCTGCCGGTGCTTGGCGTTGCGCCAGCTATCCTCGTTCGCGGCAATGTAAGCCTCAGCAACGCTCCTGAATGTGATGCCCGCTATCTGCGCTGCCTGGCCCGCCGCTTGCTCCTCTGCGGCCATCCTGTGGCGCTCTGTGAGCGGATCGACACCGGATTTCACCTGCAAACGCAGCGCGGTTGCCCTTGTCCCGTGCGGCCGCCAGCGAGACCGCATCAGCCCCAACGGCCGGCCCTAAGCCGAGGTCTCTGCTTTTGCCCTTTAGCATGAAGCGGAACACCCAGGATCGGGAGCCACTCTCTTTCACCAGGAGATAGAGCCCGCCACCGTCCGCATGCCGGCCGGGCTTGGCGTTCTTCACCGTGAGCGGAGTCAGTGCATTACTGAGCTTGCGAGGCATGGCCAAACTGCTCCGTTCCCATAACTGTTCCCCAAACAGTAGCGCAGTTTTAAGGGGAACGCAACCGAACAGTGACGGACGAGGGTCCGATATAGGATCGCCTAAATTGCCTGCCGTAAAGGACGTTTAGCGGTCAATCCGGAACGCTGGCGGACGGGTGTTAGGCGGACTCCGTCTCCGCCACAGCCTTCAGCCGATCGTCGGCAGCCGCTGCTGCTGGGCCACGCCCCAGTTTTTCAGCTTTGCGCTTTTCGCTCGCTTGAGCAGCTGCTCGACGTCGCCGATGGTGAATGCGTCGGAGCGGTCGATTGCGCTCAACTCGTCCCAGTCGACTGGCGCGGCGACTGGGGCTCCGTCGCGGGCGCGGGCGGAGTAGGGCAGGATTGCGGTCGCGGTGCGCTGGTTGCGCAGGAAGTCGAGGAAGATACGGCCGCGGCGCTCCTCCTTGCGCAGGGCGACCGTGAAACGGCTCGGGTCGGCTTGCGCGAGTGCAGTGCAGAAGGTCTTGGCGAACTCGCGCACCTCGCGCCATTTGGCCTGGGCGAGGAGCGGCACCACGACATGCATGCCCTTGCCGCCTGAAAGCAGCGCGAAGCTTGTGAGGCCGAGCGCGTCGAGCCCGCGGCGGACCTGCAGCGCGGCGTCCTTGACCGCCTCGAAGCCGACGTCCTCGCCAGGGTCGAGGTCGACAACCAGTCGGTCGGGAGTCTCGACCGCGCCGGCCCGGCTGCCCCAGCCGTGGAACTCGACCGTCTGCACCTTTGCGCAGGCGATGATACCTTCGAGGTCCTCGACGTAGAGATATTGATCGGTTCGGCCGTTCTTCTGCTCGACCGGCTCGAACCGCACGGGGTCCTTGAAGTCGCGCCCCGACGGCGGGTGCTCGCGGTTGCGCTGGAAGAAGCATTTTTCCTCGCGGCAGCGCAGCAGGTTCAGCAGCCGCCGTTCGACAAAGGACAGCATCAGCGGAGCGACGATCTGGTAATAGAGCGTTGTCGCCCGGACGCTGATCTCGGGCTTCGCGTAGCTTGGCTCGGGGGTCCACACCATCGGGCCATGAACGCGCCTTGCCGCGCAAAGCCGCTTGAATCAGCGTGAACGCCGCGGGAACCCTGTTCGTTGGGCCGCTGGTTAATCACCTTCGCGTCAATCCTGCGCGTGGACGAGAGCGGCAGTGGGACGCCCCTCGCCCGCGAAGTGGAGACCGGAACATGGGAGCCAACGGCAATGGACGGCCGCGGCTATAGGCCGCGCGCGGCGCGGGTTCGAATCCGCCTCGACGCGGTGCTGACCGAGCCCGACGGATGCTGCATCGACGTGGTGATCACCAACCTGTCGAAGGACGGCTTCCGGCTGCAATCGCGCGCCGAGCTCGTCAGCGGCGAGGAGGTCGAGCTGCAGGTGCACAAGCGCCCGCCGGTTCGCGGGCGGATCCAGTGGACCCGGCGGTTCGAAGCTGGCGGCGTTTTCCTCGAACCGGTGGCGCTCTAGCTAGACGCGAAGCGCGGCTGCGGCCTCCGCCTCGCGCTTGAGGTTGCGGGCGAGCTGGGCCTGGCCATTGAGATACTGCGGCGGAACGTGGACGTCGCGATAGTCGAGCGTGGCGGCGGCGCGCAGGGTCCAGAAGGGGTCGATCAGGTGCGGCCGGGCGAGCGCGACGAGGTCCGCGCGGCCGGCAGCGAGGATCGAGTTTGCATGGTCGGGCTCGTAGATGTTGCCGACCGCCATCGTCGCGAGCCGCGCCTCGTTGCGCAGCTTGTCGGAAAATGGCGTCTGGAACATGCGGCCGTAAACCGGCTGAGCTCCTGTCCACGTCTGGCCCGCCGACACGTCGATCAGGTCCGCGCCTTCGCGCGCGAAGGCTGAAGCGATCTCGAGCGAATCGTCGGGAGTGATGCCCGAGTCGCCCGCCCAGTCGGTCGCCGAAATGCGCACCGACATCGGCCTGTCGGAGGGCCAGGCGGCGCGCATCGCGGCAAAGACTTCGAGCGGGTAGCGCAGGCGGTTCTCGAGGCTTCCGCCATATTCGTCCGTGCGCCGGTTCTGCAGCGGAGTGAGGAAGCTCGACAGCAGATAGCCGTGCGCAGCGTGGAGTTCGACCATGTCGAACCCCGCCTCGATGCCCATTCGCACGGCGGCCACGAACTGATCGCGCACCATGTCCATGTCGGCGCGGGTCATCGCGCGGGGCACCTGGTTGGCCGGCGACCAGGGCACGTCCGACGCGGCCATCACCGGCCAGTTGCCCTCCTCCAGCGGCACGTCATTGCCTTCCCAGCCCACGCGCGTCGAACCCTTGCCGCCTGAATGGCCGAGCTGCAGGCAGACCCTGGCTTTGGAATTGGCGTGGATGAAGTCGACGATCCGCTTCCACGCCTCGACATGCTCGTCGTTCCACATGCCGGTGCAGCCCGGGCTGATCCGGCCTTCGGGCGACACGCAGGTCATTTCGGTGAACAGGAGCCCCGCGCCGCCCAATGCGCGCTCGCAATAATGGACGAAGTGGAAGTCGTTGGGCGTGCCGTCCACCGCCGAATACATCGCCATTGGGGAAACGGTGATCCGGTTCTCGACTTCCATCTCGCGCAGGCGGAACGGCGCGAACATCGGCGGCGCGGTCTTGTTCGAGCGGCCGTCGGTCGCGCGCTTCCAGAACCAGCGCTCGACCGTTTCGAGCCATTGGCGGTCGCGCAGCCGCAGGTTCTCGTGGCTGATGCGCTGGCTTCGCGTGAGCAGCGAATAAGCGAACTGAATCGGCTCGAAGTGCGTGTAGCGTTCGAGGGTCTCGAACCATTCGGTCGAGTTTCGCGCGCTGTTCTGGAGCTTGAGGACCTCCAGGGAACGCTCGGTCTGATATTCCTCGAGCGCGGCTTCGAGCCCGAGGCCGGGACGGTTGAGCACCTCCGCGAGCTTGATCGCGTCTTCCAGCGCGAGCTTGGTTCCCGAGCCGACCGAAAAATGGGCGGTATGCGCGGCATCGCCCAGGAGGATGACGTTGTCGTGGCTCCAGCGCTCGCACTTGATGCGACGGAAGTTGAGCCAGGCCGCCGAGCCGATCAGATGCGCGGCATTGGACATGAGCGGGTGCCCGTCGAGATATCTGGCGAACAACCGCTCGCACGTTGCGATGGTTTGCGCCTGGTCCATCCGGCCGAATCCGAACGCTCGCCAGGTCCTTTCCGAGCACTCGACGATGAAGGTCGAGCAGTCGGGCGCGAAGCGGTAGGCGTGAGCCCAGATCCAGCCGTGCGCGGTTTCCTCGAACGCGAAGGTGAAGGCGTCGAACACCTTGCTCGTCCCGAGCCACACGAACTTGTTCGCACGCACGTCCACGTCGACGCCGAAGGTCTCGGCATGCGCGTCGCGAAAGCGCGAGTTGATCCCGTCGGCCGCGATCACCAGGTCGTAGTCACGCCACCGTGGATCGGCTGGGTCGCAATCGGCCTCGAAGTGCAGCGCCACTCCAAGCTCGCGGGCTCGGTCCTGGAGGATCTCGAGCAGCCGCTTGCGGCCGATGCCGATGAAGCCGTGACCGGACGATCGAATGCATTGCCCGCGATAGTGGACGTCAATGTCGTCCCAGTGCGCGAATTCTTCCGTAATCACCTTCGCCGATGCGGGGTCGTTCGCGCTGATGTTCTCGACCGTGAGGTCGGAAAACACCACGCCCCAGCCGAACGTCACTCCAGGCGCGTTGCGCTCGAACAGCTCGATCTGGTGCGAAGGGTCGCGCAGCTTCATCGAGATGGCGAAGTAGAGGCCGGCCGGGCCGCCGCCGATGCAGGCGATCTTCATTGGCGCTTGGCTCCCGTTCTTGCCCGAAGTGCGCAGCCTAGCGCATCACTGCGCCGTGTCGAAGGCGCGCCTCACATATTTGCCGAGCGTCAGCTTCCGGAGATGAATTGCTCAACGAGCCGGTTGAACTCGTCGGGCCGGTCGAGGTTGGCGACGTGCGACGCGCCAGCGATCGTCTCGAGCCGCGATCCATGCACCAGCGCCCCCAGCTGCTCGGACAAGGCTGGCGGAGTGACGGGGTCGAGTTCGCCCACCAGGACGAGCGTCGGAGCCGCGATCCGCGCCGCGCGCTCGCGCTGGTCGGCGAGCCACACTGCGCGTGCGCCGATTCGATAGGCGTGGGGGTCGATCCTCGCCATCGTGTCGATCACCTCGCGCCGCACGCGCTCGGGCGTGTCAGGCGCAAGCAGCAGCGGCGCCCGCTGCTCGGCCAGTGCGGCCATGCCGATCGAGCGGCTCGCCTCGACGCCGCGCCGGTAGATCGCCTCGCTGTCGGGGTGCACTGCGAAGCTGTCGGCAAGAACCAGCGACGCGCAGCGCTCGGGCGCAGCCTCGTGCATCGCAATTGCGACTACTCCGCCAAGCGACAGGCCGCACAGGTGCGCGCGGTCGATCCCAAGCGAGTCCATGGCCGCGAAGATCGCCGCCGCATAATCGTCGCGGGTGCACTCGTCGGACGCCGGGTCGCTGTCGCCATAGCCGGGATAATCGAACGCGACGGCGCGGCGCCCGCCACCGAAATGCTCGAGCTGGGGACGCCACACGCTTTTGTCCGACCCCACGCCGTGCAGAAAGACGAGCGGCGTCGAATCACCGCCGCCCGCTTCGGCAAATCCGATCCGTCCGAGCCGCGTTGCAACCGCTGCCATGGCGCAAGACCTGCGCGTGCGGCGGGCGCATTGCAAGCCGGTGCGGCCCCGCAACGGTTCACCCTCGGCTCATCTCGACAAAGGCACGAAATAGCGAGACAGTGGGTGGGGCAAAATGCCCCGAGTCATGTCGAGGACTGACGATGCGCAAGTTTCTGATGGTCGTGCTTCTTGCCGGCGCCGCGAGCCCCGCCCTCGCCCAGTTTCAAGCCAAGGACGACGAGCGGCCGACGCGCTCCGAGCGAGCCGCGCGTGCCGAGGACCGAGCCGAACGCCAGGCCGAGCCGCAGCAGACGCGCGCCCGCCCCGAACGCGGCTCCGAGCGAGCCGAGGTCGACTCGACCCGGCCGCTCCGCACGCGTGAGTCCGGGGGCGAGCTGCGGCCGTCGCCCCAGCAGGCGCTGGAAACGCGTGGCGAGCGTACGCAGCGCGCCGTCGCCGGCGACAGCGTGCGCGACTGGCGCGCGCGCGAGCGCCAGGGCCGCCCGGACAGCCCGGCCGCGGTCGAGGAGCGCAACGCTCGCCGCGGCAGCATCGTCGAACGAGTGTCCGGCAGCAATTCCGGTCAGCCGCGGGTCCTGCGCCCAGCCTCGCAGCGGCCGTCGAGCGAGCGCTCCGGCACTGGCCTCGTCCAGCCGACCCGGCCGCTGCCACGCGTACTGGACCCCGAGCGCCGCCGCCGCGTGACCTCGAGGCCGGAGTTCGGCGCCGAGCCGCCGGCTCCCGCAACCGCCGCGAAGGCCATCGTGCGACCGGAGCATCGCTGGCGCAACGACTGGCACCGCGACCGCCGCTACGACTGGCGGGACTATCGCAACCGCTACCACTCACTGTTCCGCCTCGGCTTCTATGACGATCCGTTCGGCTGGAACTACTTCCGCTACGGCATCGGCTGGCGGCTGTGGCCGAGCTATTATCGCAGCAGCTTCTGG
>JAUJOV010000033.1 GCA_030447545.1 Sphingomicrobium sp. | reverse complement strand
CGCAACCACGGGCTCTCGGTCGCGCAGTCAACCGACCTGCGCCTGAGGATGCGAGACGCCGGCGCCCAGTACCAGGGTGCGAAGAACCGGCTTGCACTCATCGCGCTCGACGGCACTCGCTACAAGCCGATCGGGGACCTGCTGAAGGGCCCGACCGCGCTCGCCACGTCGGTCGACCCGGTCGCCGCGGCCAAGGTCGCGGTCGATTTCGCCAAGACGACCGACAAGTTCGAGATCGTCGGCGGAGCGATGGGCGAGACCGTGCTCGACGTGAACGGGATCAGGGCTCTGGCCGAGCTCCCGTCATTGGACGAGCTGCGCGCGACACTCGTGGGCCTGATCCAGGCGCCCGCGAGCAAGATCGCACGCACGATCAACGAGCCCGGCGCCCAGCTTGCCCGGATCTTCCAGGCCTATTCCGCCAAAGAAGCGGCGTAGCGCCCGACCCTTTCTATCAACGCACGACAACAAGGGGCCGGTGCCCCGCAAAGGAGTAGAAAATGGCTGACATCAATTCGCTGGTCGACCAGCTTTCCGAACTGACGGTTCTCGAGGCGGCCGAGCTCGCCAAGGCGCTCGAGGACAAGTGGGGCGTTTCGGCCGCGGCTGCGGTCGCGGTTGCGGGCCCCACCGGCGGCGGCGCCGCCGCGGCTCCGGCCGAGGAAGAGAAGACCGAGTTCGACGTGATCCTGACCGGCGACGGCGGCAAGAAGATCAACGTGATCAAGGAAGTCCGCGCGATCACCGGCCTTGGCCTGGGCGAGGCGAAGGCGCTGGTCGAGGGCGCTCCAAAGGCCGTCAAGGAGGGCATCTCCAAGGACGAGGCCGAGAAGATCAAGAAGCAGATCGAGGACGCAGGCGGCACCGTCGAGCTCAAGTAAGCTTCCGGAACTTCACGCGAAACGAAAGCGCGGCTCCGGCGGAGCCGCGCTTTTTCGTTGGTTTGGCCGGGCTGCCGCACTAAGTCTGCAACGGGAGAACGAAGCGCAGCCGCATCCCCGGCTCGATGCCGTGATGGAGCGGCTCGATCGGCTGATCTTCGAATGGGGCGCCCTGTGGGCCCATTACGGCCCCGCCGACGAAGGCGTTCCGCACTATCGCAAGTTGCTGGCGGAGCTGGGCGGCGACCTTTCCGGCCTCGGCGGTGACTCGATCCTCCTCAAGAACACGCTGCCGCTCTACCATGTGCTCGGCCGCCTGGTCTTCGAGGTCGCGGTGGCGCCCGTCCAGGCCGCCGCGCCCCCTGCCCGACCAGGCTTCGAAGCGGCCCGCCGGCTCGCTTCATGAACCCTGACGCGCCTGCGGGCGCGGCATCTTCCTTCCAGGATGTGTTCGAGCGGCCGGTGTTCATCGTCAGCACGCCGCGCTCGGGCTCGACATTGCTGTTCGAAACGCTCGCGCAGGCGCCCGGCCTCTACTCCATATGGGGCGAAAGCCACGGCCTGATCGAGGGCATTCCCGCCTTTTTGCCGGCCATGCGGCAGTGGGCATCGAACAGGCTGACCACCGAGGACGCGACGGGCCCGGCGGTCGAGCAGCTTGCCGCGAACTTCTATCGAGCGCTTCGCGACCGCGAGGGCCGCCCCGCGTCGGGCCGTGTCCGGATGCTCGAGAAGACCCCCAAGAACTCGCTTCGAGTCGGCTTCTTCGACGCCATCTGGCCGGACGCCGAGTTCATCTATCTGTACCGCGACGTTCGTCAGACGCTGTCGAGCATGATCGAGGCCTGGCGCTCCGGCGGCTTTCGCACCTATCCGATGCTGCCTGGGTGGAGCGGTCTGCCCTGGTCGCTCGTGCTGGTGCCCGGTTGGCAGCAACTGAACGGGCGGCCGCTTCATGAAATTGTCGCTCACCAGTGGGCGACGACGACCAACCTCCTGCTCGACGATCTTGAACTTCTACCTGCGACACGCGTGCATGCGATCGATTATGCCGCCCTGATTGCGCGGCCGCAGGCCACTGCAAGCGCGCTCGCGGGTTCGGCAGGCCTCGAATGGGACCGCGAACTCAGCCAGAATTTGCCCTTTTCCCGAGCGACCGTTTCGCGCCCGCAGGACGACAAGTGGCGCCTGATCGAGCCCGTCATCCAATCGGTCTTGCCGATCGTCCAGCAGGCCGACGACCGCGCGCGCGCCTTCGCCCAGGGCCGGCGAGCCGCGCCGGCGGACTAAAAGCGCGCGGAGCCGGTTACTGCCGCCCTTGTTCCGGCTTACTGCATATTGTTCATGTCGTGGCCGGCGTGCTCGTCCTCGGCAGCGCCGTTGACGACGACCTTCTCGGGCGGCTGTCCGCCCTCCGGCCGGTTGGGTTGCTCGCGGGTATTGGGGCGCGCCTGGACGCTGCCTGACGGCGGGCCCTGGTCGGCTGCGCCGGCCTGGGCAGCGGCCTGGCCGGCCTGCTGGAGCGCCTGCTGCGGGTCCATCCCGTTCTCAGCCGCATTCTCGAGCACCGCGGCGGCCGCCGGGTCGGATACATTGGCGGCGTTCTCGAGCGCGTCCTCGTTGGACTGCGTTCCGCAGGCGGCAAGCAGCATCAGCGCGGGCACGGTGGCAAGTCGAAGCATGAGCGTTCCTTTCGTTTCGCGCCAACCCTCCTCGCCGCGGATTGGTTTCGTGGGGAAAAATGCCTTGCCCCTTTTCAAAGCGGCAAAAAGGCGTATATCGGCGCCATCCAACAAATCACGGCTCTGGCCGCACGCTGTCGTGCGTCCGGGGCTTTTCCCGTCCTCTCCGGGACAGGGCCCGACCGGCGCACGGGCTCAACGCATTGGAGAGGGGAAGCGGGAACAAGCGCTCCACAACAGCATCCCTGCGCGAGGCAGGGACTGGGCTCCTGCCTTGGTGGGAGCACAACTTTGGCGGAGCGCTCCCTCGGGTGCGTTTTTCCGCACAGCGCAGGGATGACAATGGCGACCAAGGCGATCGACGCACCGGCCCGCACCAGCGGCCGCACCAACGCCCCACGGCGGATCCGCAAGATTTTCGGAAACGTGCACGAAATTTCCGAAATGCCCAATCTGATCGAAGTTCAGCGCGAAAGCTACGAGCAGTTCCTTCGCTCGGACCCGACGGTGGGCTATGTGTCGGGGCTCGAGAAGACGCTTCGCTCCGTGTTCCCGATCGAGGACTTCGCCGGCACCGCGCACCTCGACTTCGATCGCTACGAGCTCGAGGACCCGAAGTACGACACGGACGAGTGCCGCCAGCGCGGCCTGACCTACGCCGCGCCGATGCGCGTCACGCTTCGCCTGACGACCTTCGAGATCGATCCCGAGACCGAGGCCAAGTCGGTGATCGATATCAAGGAGCAGGACGTCTACATGGGCGACATGCCGCTCATGACGGGGAACGGCACCTTCATCATCAACGGCACCGAGCGGGTGATCGTCAGCCAGATGCACCGCAGCCCTGGCGTGCTGTTCGACCATGACCGGGGCAAGACCCACGCGTCGGGCAAATATCTCTTCGCCGCGCGCGTGATCCCTATCGCGGCAGCTGGCTCGACTTCGAGTTCGACGCCAAGGACATCGTCAACGTGCGCATCGACCGCAAGCGCAAGCTGCCGGTCACGACGCTTCTCCTGGCGCTCGGCCTGTCGCCAGAGGACATCCTCAACGAGTTCTACGGCACGGTCAGCTACGTTCGCGGCAAGAACGGCTGGCAGATCCCCTATTTCGTCGAGGCCTGGCGCGGGCAGAAGCCGACCCATGAAGTGGTCGATGCCGACACCGGCGAAGTGGTGTTCAAGTCGGGCGAGAAGATCCTCCGCGCCGCGCCAACGCCGCGGCCAAGGAGGGCCTCAAGAACCTCATCATCCCGACCGAGGAGATCTTCGGCCGCTTCTCCGGCACACGACCTGATCAACGAGAAAACCGGCGAGATCTACATCGAGGCCGGCGAGGAAGTCACCGCCGAGAACCTCGAGAAACTCGACAATGCGGGCGTCGACACGCTCGAGCTGCTCGACATCGACTTCGTCAACACCGGCCCGTGGATGCGCAACACGCTCAAGGCCGACAAGAACGAGGACGCCGATTCCGCGCTTGCCGACATCTATCGGGTGATGCGCCCGGGCGAGCCGCCGACGCGCGAGACCGCCGATCTGCTGTTCTACGGCCTGTTCTTCGATCCCGAGCGCTATGACCTCAGCGCCGTCGGTCGAGTGAAGCTCAACATGCGCCTCGGCCTCGACGCCGAGGACACGGTCACCACCCTGCGCCGCGAGGACATCCTCGCCGTCGTCCAGGAACTGGTGAACCTCAAGGACGGCAAGGGCGAGATCGACGACATCGACAATCTCGCCAACCGCCGCGTGCGCTCGGTCGGCGAGCTGCTCGAGAACCAGTACCCGGATCGGCCTGCTGCGCATGGAGCGCGCGGTCAAGGAGCGGATGAGCAGCGTCGACGTATCGACGGTGATGCCGAACGACCTCATCAACGCCAAGCCCGCCGTCGCCGCGGTGCGCGAGTTCTTCGCTCCTCGCAGCTGTCGCAGTTCATGGACCAGACCAACCCGCTGAGCGCGCACAAGCGGCGCGTCTCCGCGCTTGGCCCGGGCGGCCTTACCCGTGAGCGCGCGGGCTTCGAGGTGCGCGACGTTCACCCGACCCGCTATGGCCGGATCTGCCCGATCGAGACTCCCGAAGGCCCGAACATCGGCCTGATCAACTCGCTCGCCAGCTTCAGCCGGGTCAACAAGTACGGCTTCATCGAGACCCCGTACCGGCGCGTGGTCGACGGTAAGGTGACGAGCGACGTCGTCTATCTGTCGGCGATGGAGGAGGCCAAGCACACGATCGCGCAGGCGAACGCCGAACTCAACGCGGACGGCACGTTCGGCGAGGAGATCGTCTCGGCCCGCCGCGCCGGCGACTTCCTGATGGCTCCGCGCGACCAGATCACCTTGATGGATGTCAGCCCCAAGCAGCTCGTGTCGGTTGCCGCTTCGCTGATCCCGTTCCTCGAGAACGACGACGCGAACCGCGCGCTGATGGGATCGAACATGCAGCGCCAGGCAGTGCCGCTGATCCGCGCTGAGGCGCCGCTGGTCGGCACCGGCATGGAGGAGGACGGTGGCGCGCGATTCAGGCGCTGCGATCGCGGCCCGCCGCTCGGGCATCGTCGACCAGGTCGACGCGGCCCGCATCGTGGTTCGCGCCACCGGCGAGCTCAGGCCCGAGGAGTCGGGCGTGGACATCTACACGCTGATGAAGTTCCAGCGCTCGAACCAGAACACCTGCATCAACCAGCGCCCGCTGGTGAAGGTCGGTGATGTGGTCGATGCCGGCGAGATCATCGCCGACGGACCTTCGACCGAGTACGGCGAGCTCGCGCTCGGCCGGAACGTGCTCGTCGCGTTCATGCCGTGGAACAGGTACAATTACGAGGACTCGATCCTGATCTCCGAGCGGATCGTGAAGGACGACGTCTTCACCTCGATCCACATCGAAGAGTTCGAGGTGATGGCCCGCGACACCAAGCTGGGCCCCGAGGACATTACGCGCGACATCCCCAACGTCGGCGAGGAAGCGCTTCGCAACCTCGACGAGGCGGGCATCGTGTACATCGGCGCCGAGGTCGAGCCGGGCGACATCCTGGTCAGCAAGATCACCCCGAAGGGCGAGAGCCCGATGACCCCGGAGGAGAAATTGCTCCGGGCGATCTTCGGCGAAAAGGCGTCGGACGTTCGCGACACCTCGCTTCGGCTTCCGCCCGGAGTGCAGGGCACGATCGTCGAGGTGCGCCTGTTCAATCGGCACGGCATCGACATCGACGACCGTACGCGAGCGATTCCAGGCCGAGGAAGGAGCGGCTCAAGAAGGACTCGGACGACGAGCGCGCCTCAGCCGCGCGACCTTCTCCCGGCTTCGCGAGATGCTGGTCGGCCAGGTCGCGACTGCCGCGCCCAAGGGCATCAAGAAGGGCTCGAGCCTCGACGAGACAATGCTCGAGACGACCGAGCGCCACGACTGGTGGAAGATCGCCGTAAAGGACGACAAGCGCCAGGCCGACATCGAGGCGCTCAGGACTCAGTTCGACGAGGCACAAAACATGATCCAGCGGCGCCTGGAGGACCGCGTCGAGAAGCTCGAGCGCGGCGACGAGCTGCCGCCGGGCGTGCTCAAGATGGTCAAGGTGTTCGTCGCGGTGAAGCGCAAGCTCCAGCCGGGCGACAAGATGGCTGGCCGCCATGGCAACAAGGGCGTGATCAGCCGAGATCCTCCCCAATGAGGACATGCCGTTCCTCGAGGATGGGACTCCCGTCGACATCGTGCTCAATCCCCTTGGCGTGCCGAGCCGGATGAACGTCGGCCAGATCTTCGAGACTCACCTCGGCTGGGCGGCGCGCGGGCTTGGCAAGCAGATCCAGGAGATGCTGGACGGCATCCACGAGCGCGGTCGTGACCTCGCGGGCAAGGACGCCAAGGCGGTCCGGACCAAGCTCAAGGACATCTACGGCGAGCAATATGCGGCCGAAATCGACCAGCGCGACGACGAGGCGCTGCTCGAGCTTGCGTCCAACCTGACGGCCGGGATCCCGATGGGCACTCGGTGTTCGACGGCGCTCAGGAGCCCGACGTGTCGGAGATGCTCGACCGCGCCGGGCTCGACCGCTCGGGCCAGGTGACGCTGTTCGACGGCCGCAGCGGCGAGCCGTTCGACCGCAAGGTGACGGTGGGCTACATCTACATGCTCAAGCTCCACCACCTCGTCGACGACAAGATCCACGCGCGCTCGATCGGCCCGTACAGCCTGGTGACCCAGCAGCCGCTGGGCGGCAAGGCGCAGTTCGGCGGGCAAAGGTTCGGCGAGATGGAAGTGTGGGCACTCCAGGCTTACGGCGCCGCCTACGCTCCAGGAAATGCTGACCGTGAAGTCGGACGACGTGGTCGGCCGGACCAAGGTCTACGAGGCGATCGTCAAGGGCGACGACACGTTCGAGGCAGGCATCCCCGAGAGCTTCAACGTGCTCGTAAAGGAGATGCGCAGCCTCGGCCTCAACGTCGAGCTCGACACGATCGACGATCCGGACGCCGACCCGCCGGCGCTTGCTGCGGAGTGATTTAACTCCCGAGGGAGGTCCTTTTTGGCGCCTCCCTCAAGACATTCCACTCCCCTGGCCCCTCCCCCCGATGCGGGAGGGGAAGAAGGACAAAAAAATGAACGAACTGACGCCTTTCGCCAATCCGATCGCCAAGCCGGAAACGTTCGACGAGATCCGCATCGGAATCGCTTCTCCCGAGAAGATCCGCAGCTGGTCGTTCGGCGAGATCAAGAAGCCCGAAACGATCAACTACCGCACGTTCAAGCCCGAGCGTGACGGGCTGTTCTGCGCGCGCATCTTCGGCCCGATCAAGGACTACGAGTGCCTGTGCGGCAAGTACAAGCGCATGAAGTACAAGGGCATCGTCTGCGAAGTGCGGCGTCGAAGTCACCGTTTCGAAGGTGCGCCGCGAGCGCATGGGCCATATCGAGCTCGCCGCTC
Source organism: Sphingomicrobium sp. (assembly GCA_030447545.1). Classification (GTDB taxonomy): domain Bacteria; phylum Pseudomonadota; class Alphaproteobacteria; order Sphingomonadales; family Sphingomonadaceae; genus Sphingomicrobium. Next base: position 23,436 of record JAUJOV010000033.1, on the reverse strand, counting down.
CGGTCGCCCACATCTGGTTCCTCAAGAGCTTGCCGAGCCGCATTGGCCTTCTGCTCGACATGCAGCTCAAGCAGCTCGAGCGGATCCTCTATTTCGAGAGCTATGTCGTCATCGAGCCGGGCCTGACCCCGCTTGAGAAGTACCAGCTCTTGACCGAGGACGAGCTGCTCTCCGCCCAGGACGAGCATGGCGAGGACGCGTTCAGCGCCGGCATCGGCGCCGAGGCGGTCAAGATCATGCTGATGGACCTCGACCTCGAAGGCGAGAAGGAAGCGCTCCTCAAGGAGCTCGCCGAGACCAAGTCGGAATTGAAGCCCAAGAAGATCATCAAGCGTCTCAAGGTCGTCAAAGCTTCCTCGAGTCGGGCAACCGGCCCGAGTGGATGATCATGGAAGTGGTTCCGGTCATTCCGCCCGAGCTTCGCCCGCTGGTGCCGCTCGACGGCGGCCGCTTCACGTCGGACCTCAACGACCTCTACCGCCGGGTGATCAACCGCAACAACCGTCTGAAGCGGCTGATCGAGCTGCGCGCGCGCCGGACATCATCGTGCGCAACGAAAAGCGCATGCTCCAGGAGGCGGTCGACGCTCTGTTCGACAACGGCCGCCGCGGGCGCACGATCACCGGCGCCAACAAGCGTCCGCTGAAGTCACTCGGACATGCTCAAGGGCAAGCAGGGCCGCTTCCGTCAGAACCTGCTCGGCAAGCGCGCGTCGACTATTCCGGGCCGCTCCGTGATCGTCACCGGTCCGGAATTGAAGCTTCACCAGTGCGGCCTGCCCAAGAAGATGGCGCTCGAGCTGTTCAAGCCGTTCATCTACTCGCGCCTCGACGCAAAGGGTCTGTCGATGACCCTCAAGCAGGCCAAGAAGTGGGTCGAGAAGGAGCGCAAGGAAGTCTGGGACATCCTCGACGAGGTGATCCGCGAGCATCCGGTGCTGCTCAACCGCGCTCCGACGCTCCACCGCCTCGAATCCAGGCGTTCGAGCCGGTGCTGATCGAAGGCAAGGCAATCCAGCTTCACCCGCTGGTGTGCGCCGCGTTCAATGCCGACTTCGACGGCGACCAGATGGCCGTGCACGTGCCGCTGAGCCTCGAGGCCCAGCTCGAAGCACGCGTGCTGATGATGAGCACCAACAACATCCTGTCGCCCGCGAACGGCAAGCCGATCATCGTGCCCTCGCAGGACATGGTGCTCGGCCTCTACTACCTCAGCCTCGAAAAGGAGGGTGAGCCCGGCGAGCATGATGCTCTCGGACATGGCCGAAGGTGCACCAGGCGCTCGCCGCCGGAGCGGTCACGCTTCACACCAAGATCATCAGCCGAGTTCCGCAGACGGACGAGGCCGGTAATACCTATGAAGCGGTTCGAGACCACCGCGGGCCGGATGCTTCTCGCCGAGACCCTGCCCAAGAGCCACAAGGTGCCGTTCGAGACGGTCAACCGGGTGCTCACCAAGAAGGAAATCGGCGACGTCATCGACATCGTCTATCGCCACACCGGGCAGAAGGAGACGGTGCTGTTCGCCGACGCGATCATGGCGCTCGGCTTCCGCCACGCTTTCGCGGCCGGAATCTCGTTCGGCAAGGACGACATGGTCATTCCCGAAGCCAAGGTGAGCCTCGTCGACGACACCCGCGCGCTGGTGAAGGACTATGAGCAGCAGTACCAGGACGGACTGATCACCCAGCAGGAAAAGTACAACAAGGTGATCGACGCCTGGTCACGCTGCGGCGACCAGGTCGCAACCGCGATGATGAACGAGATTTCCGCGACGCCGAAGCTTCCGGACGGTCGCCAGGCCGACCTCAACTCGATCTACATGATGGCCCACTCGGGTGCTCACCGGGCAGCCAGGCGCAGATCAAGCAGCTGGCCGGCATGCGCGGGCTGATGGCCAAGCCCTCGGGCGAGATCATCGAGACCCGATCATCTCCAACTTCAAGGAGGGGCTGACCGTTCTTGAATATTTCAACTCGACCCATGGTGCCCGCAAGGGCCTGGCCGACACGGCGCTCAAGACGGCGAACTCGGGCTATCTGACCCGCCGCCTCGTTGACGTCAGCCAGGACGCGGTGATCATCGAGGAGGATTGCGGCACCGAACGAGCGCTCGAGATGCGCGCGATCGTCCAGGGCGGCGCGGTGATCGCTTCGCTCGCGGAGCGTGTGCTCGGCCGGACGACGGCGGAGGACGTGGTCGATCCAAAGTCGGGTGAGGTCATCATTGCCGAGGGCAGCCTGCTCGACGAGCCGATGGTCGCACGGATCGAGGAATTCGGCCTGCAGGGCGTGAAGATCCGCTCGCCTCTGGTGTGCGCGTCCAGGCAGGGCGTGTGCGGCAAGTGCTACGGGCGCGACCTTGCGCGCGGAACGCCGGTCAACATCGGCGAAGCGGTCGGAGTCATCGCGGCTCAGTCGATCGGCGAGCCCGGCACCCAGCTGACGATGCGGACCTTCCACATCGGCGGCGCGGCGCAGCTCAACGAGCAGTCGAACCTCGAGGCGCCGGTCGACGGCACGATCGAGCTTCGCGACATGCCGACGATCGTCGATCCGCGCGGGCGGCACGTGTCGCTGTCGCGCTCGGGTGAGATCGCCATCCTCGACATGGACGGGCGCGAGTTGTCGACTCACCGCGTGCCGTTCGGTGCGCATCTGCTGTGCGAGAGCGGCCATATCGTCAGCCGCGGCGACCGCGTCGCCGAGTGGGACCCGTCGTTCAGCCCGGTGATCACCGAGCGCGCAGGCACGGTGAAGTACCAGGATTTGATCGAGAACCGCACGATGACCGAGCAGGTCGATGAATCGACGGGCATCGTCCAGCGCGTGGTCACCGACGACGTGGCCAAGACCAAGAAGGACACGCTTCACCCGCGCGCCTGACGCTGACCGGCGGCAAGGCCACGGAAGCGGGCGTCTACCGGCTGCCCCGGGCGCGATCATCGCGGTCGAGGACGGGCAGTCGGTCGAGGCCGGCGAGGTGCTCGCCCGTTTGCCGCGGGAAGCTGCGCGGACGCGCGACATCACCGGCGGTCTGCCGCGCGTCGCCGAGCTGTTCGAGGCGCGCAAGCCCAAGGAGAATGCGATCATCGCCAAGGTGTCGGGCAAGGTCACCTTCATGAAGGACTACAAGGCCAAGCGTAAGATCGCGATCGTGCCCGACGACGGGTCGGATCCGGTCGAATATCTCGTGCCCAAGTCGAAGGTGATCGAGGTCCAGGAAGGCGATTACGTGAAGCGCGGCGACAATCTCGTCGGCGGCTCGCCGGACCCGCACGACATCCTCGAAGTGCTCGGGGTCGAGGCGCTGGCGGAATATCTCGTGGCGGAGATCCAGGAGGTCTACCGGCTGCAGGGCGTGAAGATCAACGACAAGCACATCGAGGTGATCGTTCGCCAGATGCTGCAGAAGGTCGAGATCACCGACGGCGGCGACACGACCCTGCTCAAGGAGGAGCAGATCGACCGCGAGGAGATGGACGAGATCAACTCGCGGCTCGAGAAGAAGCAGAAGAAGGCGCAAGGCAAGCCGGTGCTTCTGGGCATCACCAAGGCGAGCCTGCAGACCCGCAGCTTCATCTCGGCCGCCTCGTTCCAGGAGACGACGCGAGTGCTCACGGAGGCCGCGGTTCAGGGCAAGGTCGACACTCTGACCGGGCTCAAGGAGAACGTCATCGTCGGCCGCCTGATCCCGGCTGGAACGGGATCGAGCATGAAGCGCCTGCGCGTTGCGGCAACCAGCCGCGACGCTGCCCTCCGGGCGACCACCGGCGGCTGGCGGAAGCCCTGGTCGCGCCCGACTCGGCCGAGGAGCTTCGCGCGGCCGAGCTCGCACGCAGCCCGAGGGACGACACCGCCGGTACCGGCGAGGACCCGCTGTCCGACGTCGTGCCGAGCGGACACGGGACCGACGCGGACGCAGGCGACTATCTGCGCGAGTAGTCACGAGGCAGCGCTGACAGAGAAAACCCCGCCGGAGAGATCCGGCGGGGTTTTTTCTGTCAGATCCTGGTCCCGCCTCCTTGCGTCAGCGGAACGAAGAGATCCTCAGGTGCCGTTGTCGACCTCGTTGGCGACCGAATTCACGTCGGCGGCGGCGCCGCGGACGGTATTGCAGGCAGCGACGGTCAGGGAGCCGCCGATCATTAACGCAGTAACCAGCTTGCGAAGCATGTGCCTTCTCCTCGTCTAGCGACTGGTCTAACGCGCGCTTCGCCCGCAGCGGCTCCATTCCGGGGCCGCAATTTTCAACGGCTGTTGTCACGGAGCCGCAGTTCAGACCGCAACGGGGGCTGAAATGTGCGGGTGCGGGTCGTACGCCTCGAAGGCGAAATCGTCGGCCTCGTGGTCGAACAGCGACTGGCCGCGGTCCTTGAGAATCAGCTGAGGCAGCGCCCGTGGCTCGCGCCCGAGCTGAAGGCGCGCCTGGTCGAGATGGTTGGAATAGAGGTGCACGTCGCCGCCCGTCCACACGAAGGTGCCGGGCTCGAAGCCGCATTCGCGCGCGAGCATGTGCGTGAGGAGCGCGTAGCTTGCGATGTTGAATGGCACCCCAAGGAAAAAGTCGGCGCTGCGCTGATAGAGCTGGAGGTTGAGGCGACCGCCCGCGACCTGCGTCTGGAACAGGCAGTGGCACGGCGCCAGCGCCATCCGGTCGATCTCACCGGGGTTCCAGGCGGTGACGATTTGGCGGCGCGAGGCGGGATCGCGGCGGATCAGCTCGACTAGGCCGCGGATCTGGTCGATGTGGCGGCCGTCCGGGCTTTCCCAGTCGCGCCACTGCTTGCCGTAGACGGGGCCGAGGTCGCCGGCCTCGTCGGCCCACTCGTTCCAGATGCTGACCTTCCGCTCCTGAAGCCAGCGCACGTTGGTGTCGCCGCGAAGAAACCAGAGCAGCTCGACGATGATCGAGCGCAGGTGCAGCTTCTTGGTGGTCAAGAGCGGGAAGCCCTCGGCGAGGTCGAAGCGCATCTGCGCGCCGAACATGGAGATGGTGCCGGTGCCGGTGCGGTCCTGTTGCGCGATTCCCTCGTCGAGAATCCGCTGCATGAGGTCGAGGTACTGGCGCATCGCGCTGCAACCCTAGACCGCCGCCGCCTTGCCCGCCAAGCCCGCCGAATAACTCCGTAACGGTGCGAACCCGCTTTCGTTACGGACACGGTTCGAGTGGCTCTCGGCCGGGCGGCCGCATAGTTAGGCCGGATGCGCTATCAGCGTGCCGAATCCCCGCTGAAGCTCGACCGGCCCGATGCGGTGCGCGACTTCTTCAGGGGGTGCCTGGCCGAGTGCGACCCTGCGAGAGAAAGCCTGTGGGTCGCGCATCTCGATGCGGGGGCGCAGTGCCTGCACGTTTCGCGCCACGAGGGCGACGAAACCGGCGCGGCCTTCCCGATCCGCTCGATCATCGCCGACGCGGCGCTCCATGAAAGCGCGGGGATCCTTCTTGCGCACAACCACCCGAGCGGCGATCCCAGCCCGAGCGAGGCGGACTGCCGCGCGACGCGCCGGCTCGCCAGCGCGGCTGACGCGATCGATTGCACGATCATCGACCATCTGATCTTCGCCGGCGACGACTGCACCAGCTTTCGGCGCATGGGGCTGCTGTAGGACTCCGTTCGGAGAGAGAGCACCGGCGAGGCTGGTGGAGGGGGCGCTGAGCTTGCCCCCTCCGTCACGCTGCTTGCGCCTGCCTGCCTTGGCCCGGCTCATCCTTTGCACGGCTTGATCTCGTCCGGCTCAGGACGCGGTGCGGCGATCCGGAACGCGGCGAAATAGGCCTCGCCGCCGGTGATCGGCTGGAAGCGGTGAAGCTTCAGGCCGAGCGCCGCGAACTCGCACTCGAGCAGCTTCGGCGGCATTCCGTGGCGGCGCGGCGGCCGGTCGGAGTCGACCACGATCACCTCGCCGTCGCGCTTCAGTCCCTCGCGCAAATGCCACAGGAAGGCGTAGGGCGAGGTCACCTCGTGATACATGTGGACGAGGAAGATGCGGTCGAACGAGCGTGGCGGGAGCTTTGGATCGTCGGGCGTGCCAAGCAGCACCGAGACATTGTCGAGGTTCTCGCGGTTCACGCGCTGGGCGAGCAGCTCGATCGTCTCGGGCACGATGTCCTCGGCCAGGACGCGCCCCCGCGGGCCGACGACGGGAGCAAGGCGGACGGTGTAATAACCCTCGCCCGCGCCGATGTCGGCGACTGACATTCCGGGCCTGACTCCGGCAAGCTCGATCACCTGCTCGGCCTCGCCGAGCCGGTCGCGCGCGTCCTCGGTCGAAAAGGCATCGCTGACGATCGGAGCGACGTCGCGATCGGCCTTGGGGAAGCGGGGCTGCTGCTGCTCGGGCGCCTCGCGGCAGGCGGCGAGAACGAGAAGAGCTGTGCAAAGCCCAACAACTCCGTTCGTCCTGGGCGAAGTCGAAGGGCGCCGCTCAAACGGTGGTGCAATGCGCCCTTCGACTTCGGCCTTCGGCCTCCGCTCAGGACGAACGGTCACTCTCGCCCACCCTACTCGACATCCTCGACCTCGACGCGCTCGCCCGTCACTCGCTGCGACAGCGCCGCGGCCATGAAGCGGTCGAGGTCGCCGTCGAGCACGTCGCCTGGCGCGGTCGAGGTCACTCCGGTGCGCAGGTCCTTCACCAGCTGATAGGGCTGGAGAACATAGCTTCGAATCTGGTGCCCCCAGCCGATGTCGGTCTTTGCCGCATTGGCCGCATCGGCTTCGGCTTCGCGCTTCTGAAGCTCGGCCTCGTACAATCGCGCCTTCAACTGCTTCATCGCCTCGGCGCGGTTCTTGTGCTGCGACCGCTGGTTCTGGCACGCGACGACGATACCCGTGGGCATGTGCGTGATCCGCACGGCGCTGTCGGTCGTGTTGATGTGCTGGCCCCCCGCGCCCGAGGAGCGGTAGGTGTCGATCCTGAGGTCCTTTTCCTCCACCTCGATGTCGATGTCCTCGTCCACCTCCGGATAAACCCAGACGCTTGCGAAGCTGGTGTGGCGGCGGGCGTTGGCGTCATAGGGGCTGATCCGCACCAGCCGGTGGACTCCGCTCTCGGTCTTGAGATTGCCGTAGGCGTTCTCGCCCTTGACCAGGATCGTCGCCGACTTGATCCCCGCCTGCTCGCCCGAATGGTGGTCGATTAGCTCGACCTTGCAGCCGCGCCGCTCGGCCCAGCGCGTGTACATGCGCAGCAGCATCTCGGCCCAGTCCTGGCTCTCGGTCCCGCCCGCGCCCGCATTGACCTCGATATAGGCGTTGTTCGCGTCGGCCTCGCCCGCGAGCAGCGCCGCAACCTTGTCACGCTCGGATCGCTCGGCGAGCTCGGCGAGGCTCGAGTGCGCATCCTCGACCATCGCCTCGTCGCCCTCTCCTTCGGCAAGCTTGAGCAGCTCGAGAGTGTCCGACAGCTCGCGCTCGATCGCGCGCGTCGCGGCGATCGCCTCGTCGAGCCGCCGCCGCTCGCGCATCAGGTCCTGCGCGTGCTTCGGGTTGTCCCACAGCGTCGGATCCTCGACCTTGGCGTTCAGCTCGTCGAGCCGCTGGATCGCCTGGTCCCAGTCGAGGAACCTGCGCAGCAGCGAGAGCGCGGCGTTGATCTGGTCGACATGGGCCTGCGCTTCGGCGCGCATCTTCGGTTTTCCTCCAGCTCGACCCGAGTGGCTAACGGGTCGAGACAGGTTGCAGGGTCAGCGTCCCTCGACCAGCTTGGGACGAACGGCTCGGCCAGCTTCGCTACTGGACGCTGTTCTGCGTTGGCAAGAGCGTCGGCTGCGGCGCGGGCGCGGTGGGCGCGGGTTGCGACTGCTGCTGAGGCGGCTGCTGCTGCGGGCGCGGACGCGTTCGCACCGGCCGCGGCGGGCGCTGCCGCTGGGCCTGGGCAGCCGTGCGCCGGTCGTTCTGCGCGGCCGCGCGCGGATCCCGGCGGGCCGCCGCCAGCCACTCGTCCGGGTCCGCGTAAGGCTTGTACTGCGACCGCCTGAACGCGCGGCGGGGCTCGGTCTGCGGCTGGAACGCTTCCCAGATCACGCCCGACTTGGGGTCTTCGGTGGTCGGGAAGGTTCCGAACACGATCCGCCCGCTTGCCCGGTCGACCCGCGCCCAGCGGATTCCGGCGGGAGCGACGAACGGCACCTTGGGCATGTCCTTGAACGCCGTCTTGGCGAACTGCTTGAAGATCGGCGCGGCGATCCGGCCGCCCTGCGCGCCATGACCCATCGGCCGCGGCTGGTCGTAGCCGATGTAGACGCCCGCCACGACCTCAGGCGTTCCGCCGATGAACCAGACGTTGGTCGGTCCATTGGTCGTGCCGGTCTTGCCGAACAGCGGCCGGTCGAGGTCGCGAAGAATGGTCGCCGTTCCGCGCTCGACCACGCCCTCGAGGATGTGCACCATCTGGAACGCAGCCCTCGGGTCGATCACCTGCCGGTCGCGCGAAGGCGGCCGCGGCATCCCCGTCCGTCCCACTCGGCCGCATTGCAGTTGCGCATCAGGGCGCAGCGGTTGTCGGAGCGGAAGATCACCTTGCCGCCGCGGTCCTGCACATAGTCGATCACGGTCGGCTTCACCTCGCGACCGTGGTTGGCCAGGATCGCATAGGCGTTGGTCAGATTGAGCACCGTCGTGTCGCCCGCGCCGAGCGCGATCGACAGATAACTGGGATATTCGCCGACCCCCATCTTCTTGGCGTTGTCGATGACCTTCTGCATGCCGATCTGCGACGCGGCACGGATGGTCATCAGGTTGCGCGACTGCTCGACGCCCCAACGCATCGTCTTCGCCCCCGAATAGCGGCGGTCGAAATTGACGAAGCATTTGTTGCCGAGGCCCGCGCCCTGCCAGACGCAGAAGGGCGAATCGACGATGATCGAAGCCGGCGTCATGCCGTTCTCGAGCGCGGTTGCGTAGACCACCGGCTTGAACGCCGATCCCGGCTGGCGAAGCGCCTGCGTCGCGCGGTTGTAGCTCGATCCGATCACGTCGAACCCGCCCTGCATCGCAAGCACTCGGCCGGTGCGCACTTCCTCGGCGACGAAGCCGCCGCCGATCTTGGGGATTGAGCGGGAAGCGCATAGCTGTCGCCGCCGGCCTGCTTGACGACGATGATCATGCCCGGCTTGAGATGCGAAAGGCCGACCCGCCGACGCGACTCTTGGGCTGCGATGCAGCCGAAGCCGGAAGCACGCCGGTCGAACCGTTGGTGAAGCCGATCTTCGCCTGGCCCCGCTCTTGGAAAGCACCACCGCCTTGCGCCAGTCGGGGAAGCCCGTGCCGACCGGCGCCCGGTCGAGCGCGCCCGCCCAGTCGCCGTCGACCGGGATGCTCTTTTCGCGTCGTTCCAGGCCCGGCCGGCGAACTTGGCAAGGCCCTCGCGAAGGGCTTCGGCGGCCGCGTCCTGCATGTGCGGCACCATCGAGGAGCGTACCCACAGGCCGCCGGCATAGACGCTGTTCGGGCCGTCCTCGGCCTTCTCGCCGAACTTGTCGAGCAGCGTCCGGCGGACTTCCTCCATGAAATAGCCGCCCTGCTGGCGGAACTTCTCGTTGCTGCCGTAGCGGATGGTGCCGAGCGGAACGGCGGCGGCCGCGCGCGCTGGGCGGCCGTGATGTAGCCGTTGCTCTCCATCTCGCGCAGCACATAGTTGCGCGCGCGCGCGCGCGCTCGGTCGCCCGGACCGGGTCGTAATTGGCCGGAGCCTTGGGGAGCACCGCGAGATAGGCCGCCTCGGGCAACGTCAGCTCGCTCACGTCCTTGTCGTAATAGGCGCGCGAGGCGGCCTGCACGCCATAGGCGTTGCGGCCGAGGAAGATCGAGTTGAGGTAGAGCTCGAGGATCTCCTTCTTGCTCAGCGCCGACTCGAGTCGAAATGCGAGGATCATTTCCCGGATTTTTCGGCTCACCGCATATTCGTTGTCCTGCAACAAATATTTCGCGACCTGCTGGGTGATTGTGGAGCCGCCCCTCGCCCGTCCGCCGTCGGTCGCCGTCTTGGTGGCGAAGTCGACGACGGCACCCATCAGGCCCGGATAGTCGATGCCCCCGTGGCGGAAAAAAGTCTTGTCCTCGGCCGAGAGGAAGGCGCTGAGCACGACCGGCGGGTATTCATGGTAGGACAGCTCCACGCGCCGCTCGCGCGCGAAGGTCTGGACGGGATTGCCGTCGAAGCCGCGCACGTTGGTCGGAAGCGGCGGCTGGTAGGCGAGCAGCTTCTCCTCCGACGGCAGTCCGCTCGCGAAATAGACCCACACCCCCGACACGAGTAGGAAGAGCGCGAGGAAGGCGATCCCCAGCCGGCGCACCCAGCGGCGGGCGAACAAGGGGTCGACGCGCCGGTGCACTCGCCGGTTGAATGCGGCGAGGTCGGGGAAGGGCAGTCGCGGGACGCTGAGACGTTCGAAACGCATGTGCTCCTGCCTCTAGCGCCAAGCGCGCCCGGCTGAAAGTCCAAGGATCAGCGGATGATGCGTGACGCGACGTCCGCTTCGATCGCCTGCGCAAGCGCCGCGGCGATCGCCGAGCGAGTGTCGGCCCGAAGCAGCAGCGCCTCGTCCTCGGTGTTGCTGATATAGCCCGCCTCGAACAGCACCGCGGGCACTTCGGCGCGCCTGAGCACCCTGAAGTCGGCGAATCGGTGCGGCTCGGGCCGCAACAGGAAGCGCCCGACCGACTTGCGCACCAGCCGCTCGGCAAGCGAGGCCGACGCGTTCATCTGCTCGCGAAGCGCAAGGTCGGCGAGCATTCCTCGTACCGACCCGGCGGGCTCGCTCGACACCGCCCCGCCGGCGCGGTTTTCCTTGGCGGCGACCCGCTCGGCTTCGGCGTCCGAAGCCACGTCGGACAGCGAATAGACTGTCGCTCCGCGCGCGAGTGGATTGGGCGCGCTGTCGATGTGAAGCGAGAGATAGAGGCTCGCCCCAAGCCGCCGGACAATCGCCGCGCGCTGGTCAAGCGTCAGGTAGCGGTCGTCCTCGCGAGTCAGCGCAACCCGCACCCGGCCGCGCTGCGCCAGCCGATCGCGAAGCTCACGGGCGAGCGCAAGCGTCAGCTGCTTCTCGCTGGTTTCACCCGAGACTCCCGTGGCTCCAGGATCGCGCCCGCCGTGGCCGGCGTCGATCACGACGATCGGCCGCCCGGGCGAAATGCCCCTGGTCAGCGTGACTTCGCCTACTGCCGGGGCGAGCTCGACGGTGAGCGCGCCGGCGCGAGCCTCGCCGATCAGGGCGCGCTCCGCGGAGTTCGAAGAGACGGCCCCGCCACTGCTCGCGCCCAGAGCGGCAAGCAGGATCGCGGCGCTTGCCAGGGTTACCCCCGCGCCGGCCGCAGCCCGAGCTCGCTTCGACCTTGCCGTGTTCGCCTCCATCCGCTGGCCACTCTATCACGCGCACATGCCTAACGCGCGATTAATTGTCCCGTTACCGGCCGCCTTAATGGCTCGTGCGGATGTTGCGGCGCAGGGACGGGGATGCTAACCCGCCTCGATCCTTCCGCCAGCGGCAGGAGGATCTCAGCGCCGCCGGCCGCAACAGGGTCGCGGCTTCACAGGTTGACGCTGCATGATGCCACCAATCGCCCCTCGCCCGCCTGCACGCAGGCGGCTGGGTGCGTCTCCCGCACAGCAATCGGGGATGGCTCGGGCAGCAGAGGCAATTTCCACACAATCCGCCATGACCGCCGGGGCTCGCCCCGCCGGAGTGGCCCCATCAATCGCTCGCGGCGGCTCACAGGGGAGCCGTCCGCGCGCCCGGAGAATTTTCAATGTCGATGCGCATGCTGATCGACGCGCGCCACCCGGAGGAAACCCGGGTCGCCGTCGCCAAGGGAAACCGGATCGAGGAGTTTGACTTCGAATCCGCCGAGCACAAGCAGCTCAAGGGCAATATCTATCTCGCCAAGGTCACCAGGGTAGAACCGTCGCTCCAGGCGGCGTTCATCGACTATGGCGGCAACCGCCACGGCTTCCTCGCCTTCAGCGAAATCCACCCCGACTACTACCAGATCCCAAAGGCGGACCGCGAAGCCCTGCTTCGCGAGGAAGCCGAGCATGCGGCAGAGGAAGAGCGGCTGCGCAACGCCGATTTCGACGCCGATGACGAGGATGACGAGCCTTCCGCGGCTGAAGATCAGGATGCCGAGTTCGAGCGTGAGCCGGACGAGAACGACAATGGCGACAATGGGGAAAACGGCCACGCGGAGGAAGCCGGCACCCAGTCCAACCGCTCGCCGGTCGACGAATCGGCCGCGGACGAGCTGAGGCAGAAGCGCCAGGCGCTTCGCCGCCGCTACAAGATCCAGGACGTGATCCAGCGCCGCCAGGTGCTTCTCGTCCAGGTCGTCAAGGAGGAGCGCGGCAACAAGGGCGCGGCGCTGACCACCTATCTCAGCCTTGCCGGCCGCTATTGCGTGCTGATGCCCAACACCTCGCACGGCGGCGGGATCAGCCGGAAGATCTCCAACGGATCGGACCGCAAGCGCCTGAAGTCGATCATGTCGGACTTGAAGCTGCCCTCGACCATGGGCCTGATCGTGCGCACCGCGGGCCTGTCGCGCACCAAGACCGAGATCAAGCGCGACTTCGACTATCTCGCCCGCCTGTGGGACGAGATCCGCGACCACACGCTGACCAGCAGCGCGCCTGCCCTGATCTACCGCGACAGCGACCTCATCAAGCGCGCGATCCGCGACCTCTACCACCGCGAGATCGAGGAAGTGATCGTCGAGGGCGAGGAAGGCTACAAGGCGGCGCGCGGCTTCATGAAGCTGCTGATGCCGAGCCACGTCCGGCGCGTGAAGCTCCACTCGGAATCGACGCCGATCTTCCAGCGCTACGGAGTCGAGGACCAGCTCTCGGCGATGTACCAGCCGGTCGTCCAGCTGAAGTCGGGCGGTTATCTGGTGATCAACCCGACCGAGGCCCTGGTGTCGATCGACATCAACTCGGGGAGGTCGACGCGCGAGCACAATATCGAGCAGACGGCCTTCGCCACCAACCTGGAAGCGGCGGCCGAGATCGCCCGCCAGCTGCGCCTGCGCGACCTCGCGGGCCTGATCGTCATCGACTTCATCGACATGGAGCAGTCGGGCCATGTCCGCAAAGTCGAAAGGGCGATGAAGGAAGCGCTCAAGAACGATCGCGCGCGGATCCAAGTCGGACGCATCTCGAGCTTCGGGCTGATGGAGATGAGCCGGCAGCGGCTGCGCACCGGCGTCCTCGAGGCATCGACCAGGCCGTGCGCCCATTGCGAAGGCACCGGCCTGATGCGCACCGCCGCTTCGGCCGGCCTCTCGGCGCTCAGGATCATCGAGGACGAGGCGGCTCGCGGCCGCGGGGACCGGATCCTGCTTCGCGCCGGGCGCGAGGCGGCGATCTATCTGTTGAACAAGAAGCGCGCCGAGCTCGGCGAGATTGAGCAGCGCTACGGAGTGTCGATCGAGGTCGCGATCGACGAGGGGCTCGAGGGCGCGCGCATGAGCGTCGAAAGCTCGGGTCCCCGGCCGATCCCGCAGCAGCCGCAGGCGGCGCCTGCCCCGGCTGTCGAGGAGGAGGACGAGGAGCCGGAGGTCGACGAGGTCGAGCTCGCGGCGAACGAGGACGAAGACAGCGAAGAGGCGCAATCCGCCTCGCCGCGGTCGGACGACGACCGGCCGGGCCGGCGCCGGCGCCGCCGCCGCCGCGGCGGTCGCGGGCGCCCCCGCCGGGACGGCGACGAGGCTCCGGCCGAAGCAGCCGCTGCCTCCGCCGAGCCGGTCGAGGCCGAAGCCGAGCCGCAGCCCGAGGAAGAAGCGGCCCCAACCGGCGACCGCAAGCGCCGCCGCCGCCGCGGCAAGCGCCCCGAGGAGAGTGCCGAGGAAGCTCCTGCCGAGGCCACCCGGTCGAGACAGCCGATGCCGAAGCGCCCGCCACTGCGCCCGAGGTCGAGCCCGACAGCTCGCCCATGGCCGAGCGCCCGCTCGCCGAGGAGCCGCCGATCGCCGCGACCGAGGCCCCCGCCGAGCCGCAGCCGAAGCGCCGCAAGTCGCGCGCCAAGGCCGCAGCATCGGGCGACAGCGAAGTGATCGCAATCCCCGAACCCGCGCCAGCCGACGCTCCTCCGGCGCAAACCGCCGACGAGAAGCCCCCGCGCCGCCGCTCGCGCGCGAAAAGGCCGAGGCGCCCGCCGAGCCGGCTCCGCCCCCCGAGCTCGAGCCCGCGGAGGCAGCGGCCCCCGCCGCCGACAACGACGAGGCTGCCGAGCCCGAGGGCGGCGCACCGCGCCGGAGCGGCTGGTGGCAGCGCACCTTCGGCTGACGATCCTCCCGCACCGGGGAGGACGGACTTTCATCCGGCGTTCACCGCCGGAATGGGATTGCGAGCCCCATGAAGTCGCCGCTGTCCCGCATCATCCGGGGGCTGATGCTTGCGCTGCTGCTCGCGCTTTCGCTCGCCCGCCCCGCCGCCGCTGCCGAGGAGTCGCAAGGCCCCTCGGTGCTTCGCGATGCCGAGACCGAGCTTCTGTTCCGCGACATTTCGCGCCCGCTGATCCAGGCCGCGAACCTGCACCCGAACAATGTGCAGGTCGTCCTTCTCAACGATTCCGAGATCAACGCCTTCGTCGCGGGCAGCCAGAACGTCTATCTCAATTCCGGACTGCTGCTCGCGTCCGACCACGTCAACCAGGTCCAGGCGGTGGTCGCTCACGAGCTTGGCCACGTCGCCGGCGGCCACTCGATCCGGATCGCTTCGGGCGCCAAAGCGGCAAGCGGGATCACGCTTGCGACCCTCGTGCTCGGCGCGCTCGCGCTTGCGGCCGGCGCGGGCGAGGCCGGCATGGGCCTGCTGATGATGGGCCAGCGAGCCGCGATGGGCCAGTTCCTCGCCTTCACCCGGACCCAGGAATCGAGCGCGGACGCCGCCGGCGCCAAATATCTTTCGGCCGCCGGCATCAGCGGCAAGGGCAGCCTCGAGTTCTTCAAGAAGCTCCAGAACCAGGAATACCGCCTCGCGGTCTACGCGAAGGACAGCTACGACCGGACCCACCCGCTCTCGAGCGAGCGCATCGCGATGCTCGAGGGCCTCTACGCGAAGGACCCGGCCTGGAACCGGCCGCCTGACCCAGCGCTCGACGCGCGCTTCCAGCGGGTCAAGGCCAAGCTGCTCGGCTACATCAACCCGCGGCAGGCGACGATCAAATATCCCGAAAGCGACAAGAGCGTGCCGGCGCATTATGCGCGCGCCTACGCCTATCACCTCGGCGCCTACCCGGACAAAGCCCTGCGCGAAGCCGACGCGCTGCTCGCCAAGGACCCGACCGACCCGTTCTTCCTCGAACTGAAGGGCCAGGTCCTGCTCGAGTCCGGCCGGCCGGCCGACGCCATCGAGCCGCTGCGCCAGGCGACCGAGCGCTCCGGCAACGTGCCGCTGATCGCCGCGATGCTCGGCCACGCCCTAATCGCTACCGAGCAGCGGCAGAACCTGGTCGAGGCCAAGTCGATCCTCAAGTCGGCCATAGCGCGCGACAACCAGAACCCGTTCGCCTGGTATCAGCTGGGCATCATCTACGACCGCGAGGGCGACACCGCCCGCGCAGCGCTTGCCACTGCCGAGCGCAACAATCTCGAAGGCAAGCCCAAGCTCGCGCTGGCAAGCGCCGAAATGGCAATGCGGGGCATCCAGGCCGGAACCCCCGACTATCTGCGCGCTCAGGACATCGCCATGGTGTCGCGCGCCGAGCTCAAGAAGGACAGGAAGAGTGGCCGTGACTGAGCCCAGGAGAGGCGTGCTCGGGCCCGCGCTGGCTGGCGGCATCCTCGGCTCGGCGGCAACCGCCGCTTTGCTGCTTGTGGCCGCGCCGCAGCTCGTCGGCACCCGAATCGTGCGCGAAGGGCTTCTCGCCGACCCGCAGATCCTCGTCGAGACCGCCGACGCGCTGCGCGACCGCCAATTCGCTCCGACCATCCAGGCGAACCGCGCCGCGCTCGAGACGCCGTTCGGCACGCACTGGAAGGGCTCGGCCCGCCCCGACGTGGTCGTGGTCGAGTTCTTCGATTACGCCTGCGCTTATTGCCGGGCGAGCAATCCCGACGTCGACCGACTGATCAAGGCCGATCCCGGCGTGCGCGTGGTCTATCGCGAGCTTCCGATCCTCGGGCCCGACAGCGTCGCTGCCGCGCGCGCGTCGCTCGCCGCGTCCAGGGCCGGGCAGTTTGCCAAATTCTACGACACTTTGTTTGCCGCCGGTCGCCCCGCCCGCAAAACGGTCGCGGCCGCCGCTCAGGCCGCCGGCGTTCCGCCCGCGGCCACTCAGGACCCGGCGATCGAAGCCGAGATCAGGCGCAACCTGCAGCTCGCCGGCCAGCTCGGTGCCACGGGCACGCCGACGTTCGTGGTCGGCGACCGGGTGCTCAACGGGGCGGTCGGCTACGAGGCGCTCAGGAAAGCCGTCGACGACGCCCGGGCCAAGGCCTAGCCGAGCTCCTCTCTCGCTCGCGCCGAACGCCTGGCGATGCGCGAGAAGCGCTGCATCACGAGATAGGTGTAGGACGTCGACCAGCCGATCATCACGAGGCCATTCAAGGATTCGATCCCGCCGACGATGCGCATCGGGCCCGACGGATAGACGTCGCCGAACCCCAGGCTCGTGTAGCTGATGATCGAGAAATAGAAGTAGTCCATCGCCCCCTCGCCGAGCCGTCCGGCGATCCTCCCGAGGCGCAGATGCTCGTGCATCACATAATAGGCAGCGGCGTAGAGGCAGATCTCGATGAGATGCGCGAAGAAGATCCCGGCGAGCAGCCGCAGCATTCGGCCGCGGATGTTGATCGCCGTGACCGCGCGACCGATTGGAAAGCTGGTGGTCAGCACTTCGTAGTGGATGATGGCCGTTGCCAGCACGAGGACGAACGAGATCAGCAGTGCATAGACGATGGACAGCATCACGGTCGGCCCCCTTTACCGCGCGAGTGAGTCGCTCGCACGTCAGTCTCTTCGCGCCGCGCGCAATGCCAAATCAGCCGTCGGCAGCACCCTTGAAGCCCTGGGCGACGACGTACCATTCGGACGAACCCTTGCGGCTCGCCGGGGGCTTGGCATGCTTCACCGTCGCGAAGTGCCGCTTCATCTCGCCGACGAGGCTGCTGTCGGCGCCGCCCGCGAGCACCTTGGCGACATAGGCGCCGCCCGGCCGCAGCACCTCGCAGGCGAACTCCAGCCCCGCCTCGACCAGTCCCATGGTCCGCAAATGGTCGGTCTGCTGATGACCGACCGTGTTCGCCGCCATGTCCGACAGCACCAGGTCCGCCGGCCCACCAAGCGCCTCGCGCAGCTTGTCCGGCGCATCATCGTCCATGAAGTCGAGCTGCACGATCGTCACGCCGTCGATCGGATCGGTCGGCAGAAGGTCGATTCCGGCGACCTTCGCTCCTGGCGCTCGGCGGCGCACCACCTGGCTCCACCCGCCCGGCGCGATGCCGAGGTCGACGACCGCGTTAACGCCCTTGAGGAGGCCGAACTTCTCGTCGAGCTCGAGCAGCTTGTAGGCCGCTCGGCTGCGGTAATTTTCCGCCTTGGCGCGGCGCACGTAGGGATCGTTGAGCTGCCGTTCGAGCCAGCGGGTCGAGGATGCCTTGCGTCCGCGCGCAGTCCGGACGCGCTTCACAGAGCGTAGCCGTCGCGGGCCATCAGCGAGCGCAATATGCCCTCGCGGATGCCGCGGTCGGCGACTCCGAGCTTCTCGGCCGGCCAGATCTCCACGATCGCCTCGAGGATCGCGCATCCTGCGACGACGAGGTCGGCGCGGTCGGCGCCGATGCACGGCAGCCCTACGCGCTCTTCATGGTCCATCTTGGCGATCATCTCGCTGATCTTCTGCATCGCCTCGACCGCCACGTGGAGCCCGTCCACGGCGCGCCGGTCATAGGCCGGAGCGCGAGGTGCACGCTTGCGAGCGTCGTCCTCGTGCCGCTCGTCCCGAGCAGCCTGATGCCTTCAAGTCGCTCGGCAGGGTCGATGCGAAATTTGCAAGGCGCGGCGCGCGCGATCGCGCATGCGGCCATAGGCCAGCAGCCGGTCAGGCCCCTGGAGCGCCTCGCGGCCTTCGCTTTCGGTCAAGGACACGACGCCCCACGGAGCGCTCCACCAGCTGCGGATCCTCGGGGTGCCCTCGACCTGATCGACCAGCACCAGCTCGGTCGAGCCGCCGCCGATGTCGAAGATCAGCGCGGGGCCGTCGCCGGGCTCGAGCAGCTTGTGGCAGCCGAGCACCGCCAGCCGCGCTTCCTCCTGCGGAGGGATCACGTCGAGGACGATTCCGGTCTCTTCACGCACCCTCGCGACGAACTCGGCGCCGTTCTCAGCCCGCCGGCACGCCTCGGTCGCGACCGAACGCGCCAGCGATACGTTGCGGCGGCGAAGCCTTTTCCGCGCAGACCGACAGCGCCGCGACCGCTCGGCCCATCGCCTCGTCGGACAGGCGCCCGCTGCTCGACAGGCCCTCGCCCAGCCGCACGATGCGCGAAAAGGCGTCGATCACGGTGAACCCGTTGTCGACCGGCCGGGCGATGAGCAGGCGGCAGTTGTTCGTGCCGAGATCGACTGCGCCGTAGGTGTGACGAGCGGCAGAGCGCCGCTCCTGCGTGGCCCTTCCGATGCCGGCCCTTCGCTCAGCGAGGGAGCCGGCGCGCTGGCGGCTCCTCGCGCCATCAAACACACGCCCATTCTATCCTTGGCCGCTGGGCTCGCCCAGAACGCCGACTTGAGCGCATTTAATCCGCAACAACTACTCAGGGCAAGCGCGGCCGCGTCGAAGCGTGTCCGGGCGTGTCCGGGCGGCGTTGACAGCGCACAGGCCGCTTTCTATCTCGCCCGCCTCCAGCGGTGCCCGTCGTCTAATGGTAAGACTACGGACTCTGACTCCGTCAATTGAGGTTCGAATCCTCACGGGGCATCCAGCGCCGCTCGCCAAGACTCTGAGAATTCGCCTGTTTTCACGACGGCGTGGATGCTACTCTCAATTACTCCCACAACACCGCGCAGAGAAATGGCGCGCGCTTCACTTCGCGGCCGCTACGGCAACCTGGCGCAAGCCGGTTCGTCCGTTCCGCTACTTCCAGCTCATCGCCCGAGGTGATCCGCCTGGTGCTGATGATGTAGTTCGTTTCCCACTGTCGATTAGGGACCGTCGAGACCTGCTGTTCGACCAAGGGATCGACATCTGCCACGAGACGGTGCGGCATTGCTTGAACCGGTTCGATCAACATCGGCAGACCAGAAAAACCCCGGCCGAAGCCGGGGGTTCTCTTGGTCAGCCTGAGGCCCGCGCAACCGGCCTTCTCCGTTGCGTGGTGCGACCGGACGCGGTTGCCGGTCACACGCACGAGCATCGACGCTGATTAGCCCTCGTCGCCTTCGTCGCCTTCGCTGCCTTCATCGCCCTCATCGCCCTCGTCGCCTTCGTCCTCGCAATAAGACCGTCCCCGATCTCATCGCCTCATCGCCCTCATCGCCCTCATCGCCCTCATCGCCCTCATCGCCCTCATCGCCCTCGTCTCCCGTCGTTGTCCTCGTCGCCCTCATCGCTCTCATCGCCCTCGTCGCCCTCATCGTCCCCGTTGGCCTCATCGCCCTCATCGCCCTCGTCGCCCTCGTCGCCCTCATCGCCCTCATCGCCCTCATCGCCCTCATCGTCCTCGTCGCCTTCGTCGTGCTCGTTGCCCTCGTCGTCCTCAACGCCCTCGTCGCCCTCATCTCCTCATCGTTCTCGTTGCCCTCGTCGCCCTCGTCGTCCTCGTCGCCCTCGTCGCCCTCGTTGCCCTCGTCGGCCTCGTTGTCCTCATCACCCTCGTTGTCCCGGGTCCCCCGCGCCCTCGTCGCCCTCGTCGCCCTCGTCGTTCTCGTTGGCCTCATCGCCCTCGTCGCCCTCGTGGCCTCATCGTTCTCGTCGCCTCGTCGCTCTCGTCGTTCTCATCGCCCTCATCATTTAAGACGCCGCCCTCATCGCTCTCGTCGCCCTCGTCGTTCTCATCGCCTTCGTCGCCCTCATCGCCCTCTTCGGCCTCATCGTCCTCGTCGCCTTCGTCGGTCTTTCATCGGCTTCATCGGCTTCGTCGCCCTCGTCGCCCTCCTCGCCCTCGTCGCCCTCGTCACCCTCGTCACCCTCGATCGGGACGGGGCAGAGCCGTCCTCCTCATCACAGCTCTCATCGCCCTCATCGCCCTCATCCTTCTCATCGCCCTCATCACCCTCGTCGTTCTCGTTGCCCTCATCGCCCTCCTCGCCCTCATCGAACTCGTCGCCCTCGTCGGCCTCATCGCCCTCATCGCCCTCGTTGAACTAGTCGTCCTCGCTGCCTTCGTCGCTCTCGTTGCCCTCGTCGCCCCGATCCGGCTCGTCGCCCTCGTCGCCCTCACCGTACACATCGCCCTCGTCGCCCTCCTCGCCCTCGTCGTACTCGTTGCCCTCATCGCCCTCGTCGTCCTCAACACCCTCGTCGCCCTCGTCGCCGTCGTGTCCCTCGTCGCCCTCGTCGCCCTCGTCGCCGTCGTCCTCATCGCCCTCATCGCCCTCGTTGCCCTCGTTGCCCTTATTCCAGGCCCCGTCCATCGCCGAGTTCGATCGGATCGACTCGAACAAGGACGGCACCATTGCTCCGCAGGAACGCGCTCGCACACGGACTCAGCCCCGCTGATCCGAAACGCAAGCGTGCCGCCTGTTCAATTCGCCGTGCGTTGAGCTCCGTCGCCGGCGGCTCCAGCGTCGCCGCTGACTTCCCACCAGTAGGCAGGCCGCGCTCGGGTGCCGGTCACCTGCTCGTTCAGGGTCGCTGCGTCGTACAGCCTTCCGCCAAGCATCACCTGGCTGACATTGTCGCTGTTGCGGATGTTCTCGAGCGGGTTGGCGTCGAGCACGACGAGGTCGGCGAGCTTGCCGGGCTCGAGGCTGCCGATGTCGCGCGCCATTCCAAGGGTGCGTGCCGGCATGATGGTCGCTGCTGCAAGCGCCTGGAGCGGGGTCCACCCGCCCTTGGCGAAGCTCCACATTTCCCAGTGCGCGGCAATGCCTTCGTGCTGCCCGTGGGCGCCGATGTTCACCTGGATTCCGCGGTCCGCGAGTTTGCGCGCTTCGCGGGCAGTCCAGGTGTCGGCATAATCCTCTTCGGGCGCGATCACTCGGCGCGCATTCTCGGCCGCCAGCGTGCGCGGCGGAATGTGCGCCATCAAGAGCGGATGCTCCCACACATTCATCCGGGCGCGCCAGTACGGGTCGCCTCCCGGGCCGCCGTAGGCGACCACGAGCGTCGGCGTGTAGTTGGTCCTCGTCTGCGTCCAGAACTGGATCACGTCGGAGTAGAGGGTGCTCCCCGGCACGTTATGCTCGACCGTCGCATTGCCGTCGGCGATCAGCGACATGTCCATGTTGAACAGCGAGCCGCCCTCGGGGACGACGAGCATGTTCTCGGCCTGCGCGGCGGCAACCACCATCTGGCGCTGCTCGCGCCGCGGCTGGTTGTAGTTCTTCACGCTCCGTGCGCCCTGCGCCTTGAGGCGGCGGACGTGCGCGAGCGCGTCCTCGAGATTGCCGACTTCGGCGAACACCCCTGCCGACTTCGCGCCATAGATGATCTCGCCGGTCGAGAAGATTCGCGGGGCGAGGATCAGCCCCGCACGCTGCATCTCGTCCGCGGCGAAGATCTCGGTCGCGCGGTTCGACGGGTCGTGGATGGTGGTCGTGCCGAGCGCGAGATTGGCCTGCGTCGACCAGTTCTGCTGCGGCACGAGTCCGCCCTCGCCCTGCGGCCCGTGCGCGTGCGCGTCGATGAAGCCCGGGACGATCGTCTTGCCGGTGACGTCGACGCTCGGTGTGCCCGCCGGCACTGCCACGCTGCCGCGCGGTCCGACAGCAAGGATTCTGTCGCCCTGCACGAGAATGGTCCCGTCCTCGATCACGCCGCCGTCTGCGCCCCGCATGGTGACGATGCGAGCGCCGGTCAGCGCAACGCTGCCGGTCGGCTTGGCGGCCGCCACGGTGCGCGACAGGCGGATGCCGCTTTGCGGCGGCTTGTAGCCCTCGTGATACGCGATTCGCGCGTCGGCGGTGTAGAGGTTCGGCCCGATGCTCCAGTGCACCCGCGCACCGTTGCCTGAGCAATGCATGAAGTCGCCGCCGCCGTTGCTCAGCCGCACGGTGGGCAGCGCGGCTTTTTCCGTGGCGACGCTGACGTCCTGGCCGCCGGGCATCAGCGGCATCAAAAAGGCTTCGTAATTCTGCCGGAACGCGACCGAATGGCCGTCGGGCGAAACCTGGAAGTCGCTGGTGAGATCACCCGAAGCATGCACTCGCCGCGCCTCGCCGTTGAGGTCGGTGCTGACCAGCTGGAGCTTGTCTTCGGCCTCCGCGGTCATGAACAATCGGTCGCTGCTCGCGCCGAACTGCGGGTTCGACACGTCGCGCTCGATGAGCCTCGGCGCGCCGCCGCTCACTGCAACGATGTACACGCCGCGGTCGCGGCCCCACTGGTCCGACGTCAGTTCGCCGCCCTGTCCGGCTTCGAAGACGATGGAGCGTCCATCGGGCGAGAAGCGCGGGCTTGAATAATGACCGGGCTCGGTCGTCACGTTGCGCGGAGCACCGCCGCGGCCGGAAACGGTCTGCACCCGCCCGAGCCGCTGGTCGTTCCAGCTCACGAAGGTGATCGAGCGGCCGTCGCGCGACCAGCTCGGCCACGCTTCGAAGCTGTCGTCGTTGCCGCGCGTAAGCCTGCGCGGCGCACCGCCGTCCGCGGCGCTCAGCCAAAGCTTGCCGAGCGATTCGTAGACGATCGAGCGCCCGTCCGGCGACATCCGCGCCCAGCGCGTCATCCGCGTCTCGAACGAAGCCGGAGCCACGTCGATCGTCGGGTGAATCGAGCTGGCGACGATGCGGTCGTCCTGCACCCGGAACGGGACAACGCGATCGCCGCCGCCGCTGACCGGCACTCGGCGGATCTTGCCTCCGGCCCAGAACACGACTTCGCGGCTGTCGGCCGTCCAGTCCATGTTCGGATAGACGCCGGTTACCGCCCAGGTCTCCTGCATGTCCTGGTCGGGGTTGTCGTAGATCTTGCGCTCGTTGCCGCTGGCGAGATCGCGCACGTAGAGCTTCGATCGGGCGCGTTCGCGGCGCACAAATGCCAGATACTTGCCGTCGGGCGAGGGCGTCGGGCGCACGGCGCCGCCAGCGCCGCCCGTGACCCGATGGGTTTCGGCGCTTTCCAGCTCGTAGCGCTCGATTGCGAACACCTCACGGTTGGTGTCCTGCGCGTACTGGAAGGTGCCGCCCGGAGTGATGTTGCGGGTGAAAGAGACGCTCTTGCCGTCGGGCGCGAAGGTCGGCTCGCCGAGTTCCTTCTGGAACTTTTCGGCAGGCCGCTTGACCAGCAGGACGCCGCCGCCCCCTTCGACATGGTACAGCCAAACCTCTCCGGTGCC
>JAUJOV010000032.1 GCA_030447545.1 Sphingomicrobium sp. | reverse complement strand
TCTTTTTCGGGTGTTGGGTCGGTTCTCGCGTTGCTCGAGGCTCTATTGTTTGTCTTGGGTGTTGGATTGTTTGTTGATCGTTCGATGCGTCGTTCCGGCTTTAAGCTGCTGTCTTAGCGCCGGTAAGAGGGTACGGACCATTTTTACGTCGGAGTCGAACCGGCGCACTGCCGAGCGGATCGCCCAGCGTCCGCGCACGATGCTGGCCAGCGTTCCAAGCGCATTGGACGGGCGGCGCCAGACATTGGCCGAGCAATATTCGAGCCCTGCTTCCTTCGACAGGCGCGCAGCCTTGTCGCGGGCCCGCTGCGAGCCCCAGCGGAACTGCAGCACGTCGACGTGGATCCCGTGCCGCGGCAGCTGCGCCAGCGCGGGAAGGAACAGGCTCTCGTAATAATTGACCTCGGGAGCGTCCCAGGTGACGAACAGCACCTTCATGCGATCACGGCCGCCGCGTCGTCGATCGTCTGACCTTCGGCGGCATAATAGGATCGCATTTCCTGCCTCAGCCGGTCGGACGGCTTTTCGGTATAGCCCTTCTTCAAATTGACAGCAGCAATGGCGTCGGCGATGCCGAGAGTCTTCACGCCGAGCAGCTTCTTGACCTGCCTCTTGGGAATTTCGACCCAGGCCGGCGGGTGCTGGAGGAAGCGTCCAAGCCCCCTCAACTGGTGGAAGCGCGCTTCGTTGACCCGCGGAAACTCGGTTCGGCCGTCGTCCCGCACGCCGAGGAAGTCGAGGATCTCGACATAGGTCGAGCGCGGATCATTCACCCAGTCGTCGAAGCGGATGATCCGCATGTTTTCGCGCGGGAACAGCTTTGCGAACCGCTCGACCTGCTCGCGAAACCTGCCCATCGCCTTGTAATCGAGGATCTTCTCGTCCTGGTTCGTCGGCGGAATCGTCTCTTTCGGCCGCCGTCCCGACAGGCTCCATGCAGCCGCGAAATCCTGCATCGTGTCGTCAAAGGTGAACAGCAGCTGCTGGTGAAGCGAAGGGATGCAATGCTCCTGGTCGCGAAGGAAAATCAGCACCTTCGCGTTCGGGTTGAAGCGATGGATTTCCTCGGCCGCGACCTTCGAGCACATGTAGAAGACCGACGCTTCCCCCGCGATCGCCGCATTGCCGGCGTCGCTGAACAGGTCGAGATATTCGGCCTCACTGAACGCCCGCCGGAACCCGGGAAGATCGAGCGCGAAGAAGTGCGGCTCCTTCTCCTCGGGGAAGAAGATGTCCGGATGTGCGCCCAGATAGCGGTACCATGCGGTGGTGCCGCACTTGGGAGCGCCGACGATGAACAGGTTCGGGCTTGTCACTTGCGCTCCATGCACGCTTCCACCGCATCTACAAGCGTGGCGAACTGGGCATCGGCGGTGAGCTCATGGACGTTGTGCGCACCGCGCCACTCGCCCTGCTCGGCAGCATTTATGAACCGAACGATCCTGCCCGGATCGAACGAAGCAACCCCGAGCCGGTGGCGCTCGACCAGCCTGCCGACGTCGGAATCTTCCCGGGCGAGCGCAATGATCGGCCGTCCCGCCAACGCATATTCGAACAGCTTTGCGGGCGTGTAGGTCGCGTCGAAATCCGTGACGGCCATTGCCAGAACGAGCGCATCCGCCTCGCTTTGCAGCCTGGCCGCGGCTTCGCGCGAGACGAGTCCGAGCGCCTCGACCCGAACGCCCGGCCTGGGGGTCCAGGCAGCCGAGACCGCACGAGAATCCTGTCCGGCAAGAACCAGCTCGCACTCATGCCCGTTCTGCGCGGCGACCTGGCCGAGCGCGTCGAGCAACGGCCTGAGGTCGCGCTGGCCGCCGTAGAGCCCGCCCGTGTGCACGAATTTTTTCAGCCGGGCGCTTCCTGTCTGCGCCGTCATGGCCGGGGGCGATACCTCCACTCCGTTGAGCACGACCCTCGCGTCGATCCCGTAGCGCTTCGCGTAGATCCTCGCGGTCGTCTCGGACGCGAAGGTTGCCAGATCGCATGTGGAAAACACCCGCGCCTCGACCCGGCGCAGGTAGGCGGTCGGGATCAGCTGCGGCCGCCGGTATGGCGAGCCGGCCCACATGTCGCGGCTGTCGGCGACCCAGGCGAAACGCTCGCCGCGCTCCTTGCGCGCGCGGCACAGGTCGTGGAGCACGAACGGGAAGGCGGTCGAGACCACGCAGTCGAACTGGTCGAGCCCGCCGAGCTCGTCGATCGCCGCCATGATCGGCTTCCACATCAGCCAGCTATGGTCGGGGGGAACCAGGCGCCTCGCGAGCGACAGAAGCATCGATCTGGCCGAGCGCTCCACTGGGGCCTGGGTGATGATCCGGCTGATCCTATTGGGCTGGTAGGAGGAGATTCGGAACGCCGAGGTGTCGACGGCCAGCGTATGTGGCGAATGGCCGAACCCGGACTTGAGCACGTGCACGTCCCACCCGCGCTTCAGGAAGGCATTGCCGATTCGCACCGGGCGCATCGACGACACGTGATTTGACGGCGGAAATGCGTGACACAGCACAAGAATTCTGCGGGCTTCACCGCTCATGGCCGCGACGACGTTCGTTCCGACAGCCGCCGCAGCCCGGCAAGCGGCGAGAAGCGGTCGCGGTACCAGTCGAACAGGATTTCCCCGTCGGCCCAGTTGAGTGTGTGAGGTCCCCTGCGGTCGGCGAACCGCAACGTGCCGACCTCCCGTTCGCGATATTCGGTGGGGCTGAGCACTTCCGTCTCGAACGCTATGAGCCCGTCACCGTAGCCGCTCGAGAAGTCCTGCCCCAGGCGGATCAGCCGGTCGCCGGCCGACAGGAAGCTTCCCCATGCGCGAGCGCGCGGCGAGATTCTGACGGGGCTCGCCGGGTGGCGCGTGAATTGCGCCTCGATCCGGATCCGAGGACCACAGGTGCAGCACGTTCGAGCCTGCGTTTCGAGAGCGCCGAACAGATAGATGCGCCCGTCGTGCTCGATCAGTGTCGGGTCGGTCACGCGCGGGTTGCCCTCGATCTTCAGCTCGCTGTGGAACCGCAGTTGCGAGCCTTCCACCGTATAGACGCGCGGGGGCGACCAGCGCGCGCTTTCCCGGAAGGATGATCTCGCGGCCGCCGATGACCGCAGTGCAGGGGTAGGACAGGTGGTCGCGCTCCTCGATCACCGGACGGTGTCCGGTGTCGGGAGACGGCAAGGATTGCACCGCGGCTGCTGCGCGCGTCGAGCGCCTCGACGAGAACCGCCTTGAGGTCGCGCGAGTAGAAGGGGTCGGCGTAGAAGCTGTAGCCGGCAGTGGGCTCCCAGCGTGCGCCATTGCGCCGGTGGGGGAAATCGCCGCCTGTCACGAGCTTCGGCAGCGCGTCCCCCGCGACCGGAGCCCGCGACACGCTCCACGCCTTTTCCAGCGCGGCGCCGTAGGCGAAGCCGCCGCGCGGGTGTGAACCCATTCGTGCGCCGAAGCCAAGCACTGCGGCGTTGGACGGCAGGCGCCAGTTGCGCCCCATGCAGGGCTTGGGGAGATAGTTGCGGGCGATGGCGTTGCGGATCGCCTGGTTGATGATCAGCGGGGAGTGACGGAACGCCTCGAGCAAGGTCGCCCGGTACGACCAAGGAAAGGTCTTGGTCTCGGCATAAGCAACGATCCTGCCGGCATCGAGCCGGTTGCCGATCACCTGCACCACCTGGCCGACGACGGGCGCCCCCTCGACCATCTCCCAGAAGCCCGCGGGCCGCCCGCGGTACTTGTCGGGATCGCCGTGATGGTAGGACAGGATCGGCACCGGCAGCTCGGCTTCCGAGGGGACGCGAAGCAGCCCCATTCCGAACTTCAGGATCACGTCGAAACCGCATTTATTCAGCTCATCGACGATGGCTGGCGGGAGGACCTGCCACGCGCCGTCATAGCCGGATTCGAACTCGATTCGGCGCGCGATCCGTTTCGTGCCGGACTCGACAGGCACGGAGCGGGTCAGCCTGTTGCGGACGCTGAGCAGGTTGAGCGCGTAATAGGCGCCATGGCGCAGCGCCTGCCTGCTCATCCGCGTGTTGGTGCAGGAAAAGACCGTGATTTCGTCAGCGCCCTCGATCGCGTCGAGCGCATCCAGGGCAAAGCGCTGCACCGCGCCCCCGTCGATTATCACTGCGAGCTTCAAGCGCGCCGACCCGTCAGCCTGCATCAGACCTTTGTGGGTGTGCGTCGCGTGAAAGGCGTCACCACCCGGTCGGAGCGGGCTTCGGTGACCTCTTCCGGCTCGATCAGCTCGCGAAGCTTCTTGCGCACGCCGGCCGAATGGGCCTCCGCAATCGCTTTGACAAGCTCATCGACGTGCCGCTGGAGCTCCTTGAGCGGGAGCGAGCGTTCCTCGTCATGCTGATGCGCGGGTGGGCGGTGGGCAGGCATTCGTCGCAGATGAACAGCTCCTCGTAGAGCTTTTCGCCTGGGCGCAGCCCGACATATTCGATCTCGATGTCGCCGGTGGGATTGCTTTCGTCGCGGACCGTCATGCCCGACAGCTGGACCATGTTGCGGGCGAGCTCGGCGATCTTGACCGGCTCGCCCATGTCGAGGACGAACACCTCTCCCGAGCGGGCCATCGCGCTTGCCTGCAGGACGAGCTGCGTCGCCTCCGGGATCGACATGAAATAACGCGTGATGTCCTGGTGGGTGACCGTCACCGGGCCGCCCTGGCGGATCTGCTTGCGGAACCGCTGGACGACCGAACCCGACGAATCGAGCACGTTGCCGAACCGCACGATTCCGAACCGCGTATGGCAGCTCGGGTGGTCCGAATAGGCCTGGATGACGAGCTCGGCGACGCGCTTGCTCGCGCCCATCACGCTCTTGGGGCGCACGGCCTTGTCGGTGGAAATCATGGTGAAGCGCGTGAGCTTCGCCTCGAACGCGGCCTTGGCGAGCACCAATGTGCCGATGACGTTGTTCTCGACCCCGACCACCTCGTTGCGCTCGAGCAGCGGCACATGCTTGTAGGCCGCCGCATGGTAGAGGCTGTCGACGTCATGGTCGCGGATCAGCGACCGGACCAGCTGCTCGTTGAGCATCGAGCCGACCACCGGCACGATGTCCGGGCGGTCCTCGTGAGGCAGCTTGTCGAGCATCTCGCCCAGCAGCTGATCGATCGCGTAGAGCGCGAACTCCGAATGGTCGAGCAGCACCAGCTTGCGTGGGCGCGCCTGAAGCACCTGCCGGCAGATCTCCGAGCCGATCGAGCCGCCGGCGCCTGTCACCAGGATCACATGGTTCTCGACCGCATCGCGAATGAGGTCGCTCATCGGCTCGACCGTATCGCGCCTCAACAAGTCGCTGACGTCGATCGGACGAACGTCGCTGACCGTGAAGCGGCCGGAGACGATCTCTTCGGGCGCAGGCACGGTCTTCACCGAGAGGTTCAGCTCGGAAGCGCGGCTGATTGCCGCGATCCGCTGGGTGCGAGTGGCGTTGGGAAGGGCGAGGAAAACCTCGCTCACGTCCCCTGCCCGCGCGATCTGGGCGAGTTCCTCGGACGAATGGATCGGAACTCGCGCGATCAGCTGCCCGTGGAGCGCCGGGTCGTCGTCGACGAACGCGATCAGGCGGTATTGCGGCGCCATGCTGACGGAATTGGCAAGGCTGATGCCCGCCGAATTGGCGCCGTAGATGATGATGTTGTGCTGCTTGTCCGTCGCCGAGATCTGGACCTTGGCGGCGCCAGACAGGAGCAGCGCCATCACATAGCGGCCCATGAACAGGAGCAGGAACAGGAAGCCGCAGTAGATGAAGCCGACCGACCGCGGCACCATCATTCCGCGGCCCTCGACGATGATCCGCTCCTGCGACAGATAGACGAGGACGACCCACGCCGCGGCCGTGATCGCCGCGGCGAAGAAGATCCGGGTTACGGTCTTCAGGTCGAAGTAGCGCAGGACGATGTGGTAGATGTGCAGCCGGTAGAGCGCGAAGATGCCCACCACAAACGAGCCTGCGGCGGCGGCGAGAAACTCGCGCGTGTCGGGGAAGTAGAAAATGCCGAGGCGGGTCGAAAAGGCCGCCCAAAGCGCGACCGCCATCGCAATCACGTCGTAGCCGACGAGGATCGCGCGCTTGTGCACCCGGCTCAGGTCCGGGAGGCGCTTCAGCAGCTCGATCACCATTGGCCTTGCGGGCCCTCCGCGCTTGACGCCCGAAAAACGGGCTACCCAAGCACCTCGCGGGCAATGGCGGACAGCCGGGCCGCTCGGCGCTCGACCCGCTCATGCCTCAAAGTGGGATGAACCTCCACCATTAAGGACATTTTTCCGAGGTCCGCGGCAACCGGGCAACTGGGCTTGGGCAGGTGTTTGAAGGCTTCCTCGAGATAAATTTCAGAGCAGGAGCCCGAAAAAACGCGGATCCGCTCGTGAGCGGCGCGGCGCAGGATCTCGTCGCGCAGCGGCTTGGCGTCCCGGTCGGGGACATCGAGGTACATGTACAGCTTGTAATAGGCGTGCCGCATGTCCGGCTCGGGCTCGGGCACGCGCAGCCCCGGCACGCCGCGAAGCGCATCGGTCCAGATTCGTGCATGCCGTGAGCGGGCCTCACTCCACTCGTCGAGCTTGGCGAGCTGGACGAGGCCGATCGCCGCCTGCGGCCCGGTCAGGCGCCAGTTGGTGCCGACGCTCTCGTGAAGCCAGCGGAACTGGCCCGGCTCGCCAGGAGGGGCGAGCGCCTTGCTGCGGTTCTTGCCATGATCCTTGAACGACCAGGCCCATTCTCGCGCGGCTTCGTCCTGGAAGCTGACGAAGCCGCCTTCGCCCCCAGTCGAGATGATCTTGTCCTGGCAAAAGGAGAAAGCCGCAGCGTCGCCGAAGCTTCCGACGCTTGCGTCCTCGATCGTCGCTCCCTGGGCCTGTGCGCAATCCTCGATGACCTTGATCGAGCGTCGTCGGGCAAGGTCCATGATCGAGCGCATGTCGGCCGGCCAGCCGGCGAGATGGACGGGAATGATCGCCCTGGTGCGGTCGGTGAGCACTCGCTCGATCGTCTCGGCCGTGAGGTTCCCGCTGTCGGGGTCGACATCGGCGAACACCGGTTTTGCGCCCACCAGCATCGCGCAAAATGCCGACGCGACGAACGAGCGGGGGGTAACCACCACTTCGCCACCCGGCCCGATGCCGAAGGCGCGAAGCGCGAGCTCGAGTGCGACCGACCCGTTCGTCAGCGCGATTCCGGGCCCGCCGCCAAAGCGGTCGGCGCACGCCCGCTCGAACGCGAACACGTCCGGCACGGTCCACTGGTTGACCTTGCCCGAGCGAAGGACCGCGGCGGCGGCCGCGATCTCGTCCTCGTCATAGAACGGCCAACGCTCCTCCGGCAGCAGTTCAAGCTCGGACGGGCTGTGACCTGTCTCTGCCACGGCCGACGCGGCCGGCGCTCCACTCATGCCCAATTGCGCCGCCACCGGCGCTCCCCCCGACGCCAAGCCTCAGGCATGTTTCTGTTGCCCCAGTGCTGGCAACGGCGCCGTCGTCTGCGGCGCGCGCACCTGCGTCGGCCCGCGGTCCAGCCCGCTGCGCCGGACGGCCCACACCGCGGCCACAAGTGAGAAGAGCCCGGGAACGAACATCGTCTTCTGACGCGCTCCGAGGCCGACGTTATAGTAAACCAGCGAGAGCAGGAGGATCAGAGTCCCCGCGAAGATGAGGCAGAATCGCAGGAAGTAGATGCGGGTGCAGAGCCGGATGACGAGCGGCACGTTCAGCACGAGGAAGCCGATGATGAACACGTAAACGACGTTCTCCATCGACGCGACCATCGCGAAGGCTCCGGAGCTGTCGAAGAAGAATGGCCGGAACAACAGGCTCAGCAATTTGACTGGATAGGAAGCGCCCACCACCGCCGTCGTTCCGCCGATCCCCTGTCCGATGGCCTGCTGGCGCTCGATGAAGGTGCTGAGCGATTCGGCACTGGTGACGTCCACTCGGAAAGTGCTCTCGACCGTACCGGCAACGATCGCGAGCCCGGCCAGCGCGACCATCATCAGGCCCAGCCTGCGAAGCGCGGTCGACCGAGGGTCGAAGAACTCAGCCATCGCCAGCGCGCCCACGGCCACCAGGGCGATGTGCGGCCTGAACAGGACCATGAGGGCGACGCCCGTCGCGAAATAGGGCAGGCGCGCTGGAATCCGCATCGCGGCCCAGACGACGAGGCTGCAACCCAGGAAGAGCGGCGCATCCTTGCCGATGGCGCTGGTCCAGAAGTGAACGCCGGGAAGGAACAGCAGGAGGTAGCTCAGCGCCGTCGGCTTGAGCCGGAGCTTGTCGTGAACCTCCTCGAGCGTGCGCATCAGGAGGACGATACCCCAGAAGCCGATAGCCTGGAAGAGCAGGAAATAGTCGAGATAGGTGCCGCCGATCCAGTCGCGCATCGTCTGGACCAGCTTGACGAGGAAGACGGTCCCAAGGCGGAAGTCCCATTGGACGAGGCCCATGCGGTCGAAATAATAGGTCGAGGTGTCGGCCGGCGCCGTCTGAACGTAGAAGTAATAGGCGGTCGAGGCGGCGGCGAGCAGCGCCAGCAGGACCAGGAACAGGTACAATCGGGCAGGTGTCCCTCGCTCGCTGGTGACAAGCCACGCTAGGAGACTCAGGAAAACGCCACTGACACCGACGGCACTCAACGAGGGTCCCCCGCACTACGATCTTGCAAAGCGTCGATCACTCCTGTGGCAGCGAACGTCAAGACATTCGCGCGACATTGCTTGCGCCTGCGGCCCCTGTTGGCATCTGCGGTGGCCCTGTTATGGCCGCGAACCAGTGGGCGTGATGCTTCTGCTTGGCGTGCTGGCGCTTCTCTCCCCCGTCGCGATTTTTCTCGGGCTTGCCGCGCTTTTCGGCTGGCAAGCTGGCCTTGCCGCCTTACTGACGCCCTTCGCCATTCTGTTGCTGTTCGGCCTGTCCAGGGGAATTCGTTGATGCACCTGCTGTTCATGCGGCGAAAGGAGTGCGGATATTCCGACAGGGCCGAAGACTATCTCCGGCTGCTGTTCCCGCAGGTAACGGTGGTCCGCTCGTCGGGTATCGGCGAGAAGATCGACCCGGAACTGCGCTCCACTGCGTTCGACGCGGTCTTCGCGTTCCGATCGCACATCATCATGCCCAAATGGCTGATCGACCAGACGCGCGTGTGCCTGAACTTCCATCCCGGCCCACCAGAGCGCCCGGGCATCGGCTGCGTGAACTTCGCGCTTTACGAGGGCGACGAGCGATACGGCTCCACCTGCCATTACGCTGTCCAGCAGATCGACGCGGGACCGATCGTCAGCGTGCGCTACTTCCCGATCCACGAGAACGACTCGATCGGCTCGCTGCTCAACCGATCGTACGATTATCTGCTGTGCCAGCTGTACGACGTCGCGCCGGTCGTCGCGTCAGGCGACTCTCCGGAAAGCTGCGGTGCGCAATGGACTCGACGCGCGACCACGAAGGCCGACCTCGACCGCCTCCAGCAAATCCCGCTCGACGCCAGCGCCGACGAGATCCGCCGCCGCGTGAGAGCCACGGCTTTCGGGAACTACGGGCCCCAGGTTACGCTTGGCGGGGCTAGCTTCCAGTTCCGCAAATTCACGTCGTAGGAGCGGGCTGCGCCGGGCGGCCCGTCAGCGGCTCAGACCGGTGGCACCTCGGATGGCGAACGGCTGGGCTGTTGCGCCTCGTGGAGGCGGGGGCCGGCGCTCGCGCCGATCGGAGGCCCCGCCGGGACCTTCCATTCGACGGCCGGATCACGGACCCCGCTCGAGCTCATGCGATTGCGCAGATTTGCCACCAGTCGCATGAAGCTCCTCAGCGTGGAGGGGCTCGCGGATGCCCACAAAGTCCACACCAGCGTGCCGATGGTCGCAATGTCCGGGCCCAGGCGCCCGTGCCGCAGCGCTCTTCTGAACAGCCTCGGCTTGCCGCCCGCCCACAGTTGCAGCGATCCCAGCGAGATGAACACCCGCGGGTGGTGCTTGTCGCCGGTGGGCTGGGTCGAGCCGCGCAGCAAATTGTCGTAGGCTCGCCGCCGTCGAGGCGCTCGAGGCAGCGGTACATGAGGTCGACCGCCCGTTCGACCCGGTCCTGACCCTGCGCCAGGATGGTGCTGATCTGGGAATGGCGGTGCTGGCGGAGCGGGCGGCCGATCGTGAGGATCCTGGTCTCACGCGCGACTCGTAGGAACAGGTCCTGATCCTCCCAGAACACGCACTGCTCGCGATAGCCGCCAATGCGGTCGAAAATGTCGCGACGGAACATGATCGAGCCGTGCGGGAAGGGCGCGAACCAGGATTGGCTGTCCAGCCGCCACTCATCGGGTCCCCGGACTACGCGCCCGCGCCCGTCGAGAATCTCGCACAGGGATCCGACCAGGCCGACGTCGGGCTGCGAGCGCAGCAGGCTCACCTGGTCGCGCAGGCGCTCGGGGTGCGACACGTCGTCGGCATCCATCCGGGCGATCAGCGCTGTTCGCGCCTGCTCGACGACGAAGTTGGAGCTTGCTGCCGGGCCGAGGTTGCGCTCGCCCTCATGAAGGCGAATCCGCGAATCGCGCTCCGCCCACTCCCGCAGCCGCTGGGTCGTCCCGTCGGTCGACGCGTCGTCGAGAATGACGAACTCGAAGTTGGAATAGGATTGCCCAAGGATGCTTCGGACGGCCTCGTCGAGATAGGGCAGCGCATTGTGCACCGGCATCACTACGCTGACTGGCTCATCGTGGAACGGCGAGAGCATATTGTCTTTTCTGCCTGAGCAACCCGGGGACGGGTTGCCCCCCGGCCGAGGGCGAAAGCACGAAACTCTTTGATTGATCAAGGCTCGTCGCGCATGTCGCCGCGGCGAGATGACGGATTGCGTGACGCTCTGGATCGGGGACCGGCTCGGCCTGGTCGAACGTGCGTGCCTGCGCTCCGTCGTACGGCAAGGCCACTCCCTGGCGCTCTATTGTTACGGCGGCCCGGCAATGTGC
Organism: Sphingomicrobium sp.; assembly: GCA_030447545.1. Classification (GTDB taxonomy): domain Bacteria; phylum Pseudomonadota; class Alphaproteobacteria; order Sphingomonadales; family Sphingomonadaceae; genus Sphingomicrobium. Next base: position 8,457 of record JAUJOV010000032.1, on the reverse strand, counting down.
CGGACGGGGTGGAGGTGCGCGACGCGTCCGCAATTCTCCCCGAAAGCGCGATCTTCCGGCACAAGAGCGGAAGCGTCGGCCCGTTCTCCGACTAATTTCGCTACGAAATCCAGCGCCGCGGCCTCGGCACCTGGGTCGGTACGGACATGTATCTGCTCAAGCCGCTCGACATGCAGCGGCCGATTCTGTTCGGGGAGCAGCAGCCGGGCATGATCAACAATGCGGTCCGGCGCCTGCCGCATGATTCGCCCGTGCTTCGCGAGCTGGTGCGGCCGTTCGAGAGCAAGACGACTCCGCGCTGGCTGCCAGCGAGGGATTATTACCCCGAGCGCCTTCGCGAATGGCTGGCCGGCGGCGTGGACCTGTCGCGGCTTCGCTGGGGGACGACGGGGCCGCACGGGCTTTCGGCGCTCGCGCGGCAGTTCGGGATCGCGTCCGCTGCGCTGCCGGCCGAGGTCCTGTACCCGGTCCCCTGGTGGAAGGCCGACTGGATCGGCTCTCCGGACGGGGGCCTCAATGCGTTCGTCACTCCGGCCACCGTCGGCATCCATTTGTGGAACGAGTGCATCCGAAGCTTGAAAGACGAACCCGCGCCGGAGGGCAGTTTCCTTCACCGGCTCCAGCGCGAAGGCGAGTAGGGTGCCGACCGCGTGCACATCGGTCGCTGCCCAGCGCCGCGCAATCGGCTAGGCCGCTGCCATGACCCGCGAAGGGATTCGCAACATCGTCATCCTGACGGGTGCGGGCGTCTCTGCCGAAAGTGGGCTTGCGACCTTTCGCGGCCCCGACGGGCTGTGGGAGGGGCACCGGGTCGAGGATGTCGCGACTCCCGAAGCCTTCCGCCGCGACCCGGGGCTGGTCCACGCTTTCTACGACGCGCGGCGGGCGAAGCTGCAGACGGTCACGCCCAACCTGGCGCACGAGGCGCTCGCCCGGCTCGATGAGCAGTGGCCGGGCGAGCTTCTGCTGGTCACCCAGAACGTCGACGACCTGCACGAGCGCGCCGGCTCGAACCGGCTGATCCACATGCATGGGCAGGTGAAGAAAGGCTGGTGCCTGCGCTGCGGGAATCGCTTCGCGTGGGACGGCGCGATGGGCACCGGCGCTGAGTGCCCGTCGTGCGGCGGCATCGGCCAGGTGCGGCCCGACATCGTCTGGTTCGGCGAGATGCCCTACGAGATGGAGCGGATCGACCAGGCGGTGCGGGACTGCGACCTGTTCGTGTCGATCGGCACCTCGGGCGCAGTCTATCCCGCTGCCGGCTTCGTCCAGACCGCGCGCTACTGCGGCGGGCGAACGCTCGAGATCAACCTCGAGCCGAGCATGGGCAGCTTCTTCTTCGACGAAAGCCGGATGGGCAAGGCGGCCGAGCTGGTCCCGCGGTGGGTGGACGAGCTTCTCGCCTAATCCGACCACTCCAGCCCGATCTCGCGGTACACCGAGCGGTCCTCGTCCCAGCGCGGGTTGACCTTCACGTGCAGGAACAAATGGACCGGCCGGCCGAGGTGCTCGGCGATGGCTTCGCGGGCGCGCTGGCCGATGGTCCTGAGGCGCTGTCCGCCCTTGCCGATGACGATTGCCTTCTGGCTGTCGCGCTCGACCAGGATCTGCTGGTGGATCGCCGTCGACCCGTCGTCGCGGTCCTCCCACTTCTCCGTCTCGACCGCGGACGCATAGGGCAGCTCCTGATGGAGCTGCCGGTAGATCTGCTCCCTCGTAAGCTCGGACGCGATCATCCGGTCGGTCGCGTCCGACACCTGGTCCGCCGGGTAGAGCCACGGCCCCTCGGGCATGCTCTGGGCGAGTGCTTGCCTGAGGTCGAGCACGCCTTCGCCCCGCGCGGCGCTGATCATGAACACTTTCTCGGGCTCGAGACGCGCAGTGAGCTCGGCCGACAGCGAAAGAAGCTTGGCCTTCTTGATCAGGTCGATCTTGTTCAGAGCGATCCACAACGGGTGCTCGCGCTTGTCGAGCCCGGCGACGATCCGGTCGACCGCGCGGGTGACGCCGTCCGCCGAATCGACCACCAGCAGGATCAGGTCGGCGTCGCCCGCGCCGCCCCAGGCCGCCGCGACCATCGCCCGGTCGAGCCTACGCTTGGGCTCGAAGATGCCGGGCGTGTCGACCAGCAGGATCTGCGAGCTGCCCTCGATCGCGATCCCCATCAGCCGCGCCCGGGTCGTCTGGGCCTTGGCGCTGACGATCGCGACCTTCTGCCCGACGAGCGCATTGACCAGCGTCGACTTGCCCGCGTTGGGCGCGCCGATCACCGCGACGAAGCCGGCGCGGCTGCTTTCCCCCTCCTGCTCGGCGGAGGGGGCAGGGGGGAGGGGCTGCTCGCTCATGTCAGCCGGTTCAACAGCTCCGTCGCCGCGGCGGTTTCGGCCTCCTGCTTGCTCGAGCCTTCGGCCGACGCTTCGCCGACACCCTTGATCGAAACGCAGACGGTGAACCGCGGCGCGTGGTGGGCGCCGGTCTTGCGTTCGATCTCATATTCGGGAGCAGCGAAATTCCTCGCCGCCGCAAGCTCCTGCAAGGCGGACTTGGCGTGCTTTGGCGCGCCGCGCTGCGCGTCGAGGTAGGGACCCCACAGCCGGCGGACGACTTCTTCCGCCTTGTCGAGCCCGGCCTCGATGAACAAGGCCCCGACCAGCGCCTCGACCACGTCGCCCACAACATTGTCGCTCCAGTTCGCGCCATCTTCGCGCGCTTGCCTGCCGAGCCGGATCAGCGCCGGGAGCCCGATCTCGCGCCCGATCTCGCCGCAGGTGTCGCGCGCGACCAGCACGTTGTAGCGCCGCGAAAGCTTGCCTTCGGGCTCGTTCGGGAAGCGCTCGTAGAGCCAGCGCGCCATGGCAAGGCCGATCACGCGGTCGCCAAGGAACTCGAGCCGCTCGTAGCTGTCGCGCGACGCGCTGGTGTGGGTCAGCGCCCGCCTGAACAGGTCGAGATCGCTCGCTTCGTGGCCGAGCACGTCCGACAGAAACTCGGCGACCTCGTTCATTCCTCGGGCTCGCCGCCGAAGGTCGTCCCGATCCGCTGCCCGCGAAGCGCGCTGAACCAGGTCCACGGCTTTATATATTCGGCGATTCCATCGGTCGACCACAAGATCATCGTGCCGCGCCCGACCAGATTTTCTACGGGCACGAAGCCGATCCCGCCCTCGGCCGGCGAAAAGCGGCTGTCGAGGCTGTCGTCGCGATTGTCGCCCATCAGTAAAAGGTGTCCCGCAGGCACGCGGCGCGCGGAAACCTCGTCGGCGTTGGGATTTTCGACCTGGTCGATGACCCGGTAGGATCGGCCGCCCGGCAAGGTCTCGCGATAGGTTGGAAAGATGCAGATCGGCTCGCCCGCCTCGTCATGGCTGATCATCGGAGTGGCGCCGGCAACGACGCGGCACGGGCTGTTCGCAGAGACGGGAAGCGCGAACCTCTGCTCGTCCTCGCGCGGGATTGGCCGACCGTTCAGGATCAGCATGCCCTGCCGGACCGCAACGGCGTCGCCGGGCAGCCCGATCACCCGTTTGACATAGTCCTCGTTGGCATCGGGAACGCGAAACACCACGATGTCGCCGCGCTTGGGAAGGTTGGTCAGGATGCGCCCTTCGAACGGCGGGAAGCTCCACGGCAGGCTGTAACGCGAATAGCCGTAGGGCCATTTGGCGACGAGCACATAGTCGCCGACGAACAGCGTCGGCAGCATCGACCCGGAGGGGATGCTGAACAAGGCGAAGACGAAGCTGCGGATCACCCATGCCAGCACCAGCACGCCAACCATCAGGCGCAGCAGCCCGCCGCGGCGGCGCTTTCCCTCAGGTCCTGCGCCCGGCCGGCGAGCATAGCTGAATGCCATTGGCGGCCTTCTTTCGGCCCGCCGGGAGCGCGTCAAGCGCTATGGCATTTGCGGGCGCGCCGATTATGAGGCCCGCATGGCAGGCGAGGGCTGGGAAGCGGTCGACGATTATCAGGTGCAGCGGCTCGAGGCTCTGTTCGAGCGCGACCCGGACCGGCTCGCGGGCCTCAGCCTGGAAGCGTGCGGCATCTATTTCGACTGGTCCAAGACCCACCTCGATCCGGATCTGATCGGCCGCTTCGCCGCCGCCGCCGAGGCAAAGGGCCTGGCCAAAGCGCGTGACGCGCTCTTCTCGGGCGACATCGTCAATCCCACCGAGGGCCGCCCCGCCGAGCATGTCGCGGAGCGCGGCACCGGCGCTCCCGCCGCGGTCGGGCTCGCCGCCGCTCGCCGCACGCGCATGCGGGCGCTGGCGGACGCGGTCGAGGCGGGCGCATTTGGCGAGGTCACCGGCATCCTGCACATCGGCATCGGCGGCTCCGTGCTGGGCCCCGCGCTGCTGGTCGACGCGCTCGGCCGTCGCGGGTCGCGGCTCCAGGTGCGGTTCCTGTCGAACATCGACGGGGAGGCGTTCGACGACGCGGTCCGGCCGCTCGATCCGGCCACCACCCTGGTCGTCGTCGCCTCGAAGACCTTCACCACCGCCGAAACTCTGGCGAACATGTCTGCCGGCCTCGACTGGCTGCGCTCGGCGGGCGTCGGCGATCCGGATGGTCGAGTGATCGCCGTCACCGCGCGCCCGCAAGCGGCGGTCGAGGCGGGCATCGACGAGACTCGCGTGCTGCAGTTCGGTGAAGGCGTAGGCGGCCGCTATTCGCTGTGGAGCTCGGTCGGCGTCTCCGCAGCCCTCGCGCTCGGCTGGAGCGCGTTCGAGGAGCTGCTCGAGGGCGCGGCCGAGATGGACCGCCAATTCCGCTTCGCCGAGCCGCAGCGCAACGCACCGCTGATCGCGGCGTTCGCTGACCGGCTCTACGTGCGCCGCTTCGGCTGCCAGACCCGGGCCCTGTTCGCCTATGACGAGCGGCTTCGCCTGCTTCCTTTCTACCTCCAGCAGCTCGAGATGGAGTCCAACGGCAAGTCCGCGACTCTGGACGGCCGGCCGCTCGACCAGCCAAGCGCGCCGGTCACCTGGGGCGGAACCGGCACCGACGCGCAGCATGCGGTGTTCCAGCTGCTCCACCAGGGGACAATCCTGGTCCCCGTGGAGTTCGTCGCGGTGGCGGAGGCCGAGCATTCGCTTGGCCCCGACCACCACCGCTCGCTTCTGCTCAATGCCTTTGCGCAAGGCGCTGCACTGATGCACGGGCGCCGGGGCGAGGGCCCGCACCGAAGCTATTCCGGCGACCGGCCGAGCACGACCATCCTGCTCGACCGGCTCGACGCGCGAACGCTCGGCGCTCTGATCGCTTTCTACGAGCACCGCACCTTCGCCAACGCGGTGCTGCTCGGGATCAACCCGTTCGACCAGTTCGGAGTCGAGCTCGGCAAGGACATCGCACGCAAGCTCGACCAGGGTGGGGACGACGAAGAGTTCGATCCCTCGACGCTGGCGCTGATGGAAAGGGCAGGGGTCTAGAGTGGCCGACTTTGACCTGTTCGTGATCGGCGCCGGCTCCGGCGGAGTCCGAGCGGCGCGCGTCGCCGCGAACCACGGCGCGCGCGTCGCCATCGCCGAGGAGCACAAGGTCGGCGGCACCTGCGTGATCCGCGGCTGCGTGCCCAAGAAGCTGCTGGTCTACGGCGCTCACTTCGCAGAGGACCTCAACGACGCCGCGATGTTCGGCTGGGACATCACTCAGTGCCGGTTCGACTGGCCGGTCCTGCGCGACAATGTGCTCGCCGAAGTCTCCCGCCTGGAGGGCGCCTACACCGAGACGCTGACCAACCACGACGTCGAGATCTTCCACGAGCGCGCGGTGCTCACCGCGCCCAATTCAGTGCAGCTCGCATCGGGCCGCGGACTCACAGCCGACAAGATCCTCATCGCGACGGGCGCTCGCCCGCTGATGCCAGAAATGCCCGGGATCGAGCATGCGATCAGCTCGAACGAAACCTTCCACCTCGACGAGCTGCCCGAGCGGATCGTCATCGTCGGCGGCGGCTATATCGCCAACGAGTTCGCGGGCATCTTCCACCAGTTCGGAAGCCAGGTGACCCTGGTCAACCGAACCGACACGCTGCTCCGCGGCTACGATCAGCAGATCGTCGACCGCCTGCTCCAGATCTCGCTGAAGAAGGGCATCGACTTCAAGTTCAACGCGACGATCGAACGCATCGAGCCGGCCGACAATCGCGGCCTTCGGGTCACCATGACCGGCTGCGACGACATCGAGGCCGACCAGGTGCTGTTCGCGGTCGGACGGCGGCCGAACGTCGAGAACCTCGGCTGCGAAGCGGCCGGCCTTGAGCTCGGAGAAAAGAACCAGATCAAGGTCGACGACGACAATCGCACGTCGGTACCGTCGATCTTTGCCGTCGGCGACGTCACCGATCGGGTGCAGCTCACGCCCGTCGCCATCCGCGAGGGTCAGGCGTTCGCCGACAGCTTCTTCGGCAACAAGCCGCGCCAGGTCGATTATGACTGCATCCCGAGCGCGGTGTTCAGCCACCCGCCGCTCGCCGGCGTCGGCCTCACCGAAGGCCAGGCGCGCAACCGGCTGGGTGCGGTCAAGTGCTACACGTCGGACTTCCGCCCGATGAAGAACGTGCTCGCCGGCCGCAACGAGCGCTCGCTCTACAAGCTGGTGGTCGAAGGCGATAGCGACCGGATCGTCGGCGTGCACATGATCGGCCCCGACGCGCCGGAAATCCTGCAGGCCGCCGCGGTGGCGGTGAAGGCGCGGCTCAAGAAGTCGGACTTCGACGCCACAGTCGCGATTCACCCGACCATGTCGGAAGAACTGGTGCTGATGCGCTGATGCACGATGCGGTTGTGATCGGGGCCGGCCACAATGGCCTGACCTGCGCCTACTATCTCGCCGCCAGGGGCATGAAGGTCGCGGTGCTTGAAGCCAGCGGCAACGTCGGCGGCGCGGCAGTGACGGACGAGTTCCTGCCGGGCTTTCGCAACTCGGCTGCGGCCTACACCGTCAGCCTGCTCCAGCCCAGGGTCATCCGCGACATGGAGCTCGAGCGGCACGGGCTGAAGGTCGTGCTTCGCAAGCGCGACAATTTCCTGCCCGGCGACGGCGAATATCTGGTCGCGGGGCGGGGCGGCCTCACGCGCAAGGAGATCGTGCGGCTGAACAAGGCCGATGGTCCAGGCTATGACCGCTACATTGCCGAGCTCGAGGCCGCCGTTCCGCTGATCCGCAAGTGGCTGCTTCGAGCTCCGCCGGAAATCGGCGCGGGCGTGAAGGGCGTCGGATCGCTGCTCAGCCTCGGCCGCGACTTCGTCGGACTTTCGACGCCTGAAATCCGGGTGATCCACGATTTCGCGACGCGCAGCGCCGGCGAAATCCTCGACCGCCATTTCGATGGCGAGCTTGCCAAGGCCCTGTTCGGCTTCGACGGCGTCGTCGGCAATTTCGCGTCGCCCTATGCGGCCGGCACCGCCTATGTGCTGCTCCATCACCTGTTCGGAGAAGCAGCCGGACTGCCCGGCGCCTGGGGCCATGCGATCGGCGGCATGGGCTCGATCACCCAGGCCATGGCCCGGGCAGCGCGCGAGAAGGGCGTCGACATATTGCTCGGAACGCCGGTCGAGGAAGTGATCGTCGAGAAGCATCGTAACGGCGCCCAAGCGACCGGAGTCACCGCCGGCGGCAAGGCATGGCGCGCCGGCTGCGTCGTCGCCGGAGTGAACCCGAAGCTGCTATTCGACCGCCTCGTGCCGCAGGGCGCGGTACAGCCCGACGTGCACAGCCGAATGGCGCGGTGGAAGTGCGAAAGCGCCACCTTCCGCATGAACGTTGCTCTGTCGCAATTGCCGAAGTTCACCGTGCTTCCCAAGAAGGGCGACCATTTGTCGGCCGGAATCATCATCGCACCGAGCCTCGGCTACATGGACCGAGCCTGGGTCGACGCGAGGGTCAACGGCTGGGCGCGCGAGCCGATCATCGAGATGCTGATCCCGTCGACCCTCGACCAGTCGCTCGCGCCCAGAGGCAGGCATGTCGCCTCCCTGTTCTGCCAGCACTTCCGCTACGATCTGGGTCCGGGCCGCAGCTGGGACGAGGAGCGCGAGAAAGCCGCCGACGCGATCATCGCGACGGTCGATCAGCACGCGCCCGGCTTCGCCGCGTCGGTGATCGGCCGGCAGATCCATTCCCCGCTCGACCTCGAGCGCCGCTTTGGTCTCATCGGCGGCGACATCTTCCACGGCCAGATGGGTCTCGACCAATTGTTCAGCGCGCGCCCGATGATCGGCGCGGCCGACTATCGAATGCCGCTTGCCGGCCTCTACTTGTGCGGCTCGGGAGCGCACCCCGGCGGTGGAGTCACCGGCGCTCCGGGCCACAATGCCGCGCGCGCAGTGCTTGCCGCCCGCCGCATCTGGAGCAGGCGCAAACCATGACCGCGCCGCTCGCCGGGGTCCGCGTGCTCGACCTCAGCCGGGTCCTCGCCGGTCCCTGGTGCACGCAGCTCCTCGCCGATCTCGGCGCC
>JAUJOV010000031.1 GCA_030447545.1 Sphingomicrobium sp. | reverse complement strand
CTTTCCATCATCGTCTCGACCGGAGCCTCGGCCAAGATGCTGAACGTCCCGGGCGCTCTCATTCTCCGCGAGCGCGTCGTAGAAGGCGATCTCTTCCTCAGTGAGGCCCTGCTCTTCGCCCCGCTGACGCGCCGCCTGAATATCCTTGGCGAGTTGGATGAGCTGCTCCAGGACCTCCGCTGTCGTGATCGCGTTCGAATGGTAGCGGGCGATTGCCTGCTCCAGCCGTTCGGAGAACGCCTTCGACTGCGTGACGTTGGTCCGGCTCCGCGCCTTCACCTCTCCGTTGATGAGCTTCCGCAACGCCTCGACGCCAAGGTCTTGCGCTCGATCTGCCGGACCTCGGCGAGGAACTGGTCGGAGAGGATGGAGATGTCGGGGCTCTCGATCCCAGCCGCCCGCATGATGTCGATGATTCCGGTGGAAACGACGGCACGGCTGACGATCTGCTGGATCGCCAGCTCCTTCTCTGCCGCGCTCTTCTTGGTGCCCCCGGCAGTGCTCTTGAGGAGCGCCGCGCGGATCGCCTGGAAGAAGCCGACCTCATCCCGGATCGCGCAAGCCTCCTCGGTCGCTGCAGCCAAAGCGAACGCCTTCCCCAGCGCCACGACGGCGTCGCCATAGCGCCGGTGCGCCCGCTTCTTCGCCTCCTCGTCCTTCTCCTTGGCCGCCTGCGCCTGCTGCATATCGAGTACCCACGCCAGCGCACCGGCCATGACCTTGAGGCGCTCCGAAGGTGAGGCTGCGGGAACGAGCGCAGGGCGATAGTCGAACCCTCCAGCGGTGTCCGGCCGAAACATCGACCGCACCACCTCATACTTCTCCAACATGACGCGAACGGCTTCCGCCTCGTCGATGCCGACCTGCTGGCGGTCGCTGCCGGAATAGATCGCTAGGGCGCCTTTGAGGTTCTGGGCGATGCCGATGTAATCGACGATTAGGCCGGCCGGCTTGTCGCGGAAGACACGGTTCACGCGGGCGATGGCCTGCATCAGGCCGTGCCCCTTCATCGGCTTGTCCACATACATGGTGTGCATGGAAGGCGCGTCGAAGCCTGTCAGCCACATGTCGCGGACGATGACGAGCTTCAGCGGATCGTCGGCATCCTTGGCGCGCTTGGCGAGCAGTTCGCGCCGCTTCTTCGGCCTGGTCCCGATATGTTGCTGCCATTCCGGCGGGTCGGAGGCGGCGCCCGTCATCACCACCTTGATCGTGCCGGCCTCGTCGTCGCCACTGTGCCACTCCGGCCGCAGCTTCACGATGGCTCCGTAGAGCGCCACGCAGATGCGCCGGCTCATGCAGACGATCATTGCCTTGCCGTCGAGCGCCTGGAGCCGTGCCTCGAAGTGCTCGACGATGTCCTCCGCGACCATCTCGATCCGCTTGTCGGCCCCGACGAGCGCTTCCACGCGCGCCCACTTGGCCTTCAGGCGTTCGGCCTCGGTGACCGCCTCGTCCTCGGTCAGCTCCTCGATCTCTTCGTCGATCCGCGGCTTCTCGTCCTCGTCCAGCTCGATCCGCGCCAGGCGGCTCTCATAGTAGATCGGGACGGTCGCCCCATCCTCCACTGCCCGGCTGATATCGTAGACGTCGATGTAGTCGCCGAAGACCGCCTTGGTGCTGACGTCATCACTCTCGATGGGCGTGCCGGTGAATCCGATGAACGAGGCGTTCGGCAGAGCGTCACGGAGATACTTGGCAAAGCAGAGGTGCCGGGCCAGCTCCCGGATCGTGTCTTTTTTTAGCGGTGTTCCCGGATTGCCCGCGGCGAAGCAAACTTGCTCAATGAAGCGGGTGAGGACCTGGGATCTCGACTCTGCGCGTCCGCGTTTGAGCCGGACAGACTGAAAAGAGCCGATCCTATTCGCCATGAAGTCGATGGAGGCGTGCGCGAGGTCTTCGGGCTCGAGGGTCCCGACGGACCGGAGGCGTGCCGTGCCGACCGGTCACCGCCCAATCGCCGGGCTTTAGCAGCTCTCGGAGTCGCTCAATCAGGCGAGCGCCCAGCTCTTCCTTCTTCAGGAAGCTTGGCGAGGGATCTTCCATCTCTCGAAGATACATCAGGTGGGAAGTTGGCGGCGCCGGCCGCGTTGTCGCGACGGGCGGCGAAGCGTCCTTTACCTCATGCCACTCCTGCCATTCCTCAGCCGTCGCGACCAGTTCTCGTACAAAGTCCGCGAGTGTGCATTCTGGCTCCTGCGACATGCGCATCTCCTCTCAATGGTCCGCTTACGCTGCTAGCGCCCCGCAGCGCTTTCCAGCGTGGTCAACTCGCGTTGACCACAAACCTGTGGATTGGGACCACCTGGTCCCACGCAAGATTTGGGACCGCTGGCCACAGATGCGATCGCCAACAGGTTATTTGCCAGTCCGGCAAACCGGACGGCGCGCAACGTACCAGCCGCGCACGTATGATAACGGGCGTTATGTGACGGCCGCGCCGCCGGCCGCGGCCGGTGCGGCGCGGATCGAGGCTCGCGCAGCTTGAAATTGGCCGTCACGCCCGTTCCCGACACGTTCGCTCCGAGCGCCTCGAGCCATCGGACCAGCTCGTGCACCGAATTGTTGAACAGGCTGTAGCGACTGTCGTCTGGCACGAAGGTGCGGCCGCTGCGATGCGCTACCGCCTCCCTGCGCCGGCGCAGCCATCGCAATTCCAGGTGGCGCTGCAGCGCCCGCGCCCGCTCGCGCTCCACATCAAAAGATAAAAGCTCCTCGGCCCCGACGCGTGCGGCAAGTTCCTCCGCATCCTGCGCCCGGGTAAGCTCACGCCGGCTGAGCGTTGAGCGCGGCGAGGCGAACAGTGCCTGCAGGCCATCCGGGAGGCCGGTGCGCTCGAGCGCGAACCAGTTCCAATCACCCCAGGACCATTCGACGAGGCCGGAGTCCTCCTTCGGCAGCGCAAGGCTCGCATGACGGCCGTAGTCGATGACAAACACGCGCACCGGGTCCGACACGGTGGCAGGCGGTTCGATCACATGCTGGCAACCGCCAAGGACCAACACCGCCAGCAATAGCAGCGGCAACAGCGCCTGCCTGGCCTTCCGCCCGGCATTCCCCGGCTGCATCGGCTCAGGTCTCGCCTTGGCAGGAAAGCCTAATTCCACGGGTTCAAGCCAATGCGGGCAGGAGCGCCGCAAGCTTAACTGACGCAGGTCACGAACCGTGCGCCGCCACTCGCACCGGTTGATCGACTGAACCGAGCGGAACACCGCGCGCCTGAGCAGACAGAAGCACGGCATCCGGCTCCGAGCCGAGCGCTGATCCATTGCTGGCGATGATCTGCGAGTAGTACACCGCGCTGTCCTTCGGCGTCCGTTCCTGGGTCTCGAAGTTCACATGGACAATGCCGAACCGCCTGGCGAAGCCCAGCGACCATTCGAGATTATCAAACAGGGACCAGGCCATGTACCCGCGAACATCGGCTCCCTGCCGGATCGCCTCCAGCACGGCACAAAGATGGCGTTGAAGGTAATCGACGCGAAGGGGGTCGCGCACGCGCCCACGGCTCGCCACCGGCGGGTCATAGAAGGCACTGCCGTTCTCGGTGATGTACACCGGGGGATTGCCGTAGCGCTCCTTCACCCACAGCAACGTCTCGGTCAGCCCCTGGTCGAAGACTTCCCAGACTGTCTCGGTGTAGGTCGCCTCAGGATTGGCGACGTAATCCGCGCCGACGGGCCACTTCTCGGGCGCGTCCTTCATCAGCCCGCGCGTGTAGTAATTGACTCCGAGCCAGTCGATCGGCTGGGCGGCCAGCGCAAGCTCCTCGTCCGTCCATTCCCGCCATGCCTGGCCAAAGATTTGCTGCATCGCTGCCGGGCAGCCGAGGCCGAAGACCGGGTCGAGGTACTGCCTGTTCATGTAAGCGGCGGACCGCTCGGCCGCTTCGCGGTCGCGCTCCTCGAAAGTCGCCGGGTATTTCGGGTTCGAGATTGACGACAATGCCCACGTCGTTGCGTCCGGGATCGCACGGTATCTCTGGACCGCAGCGCCGTGGGCAAGCAGCAGGTTTCGCGATGCAATCGGCGTCTCGAACAGATTTTTATGACCTGGCGCGAGCGCGCCGTGGAGATAACCGCCGTCGGTGATCACCCAAGGCTCGTTGAGTGTCGCCCATCGCTTTACCCGATCGTCGAGACGCCGGAACATGGCCTCTGCGTAGTCGGCAAACCAGTGCGCTATATCCGGGTTGAGCCAGCCGCCGCGATCATCGAGGGCAGCGGGCAGGTCCCAGTGATAGAGCGTCGGGAGCGGTTCGATGCCCGCGGCGAGAAGCGCGTCGACCAGCCGGTCGTAGAACGAGATTCCGGCCTCGTTGACCCGGCCGGTGCCTTCCGGAAAGATGCGGCCCCAGTTGATGCTGAACCGGTATGCCTGCAGGCCCAGCGACTGCATCAGCCCGACGTCGTCGCGCCAGCGATTGTAATGGTCGCAGGCAATATCGCCGGTGTCGCCCGCAACGGTACGCCCTGGCGTGTGGACGAACCGCTGCCAAATGCTCGGGCCGGCGCCGTCGGCCAAGGGCGAGCCCTCGATCTGGTAAGCGGACGTCGCGGCACCCCACAGGAACCCGTCTGGAAATCGATATTCGTCAGACATTGGCGCTGCTCTCGTTGAGGGGAGTTGGCGATGGCGGCGGAGGTGTCATTCAGCGATTCCTGACCCGCAGGCTGCCGCTGCTGCCTTGAAGGCGAATCCCGGCGGCCGCCTCACGCTCCGGCCGCGATGGTTCGAACACAAGACCGCCGGGCGGTGGAGTCCCGTTGAGCCGGTATTCGAGCTGAGTCCAGCCTCCGGCCGAACGGAGGCTGTAGCCCAGTGTTCCATACGGGGTCCGGAGGCCGCTGACGGTCACGCCCTTCCCTTCCAGCCACCCGCCCGGAATGCCGGAGGCGAGCACCAGCGAACGGTCCTGCTCGCGCTCATAGACCAGCATGTCGAGCACTGCGTTGATGAAGTCGGACGCAACCCAGCCATGCGGCATGTCGCCCAGGAACCGCGGCTCGCGCGGTTGCCGGCCGACGACCTCCGCCCACTGGTTCCACGCGGTCGGCCTGCGGTCGGCCATGAAGAAAGACACGAGCTCGGTCGCGCGATCGCGCCAACCGAGCCTGGTGAATGCACCGACGTTGCGCCACTCGTAGGGCGTATAGGCCTCCCACGCCCGGGCGCCGTCGCGGCGCGCGACGAACTCGCTCCAGTAACGCTCGAACGTCGCGGCGAGAGCGTCTGCAGGCAGATGATGCTGCTCGCCGGCCACCGACAGCGCGATGGTCGTCGAGGTCGCATCGAAGTCGCCGAGGTCCGCCGCGCCCGGGATGAAGGCGATGCCGTGCACATCGCGAGCGGCTGCGATCGAGGCGAGGATGTCGGAGCGGAACGCTTGCGCGCGCGCGCTCATCAGCGCGGCTTGATCCGGCTTGCCAAGCGCCTGCGCCAGCCAGGCAGCGTCCTTCAATCCGGCCAGTGCCCAGAAGTCGTCCCAGTAGCTGTGCATCGGCTTTGCGGAATAGCCCTCGTGGCTGATCGACGGCGGCAGGAGACCATAGAACTGGCGCCGGCCGGCGGATCGGTTTTCGGGCACCTTGGTCTTGTTGCGCAGGCTCTCGATATAATCGGCCGCGGCACGCACGCGGGGCCACAGGCGCTCGCTTCGTGCACGGTCCGGGGCGTAGCGATGGAGCTGTGCAACCAGGTGGATCAGTTCGCCATGGCTGTCATGCTCCGGGACCGGGTCGGCGCCGCGGCGGTCGACGCAACAGGGCACCTTTCCATCGGGGTACTGGAACGGCGCGTACCAATTGAGGAACTGCTCGGCGGCGGCCACTTCGCCCAGTCGCAAAAGTGCCGTGGACATCATTGCACCGTCGCGGATCCATGAGCGGGCATAGGCGCGTGAGCCGGGCCGCAGAGCCGGCCCTTCGCGGGTCATCAGGATGTGCGCAAGGCTGGTTCGCAAGGTGGAGAACAAGGGCTCGGCGGCGTCGGGGCCGGCGAAGGTGGCTGGACCGAGCCGCTCTTGCCACAGGCGAACGGCCTGTTCCTCCGCCCGCGCAGCGTCGGCCAGGGAGAAGGGCGGCGATGCCGGGGCGCCCGGAAGAGGTAGCTCGAGGGCCATGTCGTGCTTCTCGCCGGGCTCCAGGCGCGCTCGGTAGATCAGTGCCGCGGATGCGAGGCCGGTTGGGTCCGCAACCGCGCCTCCGGCCGCGCTGGACAGGAACGCAGGGAGCGGCCCCGAATCGAAGGTGGCGATCTTCACTTCGTCCGGCCTGCTCGCCGGAATAACTCGCGGCGCGCCATTCACGTGCAATGCGGATCCGTCCCAGCGCAGATCGGACAGCCGGCTGACCCCTCCGGTGATGTTCAGGAACTGCTGCGGCGGGTTCACCTGGAACGGGCGCACTGCAAGGACGAGCGCGAGGTCCTGAACCGACTTGCTCGAGTTGCGAAGCGAGTAGCGGGCCAGGAGGCGGTCCTTCTGAGCGATGGCCCTCATAGACAGCGTCCATTGGCCGGTGCTCCACTCGACGCCGGGAACGGGCAGGGAGCCGTCGCGCAGGCGCTGGTCAGTCTTCACGTCTGCCCAGGTGAAAAGCCGGTCACCCGCGAGCACGAATGGCTCGACCGAAAAGCCTCCGCGGCCGACCTCGATCGCCCCGTCCTCGTCCATCAGGCCGCTGTCGCCGCCCTCGGGCGTTGCGACCAGGGTCCAATAGTTCTGCTCGCCGACGAAGCCGCGCGGGTAGAGCCCGCGCCTGGCTGCCGCGGCAACGGCGCTGACGAAGCTGTTGTCGGATGCGCCGAAGGCGAGCGGTTGCACTTCGATCTCGGCAAGGGCGAAGCCCGGCGTCGGGACACGCAACGGCCGCAGCCGCACGAAACGTGCTTCGCTCTCCTCGAGCCGAAGCCAATCGGTTCCGCCATTGGCGCCGCGTACTTCGCGCACCGATCGCCATTGTCTGCCGTCCGGCGAAAGCTCGATTGCATAGTCGGACGCGAACGCCCCCGGCGCCCAGTGGAGCACGAGCCCGCCGAATTCGCGCTGGTAGCCGAGGTCGAGCTCCAGCGCCTTGCCGGCGCTGCCGCGCCACAACGTCGCGGGGTTGCCGTCCACTGCAAGTCGCCCATCCGCCGATCCGCGGGCGCGCACCGGCGGCGGGACGGCCGGGTCCCGCGGAAGCGGCCTGAGAACCAGATCGTCGAGGGCGATCCACCCCTTGCCTCCGCCCGAGCCCGCCGCAACGACGAACTCGATTGCTGCAGCCCGGCGCAGCGTCTTGTCCTTCGTCGGGCCCCAAGCGAATTCGATCTGGCGGCGCTTGACCCGAACGCTGGTCCAGTCCTTCGGCGGGCGGAACTCGGTCTTGCGGTGCCACCAGACGTTGTCGCCGCTCTGGTCGACCAGCTTGATCTCGAGCGTGTTGGCTGGGCCTGCGCCGCGAAGCTTGAATCGCAGCTCGAAATTGTCGGGAAGCTCGAGCGGCAACTCGCGCCTGACGAAGGCGTAGCCGGAGCTTCGGGCGAAATCGTAATCGAGGCGAAGCGCGCGCCCGCTGTCCCCTTGAATCGTGCTCGCCTTGCCTTCGACGCCGTCCGAGGAAGACGCGGTCCAGGCGGTCGGTCGGTCCAAATTGTCGAGAAGGCGATCGCCGGGCGTAGCTGCGGAGCCTGCCGCAATCAGAACAAGGGCCGCGAGGACCTTGGCGACAGGCCTCACCCCTTCACGCTCCCCGCCATCAGGCCGTGCATGTAATAGCGCTGAAGGACCAGGAAGAGCAGCAGCACCGGAAGCACGGTCAGCACCGACCCCGCCATCATCAGCTCATTGTCCTGAACGTGCTCGCGCGAGAGCGCGGCGATGGCCACCGGAAGCGTATACTTCTCCTGGTCGGTGAGGATGATCAGCGGCCACATGAAGTCGTTCCACACGCCGAGGAAGGTGAACAGCGCCAGCGTGATGATGATCGGCGTGAGCGTAGGCAGTACGATCTGCAGGAAGATGCGCCACTCGCTGGCACCGTCGATCCGCGCCGCCTCCAGCAGCTCGTTTGGCACGGACAAGGCGTATTGACGAACGAGGAAGATGCCGAAAATGCTTGCAGTCACCGGCACGAGCACGCCGGCGAAGCTGTTGATCAGCCCGATCTCCTTCAGCATCAGGAACAGCGGGAGCATGGTCACCTGGGCGGGGATCACCAGCGCTGGGAGCAGCAGCTGGAAGATGCGGTCGCGACCAGTGAAGCGCAGCTTGGCGAAAGCGTAGCCGGCCGTGGTGTTGAATGCGAGCGACAGCGCGGTGCCGAGCGTCGCGATGAGCAGGCTGTTGAGGAAGTAGCGGGTGATGCCGGTGGTTTCGAACAAGGAGCTGTAGGCGCTGAGGCCCGGCTTGTCCGGCAGCATCGGCGGCGGGAACTGGCTCGCTTCGCCAGGAGCCATCAGTGACACCGACAGCATCCACAGCAGCGGGAACAGCGCGAACGCGGCAACCACGGCGAGGAGCAGGAAATGGACGAATCTGGCACGCCGTGAACTGCGCATCACGCCGCCCCCCGCTTGCTGGCGAAATGATATTGGATCAGCGTCAGGGCGAAGATGATCAGGAACAGGATGAAGGCGACCGCGGACGCGACTCCGAGGTTCCACCATTTGAAGCCCTGCTCGTACATGAAGTAGAGTACGCTGACGGTGCTTTCGACCGGACCGCCCTGAGTCATCACATAAGGCTCGGCGAACAGCTGGAAGTAGCCGGCCATGGTCAGGATCGACACCAGCAGCAGCATCGGCGCCAGGCCCGGCAGAGTCACATGGCGGAACTGCTGCCAGCGGTTTGCGCCGTCGATTCGTGCGGCTTCGTAGAGGTCGGACGGAATCGTCTGCAGTCCGGCGAGCAGGATCACCATGTTGTAGCCGAAGTTCTTCCACACCGCGAAGAAGATGATCGCCGGCATTGCCCAGTCCGGATCGCCGAGCCAGTCGACCGGATCGATGCCGAGGCTTTCAAGGCCGTAATTGATCATCCCGTAGCGGGTGTGCAGCAGGTATCGCCAGATGACCGCGACGGCGACGAGCGTGGTCACCACCGGAGCGAACAGAGCGGTACGGAAGAAGCCCGCCAGCTTCGCAGTCAGCCCATGAAGCAGCAGCGCCGCGCCGAGCGACAGGCCGATTGACAGCGGCACTCCGACGATGACGAAATAGAAGGTATTCGACAGGGCCTTCCAGAACAAAGGCGTGTTGAACAGTTCGGAATAATTGCCGAAGCCGACGAACCTGAGGTCGGAGAAGTCCGCAAGCGCATAGAGATCGAAGTCCGTCAGGCTGAGCAGGAAGGCGAGCAGCACGGGCACGAAGAAGAAGATCGTGAGCATGGCGAGCGCCGGGCCGGCGAAGGCCCAGCCGGTTTGCGCCCGGCGAGTCATTGCCGCGCCTCCCGCTCGAGCATCCAGCGCCGCTTCTCGAGCATGTCGTTCGTGTCCGCGTTGAGCGTCGCTCGGAACTGCGTCGGAGTGATCTGACCGGCGACCACGCGCTCCGACACGATGCGCATCTGCTGGCCGATGCGCTCCCATTCGGGAACCTGCGGCGGGGCTTCGGTACGCTCGAGCTGCTGGCGGAACGCCTGGGCGTAGCGGTCGCTGGCGAGCAATTTGGCGTTCCACACGCTGCGCCGCGGCGGAAGGTCCCCGGTCAGCTCGAAGAAGCGCAGCTGGACCTCCGGGCGCGACAGATATTCGACCAGCTTCCAGGCGGCCGCTTTCTGCTTCGAGCGGGCGAAAAGCGCGAGGCTGGAGCCGCCGGCGATCGACAGGCCGGGCCCGTCGGGCCCTGGAAGGGGAGCGGTCATCCAGTCGTCCTGACGCTCGGCCGGCAAGCGATCCTTGAACTCGCCGATGTTCCACGGGCCGGTGATGAAGAAGGCGAAGTGGCCCTTGGCGAACTCGTCGTAGATGTTCGAGATCTGGGTGTTGGTCGCGCGCGGGGCGAGGCTCTGGTCGAACAGGCTGAAGTAGAAGTTCGAAGCACGGACGAAGCCCGGCGATTCGAAATTGCCGAAGCGGCCGCCGTCGCGAAGCAGCGGCTCGGGCTGCTGGAGCGCGAAGGCGAGCAACGGCTCATATTCGTTGATCGGCAGGAAGATCGCAAAATCGCGGGGATTGGCGCGCTGCTTGATTGCGCGCATCGCCTGCACCCAGCCCGCCCAATTTTCGGGTACGCGGTCAAAGCCTGCCTCCCGCAGCAGGTCGCTGCGGTAGAAGAGGATTCGCGTGTCGGAATACCAGGGTACGCCCCAGGTGCGGCCGTCGATCACATTGCCAGCCCAGCCGCCCGGAAAATAGTCTTTGGGATCGACCGTCTTTGAGCGCGCGACCTCCTCGTCGAGCGGCTCGAGCGCGCGCAGCGCGACGAGCTCGGGCACCCAGCTCGACCCGAGCTGAGCGACGTCGGGCGTCACTCGTCCGGCAAAGGCGGTGAGCAGTTTCTCGTGCGCTGCAGTCCACGGGATTTGCTGGAGCTCGACGTCGATGCCGGGATGGAGCCGCTCGAACTCGGGGATGAGCTCGGCGACGACCTCGCCTTCGCGGCCCATTGCCCAGAATTTCACCACTTCGCGGTCGTTGTCTTTCGCGGCGCAGCCGCACAGGGTGAGGAGAGCGATGAGCAGGAGCCTCATGCGCCCAACCAGCCGCCGGTGAAGCCGGCGCGCTCGAGCCCGCGGCGGACGTGCGGGTTGGAGCGCATCAGCCGCCACACCAGCCCGGAGCGGTAGTTCTCGATCATTGCGAGGATCGGCCCCTGGTCGATTCCGAGATAGTCGCCGTCATACCAGCCGCGGCCAGGCACATGGCGTCCGTGCTTGAGCGGGACTGTGGGCGGAATCGTCATGTTGAGAGAGTCGAGGAAGCCATATTGCCCGTAAAGGTGCTCGCCATGGTCGGCGCGCATCGCCGTCAATGTCGGAATGCACAACTCGGGCGCGAACGGGACCGAGCCGCCGACCGCTGTCGGAGCGATCGTGCCGTCGTCGAAATCCCACGGGCCGCGGGCGGCGTAGGTGCGAAAGGTGCGGCTGCGGCCTTCGACCTCGACCGTCACGTCGGCCGGTCCGTCGCAGGCGGTGAGGCCCCACAGGCGCGGGCCGTAGCCCTTCCAGCCCATCGGGTTGCGAAGCGCATAGGCGTGCTGGGCGAGCGTCGCGCGGCGGCTGTTCTCGAAATAATCGAGGCCCTTTTCGCGCATGAAGGCGTCGCGGATGCCACGGAAATCGACCCAGATATGGCTGTACTGGTGGCCGAACAGGGGGCCGAAGCGGACGAACTGCTGCCCGTCCTCGCTCCGCCAGTGCTTCGGCAGACCGGCCGACCAGGCGGTCCAGCTCTCCGGGCCGAGCGAATGCGTTGGGGAGCCGAGCGCGAGGATATAAACCAGCATCGCCTCGCTGTAGGCGATCCAGTCGTACGGCAAATGCCCCTTCTCCGGCGACCAGCCGAGCGCGATGGTCGGCGGCCGCGCCTGGCTCCAGCGCCAGTCCACGCGGGCGTAGATGCGGTCGACGAGGTCGCGGATTTCGGCTTCGCCGGGACCATCGAAATAGCTCTGCGCGAACAGCATGCCCCCGAGCAGGAGCGCGGTGTCGACGGTCGAAAGCTCGGTCTGCTCGAAGCGGCGCCCGTGCTCCATGTCGACGAAATGGTAGAAGAAGCCCTTGTACCCGGTCATTCCAGCGGGCCCGTCACCCTGCGGCGCGTTCGCCAGGAATCGCAGCGTTGCGAGCGTCCGGTCGGCGGCCGCGCGCCTGTCTACGAAGCCGCGATGCACTCCGATTGGATAGGCCGTCAGCGCGAATCCGACTGCGGCCATGCTGGCAAAAGACGGTGTCGGATAGCGGTCCCGAGCGAGGCCGTTTCGCGGGTTAGTCGTGTCCCAGAAGAAGCGGAACGTGCGGTGCTGGACGTCGTCGAGGAACGCCTCGGCCGCCTGGCCGCTGGACTGCGCGGAGCGATAGCCAACGCAGCCCACCGCCAGGCCCGAAAGGCCGAGCGCAGCCAGCTTCATGAGATCGCGACGAGTCGTCACCTGATTCTCCGGATAGCGGAAGGGCCGCTGCGAACAGCGGCCCTGCTTCTATTAGAATCGGGTTGCGACCCCGAACTGGAAGCTCCGCGGCGGCCCTGCCAGGCTGTTGGGCCGACCGAAGTTCGGATTTCCGCCGCAGCAAATGAAGCCTTCGGCACTGCCAAAATTCGCGCGGTTGAACAGGTTGAACACTTCCGCCGACAGGCTGAACTCTCGATCGCCGAACAGCCGGAACATCTTCTGTAGTCTCAGATCAACCTGGAGGAAGTACGGCACATCCTCGAAGTGGCCGAGCCGGATCCGATCCGGTTGGAAGCCATCTCGCGCGTCGATGACGAAGAATGGCGCGCCCGACCCGTAGGTGACGAGACCGGAGGCCCGGAAGTCCAGCGGGAGATCGACGATGCCGTTCAGAACCGCGCGATGCTTTTCATTTCCGGCGTTCGGGACGAACGGCGCATCACCGATATTTGGTCGGTCGAAGTTGAACGCGAACCCACGTTCCTTCGACCGCAGCACGCCGGTGTAGGCCAGCCCGACACCCCAGCCCGACGACTTGCTGTAGGGCTTGTCAACGCTCAGGAGCACGGCGTCGTATTTGGTCGCACGGGTGTTGAAGGCGGCCACCGCGTTGCTGTAGCCGTTGATCAGCGGAATGAAGTCGAAGAACCCGTTCGGACCGGGCTCCGCGGAGCGGTTGAGCGGCGCATAGCCGATCTGATTCTTGCCGACCGTATGATTGAAGGTCAGCGAAGTCCGGAAGATTCCGATCCGCTGCCGCACGCCGACGCTTAGCTGATCAGTGTAGGGCGTTTTGAGGTCGTTCGGGATGACCCGCAGCTCGCTGGTTCCCGGCGACGTCGGGTCGGCGGCTAGGCTCGCCAACAGCGCGGCAAAGCCTTCCTCAGTGAGGAATTCGGGGCGAAACTGGATGGTGGGTCGCCCGTCGCGCGGCTGGCCGTCCCTGGAAAACAGAAGGTCGCCCTGCCGGAATTGCGACAGCAGGGTTTCCTCGGCCGCGCTGCGGAACAATGCCCGGTCATAGTAGCGGCCATAGCCGGCGAACAGGACGGTGCGCTGGTTGGCATTGATGTCGTAGGACAAGCCGATCCGCGGCGCGAAATTGTCCCAATCGGGCTCGCGATCGCCGGTCGAGATATAATCCTCGACATCGAAGAACGCAGGCTGGATTCGGGGATCAGCGCCAAGCGCCCGCAGTGCTTCGGCCGCTCGCGCCGGCGTTTCAAAGCTGTTGTTCTTGGCGTTCGAGTCGAAATCCCAGCGCAGGCCCGCATTGACCAGCAGGTGCTCGTTCACCTCCCAGTCGTCCTGGACAAAAAGGCCGATTTGCGTCGTCTTGGCCGTCACCTCCGGGTCGCCGGCGCCGAAGCGGACCACCGCCGGAAAGCTGAAGTCGAGGCCGCGCTCTGGATCGCGAAGGAATTCGAACTCGGGGTTCGCGAACGGCCCCGAGCCGCCGACCCGATACTTCTGCAGCGAGAGCTTGGCGCCGGCCTTGATCAGATGGCTGCCGTTCCAGTCGATGTTGGTCAGGCTGAAGTTATTGCGGAAGGTCAGGCCTTCCTGCTCGACCTCCTGAAACGAGGGCCGCCCGCCGACCTGGATTACACCCTGAAAGACGCGGCCGAAGCCTTCATCCAAGTCGGCCCCAAACGCCAGATCGGACTTCAGCCAGTCGATGCTCGCCTCGTTAAGGAAGCCGTCGCCGGAATAGTCGTATCTTAGCCTTCCGGTGTAGACATCGTTTTCCACCGATGTGCCGCGCTCGCGCGCCGCTTGGCCGCCGAAGTCGCGAAGGTCGGTTTCCTTGCGAATGCTTCCGCTCAGCTCGACGAGCTGATTGTCGGCGGCCTGCCAGGTGAGCTTGCCGAAGCCGAGATGCTCACGGAACGGACTCGAGAAGCTGCCGCGGAACTGGTCAAGGTCGATCGGCAGAAGCGCTGCCTGATCGCCTGGATCGCCAGGCACGACCGTTCTGGCTCGGTCCTGGAGGTTCGCTTCGTACGCAGCGAAGAAGAACAGATTGTCAGGAATGATCGGACCGCCAATTCCGGCGCCATATTGCTTGCGCTTGAGCTTCGGCTCATCGAGATCGTCCCGCTCGACGAAGAAGTCCCGGGCGATCAGCGACTCATTTTGATACGAGCCGAAGGCCTCCGCTTTAAACTGGTTCGTGCCGGATTTGGTGACCGCTGTGATGATCGCGGTACCGGCGTCCTCGAACTCCGCCTTGAAGTTAGAGCTGAGGACTCGAAACTCTTGGACGGCCAGCTGCGAGAATGGGTTACCGCGGCTGACGTCCTGGCCGACGACGCCGCCCTGGTTGATGTTGCTCTTGAGGCTGACACCGTCGATGAAAACATTAACCTGCGGACCGCCGAAGCTGTCGCCGTTCGGATCGGTACCGACTCCGCCAGCGGCGAAGGTCTGGCGAAATTCGCTCGGGTTGACGCGAATGCCTGGCGCCAGTGCCGCGAAATTGAGGAAGTTGCGGTTGTTCTGCGGCAGGTTCTCGATCTGGTCATCGGTGACGTTTGTTGCCACTTCTGACGTTCGGGTTTCCACCAGCCGCGTGCCGATGACGATGATCTCCCCTGGCGCCGCTGCTGCTCCTTCGGTTGTTGCGACGGCTTCATCGACCGGCTCCGCAGCCTGAGTTGCCGTGTCGACGTCGAGTGTTGCGGTTTGTCCGACCGACACGATCACTCGGCGGGTGACCGGTTGGCCCCCTGCAGTGGCGAAGCTGATGTCGTACGTGCCGGGACGAAGCCCGGTCAGCACGTAGGAACCGTCCGGCCCAGCCGTCGTATTCGCAGTGTTGCCCATTTCGATGTTTCGCGCGGTGACCGTCGCTCCAGGAGCGGCGGCGGCCGAGGTCGTCACCTGGCCTCTCACGGTGGCAGTCGTCAGCTGAGCGTGGACTGGCGCGGCGGCGAGCAGCGCAGTGGCAAACAGGGCCGCCCGGATTCCGTAGACCCGCTTTTTGGCTGAAACTGGAACACGCATGACTTATCCCCTCTCGCTAAACTGGTTGGCCGCTGTGTCTCTGTGCATCATCGAGGATGCCCTGATGACGAGTTCCGGCTTGAAAACGCGCCTGTTGGCCACAGCGCGGCCCGCGATGATGTCGGCGCAGCATTCGAGCGCCTGGCGGGCGATATCGGCGATCGGAACTGCCGCCGTGGTGAGCGGCGGATTGACGTAGCGGCTGATCGGTATGTCGTCGAAGCCGGCAAGCGCAACGTCCTCGGGCACTCTCACGCCCTTTTCGCGAAGAGCGTCGAGGCAACCAATCGCCATCATGTCGTTGGCGCAGAAGATCGCGTCCGGCAGTCCGGCGCCTGCGAGCGCCTGCGCTGCGCGTCGGCCCGAGTCCTCGCAGAAGCCGCCCTCGATGATCCACTCGGCACCGGCCGCTGCAGCCTGGCTGAGAGCCGCGCGATAGCCCCGCAGTCGTTCCCTCGCCTCGACGTTGTCCTGTGGCCCCGCTACGAACGCGATCCGCCGGTGGCCCGCGCTGAGCAGATGGCGCGTAATCTCGAACGCGCCGGCATAATTGTCGATCACGAATGAGGGCGCGGCCTCGCTCCCGGGGCAACTTCCGAGCAGCACCACCGGCACTCCGGCCACGCTTCCCGGGCCGACCAGATTCTTTCGGGCCTGGGGTGACATGAGAATGACTGCGTCGACACGGCTGCGCATTGCTCGCAACGCTGCGGCGGCCTCCTGCGGATCCCCATGCGAGCTCGACAGCAGGAGGTGAAGGCCCCTGGCACGGGCAGCAAGATCGATGCCGCGGATCAGCTCGGAAAAGAATTCCCCGTAGAGGTCGGGAAGCAGGACTCCGATCGTGTCCGTGCGTCGGGTCGAGAGTGCGCGCGCACTGCTGTGAGGGACGTAATCCAGAGTGCCGGCGATCTTCAGGATGCGGTCCCGCGTCGCGGTCGCCACATTGTCGAAACCGTTGAGAGTCCGGGACACCGTCGCGACGGACACGTCCGCCGCCCGGGCAACGTCTCGGATCGTAGCCCCTTTCACGCGAGCATGCGCCTTGCGCTCACTTGGCTGAACTCCGCTTCAACGAACGTCATCGACGAGCCTGCCTTTGAACCGCGAAGATGTAAACGGTTACATCACAAACCTACCACGACTGTGCAGGACTGCAAGTGGTTCAATTAGTAGTGGATTCCCGCCGTTTAGGCGGCCAGAGAGCCCGGGGGTTCGACGCGGCCGCCGAGTGCCTTGCCGGCCGAGTCGAACACGTGGCAGTCATCAGCCGATGCGCCGACATTGAGCGACTGCCCTTCCTCGAGCATGTCGCCAGCCTGCACTTGCATGATCAACGGCTCCTCGGAAGCCTCCGTCGCAAGATAGGCGAAGCGAACATTGCCGAGCCATTCAATCAATGTGACGGTGACAATCGTCCCCTGGCCGTCAGGGACCTGCCGGAGGTGCTCGGGCCGAATTCCAAGAGTCACCGATTGCCCGGCGCGCACGGCATCGGCGGCCGCCGATGCCTCAAGCGATGAACCGTCTCGGAGTTGAAGTCGGCTGCCGCGATCTGCCGCCTCTTCGACCGTGGCCTCGAGGAAGTTCATTCGCGGAGAACCAATGAATCCCGCGACGAACAGATTGGCGGGACGATCATAGAGTTCTGCCGCAGTTCCGAGCTGCTGGATCTCTCCCCTGTCGAGGATTGCGATCCGGTCAGCGAGCGTCATTGCCTCAACCTGATCATGTGTCACGTAGAGGGTCGTCGTTTTGAGCCGCTTGTGCAGTCGGGCAAATTCGTAGCGCATGCGCACGCGCAGCCCGGCATCCAGATTTGAGAGGGGCTCATCGAAGAGGAAAACCGAAGGCTGGCGGACGATTGCGCGGCCTATCGCTACGCGCTGACGCTGGCCGCCGGACAGGGCCTTGGGCCTTCGCTCCAGCAGCTGATCAAGTCCCAGAAGCTCTGCCGCGTCTGCTACTGCCGTATCAATTTCGCCCCGGCTCTTTCCCGAGAGCCGCAAGCCAAATGCCATGTTATCGCGAACGCTCATCTGCGGGTACAGAGCGTAAGACTGGAAGACCATTGCAATGCCGCGCTTGGCCGGAGGAAGCTCGTTCACCCGGTTGCCGCCGATGAACATTTCCCCCTCGTCTACCTCGTCGAGACCGGCGACCGCCCGAAGCAAAGTCGATTTGCCGCAGCCGGAAGGCCCCACCAGCACGAGGAATTCACCGTCGTGAACGGCAAGGTCGATGTTTCGCAGGACGGCGGTGCTGCCGAACGACTTTGATACACCCCTTAGTTCAACCGCGGCCATCGCGCCCTCCAAACAGCCACGAGAACGTATCACGAGATTTGCGGTTCTTCACCCCTGCGAAGCACGCGGGTTCGTCAGCATGCGCGGATGGCCAGAGCCTGATGCGCGTGTGTCTCACTGTCCGCATTCCACCGATCGGGTGCAGCATGGCGCACGCGGCTTTGTCCGCTCATTCGCCGGGGCGAGCGCAGGCTGCCCGCGCAGGTAGTCCCGCAAAGTCAGGTGGTAAGGATCGCGGGGTCGCCCTTAGCCCAGGCATGCACTCCGGCTCGTAAGACTTCGAAACGACCGCTACCGCCGCATGCCTCAAGGATTTGGCGCCCCTGTTGCCCTTCTGTCCGCTTCCACGCTGGGAAAGGTATGTTGACGCAACCGCTTGGTCCACGCCCGCGTTTGACCAGCAAAGGAATGCAACTATGGCCAGTCTCCCCCCGCGGACATCGCCCGCGCCGGCCACCTCGGAGCCCGCATCGCCCGTTCCGGCACCCAGTGAGAAGCCGCCGTTCAATCCAGACACCGATGACCCGGAGACTGCTACTCCCGACCCCGCGCCAACTGAGCCAGTGTGGACGACGCCCTGAGCGAACTACGTAGCCGAAGGTGATAGGGCATCGGGCTCTGATTCCTCTAGGGCTCGCAATGGGTGAAAGCGGACATCCGATTCAGTGGCGTTCACCGCAGATGAACTCGAGCGGCCCGGCGGCTGGACGGGCCGCCCACCTGCACAGTTTATCTGCGACCCGCGAGTACCTGAGCACCCGCTACGATCCCGCGGCCT
>JAUJOV010000030.1 GCA_030447545.1 Sphingomicrobium sp. | reverse complement strand
CTGGAGGGTTATGCGCCGGTGGCGCCCGAGGCGATGGAGGCGCGCGCAGCGGCGTTCCGCGCCTTGATGGAGCAGCGAAGGACGGTGCGCGAGCTGGCGCCCGATCCGGTGCCGCGCGCGGTGATCAGCCATGCCATCGCCGCGGCGGCGAGCGCGCCGAGCGGGGCCAACCACCAGCCCTGGCATTTCGTCGCGGTGGCCGATCCGGCGATCAAGCGCGCCATCCGGGGGGCCGCGGAGGAGGAGGAGCGCGCCTTCTATGCGGGGCGCGCGAGCGCGGAGTGGCTCGAGGCGCTGGCGCCCTTGGGGACCGACCCCGACAAGCCATTCCTGGAGAGCGCGCCCTGGCTGGTGATCCCGTTCATGCAGCGGCGCGGGGGGCCGCGCGTGGGGGACAATCGGCAGAATTACTATGTGGTCGAGTCGGTGGGGATCGCGGTCGGCTTCATGATCGCGGCGCTGCATGGGGCGGGGCTGGCGACGCTGACGCACACGCCCAACCCGATGAAGTTCCTGACCCGCATCTGCGGGCGGCCGGCGGACGAGAAGCCCTTCGTGATCCTGGTGGTGGGGTTGCCCGCGGCGGGCGCGCGCGTGCCCGAACATGCGCTCATCAAGAAGGGCGTGGACGCGGTGACGACGTGGCTGTGAGCGCGGGGGCTGTGAGCGCGGGGGCTGTAGCGGGCGCCCGGCCCGGCTGGGTGCGGGCGGGGCTGGTGGCGGGCGCTGCGGCGGGGCTGCTGGCCGCCGCGATCGGCGGGGAGGGGGCGGAGCGCGCCGCGGGGGTGGCCGAGCTGGTGGGTGGGCTGTGGCTCGACGGCTTGCGGATGACGATCGTGCCGCTGGTGCTGGCGCTGGTGGTGGTGGGGGTGGCGCGTGCGGCCGAGCAGGCGCGCGCGGGCGGGCTGGCGGCGCGCACGCTGGGGCTGTGCCTGCTGCTGCTGATCGTCTCGGCGCTGGTGGGGGCGCTCCTGGTGCCGCCTCTGCTCGACGCCTGGACGCCGGCGGCGCCCGCGGTGCCCGGCGTGGCGGGCGAGGTGCCGCCGCTGCCGCCGCCGGGAGCCTGGCTGCGCGCGCTGGTGCCGCCCAACATCGTGAAGGCGGCGGCCGATGGCGCCATCGTGGGGATCGTGCTGTTCGCAACGCTGTTCGGGCTGGCGGCGGCGCGGCTACCCGAGGAGAGCCGCGCGCGCGTGCTGGGGCCGCTGGGGGCGCTGGGCGAGGCGATGCTGGTGGTGGTGGGCTGGGTGCTGTGGGCCGCACCGCTGGGCGTCTTCGCGCTGGCGCTCGTGGTGGCGGCGCGCGCGGGTGCCGGCGTGGGGGCGGCGCTGGCGGCCTATGTGGGGCTGCACATCGTGCTCAGCCTCGTGCTGATCGCCGTTGGCGTGGGCGTGGCGGCGGCGGCGGGCGTAGGGCCGGGGCGCTTCGTGCGCGCGGCGGCACCGGCGGGCGCGGTAGGGCTGGCGACGCAATCCTCGCTCGCCGCGCTGCCGCCGATGCTGGCCTCGGCCGAGCGGCTCGGCGTGCCCCCGCGCACCGCCGCGGTGGTGCTGCCGCTGGCGGTGGCGACCTTCAAGCTGACCGCACCCGCCTCGGCGACCTCGTTGAACTCCGACATCGCCGCGCAGTCGAACAGAAGCACCATGTCGTGGGCGCCCGCGAGCTCGTAGCAGAACTGCACTTCGGGGGCCTCGGCGATCCGCTTCAGAAGCGCGCTCTTGCCGCGCTGGTCGGCATGCTCGCTCAACTGGATGAGCACGACCGCGCGAAGCCGCCGCGCGGTGAGGCGCGGCGACAGCAGCGCAATGGTTCGCGCGATCCAGCCTTCGCCGCGCAGGCGCCGGAGCCGCCGCGCGATTGCGGACGGTGACAGGGGCACCTCGCTCGAGAGCGAATCCGCGGTGCGGGAAGCGTCGCTCTGGATGAGGTTCAGGAGAGCGAGGTCGAAGCGGTCGAGCATGGCTCGTCTTTGTGCCAAATTCTGGCACGTGACGCATCAATTTTGCGTGCAACGCGCACGTAATTGCTGGTAGGTGTGTTATACCAGTCATACACGGAGTAGGGATCATGCGTATCTGTGTTGTTGCCCTGTTCGCCGCCTGCGTCCCGGCTGTTGCCCTGCATGCGCAGGCGACTGCGCCCTCGGCACCTGCCGCAAGCGAAGCGAAGGAGCCCTTCGTGAAAGCCACAGCCGAAGCGGCGGTCGGCGAGCTCGCCACCAGGCTCGAGGACAATTTCGTCTTCCCCGACAAGGGCAAGGCCTATGCCGCGATGCTGCGCGCCAACCTCGCCGCCGGCAAATATGCGAGCTCCCCCGACGCAGTTGCGTTTGTGAGGGCCGTCACCGCCGACCTCCAGGCGGTGCACCCCGACCGGCACTTGCGCGTGAACGTCGTGCCGCCGGAAGTACGCGCAGCAGCGAAGGCAGGAGACGGTGAGCGTGCCCAGCGTCGCGCCGGCGGGATGATGACCAATGCGGTGTCGAAGTCCGGCTGGCTCGCCGATGGCGTCGCCTACATCCGCTTCGAGGGCTTCCCCGGCAACGATGAGACCATGGCCGCCGTGCGGACCTTCCTCGACAAGCACAAGGACGCCAGGACGCTGATCATCGACGCGCGCACGCATCGCGGGGGCGGGCTTTCCGAAATGGACCTGCTGTTCGAGCAGCTCTACGCCAAGCCTGTGCTGCTGGTCGGGATGGACACGCGCATCGCGGTCGAGCAGCGGCGAGGCAGCCCGATCGCCGGCCATCCCACGCTTCGCAAGGTTGCCGCGCCCGAAGGGGTGGTTCGACGCGAGCATTTCGTCACGCCGGCCAGTAAGCCAAGTCTCGCCAACGCCAAGGTCTATCTCCTCACGTCGAAGAAGACCGCTTCGGCCGGCGAGCATTTCTCGCTGTCGCTCAAGCGCACGAAGCGCGCGACCCTGATCGGCGACACCACCGCAGGCGCCGGCCACTACGGCGGCATTCAGCCGCTCGACAAGGACTTCACCTATGCGGCCTTCATCCCGGTCGGGCGCACGTTCGATCCCGACACGGGCGAGGGGTGGGAAGCAGTCGGAGTGAAGCCTGACGTCGAAGTCCCGGCCGACAAGGCGCTCGACGAGGCGCTGAAGCTCGCCGGTGTCGACGCGGCTGCAGCGACCGCCAAGCTCGCGTCGCTCAACTGTGCTATTCGGCCGCCGCCAGCGCTTCGGCGATCAGGCGGCGGCTGTTTTCCACGCCATAGAGCGCAATGAAGCTGCCCATCCGCGGTCCCTGGCTCGACCCGAGCAAAGTCTCGTACAGCGCCTGGAACCAGCCGCGCAGCGATTCGAACGGGTGGCGCTTGCCGATTTCGAACACGAGGTGCTGGATCGTCTCGCCGTCAGCGTCTGCGTGAAGCTTCGCAAGCTCCGCATCGAGCTCGCGCAGCGCCGCCGCCTCCGTGTCCGTAGGCGCCCGGCGCTCGAGCGTCGGCACGACGAAATCGCGCGCGTAATTCACGGCAAGCCCGATCAGCTCGTCGAGCTCCGGATGGCTGTCCGGTGACGTCTCCGGGGCGTAGCGCTGCACGAACTTCCACGCCGTTGCTGGATCCTGCACTCCGGGCAGGCTCACGAGATTGAGCAGCAGTCCGTAGGTGAGGGGCAGGGCGTGCGGTTCGGGCACCTCGCCAGCGTGGATATGGTGCACCGGATTGCCGAGCTTCTGCTCGAGCGGCTGCCCCGGATAATTCCCGCGGAACTGCCAGTAATCGTCAACCGCGCGCGGGATCAAACCGATGTGCAGGCTCTTCGCCTTTCTCGGTTCGCGGTAGATGTAGAAGGCGAGGCTCTCCTCGCTCCCGTAGCGCAGCCATTCCTCGAGGCTCAGGCCGTTGCCCTTGGACTTGGAGATCTTCTCGCCCTTCTCGTCGAGGAACATCTCGTAGTTGAACCCCTCGGGCGGCCGCCCGCCGAGCACGCGAGCGATCTTCCCGGACTGAACCACGCTGTCGATCAGGTCCTTGCCGGCCATTTCATAGTCGACCCCGAGCGCGACCCAGCGCGCCGCCCAGTCGACCTTCCACTGGAGCTTGGCGAGTCCGCCGAGCGCCGACTGCTCGATCCGGCTGCCGTCCTCGTCGCAAAAGGCGATCGTGCCGGCATCGGCGTCGACCACCTCGACCGGCACCTGCAGAACCCGCCCGCTGGCCGGCGAGACCGGAAGCAGCGGCGAATAGGTCTGCCGGCGTTCCTCGCGCAGCGTCGGGAGCATCACGCCCATAACGCCGTCCCAGTTGCGCAGGACTGCGCGGATCACCTCGTCGAACCGCCCGCTCGAATAGCAGTCGGTCGCCGACAGGAACTCGTAATCGAATCCGAAGCGGTCGAGGAAATGCCGGAGCATTGCATTGTTGTGGTGAGCGAAGCTCGCGTGGCTGCCGAACGGGTCGGGGACGCGCGTCAGCGGCTTTCCCAGATGCTCGGAAAGCAGCGCCGGGTTGGGGACATTGTCGGGCACCTTGCGAAGACCGTCCATGTCGTCGCTGAACGCGATCAGCCGCGTCGGCGCATCGCCGGTGAGCTCGCGATAAGCGTTGCGCACGAAGGTGGTGCGGAGCACTTCATTGAAGGTGCCGATATGCGGCAGGCCCGACGGGCCGTAGCCGGTCTCGAACAGCATCGGCTCGCCGCCCGACTTGCCGTCGGGCCAGCGCTTCAGGAGCTTGCGCGCCTCCTCGTACGGCCAGGCCTTGGACTGCATCGCGGCAGAACGGAGCGTTTGCACGTCCAACTTTGTTGCTCTTCTGTTCTCGTGCGGCCAAGGTGGCGCGGATGGCCGCCGCTCCTTTGCCGCTTCCCGCTCTCCACGCAACCCACGCGGGCATCTGGATCGCGGCTGGCGGCGCGGGGGACAGCCGCGAGGCGAGCCGCGGCGAGGCGATCGCGCGAGCGGCGGATACTCCGCACATCATTCTCAACGCGCCGCTTGTCGGGCAGCGCCTCGGCTATCCCGAGCTCAGCGGGCTCGACCTGCTCGAGCTGTTCGCCTTCGTCCATCCCGCCCGTTTCGCCGTGCCCACGGTGGCGGGGCTCAGCCGCGCGCTCGGACTTGAGCCGCCGGCAAGCGAAAGCGAAGCGGCGACTGCGTTGCGCGCGATCGCCGGAGCATTGCTCGGCGTGCTCGGCGATCCCAAATGGAAGGAGCGCGAGGGTGCGTGGACGGTCGCTCAGTCGCTGGCGCGGATGGGCTGGCCCTGGGCGCCCCTGGTCGCTGCGCGGCTCGAGCGGCCCGAGCGCGGCGAGCGCATGCTCTTCTCGCGCCTGCCGCAGTGGGAGGAAAGCGCAGACCGACCGCCGCCGCGAACCGTCGCGGTTGACCGCAGCGCGGCGCGCGAGCGGCTACGCGCGCTCACCGGCTCGCGCTCCGAACCCCGCGAGGGGCAGTCGGCAATGGCCGAGGCCGCGACCATTGTCTTCGCTCCACGGCGCAACCGCGATTCTCCCAACCTTCTGCTCGCCGAAGCCGGAACGGGCATCGGCAAGACGCTCGCCTATCTCGCGCCCGCGTCGCTCTGGGCGGAACAGTCCGGCGGCACCGTGTGGGTCTCGACCTTCACCAAGGCGCTGCAGCGCCAGCTCGACGCGGAAGGCCCCCGGCTGTTCGCCGATGCGCAGGAGCGCGCGCGCAGGATCGTCGTTCGCAAGGGGCGCGAGAATTATCTGTGCCTGCTCAACCTCGAGGACGCTCTGCAGGGCGCCTTTTCCGGCCGCGCGGCGATCCTTGCGCAGCTGGTCGGCCGCTGGGCCGCCTACTCAAAGGATGGCGACATGGTCGGCGGCGACCTTCCCGGATGGCTTCCGAGCCTGTTCCGCCGCGCGGGCGCAACCGCGCTCACCGACCGGCGCGGCGAGTGCGTCTACGCGGGCTGCCCGCACTATCGCCGCTGCTTCATCGAACGGGCCGAGCGCGCCGGCCGCGAGGCGGACATCGTCATCGCCAATCACGCGCTGGTGATGATCAACGCCGCCCGGGCGCGCGAAACGGCCCCGCAGCGGATCATCTTCGACGAGGGACACCACTTGTTCGACGCGGCCGATTCGACCTTCGCAGTGACCTTCGGCGGCCAGGACGCGATCGAGCTGAGGCGCTGGATCGTCGGCCCCGAAGGCCGCTCGCGCGGGCGCCGGCGCGGACTTGCGGCGCGGCTGATGGATGTTGCGAGCTACGACGAGGAAGGCGGCCAGGCGCTCGAGGCCGCGCTCGATGCGGCGCGCGCACTTCCGTCCGATGGCTGGCTCGCGCGGCTGGTCGAGGGCTCGCCGTTCGGTCCCGTCGAGGCTTTGCTCGCCGAGGTTCGGAGCACCGTCTATGCACGCGCCAAGGCGCAGGACGCCGGCTACGGCCTCGAGACGGAGCTTGCCGAGCCCGACGGTGCGCTGGTCACCGCGGCAGCCAGTGCGCTCGAGGCATTGGAAGCGCTGCAGAAGCCGCTCGCAGCGCTTGGCCGCCGGCTCGAGGCCGTGCTCGAGGATGCGCCCGACTGGCTCGACAGCCAGGCGCGCGCGCGAGTGGAAGGCGCGATCAACGGCCTTGCGTGGCGGCGCGAGACGCTGGCGGCCTGGATTGCGCTTCTGGCGCGCGTCGGCGGCTCGGCCGATCCCGACTTCGTCGACTGGCTGGCGATCGAGCGGATCGAGGGGCGCGAGCAGGACATCGCGATCAACCGCCGCTGGCTCGACCCGACCCGCCCGCTCGCGGGCGGCGTGCTTGCCCAGGCGCAAGGAGTGCTCGTCACCTCGGCGACTCTGCGCGGGGGCGACGGCGCATGGAGCCGCGCCGAAGCCCGAACCGGCGCCGCCCACCTCGACCCGCCGGCAGAGCGGTTCGAGGCCAACAGCCCGTTCGATTATGCGGCCTGCTCCGAGGTGCTCGTCGTCACCGACATCAAGCCAGGCGACATGGCGGCGCTGGCGGGTGCCTATGCCCGGCTGATCGAGGCCGCGGGCGGCGGCACGCTAGGCCTGTTCACCGCGGTCCAGCGCCTGAAGGCCGTGCACTCGCGGATCGCCGACCGGCTGGCCCGGGCCGGCCTCCCGCTGCTTGCGCAGCACGTCGATCCGATCGACGCGGGCACGCTGGTCGACATCTTTCGCGACGACCCGCGTGCCTCGCTGCTCGGCACGGATGCGCTGCGCGACGGAGTCGACGTTCCGGGCGAATCGCTGCGGCTGGTGGTGATGGAGCGCGTGCCCTGGCCGCGGCCGACCGTGCTCCACGCGGGGCGGCGGATGGCCGCCCTTCGACAGGCTCAGGATGGCCGGGGCGGCAGCGCCTATGACGATGCGGTGGTGCGGGCGCGGCTCGCGCAGGCGTTCGGCCGGCTGATCCGCCGGACAAGCGACCGCGGCACGTTCGTGATCCTGTCGGCCGCAATGCCGTCGCGGCTGTTGTCGGCCTTTCCTGCCGGAGTCCCGATCCGCCGCCTTCCGATCGATGCGGCGATTGCGCGCGTGGCAGCGACCATGCCGGCCGACGGCCTGGTCCGCGAACCCGCCTAATCCCCAAGGGCGGACGCGAGTCGGTCGCGAACAGCGTTCAGGCGGGCGAGGTCGACCGACCCTGCTCTTGCACCAGCGGAGGCGGGCTGCGGCGGTTCGGCCGCAGGAGCGGGCGGCGAAGCATCCTCGCCGCCGGCCGACCCGTCTTTTGAGCGAAGCAGCTTCTGCACTCCGCGCACGGTATAGCCTTCGCTGTTCAGCAGCCGGTTGATGGTGCGCGCGAGCTCGACGTCGCCCGCCCGATAGTAGCGGCGGTTGCCGGCGCGCTGGAGCGGCCTCAGCTGCGGGAATTTGGTTTCCCAATAGCGCAGGATGTGCTGGGCGACGCCGAGCTCCTGGGAGAGTTCGCCGATCGTCCTGAAGGCGCCCGGAGCCTTTTGGCCGGTCGCCGCCATCAACGGGCTAGCTTGCGATCCTGTCGCGCATGATCTGGCTTGCGCGGAAGGTCATCACCCGGCGCGGCGCAATCGCCACCTCGACGCCCGTCTTCGGGTTGCGGCCGACTCGTTCGCCCTTGTCGCGCAGGATGAAGCTGCCGAAGCCGGAGAGCTTGACGTTCTCCCCTTCCGACAGCGAATGGCACATGTGGTAGAGCACACGCTCGACCACGCCCGCCGATTCGGCGCGCGACAGGCCAAGCTTGTGGTGGACGACGTCCGCCAGGTCCGCGCGGGTCAAGGTGCCCCCCAGTTCAGTTTCCGTGCTCATCCGTGCGATGCCCAGGTCGGCCATCTGCGTCTCCCGCTGTATATTCTGCCGTTGGGGACCACGTCCGCCAGGTCCGCGCGGGTCAGAGTGCCCCCCCATCCAGTCTCGTTGCTCATCCGAGCGATGCCGAGGTCGGCCATCTGTTTCTCCCGCTCTATTCGCCGCGCCCCCTGATGCGGCGATTCCCATTCGTAATCCAAACCGGCGCCGTCGGCAATTCGACATTCAACCGATAGTGATAATTCAATAACGCAGCGCGGCTGCACCCCAGGTGAAGCCCCCGCCCATCGCTTCGAGCACGACCACGTCGCCGCGCTTGATTCGCCCGTCCTTCACCGCCACGTCAAGAGCCAGCGGGACCGAGGCTGCCGACGTGTTCGCGTGGTTGTCCACGGTCACGATCACCTTCTCGGGGGGAAGACCAAGCTTCCTTGCAGTCGCCTCCAGGATCCGCGCATTGGCCTGGTGCGGGACGACCCAGTCGACGTCGTCCGAAGTCAGGCCGGCCGCGCCAAGCACTTCGCCGAGGACTTCGGCGAGGTTCACCACTGCGTGGCGGAACACCTCGCGGCCCTTCATCCTCAACTTGCCGACAGTGCCGGTGGTCGAAGGCCCGCCATCGACGAACAGCAGGTCATTGTGGCGGCCATCGGCGTGAAGCTGCGTCGCGAGGATTCCACGCTCGCCATCCTCGGACCGGAGCACCAGCGCCCCGGCGCCGTCGCCGAACAGCACGCAGGTCGTGCGGTCCTCCCAGTCGAGGATCCGGCTGAATGTCTCCGAGCCGATCACCAGCGCGGTGCGCCCGCTCCCCGCGCGGAGCATCGAATCGGCGACCGTGAGCGCGTAGAGGAAGCCGGTGCAGACCGCGTGCACGTCGAACGCGACGCAGTCGGCAATGCCGAGCGAGGCCTGGACCTTGGTTGCCGACGAGGGAAAGGTCTGGTCGGGAGTCGCGGTCGCAAGCACGATCAGGTGGATCTCCGAGGCATCCATGCCCGCGTCGCTCAGCGCCCGCCGGGCAGCGTCGGTGGCAAGGCTCGCCGTCGTCTCGTCCGGTTCTGCGATGTGGCGGGCGCGGATTCCGGTCCGCGCGACGATCCACTCGTCGGATGTGTCGACGCGCTTCGCGAGCTCGGCATTGTCGACGCGGCGCCTGGGCAGCGCCGAGCCGACTCCCGCAATGACCGACCGCACGGTCACTGCGCCGCCTCGCTGAACGCGTGCGCGCGGAAATTGTCGAGGTCCTCGCCGATCTTGCGGATGATGTCGTTGCGCACCATTCGCGCCGCGACCCCGATCGCATTGGCGACGCCCTTGGGGTTGGCTCCCCCGTGGCTCTTCACCACCAGCCCATTGAGGCCGAGGAAGACCGCGCCGTTATGATTGTTGGGGTCGAGGTGGACCTTCAACAGGTTGAGCGCCGGCCGCGACAAGGCGAAACCGGCTTTGGAGCGAAACGAGCTCTTGAAGGCGCGGCGAAGAAGATCGGTGACGAAGCGCGCCGTGCCTTCCGCGGTCTTGAGCGCGATATTGCCGGAAAAGCCGTCGGTTACGACCACGTCGATATTGCCGCGCGACAGCTGGTCGCCCTCGGTGAAGCCGTCGAAGCGGAAGGCGAGGAAATGGGCCTCGCGAAGCAGCCCGGCGGCTTCCTTGAGCTCGTCGGTGCCCTTCAATTCCTCGGTCCCGATGTTGAGCAGCTTCACCCGCGGCTTTGCGACCCCAAGCACCGTTCGAGCATAGGCCGAGCCCATGACCGCGAACTGAACCAGGTTCTGGGCATCGCACTCGGTGTTGGCGCCAAGGTCGAGCATCACGCAGTCCTGCTCGCCCATGGTCGGGAGGAGCGCCGCAAGCGCGGGCCGGTCGATGCCCGGCATGGTCCTCAACGCGAGCTTGGACATCGCCATCATGGCGCCCGTGTTGCCGGCCGAAACTGCAGCGTCCGCCTGCCCGTCCTTCACGGCGCCGATCGCAACCCCCATCGATGTCGTGCGCGCGCGGCGGATCGCCTGGCTCGGCTTTTCCGACGGGCCGATCGCTTCGGGCGTGTGGACGATTGTCGCGCAGCGCTCGAGCACGCGATGCTTGCCCAGCTCGGCTTCGACGAGCTTGCGATCGCCCAAGATCAGGAAGCGAAGCGACGAGTCCCTGCGACAGGCGCGCGCGACTCCGGCGACGATCGCCGGCGGGCCGCTGTCGCCTCCCATTGCATCGACTGCGATTCGCGGGCCCGCGTCCATGGGTTACGGCCGCCGCGCCTCCAGCTTCGCTCAGGCCTCGGTCGGGACGATCTCGCGGCCGTTATAGTGGCCGCAGGTCGGGCACAGATTGTGCGGAAGCTTGAGCTCGCCGCAGTTCGGGCACTCCTGGAAGCTTGCTGCCTTCAACGCGTGATGGCTGCGGCGCATGTTGCGCTTGGACGGGCTAGTTTTTCTCTTGGGAACAGCCATTGCGGCACCTGCTGAAAGTCGAACAACAAAAAAATGGCGACGATCTCTCGCCCAGTCTCGTCAGGAGCTCCCGGCAAAGGGGCACCCGCGGCGGCGGCCGGATCGTCGCGAACCGCGCGCTCCTATAGCGGAAAGGCGTGGCTGCGCAAGCGGGTGCGGCCGGCTCCACGACAGGCGGCGGCACCGAAAGTAAGGTTCAGAACAGGCCTTCGGCGGGGCCGAACCGCGCGAAGCCGATCGCCGCAGCGCCAAGGATTATCGCCGCCCAACTGAGCAGCTGCGTCGGCGGCGGCCAGACATTCCTCAGCGCAAGCGCAGCGCCGCACGCGCCGACGAGGATGAGCGCCACTGCGACATCATCGTAGAGCCCAAGGGAGAGAGCCGCACCAGCCACGACTCCAGCGCCGCAGATGCCGGTGATCCAGTCGATGTGCGACTTGCGGCGAGTTCCGAGCGCAGCCCAGACCAGAAGGGTAGTTCCAAATGCCAACCAGATCATTCAACGGGCTTTCGGGAAGGCTGGCTCGAAGGACTGACCATGGCACCACATGACGGGCAGGTCGATCATGCGCGCGAACTGCGCGATCGCCTTCTGGGGCCGCTTCGAATGCACTTCCTTGCGGCCGGGCAAGCTTATCAGGACTATTTGCAGGACGGGCGGAGCTATCTGTTCGCCTGCAGCCTGCGCCGCATCAACGCAGCGGCACGGCAGCTTCTTCTGACGTGGGGACATCTGCTTGGGCCAGAACACAGCACCGACGCTATCGCTCTGGTGCGGCACTATGACGTGTGGCTCACCTTGTGGGACGAGCATTCGGCGCGACTGATGCCCGCGATGGCGGACCCGTTCGTGTTCGAAAATGCCGTCAATTTCCCCAGGTCGGCGCAGGAGCGGCTGATGGACCTGTACCAGCGGCTTTCGTAAGTTTTCAGGCCGCCAGCGCTGCGTCGCCGACCAGCGGGTTGGTCGCGCGCTCGTGGGCGAAGGTCGACATCGGCCCGTGCCCGGGGACGAACGCAGTGTCGCCGCCCATCGGCCACAGCCGCTCCGTAATCGAGCGCACCAGCTGCTCGTGATCGCCCATCGGGAAGTCCCAGCGGCCGATTGAGCCCTTGAAGAGCACGTCACCGACCAGTGCGAGATTCGATTCGGGATGGTGGAAGACGACGTGGCCGGGCGTGTGGCCGGGGCAGTGGCGCACGTCGAGCGTGAGATTGCCGACGCTGACCTGCTCGCCGTCCTCGAGCCAGCGGTCGGGCTCGAACGGCTTGCCCGGAATGCCCCAGCGGCCCCCGTCTTCCTCGAGCTGCGCGATCCAGAACCGGTCGGCCTCGTGCGGCCCCTCGATTCGCACGCCGAGCTCCTGAGCAAGCACCCCGGCGGAGCCGCAATGGTCGATATGGCCGTGGGTCAGCAGGATCTTCTCGATCGTCACCCCGACCTGCGCGGCCGCGGCCTTGAGGCGCGGCAGGTCGCCGCCCGGATCGACGAACGCGCCGCGCATGGTCTGCGTGCACCACAGCAAAGTGCAGTTCTGCTGCAGGGCAGTGACGGGAATGATGGCCGCGCGCAGCGGCGGAATGCTCATTGGGCAGGCGGCGGCTCGAGCGTCGCCATCGAGGCGGGCTGGCCGTTCATCGAGGCCGCGACCGTCTCGGCGCGGCGAAGCGCGCGAAGTATGTTGCCGCCCGCGAGCTTGGCGAGATTGGCGTCGCTCCAGCCGCGGCGGATCAGCTCGGCGAACAGGTTCGGGTAATCGTCCGCGCTGTCGAGGCCGACCACGGTCGTGCTGATCCCGTCGAGGTCGCCGCCGATGCCGACATGGTCGTGACCCGCCACGCGTACGATATGCTCGATGTGGTCGGCGACCGCCGGCACGTGCACCTCGGGCCGCGGGTTGGCCGCTTCCCAGCTCTTCAGCCCCGCGTCCACCTGCGCCTTGGTTTGCGGGTAGAGTGCCTTGAGTCGAGCTTCCTCGCCGCTGCGGTTGCGCGACCAGGCCCAGGTCTGGGCAGAAAGAAATTGCGGCACGAAGGTCACCATGACCACTCCGCCGTTTGCCGGAAGAAGCCGAAGGACGTCGTCGGGGACGTTCCTGGGATGCGGATTCAGCGCCGATACGTCGGAGTGGGAGAAGATCACCGGCGCGCGGGTCGCTGCAATCGCGTCGCGCATCACCGCCGGGGAAACGTGGCTGAGGTCCACCAGCATGCCGAGGCGGTTCATCTCCCTGACGACCTCGATCCCGAATGGGCTGAGCCCGTCGTGCTTGGGCTCGTCGGTGCCCGCGTCGGCCCATTCGGTGGTCTGGTTGTGGGTCAGCGTCATGTAGCGCACGCCGAGGTTGTAGAACTGGCGCAGCGCGGCCATCGAGCCGCCCATCTGCCGCCCGCCCTCGACGCCGAGCAGCGATCCGATGCGGCCGGCGCGGTGGATCCGCACCATGTCGTCCGCGGTGCTCGCGAGCTCGAGGTGCTGCGGATAGGCGCCGATGATCCGGCGCGCGGTGTCGATCTGCTCGACCGTCGTGCGGATCGCCTCGTCGCCCGTGAGCGTGCCGCTGATGTAGACCGACCAGAACTGGCCGCCGACGCGGCCCGCGCGAAGCCGCGCCATGTCGGTCATCAGCGGCGGATCGCGCCGGTCGGTGCCGCTCTCGAGCCCCTCGACGCGGCTGCCATGGTCCTCGCGAAGCGCCCAGGGCAGATCGTTGTGCCCGTCGATCAGCGGCGTTCGCTTGAGGATTCGGTCGATGCGCGCCTGGACCGCTCGGTCGATCGGCTGGGCAAGTGCGGGTGTGGCGAGGGCCGCCAGAGCTGCGGCGGCGATCAGCTTGTGTTTCGATGCCATGGCGCCGGACTTATGGACATCCGCAGCGGTGCGCAATCGTGGGGCTTGTCCTTCGGCTCGGCCAAGTGGATGAAGGCCGGCGATGAACCAGACCCACGACCCCCCGCGCGACCTGTCCGTCACCATGCGCTTCGACCCCGAGCAGGGCGTCGCTGACCTCGAGGAACATCTCGACGAGCTGAAGCGGCAGGCGGACGCGCAGGGCTTCAAGTTCGATCATCACGCGGCGCGCAACGAGCTTCAGGCCGCGACCTTCGGCAAAAGGCGGGCGGCAACCGCGCGGCTGCTGCTCTCCCCGACCGGAGCGATGGCGATCGAGGTGAAGCCGGAGAGCTAGGCGGCGATCGGGAACCGCAGGAGCCGGTCCTGCACCGGCACCAGGGCAGCGGCGCCGCGCCCCACGTTCCTGACGATTTCCGGGTGCGAAGCGTCGAGGCCGCCGGTCAGCGACCCGAACGCCGGCAGGATCAGCTTGGTCTGCGACGCGACGAAGCAGCGCCGCGAGACGTGACGGCCCTTCAGGTGCATGCGGTACTGGGGATGAAAATGACCGGAGAGCTCCGGCCGCGGGTCGTCGCGGACAGCCTCATGGCGCAGCACGATGCCGGCGAGCTCAGCCTCCTCGACCAGCTTGCCCCCGCAAGCGTCGGCGAAGCCGGAGTCGTGGTTGCCGACGATCCAGGTCCATTCGAGCGACGCGGTCATGCCGGTCAGCAGTGCGCGGGCCTGCTGCGGCAGCCGGTCGCAGCCGAACCGGTCGTGGAAGCTGTCGCCGAGACAATAAAGCCGGCGCACGCCGGTGCTCTGCACTACCGCACGAAGCGCGCTCAAAGTTGCGACCGAGTCATAGGGCGGAAGGAACTGCCCGAGCCTTGCGAACCAGCTTGCCTTTTCGAGGTGCAGGTCGGCGACCAGCAGCGCGTCCTGCGCGGGCCAGTGAAGCGCGCCTTCAGCAGAGGCGGCGAAGCTCTGGCCGCCGAACGAAAAGGGAACCATGGCTCTCGTTTAGACGAGCCGCGCTACGGCTCAAGCCCGAGGACGTGCTCCCTCAGCGCGCGCGCATCGTGAAGCGCGTTGTGCGGGACCTGGCTGTTCGCCGCGGTGCTGAAGCCGCACAGCGGCACCAGCTGGAAGGTGATCGGGGGCACAGGCACCATCTCGCCCGGCCCGGTCATCAGCAGCTCGCACAATTGAGCGATGTCCTCGGGCCAGTCGGCCACGATTTCCGGCGCCGGATCGACGGCCAGATAGTGCGACAAGGCGAGCGCTGCTTCGGGGCGCGGCAGCCGCGGTGAAACAAGGCCCACGGGCACGTGGTCAAGGTAGGGGACGACGTGCTGCTCGACCCACGGCAGATGCTCCTCGCTGATGCCCAGCGTCGCGTAGAATTCCGCCCCATCCTCGGGGACCAGCGCGAGGCTCAGCAGCGCTCCGCCGAAGCCGTTGAATTCAGTGTCGAGGAAGTAACGCACGCCCGCCGGCTTAGCGGGGCCGCTGCAGTGGGCAAATATCACCGGCCAGCGGACGGCCTTCGCGGCAGCGCTGCTGCATCAGCCGTGCCTGGCGCCCGCGCTCCTCGTCGGCCTTGCGGAGCTCGCGGCCGCGCTTCTCGTCGGCTTCGGACTGGCTTGTGGTCGCAGCGTCGACTCCGGCCGACACGGCCTTGACCGGCAGGGTTGCGACATCGACGGCGGTCTTGGCGACCTGGCCGACCATGCAGGCCGACAGCAGGAGCGAAGCCGGCAGGAGAGCGAGCGCTTTCATGGGCCGCAGCCTCGCAGAAGCTACCTTGCGCGGCAATGAAGCATTTTTCGAGAATTGGTCTTGCTCTGCCAGGCGCGGGTCGAACAAAGGGGTGACGTGCCATGATCGAGCACGGGCCAAGTGGCGCTTGCCGCCGCTGCAGCGCTCGCCGGGCGCCGCTGATCAGACGCGCATCGCTTCGTCGGCGAGCGCCTGCGCCTCGATCAGCAGGCTCTCGTCGGCGCGGGTGCCCGGCGGAAGCGCCTCGCGGCCGACGATCACCATCAGCGGCACGGCCATCGGCGTCATCCGCTCGGCTTCGACGTGGAGCATCGTTGCCGAGGCGCGGTCGACGAGGCGTACCAGCCGCCCGAGCTCGGTCATTCGCGCTCGCGCATCGTTCCAGGCCGCGCGCAGAAGCAGATGCTCGGGCTCGTAGCGGCGCAGCACGTCGTAGATGAGGTCGGTCGAGAAGCTCACCTGCCGGCCGGTCTTGCGCTTGCCCGGATGGTGGCGGTCGACCAGCCCGCCGATCACCGCGACCTCCCGGAATGCAGTCTTGAGCAGATAGGATTGCTCGACCCAGTCGATGAACTCGCGCTCGAGGATATCGGGCGAGAACAGCGCCCTGGGGTCGCGGATCGGCTCCAGGCCGTAGCAGGCGAGCGCATAGTCGTTGGCGACGAAGCCGAGCGGCTTGAGGTCGGCATTTTCCATCCGCCGGGTGATCAGCATTCCCAGCGACTGGTGCGCGTTCCAGCCCTCGAAGCTGTAGGCAACCATGTAGTGCAGCTTCTCGTGCTCGAACGTCTCGACCAGCAGCTGGTGCGGCTCGGGCAGGCAGGAGCGGCGCTCCTGAACCTCGAGCCACTCGCGCACGTCGTCGGGGAAGCGGTGCCAGTCGTGCCGGTCGGCGAGCATGTGCCGCACGCGGTTGGCGAGGTGCGTCGACATGCTCATGCGCTGGCCGCCATAGGTGACGATCCGCGCCGACTTGCTCGACGCGTGCACGATGATGTCGCTGTCCTTGAACTGCTCGACCTCGAGGCTGAGGCCGGAGAAATAGAAATGGTCGCCCGGCGCCAGCGTCGAGGCATAGCCCTCCTCGATCGTGCCGAGCCTGCGCCCGCCGCGGAAGCGGACGGTGAGCAGGGGCTGCTCGACGATCACTCCGGCATTCATGCGGTGCTGCTGGGACACGATCGGGCGGGCGATTCGCCAGCGACCGTCGCCCTCCGGCACCAGCCGCCGGAACTTGTCGTAGGCCTTGAGCGCATAGCCGCCGGTGGCGATGAAGCTCAGCACCTCGGCGAAGGTCGCGTCCTTGAGGCCCGCATAGGGCGCGGCGGAGCGGATCTCGGCAAGCAACTCGCGCTCTTCGAAGGGCGCTGCACAGGCGACTCCTAGGATGTGCTGCGAAAGCACGTCGAGCGTGCCCGGGCGGAACGTCTCGGGGTCGAGCTCGCCTTCGTCGATTGCGTCGAGCCCGGCTCGAGCTTCGAGATATTCGAAGCGGTTGCCGGGCACGACCGTGCCCTTGCTCGGCTCGTCGAGCCGGTGGTTGGCGCGGCCGATGCGCTGGAGCAGGCGCGAGCTGCCCTTGGGCGCACCCATCTGGACGACCAGGTCGACGTCGCCCCAGTCGATGCCGAGGTCGAGGCTGGCGGTGCAGACGAGCCCGCGCAGCTGCCCCTCGGCCATGGCCGATTCGACCTTGCGGCGAGCCTCGATAGCGAGGCTGCCGTGATGGATTCCGATCGGCAGCGCATTATCGTTCACCGCCCACAGGTCCTGGAAGATCAGCTCGGCGAGGCTTCGCGTGTTGCAGAAGACAAGCGTGGTGCGATGCCGCTCGATCAGCTCCATCACCTCGCGCGCCGCGTGCCGGCCGGAATGGCCGCCCCACGGGATCTTGCCTTCGGGAATCAGGATCGAAAGGTCGGGCTCGGCCCCGGGCTCGCCCTCGACCAGCTCGACCGCGTCGATGTCCGCGTGCGGAGCAAGCCAGGAGCGGTAGGCCTCTGGGTCGCTGATCGTCGCCGACAGGCCGACCCGGCGCAGGCCCGGAGCGAGCGCCTGGAGCCGCGCCATCGACAGCGACAGGAGGTCACCGCGCTTCTCCTTGGCGAAGCCGTGGAGCTCGTCGACGACGATGGTCTTCAGGTCCGCAAACAGAGTGAAGCTGTCCGGGTAGCTCAGCAGCAGGCTCAATGACTCCGGCGTCGTCAGGAGCACCTGCGGCGGGCGCACCCGCTGGCGCGCCTTGCGGTCCGAGGGCGTGTCGCCGGTGCGGGTCTCGACTCGAATCGGCAGGCCCATCTCGGCGATCGGGCCGATCAGGTTGCGCTGAACGTCGACTGCGAGTGCTTTGAGCGGCGACACGTAGAGCGTGTGCAGCCCCTCGCCTGACCGGCCGGCGAGCTCGCAGATCGTCGGCAGGAAGCCCGCGAGCGTCTTGCCCGATCCGGTCGCGGCCACCAGCAGCGCGCTCTTGCCGCTGCGCGCCAGTGCGAGCATCTCGAGCTGGTGGCGCCGCGGCTCCCAGCCGCGCCCCGCGAACCAGCTGCTTACGACTTTGGGAAGCTCAGCCTCGAGGCTCGACGTCGTCGGTCCCCTCACGACGCATGCGCTCCTCCTCGGCATAGGCGTTGCGCGTGCCCGCTTCGGTCACGCCCGGCCGCGGCTGGTCGCCGCGGCGCCGTCCGCGCATCACCAGCCACAGCAGCAGGACCAGGAGGATCAGCGGCCCGACGATGGTCATCAGAGTCCACAGTGTCTCGTCCATTGGAAGCTCCCTCCTCGCCGGAACCATCCCGGGCACACGACTATATAGCTCGCGATGGCACCCCTGGGTTCCTGGATCGAGCCTTTTCCC
The DNA here is from genome assembly GCA_030447545.1 of Sphingomicrobium sp. Classification (GTDB taxonomy): domain Bacteria; phylum Pseudomonadota; class Alphaproteobacteria; order Sphingomonadales; family Sphingomonadaceae; genus Sphingomicrobium. The sequence continues at coordinate 520 of JAUJOV010000030.1, read as the reverse complement.
GAAGGCATCTACGTACGTCCCGCCGATGCGTGGATCGATGCGTCGGAGCCGAAGGACCGCGCGCTCGTCACTCACGGCCACTCCGACCATGCCCGCGGCGGACATGGCGCCGTGTGGGCGACGCCCGAGACTTTGGCGATCATGGCGACCCGCTACGGCGAGCAGCGCGGCGAGCCTGTCGCGTGTGGGGAGACGGTGCGGGTCGGTGAAGTGGACGTGAGCTTCGTCCCTGCCGGCCACGTCCTCGGCTCCGCCCAGATCGTCCTCGATCATGCCGGGGAGCGGGTGGTGGTGTCGGGCGACTACAAGAGGCGCGAGGACCCGACCTGCGCCCCGTTCGTGCCGGTGCCGTGCGACATCTTCATCACCGAGGCGACGTTCGGCTTGCCTGTGTTCCGCCACCCGGAAACGGGCAGCGAGATCGACCGGCTGCTAAACCGGCTGCACTCCGACCCCTGGCGCTGCGTGCTGGTCGGCGCCTATGCGCTGGGCAAGGCGCAGCGGGTGATCGCGGAATTGC
>JAUJOV010000099.1 GCA_030447545.1 Sphingomicrobium sp. | reverse complement strand
CAGGTCGCAGTCGAGCTCCAGGCCGACAGCTAAGCCGGCGTGTGGGCCGCCACAGCGCGTCACGAGCGCGGCTCGATCATCGCGCCCGGCGACATCGAGGAAGGGATGCGCGCCGCCGAAGCGATCGGCGACGATACGCTGCAGCGCCGGACCCAGGGCTCGGTCGTTCCGGAAAGCTTCACCCATGGCACGTCGGCGCAGCGCATGGCCGCGCTCCGCCGCGGGCTCGAGAGCGGCGACCCCGCGGCCTGCACCTTCTGACCGGCCGCGGGGCCAAGCAGCCTAGCGGTCGCGGTACGTGCCCGAGAAGCTGCGGCCGAGCACGTGCGGTCCGTCGCTGCCGCGGTCCTCGCGCTCGAACAGGGCTCGCTCGTCGCTCTGCCAGCGCTCGCGCGCCTGATCGGCGCTGATCGCCAGCACGACGCGGTCACCCTCGAAGCGTTCGACGTCCGTGCAGCTCAGGCTGTGGTGCGCGCCCCCTGCCTCCGGTCCGCTGCGGGTCAGGATGATCCGGTCGCCCGCGATGCGCTCGACCATGCCTACCTGCTCGCCGTCGCTTCCGACGACTTCCATCTGCTCGCGCATTCCGCTGAGAAGCTGCCGTTTCTCCTGCCGGCGCTGCCGCCAACTGCCGAAGTCGTCCTCGAACCGGGCGAGGCACTCGCGCCGATATTCCTCATAGTCGCGGTCGAGGTCCTCGACCTGGCGGCGCCGCCATTCGTCATAGTGGAGGTCGTCGTGGTTCGAGCGCGCTCGCGACCCCGCGAAGCTGGTGCGGCGGTACTCGTCCTCCTCCCAGCGGGTGTCGCGGCCTTCGAAGCGGTCGCCAGAGCGCCCGTAATCGCCCGCCATCGGCCGGTACCCCCTGTCGAGCTCGTCGCGATAGTCGCGGTTGTAGTCGCTTTCGCTGGATGCAAAATTGCCGGGATGCCATGCGCGGTCCTCGTCGCGGCCACGCTCCGGGCGATCGTCACGCCCGCGCCCGCGGTCGTCGCCGCGGTCCTCGTCGCCGAACCAGGAGCGGACCTCTTCGCCCATCCGCCCGAAGAACCCGCTGTCCTCATCGCGATCGCGGTCCCGGTCGTGTGAGCCGCGCTCGCCGTGCTCGCGGCGCCGGCGCTCGGAATCGTAACGGTCGTATGCCATGGCTGCCTCCAAGGGAAATGCGCCGGCGCGCTGCCGTGCGCTTGTCGGTGTCAAAACGAACTTGCGGCCGCGGCCGTTCCGGGCGCGACACGGCATCAAGCCGAGGCGAAATGGTGGCGAGGCGAGCGCTTGTATGGGGGAGAAGCCGCAGCTATGTGAGCCGCCGGCTGGAGGCGCGGGGCTGTAGCTCAGATGGGAGAGCGCTGCAATCGCACTGCAGAGGTCAGGGGTTCGATTCCCCTCAGCTCCACCAGCCTTCGCTGCTTTGCAGCTTCGGCTGGCAAGCCAGCCTAAACGTTTGCGAGCAGCGAAGGCTGTCCGCCGAAGCTCCGAACGAGCAGGGAGGACGGTGCCACTGACAAGGCGAGCGTCGGGCCGGATTAGCTCAGTTGGTAGAGCAGCGGTTTTGTAAACCGAAGGTCGCGGGTTCGAATCCTGCATCCGGCACCAGCCTTGTGCGCCATTTCTGGCTATTTAGCACTGATGACGGCGCCGCTATGTTTCCGTCCTAGCAATCACATAGAAAGCACCGGATTGCTTTTCGGGAGATTGGCGCGGGGCAAGCGCCGCGGGGCGAAGTCTCTGCCATTAGCGCCAATAGCTCCCCCTTGCAGGCCAACCACCTTCGGCAGATATCCCGCGTCCCCGATCGTTCTCACCCGCCTAGGCCGCGGGCATGTCCACCAAGCACATCGACACCGGGGCTGACCTGGCAAGGTTCGGCGCTGGCGTGAAGATCGAGTGGGAGAGGTGCGGATCGGCCCGTACCTTCACCGGCCCAGACCTTGTAAAGCGGTGTGGGGCTGGACCGCTCGCCAGAGAAAGGGCGAAGCTCAGATGCGGTCGACGCGGGGCTAAGAAAGCTATGCTGACGATCCTGCCGCCGCTCTAATGTCCGCTTTGGGTGGAAAGCGGA
>JAUJOV010000098.1 GCA_030447545.1 Sphingomicrobium sp. | reverse complement strand
CTCCGGTCGACATCCACTTCATCTTCACCATCACCGAGGAGGTCGGCTCGGGCGCCTCGGCAGTGCTGCTCGAGAACGTCGTCGCCATGGTCTCGATCGACAACGGCACCACCGCGCCGGGCCAGAACAGCGCCGAATTCGGAGTGACGGTTGCTATGGCCGACCAGGTCGGGCCGTTCGATTACCACCTCACCCGCAAGCTCATCCGTCTTTGCAACGAAAACGGCATCCGCCATCAGCGCGACGTATTCCGCTATTACCGCTCCGACAGCGCCTCCGCCCTAGAAGGCGGTGCGGACGTGCGGACGGCGCTCATCACCTTCGGCATCGATGCCAGCCACGGCTATGAGCGCATCCACATGCACGCGCTGAAGTCGCTGGCGGAGCTGACGGCGCTTTACGCCGCGAGCCCGGTCGAGATCACGCGCGATATGGAGGAACTGGGCGGGCTCGAAGGCTTCACCGAGCAGCCGATCGAGCCGGCGCTCCACAGCGCGGACGATCCGTCGGCGCACTGATCGGTCGAGCTGGAAGCGCGGCGCGCCTCAGCCATATTCAAGCGCGCCGGCCAGCACTGCGAAGATGACCGCGTCCGCCGCGACATGCGCCGCGATCGGTGCAAGCAAGCCTCGGGAGCGCAGCGCCAGGCCGCCGATCATGGCGCCCCACACGGCAGCCAGGCCGATACCGACGGCACCGCTGGGAAAGCCGGCATAGTGAGCCGCGCCGAACGAAGCGGCTTGCACGGCGACGGCCGCCCGCGGCGCCATGAGGGTCGTCAGCCAACGCTGCAGGATGCCGCGCCAGACGATCTCCTCCAGGATTGCATTGACGATCGAGAAGGCAGCGCCGGCACCGATCAGCCCGAGCAACGGCCATTCGGGGAGCATCCCACGCAGGCGGGTGAGATCGGGCTGGAACAGGGCGACCCAAGCGACAAGGGCAATTGCCGCGACGATGGCGATGAGCGCGATCAGCCCCCATTCGCTCCGGCGGAGCCGGCCCCGCTCGACAGCGGCGAGAAAGTCCCGCCCGAAACCGGCGGCGAACGCCAGGGCCAGGGCGCCAGGGATCGGGACGAGCAGGTAGGCAGGCCATATGCGCCAAGGCCCCGCGACCGCGACATAGAAGCAAAGCCCGCCGACCATGGCCCGTGCCGGACGGCTGAACCGCTCATCTCTAGGCAGCGGCCGGATGCAGGCCGCCAACAAGGCCGCGCCTGCCGCGCCCATGACGAACAGCGGCAGACCGGGCCGGAGAGCATAGACCACCAGCCCGAGGAGCGTGATCATATCGCCCCAGCGCGCCGGGCGTGGCCTATTCCCGGATCAAGCTGCTTCATCCCGCCCTTGCCTGAAAGCTCCCCGCTTCCCTGCTAGGCTGTGAGTCTCGTCAGGTCTACGGGGCCGCTGCTGCTGAAACAGCGGCTGGCCGGTTCCGGGATAGGCCGGCTTAGACGAAGCAGGCCGGCTCGCCGCAAGCGGTCAGGAAATGATCCTGCTCATCATCCTTGTCGGACGAGACGACAAGCCCCGTTCCGTCATCGTCCAGGCTGACGTTTAAAGCGGAAACGTCGAAATGGGCGGCTCCGCTGAGCTTGCGCCAATCGAGGACATTGATCGTGCTGCCATCGGTGCTGATGACACCCGAAAGCGTGAATAGGGCCAGCGTCCGCTTTACCCGGACGAGGCTGATGCCAAGCGCGCTCGCGAGGGACGAGCGGGACAGCGGGAACTCGCTGCGGCAGCCATAAGCCTTGCTGAGCTCACAGAGAAAGAGGGCGACCCGCTGCCGCGGGTTGCGAGCCCCTCCACGCGCCCGTTCGGCGACCACCGCCGCCTTAATCGCAGCCGCAAAGCTTTGGCGGACAGTCTCCTGCCTGGCTTGCCGCAGCAGGAAAGGCGCCGGCACGGAGGGTGTGAAACCGCGAGCGAACTGAGTGGCCATTGTTGAGATAAGCTCCTGAACGGACGGCGTTTCGCACGCCATCCACTTGCCAATCTCAACCGATGAAGCCGCTCCGCCGTTCCTGACAATCTCGTTAACAGGAGTTAACCCGTCC
>JAUJOV010000097.1 GCA_030447545.1 Sphingomicrobium sp. | reverse complement strand
GCCAATGTGATGAAGCTGCTCGAGGTCGTGCGCGGGGCGAAGACTGCGCCGGACGTGCTGGTCACGGCAATGACGCTGGCCAAACGCATCAGGAAGGTCGCGGTGGTCGCCGGCGTGTGCCACGGCTTCATCGGCAACCGCATATTGATGCCGCGCCAGCGCGAGGCGACCAGGCTCGTGCTCGAAGGCGCCACGCCTGAGCAGGTGGACCGCGTTCACATCGACTTCGGAATGCCGATGGGGCCCTTCCAGATGGCCGACCTCGCCGGCGTCGACATCGGCTGGCACCGCGACCCGAGCCGTGTCGAGACCCTGCGCGACGCCCTGTGCGCGATCGAGCGCTGGGGGCAGAAGAAAGGCGCGGGCTTCTACGATTATGACGAGAAGAGGCGGCCGATCCCCTCGCCGGTGGTCCAACAGATCATCGAGGAATTCGCGGCCAGGCAGGGCGTCGAGCGGCGCGAGGTCTCCGACCAGGTGATCGTCGAGCGCACGCTCTACCCAATGGTCAACGAAGGCGCGAAGATCCTTGAGGAGGGCATGGCCCAGCGCGCGTCCGACATCGATGTGGTGTGGGTCTACGGCTATGGCTGGCCGGTCTACCGCGGCGGACCGATGTATTGGGGCGACAGCGTCGGACTCGACACAATCGTCGAGGGCCTCAGGCGGCACGAGGAGCGGATGAAACCCGAGTTCAGCTTCTCGCAGCTGCTGCTGCAAAACGCCGAGCGCGGCGAGCGGTTTACCGCGTAGACGCACGCTCCTCCGGAAGCAGGTTGAGCATCGCGAGGGCGACCGCGGCCGCCCCGGCCCCCGCGACGAACGCCGCCTCGGCACCCTGGCGGTCCCACAGCAGGCCGGCCGCGAGGCTGGCGAGAAGCGTTCCGATGCCGCTGACGAAATGGAACGCTCCGAAGCTGGTCGCCATGAGGTGCGGCGGCGCGTCGTCGGCGATCATCCGCGCGAACACGCCTTGCGTAAGCGCCATGTGCGCGCCCCACAGCAGCACTCCGAGCGTGAGCCCGACAAGGCCGATGTCGCGCGACAATATGATGTCGGCCGCGATCAGGACCGCCATCCCCGCCACCAGGATTGTCCGGGGGCTCACCCGGTCACTGAATGCTCCTGCCGGATAGGCCAGCGCGAAGAAGCCGAGGTTGAATACCACCAGCGCGATCGGCGCGAGCGTTGGGGAAACCCCGATGTCCAGCGCGCGCAGCACGAGGAAACCCTCGGAGAAGCGGGCGAGCATGAACAGGAAGGTGACCGCGAGGAGCCGCCGGGTCGGCCGGTCCAGCTCGCGAAATCCAGCGAAGAAGGGCTGAAGCGTCGCTTGGGCAAGGTGCTGCGTTGGCTCCTTCAAGGCAAACCAGGCGAGAAGGAAGGAAAGGCCCGCCGGGATTGCCGCGATCCAGAAGACGGCGCGCACGTCGTCGGCCAGGGCGATCATCAGGCCAACGGCGGCTAGCGGGGCAAGCAGCGCACCAACGGTGTCGAGCGCCTGTCTCAGCCCGAACGCGCGGCCGCGGATCTCCGCCGGAGTCTCGTCGGCGATGATCGCGTCCCGCGGCCCACCGCGAATGCCCTTGCCGAGCCGGTCGGCGAAGCGTGCCCCCATCAGCTCCGCCGCGCCTTGGGCAATCGGGAACAGCGGCTTCGATAAAGCGGCCACCCCGTAGCCCAGCAGCACCCACGGCTTGCGGCTGCGGCTGCGGTCGGACAGCCGGCCGGACGCGAGCTTGGCAAAGCTCGCCGTCGCTTCGGCGACCCCGTCGATCGCTCCGAGCGCAAGCGCCGGAAGCCCGAGCGAGACGGTGATGAACACGGGCAGAAGCGCGTGGTAGATCTCCGAACTCAAGTCCATCAGCAGACTGACGAACCCCAGGATCCAGACGTTGCGGGGGAGGCGCGGGCGCGGCTTCGTGTCGGTTTCCACAAGCGCTTGCTAACTACAACGTTGCGCGGCGGCAAATGATTGCTAAGCTGCAAGAGATGATGTGGGGCTCGTCACCGGCAGCGGTCCAAGGCATGCTCGAAGGGACCAGCCGGGTGGTCTTCCGCAACCA
>JAUJOV010000096.1 GCA_030447545.1 Sphingomicrobium sp. | reverse complement strand
ACGATGCCACGCCCGATGCGCAGGGCGTCGGGCTCGTCGGCCGCCAGGTAGTCCGCGACACCTGACACCGTGGCGTGCATCTCGGCGCCGCCGAGCGACTCCTCCTCGGCGTCTTCGCCCGTGGCCATCTTCACCAGCGGCGGACCGCCCAGGTAGACACGCGCCTGGTTGCGCACGAGCACGCTGTAGTCGCTCATGCCGGGGACGTAGGCGCCTCCTGCGGTCGACGGCCCGAAGACCAGGGAGATGGTCGGGATGCCGGCGGCCGACAGCTGGGTCAGATTGCGAAACGACTCGCCGCCGGGGACGAAGATCTCGGCTTGCTTGGGCAGGTCTGCCCCCGCGGACTCGGTGAGGTTGACCATCGGCAGGCGGTTGACGCGGGCGATCTCCATGGCGCGCAACGATCGGCGCAGGCTGAGGGGGTTCGTCGCGCCACCCTTGACGGTCGGGTCGCTGGCCGCGATGACGCACTCCACGCCCGAGATCACGCCCAGCGCGGTGATCCCGCCGCCCCCAACGGCGTACTCCGTGCCGTTGGCCGTCAGCGGTGACAGCTCGAGCAGGGGCGGATCTGCGCGGGGCGCGACAGCGTCCACTCGCGCATGGGGAGCAGCTGCCGGATCGAACGATTTCGGACGCTTGTCGCCCAGCCGCGCCGCGCGCTTCCTTGACAATCGCCTGAACTCGCGCACTACGCGCCGCATGGGCGGCGTCTGAGGCGAGTTGACGCACCGCCCCGACCGTCCCTCTTTTCGGAACCTTGAATGTCCTTCGCCGAACTCGGCCTTTCAGATCAATTGCTCCAGGCTGTTGCCGACAGCGGCTATGGTGAGCCGACGCCGATCCAGCGCGCGGCGATCCCGTCCGTCCTGATGGGCCGCGACCTCATCGGCATCGCCCAGACCGGCACCGGCAAGACGGCGGGCTTCGTTCTTCCGATGATCGACATCCTCGCCCAGGGCCGCAGCCGGGCGCTGATGCCCCGCTCGCTGATCCTCGAGCCGACACGCGAGCTTGCAGCGCAGGTGTCGGAGAATTTCGAGAAGTACGGCAAGTACAACAAGCTTTCGATGGCGCTTCTGATCGGCGGCGTCCAGATGGGCGACCAGGTCAAGGCGCTCGAGAAAGGCGTCGACGTCCTGATCGCCACCCCGGGGCGCCTGCTCGACCTGTTCCAGCGCGGCAAGATCCTTCTTACGGGCTGCGAGATCCTGGTGATCGACGAGGCCGACCGGATGCTCGACATGGGCTTCATCCCGGACATCGAGGAAATCTGCTCGAAGCTCCCCAAGTCGCGCCAGACCCTTTTGTTCTCGGCGACCATGCCGCCGCCGATTCAGAAACTCGCCCAGCGCTTCCTGACTGAGCCCAAAAGAGTCGAAGTCTCGCGGCCCGCATCGGCCAGCCTGCTCATCGAGCAGCGGCTCGTGCTCACCGACCCCGACATGAAGCGCGAGACGCTTCGCCGCCTGCTGCGCGAGGACGAGGTCAGGAACGCGATCATCTTCTGCAATCGCAAGTCGACCGTGCGCGAGCTTGCGACCAGCCTCAAGCGCTCGGGCTTCTCGGTCGGCCAGATCCATGGCGACATGGAGCAGGCCGACCGGATCGCCGAGTTCGACCGCTTCAAGAACGACGAGATCAACATCCTCGTCGCGTCCGACGTCGCCGCGCGCGGGCTCGACGTCAAAGGCGTCAGCCACGTGTTCAACTTCGACGTGCCGTGGCAGCCCGACGACTACGTCCACCGCATCGGCCGCACCGGCCGCGCGGGCGCCAAGGGCATTTCGATCACCATTGCGACGCGCGAGGACCGCGAGGCGGTGGCGTCGATCGAGAAGCTGCTCGGCACGAAGATCGGCCGCGCCGACGCGCCGGTTCCGCCCAAGTCCGAGCCCGCGCGCACCGAAGCCGCGCCCGAGGAACGCCGTCCCGAGCCGCGCCGCGAAAAGCGCGAGGATCGGCCACGGCGCGCCGAGCAATCTCGCAGCGAGGAGCGCGTGCGCGAGGAGCACACGCCCTACGAAGCGCCCTCGCCTGTCGTCGAGGACCTGAAGCCCGAGTGGAACGGC
>JAUJOV010000095.1 GCA_030447545.1 Sphingomicrobium sp. | reverse complement strand
GGGATATGGTCTGGTCGGATTCGATCGGCAGCGGCGCATCCTCGAACGCGAACTCGCGCAGATGCTCCGGCACAAATTGCTCGCGAGGAACGGCGCGCAACGCATCCAGAATGCGCTGGTCGTGGATCCCGCGCGCGGCGATCTGCCGCTCGACCATCTTCTCGCGCGCGGCCACGAAATCTGCCATGTCGTCTCTCCTGTCGCGCTCACAACCGGCGCAGAAGAACGGCGTTCCGAGGGAGCGATGCACGAGCGGATCATCGGCCTATACGAGGAGAATGCGGCCGCCTGGGACGAAATCAGGGGTCGCGAGCTCAAGGAGCGGCAGTGGTTTGCCCCCTTCACTGATCTTTTGCCTGCAGGCTCGTCGATCCTTGACCTCGGCTGCGGAAGCGGCGAACCGGTCGCACGGCACCTGATCGACGGCGGCTTCAAGGTCACGGGCGTCGACTCGTCTCCGTCACTCATCGCGATATGCCGGGAGCGCTTTCCTGATCAGGAATGGCTGGTCGGCGACATGCGTGCTATCGACCTCGGCCGCCGGTTCGACGCCATTCTCGCCTGGTACAGCTTCTTCCACCTGCACTTCGACCATCAGCGCGCGATGTTCCCCCGCTTCGCCGCGCACGCCAAGCCCGAGGCGCTGCTGATGTTCACGAGCGGCCCCCAGCATGGCGAAGCGATCGGCGAATGGCAGGGGGAGCCGCTCTATCATGCCAGCCTCTCGCAGAGCGAGTATCGCACCTTGCTGCACGCCAGCGGCTTCGAGGTGTTGAGCTTCCGCGCGGGGATGCCGCTAGGGGACGGCCCGTCCGTTTGGCTTGCCCGCTACTGCCGGACGATCACCTGAAGGTCATGCCGCCGTCGACGAAATATTGCGACCCGGTGACGTAGGAGGCGTCATCGGACAGAAGGAAGCAGGCGACCGCCGCCACTTCCTCCGCCGTGACGAAGCGCTTGAGAGCCAGATTCTGAAGGATCGCGTCGGCAAACGCTGCATTTCCTCTTCGCTGAGCTGCATTCCTTCCGCGAAATTGGTCGCGATCAGCCCCGGCGCGATCGAGTTCACGCGGATCTTGCGGCCGGCCAAGTCCGCCGCCCATGACCGCGCCAGCGCCGCCACCGCCCGCCTTCATCGGCAATGCACCTGGCAGTCGCCAGCCCGATGCCGCTGCTGCCGCCGGTAATGAGAACATTCTTGCCCGGAAACCGCATCGCCCGTCCTCCTGCTTCAATATCCTCGCTGCACCATTGTCACGACGTCTCGTCGGCCACCCACTCGATCAGGCGGAGAGCCGGAACATCGCGAAAGTCGGCCGGGTTCGCGGTCACCAGCTGTAAGTTCGTGGCGATGGCCTGCGCCGCGATCATCCGGTCGAGAATGCGAGGGCGCGAGAAGCCGGTGGCGGCGAGGATCGCACGATAAGCCGCGACCGACCTGTCATCGAACGGGAGAACGATGAGCGTCTCCATCAGCGCGGCGAGCCGCGCGCGCCGGCGCTCGACCTGTGAGGGGTCCCGGAACACCCCTCCTTCGAGCTCTACCTGCGTCACGACCGAGATGACCGGCTGGTCGCCCAGCGAAGCCAATCGATCGACAATCCCGGGAGAACCATCCCGCAGATGGATGGCAACCGACGTGTCCATCATCCACGCCATGGATTTTCACAAACCCGGCCGGTCCGAGAACTCGATCGGCTCGCGCACCTCAACATAATCGGGCTTCGGCAAAGTGCGCAGCTTCTCTACCAGCTCGGCGACCGTCGCCTTTCGCTTCGGCACGATCGTGATCACATCGCCGATCCGGGTGATCGTGACCTCGATCTCGGCGCCATAGGCCACCTCCTTCGGCAGCCTTACCGCCTCGCTGTTGCCGCTTCGGAAGACCTTGCTGTCGACGACTCCCATCGGGCACCTCCAGCCTCGTATGTACGCGTGAATACGCTTTAGATCAATCCCGACAGCGGGCTCGAGGGATCGGCGAAGCGGCGCTTGGCCATGCGGCCGGCGCGATAGGCGAGACGACCGGCCTCGACCGCGTGGCGCATCGCGCGCGCCATCAGCAGCGGGTCCTTGGCCTCGGCGA
>JAUJOV010000029.1 GCA_030447545.1 Sphingomicrobium sp. | reverse complement strand
GAGGCATTCCCCCGCGGGCGGCGCTACTACTGGAAGTCGGCGCTCGTCACTCAGCTGCGCGACGAGCTGATCCAAGCCATGCCCGAGCAGTTCGCGGCGGTCCCGTCGCCCAACACGGTTTTCCTGCTCCAGCAGATCGGCAACGCCGCCAACCGTGTGCCCGGGCACGCGACTGCCTTCGCTCATCGCGACGCTCGGTGGGATGCACTGCTTCTGAGCGGCTGGGACGATCCGGCGCAAGATTCGGCGCAGGTAAGCTGGTCGCGCGAGGTGTATCAGAGCTGGCGGCCGTTCTGCAGCGATGCGAGCTACACCAACGCGCTGGCAGGCGAGGACAGTGAGAAGGACGTTCGGGCATCCTACGGCAGCGCCTACGAGCGTCTGTCGGCGATCAAGGCGCAATACGACCCGGCTAACGTGTTCCGGATGAACGCGAACATCCGACCCGCGACCGCTTAGAGCGCGTTTTGTGGGTTCCCGGCAACTGTAACATCCGCGCAACAATGTTGCGGGAAAGCGGGCGGCGGAGCCCGGCAAAGCTTCCGCAAGGGCGACGCTTGAGCATAATCCATGTGAGCTACGCGCAATCCAAAGGGGGATCTCACATGCGCTCGACCGCTTTCCTGCTGATCGGCACTGCCGCTGTTGCACTCGCCTCGCCGTCCCTAGCCCAGACCACTCAGGAGCAGGTCGCGCAGGAGGCGAACCAGCCCGATGAGAACCAGGGCGACGAGATCATCGTCACCGCGACCAAGCGCGCCTCGACCATCCAGGACGTCCCCTTCTCGATTAACGCGCAGACGCAGGAGGACATCCAGCGCCAGAATGCGCGGACGATCGAGGACATCAGCCGCAACGTCGCCGGCCTTAGCGTCCAGAACCTCGGGCCCGGCCAGAGCCAGGTCTCGATCCGCGGCGTATCTGCGGGCCAGATCGTCCGCGACCAGCCCGGCGTGAAGGAGCAGGTCGGCGTCTACATGGACGAAAGCGTGATCTCGCTGTCCCTGTTCACTCCGGACTTCGACCTGTTCGACCTCGACCGTGTGGAAACCCTGCGCGGTCCCCAAGGCACATTGTTCGGCGCCGGGTCGGTCGGCGGAACGCTGCGCTACATCACCAATCAGCCGCGGACCGGACGTACCGAAGGGCTGATCGAGGGTAACATCAACACCCTTACGGACGGCGAGATGGGCGGGCACCTGAAGGGTGCGGTCAACCTGCCGCTCGGCGACACGGCTGCGCTTCGTGCAGTCGCTTACGGAACACGGTTCGGCGGCTTCGTCGATGCGGTGGGACCCGCCGACGGTGAGGATGTGAACGACGGTCGCCGCGTGGGCGGCCGCGTCTCCCTGCTTTGGGAGCCCACGCCGAATGTCCGCATCACTCCGCGCGTGGTTTATCAGGAAATCCGCGCCAACGGGTTCAACCGACAGGAGGAGTACAACTTCTACTCCAACCAGTTCACCACCTCCGGCGGCGACGATCTGGGCGAGCGCAAGCAGTACCTGCAGCTACGCGAGAGGTTCACCGACGATACCCTGCTCGCCGACCTGGTCGGCAGCATCGCATTTGGTGCAGTCGAGCTGACGTCGGTCACCAGCTACATCAATCGCGACATCCTCGTCAGCCGCGACGCGTCGGCGCTGACCGGGTCGGTCGCAGTGGCGCCGCTGATTGGATGTTGCGGCGTCGATCCGGACATTGCGCTTCTGCCATCGAACCTTCGCGACACGACCGACCTCAAGCAGTGGACCCAGGAAGTCCGGCTTACGTCGACGGGCACAGGACCGTTCGAGTGGGTGGTTGGAGCTTTCTATACCGACGTCCAGAGGGAGTATGCGCAGCGCCTGCCGACGCCCGGCTATGACGCATTCATCGACGCTGCCCTTGGCGCAGGTGTTTCGGAGGCGGTGAGCAACGGCTTCGGGCCCGACTCCCCCTACAATGCCGACCTGCCATACGACATCAACCAGAAAGCCGTGTTCGGTGAAGCGACCTATGATTTCGGCCAGTTCAAGCTGACTGCCGGCGGCCGCTATTACGACTTCAAGGAAGTCCGCGACTTCATCTCGGGGGGCCTGTTCTCGAACGGCGACACGAGGATCGGCGACAAGACCACGTCGAACGGCTTCAACCCGCGCGTGATCGGCACGTGGGAGCCGAACAGGAACCTGAGCTTGAACGTCCAGGCCGCGAAGGGCTTCCGGCTCGGCGGCATCAACGATCCTCTCAACCTCCCGCTGTGCAGCGACGAGGACGAGGATCTCTACGGTCCCTTCACCTCGGCCACCTACGACGACGAGACGTTGTGGAACTATGAAGCTGGCGTGAAGTACCAGCGCCGCGGCATGACCTTCAACGCAGCTGTGTTCCACAGCAGGATCAAGGACTTGCAGGTAACCGTCGACGCGGGAAGCTGCTCGTCGCGAATCGTGCTCAACGTCGACAAGGCGCACACGACCGGCCTCGAGGCGGAATTCGCAGTGAGCCCGGCGGTAGGCCTCGATCTGTCGCTGGCCGGAAGCTACGTAAAGGCGGAGTTCGACTCCACCCTCCCCGAACCGCTCGCCACCCGAACGGGCATTCGCGATGGCAACCGCCTACCGACGGTGCCGAAGTTCCAGATGGCGGCGACTGCCACCTACGGCCAGCGATTCAGTGAGAATGCCGACTGGTACGCAACGGCAAGCGTCCAGCACGTCGGCAACCGCTATACCCAGCCCGGCGACCAGGAGGCCGCCAACCAGATCTTCAACTTCCTGTTCTTCGACCCGGTGACGGGCGCTTTCGGCAACAGCACACGGGATTTCGGCTCGCTGAGGCTGCCGTCGTACAATCTCGTCAACCTGTCAGGCGGCATCGAGTGGGACAGCGGCCTCGAGGTCGTCGCCTACATGAACAATGCTTTCGACGAGAACCCGCTGCTTTCGCTGGACCGCGAGCGCGGCGGCCGTGCACGGCTCGGCTACAACATCGGCCGCCCGCGCGAGATCGGCCTGACGCTGCGGCAGTCGTTCGGCGGCGCAGCGCCTGCCGCGCTTGCACCCGCGCCGCTGCCGCCACCTTTGCCGCCGGCGACGCAGACCTGCCCAGACGGGACGGTGGTCGAAGTGGGTGCGGTTTGTCCTGCTCCGCCGCCCCCTCCGCCTCCGCCGCCTCCGCCGCCGGCGATGCCTGAACGGGGCTGATCGGGGCGCTATGCACTCGAAACTGACGCGCCGCTCGCTCCTGATCGGGGCGGGCGGCGCTGCCGTTTTGCCGGCCGTTGCGAAGGCCCAGCGGGGCTCGACAGCGCATGTCGCGGTGGTTGGCGCGGGCGCGTTCGGTGCCTGGACCGCGCACCATCTGCTTCGGGCCGGCCAGCGGGTGACGCTGATCGACGCCTACGGCCCGGCCAATGCCCGCGCTGCTTCGGGCGGTGAATCGCGGATGACGCGCGGCGGCTATGGCAAGGACGCGATCTACACCCGGATGGCGTTCGATAGCCTGCCGGCGTGGAAGGAGCTGAGCGCGCAGGCGGGCCTGCCGATCTTCGTGCCCCACGGAGTGCTGTTCTTCAGCAGCAAGAACGACGACTATGTCCGCGAGTCACTCGCCGTCCACCGCCGGCTCAGGCTGCCGATCGAGGCGCTCGACGGGCGCGAGATGGCGCGGCGGTTCCCGATGATCGACTTCAGCGGAGTGACAGCCGGACTGTTCGAGCCCGGCTTCGGCGCCCTGATGGCGAGGCGCGCGGTGCAGACGCTGGTCCAGCGGTTCGTCCGCGAGGGCGGCACTTACGTGCAGAGCGCAGCGCTTCCGCCGCGCACGGACGTGGGTCCACTCAAATCCCTCACGCTGGCGTCGGGGCAGCGGGTGGAGGCGGACCGCTTCGTCTTCGCGCTCGGGCCGTGGATGGGCAAGATCTTCCCCGACCTGCTTGGGCCGCGGATCTTCGCCACGCGGCAGGAGGTGTTCTTCTTTGCTCCGCCAAGCGGCGATCCACGATTTCTGCCTGCCGTAATGCCCGGCTGGGCCGATTTCAACCAGGGCAACATCTTCTACGGCTTCCCCGACCTCGAGAACCGCGGGGTCAAGTTCGCGCACGACAAGCACGGCCCCCGAGTCGATCCCGATCACCAGGACCGGCGCCCGTCGGACTCGGCCCTGGCGGAGATCGTCGCCTTTCGCGACCGGCGCTTTCCGCTGCTCAGGGGCGCCGCGCTGACCGAAGCGCGGGTGTGCCAGTACGAGAACAGCTCGAACGGCGATTTCCTGATCGACTTCCACCCGCGCCTAGCGAACGTGCTGCTGGTCGGCGGCGGGTCAAGCCATGGCTTCAAGCACGGGCCCGAGGTCGGGCGCCACGCGGCAGGCCGCCTGCTCGGCACGGTCGAGCCCGAGCCGCGCTTCAGCCTCGCAACCAAGGCCGAGACGCAGCGGCGCGAGGTGCATTAGCGATCTATCGGCGGAGGAGGCGGCGATCGGGGCGGCTCGCTGGACGGAACGAAAGGCCTCATCCCGTAGAAAATCAAGAACGACCCGGTGCTGCAAGCTGCCGGCACCGGGCCTTGCAAAGGACCGAAGGCTGGAATCCGGTCGTAATGCCCGCCGCCGCCCTTGACCCACGAGCCGTGCCGGAACCGGTGCTTCCCGTACTGAAGATACGGCCCTCCTGAGTCTCGTCCGACGCTCGCTTCCGCCGTGCTGATGATCGTCGACCGATTCCCGGGCCTGATCTCGAGCGCAACGCACGGGCCCGCCAGGTCCAGCACGCCGCTTGGGCTCGCTTCCGGGAGCATGGTCGGCCCGCCCCGCTCCGGCGGCTGAAACCGCAGCAGCACCGGCATTGCGCCCTGCAATTCCTGGCGCATGCAGGCACTTGCACCAAGCAGAAGCGCGAGGGCGATTGCCCGGCGCATCAATCCGGCTTTTTTGCCACTCCGACGAGCGCGGGCCTCAGCAGCCGGTCCTTGAGCATGTAGCCGGCCTGCATCTCCTCGACGATCGTGCCGGGCTCGGCCTCGTCGGACGGGATCTCCATCATCGCCTGGTGGCGGTGCGGGTCGAGCTTCTCGCCCACGGAGTCGATTCGGGTGATGCCGTGCCGGGCGAACGCGGATTCGAGCTCGCGGGAGGTGGATTCGATGCCGGCGAGGAAGCTGCTCGCGAGCTTGTCGCCGCGAAGCTCGTCGGAGACCGCAGCCAGCGCGCGGTCGAGATGGTCCTTGATCGCCAGCATGTCGCGGGCGAATTGCGCGGCCGCGTAATTGGCCGCCTGGCTCTTTTCCGCCTCGAGCCGGCGGCGCACGTTCTGGGTCTCGGCGGCTGCATACAGCGCCTTGCTGTTGGCTTCCTCAAGCGCCTGCTCGAGCTCGGCGAGGCGATCGTGCTCGGCAAGCTCGGGCGCGCCTTGTGCCGTTTCGCGGCGGATTTCCTCGGCTTCTTCGTGCAATTTGTCTTCGTCCTGGTTCATGCGATCAGTCTCGTAAGGGCCTTGGCGGTGAAGTCCACCATCGGGACCACGCGCGCGTAGTTCAATCGCGTCGGCCCGATCACTCCGACAACGCCGACGACCTCGCCCTGGCTCCCGCGGTAGGGCGCGGCGATCACCGAGGAGCCGGACAGGGCGAACATCCGGTTTTCGGAGCCGATGAAGATTCGGCAGCCCGGCGCGTCCCGGGCTTCCTCCAGCACGCGCGCGATCTCCTCGCGGTTCTCGAGCTCGTCGAGCAGGCTTCGCACGCGCTCGAGGTCGGCAGCGGCGCTCTCGTCGATCAGCCTGGCCTGCCCGCGGACGATCAGCACCGGACGGCGCGCATGGTCCTCGCTCCAGGCGGCGAGGCCCGAGGCGACGAGCTGGGCAGCCGCGCGGTCGAGCGCCTCACGATGGTCGCGGATTTCTGCGAGAAGCCGCGCCTGCGCTTCGCCGAGCGTGAGGCCGGACAGCCGGGCGTTGATGAAATTAGCGACCTCGTTGAGCGCTGCTGGCGTGGTCCCGGGATCGACCGGCACGATGCGGTTCTCGACGCCGCCGTCGCCGCCGACGAGGACGGCGAGCGCGCGGTCGGGGCCAAGCGGCACGAAGCTCAATTGCCTGAGCCTGACTTCCTGCTTTGGAGCGAGCACCACTCCGGCTGCCTGGGACAGGCCCGACAGCGCTGCCGTTGCGGCCGCCAGCGCATCCTCGATCGGCTGGTCGCGGACGATCCGGCGCTCGATCTCGGCGCGCTCGCGCGGGTCGGGCGCAGCGACTTGCATGATGCCGTCGACGAACAGCCTGAGGCCCGTTTCCGTGGGGATTCGACCGGCCGAGGTGTGGGGATGGGTGAGCAGGCCCCGCTCCTCGAGCTCCTGCATCACTCCGCGGATCGAGGCCGGCGACAGGCTGACGCTGCCGGTCAGCGCCTTGGAGCCGACCGGCTGCCCACGCTCGAGATAGGATTCGACCACGAGCCCGAAGATCTCGCGCATGCGTTCCGAGAGCTCGGCGATCGGCTGGGCCATGGCCAATGATCTAGGATTGCGCCGCCGCGCGGTCTAGGGAGCGCACGCACCAGTATCAGGATGAAGGAAAGCCGATGCGCCCGAGCGGACGCGCCCCCGACCAGATGCGGGAGCTGAATTTCGAGGCCGGCTTCACCCGCCACGCCGAAGGCTCGTGCCTGGTCTCGTTCGGCGACACCCGCGTGCTCGTCACCGCTTCGGTCGAGGACAAGCTTCCGCCCTTCCTTCGTGGGCGTGGCCAGGGCTGGGTCACGGCCGAATATGGGATGCTCCCGCGCGCGACCCACACGCGCGGCAACCGTGAGGCGGCCAAGGGCAAGCAGTCGGGGCGCACGCAGGAGATCCAGCGGCTGATCGGCCGCTCACTTCGCGCGGTGGTCGACCTGCCGAAGCTCGGCGAGCGGCAGGTGGTGGTCGACTGCGACGTGATCCAGGCCGACGGGGGCACGCGCACGGCCGCGATATCGGGCGCATGGGTGGCGCTGAGGATCGCGCTCGACAAGCTGATCGAAGCCAAGGCGGTTGCGCAGGACCCGATCCGATCCCAGGTCGCGGCGGTGAGCTGCGGGATCCACCAGGGCGCGGCGGTTCTCGACCTCGATTATGAGGAGGACAGCCACGCCGGCTGCGACGGCAATTTCGTGCTGACCGCCGACGGTTCGATCGTCGAGGCGCAGGTCACGGCCGAGGGCGAATGCTACGATGAGGAAGGGCTGCTCAGGATGCTCAGGCTTGCGCGGATCGGCTGCGGGGAAATCTTCGAGGCACAGCGCAAGGCGGTGGCCCGGTGAGCATATTGGGTGCGGGCAAGCTCGTCATCGCGACTCACAATCCCGGCAAGCTCAGGGAGATCATCGCACTGATCGAGCCGCTCGGTATCGCATGCGTCGGTGCCGAGGAGCTCGGCCTCCCCGAGCCCGAGGAGATCGGCAACACTTTCATCGACAATGCCGACTTGAAGGCGCGCGAGGCGGCCGACCTGACGGGTCTTCCGGCGCTCGCCGACGACAGCGGGATGTGCGTCGATGCACTGCACGGGCGGCCTGGAATTTTTACCGCGCGGTGGGCCGAGGACGGTGACGGCAATCGCGACTGGATGCGCGCGATGGAGCGCGTGTGGCGCGAGCTCGAGGCGGCCGGGCCCGAGGCGAGCCGCGACGCGCACTTCGCCTGCGCGCTTGCGATCGCGCGGCCCGAGGACGGGCAGGCCGAGCATTTCGAGGGCCGGGTTGACGGGGCGCTGGTCTGGCCGCCGCGCGGCGACAGGGGCTTCGGATTCGACCCGATGTTCGTGCCGGCGGGGTACGACGTGACGTTCGGCGAGATGGACCCGGACGAGAAGCACCGCATCAGCCACCGCGCGGATGCGTTCCGCAAGCTGGTGGACGCGCTTAATGCTGCTCGCTCGTCCTGAGCGGAGCGCGACAGCGCCCAGTCGAAGGGCGCTTGGCACAGATGTCGAGCAACCGCCCTTCGACTACGCTCAGGACGAACGGCCCTTGGCAGCTGGCACCGCCATCGCCCTCTATGTCCACTGGCCGTTTTGCGTCAGCAAATGCCCTTATTGCGACTTCAACAGCCATGTGCGCACGAGCGTCGACCAAGCCCAGTGGCGCGAGGCGCTGCTTGCCGATCTCGCGCATGAAGCGCGCCTTTTGCCCGGGCGTGAGCTGACCTCGATCTTCTTCGGCGGCGGCACTCCTCGCTGATGGAGCCGGCGACGGTTGCCGCCGTGATCGAAGCGGCGCGCCGGCACTGGGACGCCGCCGAGGAATGGAGATCACGCTCGAAGCGAACCCCAATTCGGTCGAATCCGCTCGCTTCGCCGACCTCGCAGCGGCCGGAGTCAACCGGCTGTCGCTGGGGCTGCAAAGCTTCGACGACGAGGCCCTCGCCTTTCTCGGCCGCGCGCATGCGGCACGAGAGGGCCTAGAGGCGCTCGACGTCGCACAGGCGCATTTCGCGCGCGTCAGCTTCGACCTGATCTATGCGCTGCCCGGGGACAGTGAAGCGTCGTGGAACGCGAGCCTCGATCGCGCGCTGACGGTGGGAACCGGGCACCTCTCGCTCTACCAGCTGACCATCGAGCCGGGCACGCGCTTCGCGGCGCATGCGGCGGCCGGGAAGCTCGAACCGCTGGATGCCGACACCGCCGCCTCGCTCTACGAACTCACCGCCGAGCGAACGGCGGCCGCCGGCCTGCCCGCCTACGAGATCAGCAACCACGCGCGCCCGGGCGAGGAGTGCCGGCACAACCTCACCTACTGGCGGTACGGCGATTATGCGGGCATCGGCCCGGGAGCGCATGGGCGGCGGATCGCCCGGCGCACGGTCCGCCACCGCAAGCCCGAGAATTTCCTTTCAGCGGTTGAGTGCAACGGCCACGGAATCGTCGAGGAAGAGGCGCTCGACCCGCGCGAGGCAGCCGACGAGGCGCTGGTGATGGGCCTGCGGCTGTCCGAGGGCATCGACCCCGATGCGCTGGCCGGCCGCTGCGGCGTGGACAGGATCGTCGATCCGGGCCGCGTCGAACGGCTGGTGGCAAGCGGGCATGTCGAACGGCAGCAGGGACGGCTTCGGGCCACGCCTGGCGGGCGGCTCGTGCTCGACCGGGTGCTTGCCGAAATCGCTTGTTGAAGCCGCTACTTCGGCGCTTCCGCGGCGTACTTGTCAGCGGCCACGGCCAGGAAATCCTCGATTTGAAGGCCCGCGTCCGCTTCCGACTGCTTGCGCGGCACCTTGTTCTTGGAGTCGAACGACCAGACGGCCGACTTGAAGCTCGATTCCTGCGCCGCGCATTTCTGCTGAGCGAAGGCCGTGAACCCGGCCGGCGCGACCTTCTGAGTCTTTGCTTCCATGGCGGCCTGCTTGATGCAGCCCCGAAGCGCGCTGCGCGCACCGTCGGCGGCCGCACTCTGCAGCATCATCGCAATCACAACGTCGATCATGACTCTTCTCCCCGGAGTCGAAGCGGGCATGATGACTCTTTTTCGTCATTTAAGGAAGAACTTTCAGCAACTTGGGAAAGATTGCCGGCTGCGCGCTTGCCGCTTGCGCCGCGATGATGCGATTAGCCGCTGATGGAACAGCGGCTTGCCTGCGGCCTGCATGTGGTTGCGACGCCGATCGGAAATCTGGGCGACCTGAGCGCGCGTGCCGCAGAAACGCTGCGCCGCGCCGACCTGGTGCTTGCCGAGGACAAGAGGGTCAGCGCGAAGCTGCTTGCCCGGGCCGGCGCGAAGGCGCCGATGGCGACCTACAACGACCATAGCAGCGAGGCCGAGCGGGAGCGGATCCTCGCGCGGCTCGCACATGAGGCGGTGGCGCTGGTCAGCGATGCGGGGACTCCGCTGATCTCCGACCCGGGCTACAAGCTGGTGCGCGCGGCGCGGGCAGCGGGGCACGCGGTGCACGTCGTCCCAGGACCGTGCGCCGCGATCGCCGCCCTGACGCTTGCGGGACTTCCGACCGACCGCTTCCTGTTCGCCGGATTCCTGCCGTCCAGGGCGAAGGCGCGGTCCGAAGCGATCGACGAGCTTGCGGCGGTCCGGGCGACGCTGGTCTTTTACGAAAGCGGCGCGCGCGTCGGCGAGACGCTTGAAGCGTTGCGCGACGCGCTCCGGAACCGCGAGGCGGCGGTCGCGCGGGAAATCACCAAGCTGCACGAGGAATGCGTGACCGGCACGCTGGGCGAGCTTGCCGAGCGCTACCGAGGGGCGGCGCCCAAAGGCGAGATCGTCATCGTGGTCGGCCCACCGGCGCCCGCGGCGGAGGCAAGCGATGCAGAGCTCGACGCAGCGCTCGACTCAGCGCTCGAGCGGCTGTCGCCTTCGCGGGCGGCGGGCGAGGTAGCCGCGCGGCTGAACGTGCCGAGGAAGCGCGCCTATGCGCGCGCGCTCGAGCGTTCGAGGTGAAGCGGCGGGCGGCCGAACAGCGCGGCCGCGCAGCCGAGACTCTCGCAGCCATCTACTTGCGGCTGCTCGGCTGGCGCATCCTTGCGCGGCGGGCGCGCGTGCGCGGCGGCGAGGTCGATATTATCGCTCGGCGGCGGCGCACGATTGCGTTCATCGAGGTGAAGGCGCGCTCGAGCGACGAGGCAGCGGCGATGTCGCTCGACGAGTGGCGCCTGCGCCGCGTGGTGGTGGCTGCGGAGCGGCTCGCTCCGCGCTATCTGTGCGATGGGGACGAGCTCAGGATCGACGCGATCTTCGTGGTTCCGGGGCGGCTGCCGCGGCACCTGGCCAACGTCTGGCAAGGGTGACAAAGCACTGGGCCTCCCCTAGGCGGCGGCCATGCCGCTGAGCGTCGCAGTGCAGATGGACCCGCTCGAGGCGATTGGCATTGCCGGCGATTCCACCTTCGCGCTGATGGTCTGCGCGCAGGCGCGGGGGCACGAGCTGTTCTACCATCTGCCGCCTTCGCTCAGCTATGCCGACGGGCGGGTGCGTGCGGTTGCGCGGCCAGTGCGCGTGCAACGGGTCGAGGGCGATCACTACAGCGCCGGCGATCCCGTCGAGCTCGACCTGGGGCGCGACGTCGACGTCGTGCTGATGCGCCAGGACCCGCCGTTCGACGTCGCCTACATCACCGCCACCTATCTGCTCGAGCGCGTCGCGAGCGAGACGCTGGTGGTCAACGACCCGCGCTCGGTTCGCGACTGCCCTGAAAAGCTGTTCGTGCTCGACTTTGCGCGGTTCATGCCGCCGACGATGATCACGCGGTCGATGGAGGACCTGCTGGCCTTCCACGCGGAGCATGTCGAGATCGTGCTCAAGCCGCTGCACGGGAACGCGGGCGCAGCCGTGTTCCGCATCGGCCGCGACGGCAGCAATCTTCGCGCGCTCGCCGAAATGTTCATGCAGGTGTGGCCCGAGCCGTTCATTGCCCAGGCGTTCGTTCCGCACGTAACCGAGGGGGACAAGCGCATCATCCTGGTCGAAGGCGAGCCCGTCGGCGCAATCAATCGGCGCCCCGCTGCCGGCGAGATCCGGTCGAACCTGGCTGCGGGAGGACTTGCGCAAGCAGCGAGCCTGACGCCGCGCGAGCAGGAAATCTGCGACGCGCTCGGACCCGAGCTCAGGCGCCGCGGGCTGCTGTTCGTCGGAATCGACGTGATCGGCGGGCTTCTGACGGAGATCAACGTGACGTCGCCGACCGGCATCATCGCACTCGACGGGTTCAACGGCAGCGACACTCCCGGCCTGATCTGGGACGCGATCGAGGCTCGGCTAGAAACCTTGCGGAGCGCCTGAGCGGTGGATGGCTGGGTCGCGCGCCTGATCGAGCAGTCAGGCTATCTCGGCGTCGGGTTCCTGATGTTCCTCGAGACATTGTTCCCGCCGATCCCGTCCGAAGTCATCATGCCGATTGCCGGAATGGCGGCGGCCGACGGGCGGCTGAACTACGGCCTGGTCGTCGCGAGCGGGACCGCCGGAGCGATGCTCGGCAACATCCTGTGGTATCTCGCCGCGCGAGCGCTCGGGATCCGGCGGCTCGAGCCGCTGATCCGGCGGCACGGGCGCTGGCTCACCATGCGCTGGAGCGACGTCGACCGGGCGCACCGCTGGTTCGAGCGCAACGGCCTGTTCTTCGTGTTCGTCGGCAGGCTGGTGCCGACGGTTCGCTCGCTGGTGTCGATCCCTGCGGGCCTGCTCGACATGCGCTTCCGTTCGTTCCTGATCGCCTCGACGCTCGGCACTGCGCTCTGGACGGCGATGCTTGCCGGGGCTGGGTACAAGCTTCGCGGCAACCTCGGACAGTTCGAGGAATATATCGGCTCGGCGTCCAACGCGGTGATCGTGGTTCTCGCCGCCGGCTATTTGTGGCGGCTGTGGAGGCATCGGCCCGACCGCGAAGCCTGATCCGCGTCAGGCGCGCGGATGGGCGTGCCGGTAGACGTCGAGCAGCCGCGCCGCGTCGACCGCCGTGTAGATCTGCGTCGACGACAGGCTTGCGTGGCCGAGCAGCTCCTGGAGCGAGCGAAGGTCGGCGCCCCGCGCGAGCAGATGCGTTGCGAAGCTGTGGCGAAGCGCGTGCGGAGTGAGGCTTTGCGGCAGGCCAAGGCGCGTGCGGGCGGCGCGGACGGCGCGTCGGACCAGGTCGGGGTTCAGCGGCCCTCCCCTCGCCCCGACGAACAGCGGCCCGTCCCGCTCCATCGGCCAGGGGCACTGGCGGACATAATCCTCGATCGCTTCGCGCACCGCGGGCATGATCGGGACGATCCGCGTCTTCGAGCGCTTGCCCGTGACTCGCAGGGCGTCACCGATCGGCCGAACGCTTCCCGTGAGCGACATGGCTTCGGCGACGCGCAGGCCGGCGCCGTAGAGCAGGAGCAGGATCGCAAGGTCGCGGGCGCCGATCCAGGGCGCAGACGCGGCTTGCCCCGCATCCTCGGCAAGCGCGACCGCCTCGTCCGCAGCGACCGGCCTCGGCAGAGTGCGCGGCCGCTTGGGGCCCCGGGTGCGCGGGAGGCTCACAAGCGAGCCCTGCTGCTCCGCGGCATAGCCGAGGAAGGCGCGAACCGCCGAGAGCTCGCGAGCGGCTGAGGCGGCGCCGAGTCCCGAGCGGCGGCGCTCGGCGAGGAAGGCGCGCAGGTCCGTGGCGGGAACGTTCAGCAATGCGGCCGGGTCGATCGCCTCGCCGCGGTAACCCCCAAGAAAGTCGATCAGCCGGTGCGCCGTCGCGACATAGGCCCGCGCGGTATGCCGCGAGCGCCTTCGGTCGTGCTGGAGATGGCCCGTCCAGCGCTCGACGAGCGCGCGCGCCTTGTGATCGTTCAGGTCCGGGGGTCCACCAGCCACCGGCGCATGATAGCGGCAAGGCTGCGTCCAAGGAACATCAGCAATTCGGAGCCGTGGCGGGCATCGAGGCTCTGCTCGGAGCGCTGGCCGAGCGCGAGCAGGCCGACCGGAAGCGGTGGCTCGCAGTGGATCGGGATGATCGCTTCGGCGCGGATCAGGTCACACGCCGGGCCGAACATGGGGTGCCCGCGCGACACGGTGCGCATGACCACGCCGTCCACCTGCTCGATCGCTCGAACGAGCAGCTGCGGCTCGACGTGCTGGACCCCGTTGCCGTCAGCGCGAAAGCCCTGCTCCCCGACGACCAGCGCAAGCGCCACTGCGTCGAGACCGAGGATCAGCGGCCATTCCTGGGTGATCACATGAAGCAGGGATTCGACGCTGTCCGCCTCGATCGCGGCAAGCACCGCCGAATGAATCGATGCGACCGCGCCCGAATGGCCGCGGGCAAAGGCAAGCAGATCCTCGTTCGCTTCCTGGGCCGCGCCGAGCCGCTCGCGCAGCCGCGCAACGGCATGCTCCTCGAACGAGATTACTCGAGCCATGCGGCCGGCTTTACAGCGGGAGCAGTTAATTTCCTACAACGCCGCGCTACCAACTGCTGTCACTGCCTCGATCGCTCCAGCGCTCAGCGCTGGCTGGCATGCACCATCTCCGCACGAAGGGCCTGCACCTCCTTGAGCAGCTGCTTCACGTCGCTGCTCGCCGGCAGCGGCCCCGAGGCCTCCTGAGCATCGCGGCCGACGAAGAAGCTTGCGAAGGTCGCGGTTATGTATCCGAACATTGCCAGCCCGTAGATGGACAGCAGCATTGCAAGCACGCGCCCTTCGGTCGTCACCGGCCAGTTCTCGGTGCCGATGCTCGCGACCAGCATGCCGGTCCACCACAAAGCGTGGCCGTAGGAGGTGAAACCGCCTTCGACCTCGCGCGCATTTTCGAAGTTCAGCATGCCGGCGGCGCCAAGGCCGATCACCAGCATGGTGAGGCCCCCAACATAGCCGAAGGCGCGGCGCTCGAGCGTCGACTTGAGGGCGTTCATGCTCCGGTTGGCAGTGCCCACGATGCGCACCAGGCGAAGCCCGCGCACCGCGCGGGCGGCCCTGAGGAAGGTCAGCGCCCGAAACAGCCGAAGCGCCGGGACGGCCAGCGCAAGCACTGTCAGCCAGTTGGACCTGAGGAAAGGAGTCTTCTCAGGCGCAAGTACGAACCGGATTGCGAATTCGATGATGAAGATGATCCAGATCGCCGTCCCGAGCGTCGTCAGCATTGCGGTCGAGCCGGATACCAGCTCCCACACGACAATCCCCAGCCATGCCAGGCTGAGCAAGGCCATCGGTATGGTGAGCCATTCGTCCAGGTCCCTGAGCAGCCGCCATCTGAGCTTCGCCGAAGCCATCACGCCCTCCACTTTGAGTTTCCCGTTGGAGACGCTTAGCGGCCGCCCCGGTGCCGAACCAAGGGCCAGCGTTCGCCGGCATGGACGTTCATCGCGCTAGCGCGTGTCAAATCTTCTGGCCGGTCGCTTCCCAGTCCTTGAGGAAGCCGGCGGTGCCGGCATCGGTCAGGGGATGCTTGAACAACTGGTGGATGATCTTGGGCGGTGCCGTCATGACGTCGGCGCCAATCTTGGCCGCTTCGACGACGTGCATCGGGTGGCGAACGCTCGCGACGAGGATCTGAGTCGGATATTCGTAATGATCGTAGATCAGGCGGATGTCGGCAATCAGCGCCATTCCGTCGAAACCGACGTCGTCGTGGCGCCCGACGAACGGCGAGATGAAGGTCGCGCCGGCCTTGGCAGCGAGCAGCGCCTGGGCGGCCGAAAAGCAGAGCGTGACGTTGACCATCGTGCCGTCGGTGGTCAGCGCGCGGCACGCCTTGAGGCCGTCGGGCGTCAGCGGCACCTTGATCGCGACATTGTCGGCAATTTTGCGCAGCACCTCGGCCTCGCGCATCATCTCCTGATGATCGAGCGCGACCACTTCGGCGGAGATCGGCCCCTCGACGACTTCGGCGATTTCGCGCACCACCTCGAGGAAGTTGCGGCCAGCCTTGTGCACCAGTGAGGGATTGGTGGTGACCCCGTCGAGGAGCCCGGTTTCGGCAAGTTCGCGGATCTCGGCAATGTCTGCGGTGTCGGCAAAGAATTTCATGGCGCTTCGTGGGCCCCGGCGGTGGTCGATGGCGGCAGGCATAGCCGCTGGCCCGCCGGCAGTCACCCGCTTGCGGCCTGGAACGACGCTGTCAATGCAACGGGAGGGCCTAGGAAGCGAGGTAGACGCGCTTGGACTGGGTCAGGGTCACGTAAGGCGCCTGGAAGAAGAGGAAATCCAGCGGCTGATGATAAGTCAGGCTGAGCGTCTTGTAGCGCGTTCCAGTGCCGCCGCTGGTGTCGTCGACGATGCCGAGCGGCTCCAGCGTGCCGTTGCCCGTGCCGAACTTGTGGCCCGCGACCTTTTCCCTGATCGAATCGTCGGTCGGCGTCGGATAGAGGGTGGCGTAGCGCGCCGCCTGGCCGAGCGCGTGCTGCATTCCGGCCTGGGCCTGGAACAGCAGGCCGATCTGGAAAATGCCCCAGATGAACGTGATCAGCACCGGCAGCGCGAGCGCGAACTCTATCATGGTCGCGCCGCGCTCGTCGCCGTCAGCCTGTGCATCGACCGGGTCACTGGATGCGCACTCCGGCGATTCCGCGCAGCGTGTAGGTGCCGTCGGCATTGGCTCCGGCAAACTTCGTGCTGAACAGCGGGTTGTAGGTCTTGACGATGTCGACCTCGACGTAGCGGGCGTAATAGGTTTCGCCCGTCTCGCACGTGCCGTCGAACGGGACCTCGCGCCAGTTCTGGCCGTCCGAGGAGCATTCCAGCCAGCTGTTGACCGTCACCGCGTCCACGGTGACGCCGGCCGCTTCGGCGGCTTCGAGCTTGTGCTCGGTGTAGTCGGTCACGACGCTTCTCTGCTGGACGACCTTCTCGATCGTCCGCTGCGCGGCCTGCTCGAGCTGCAGCTTGGCCGAATAGCCGCGGCTGAGATCGACCATGCCGATGAGGAGCGCGGCGAGGAACGGAGCGGCCAGCGCCATCTCGATCGCGGAGCTGCCGCGCTCGTTGCGGAGGAGCTTGCGCAGGATCATCACGCCAATGTGCGCGAAGGGGTCCAGCTGCCGCATCGAATAGGGCTGCAGCGTCATGCCGGCACTGAAGTTGCCGCTTTCGGAAATCCCGCCGACGGCCGCGATCGGCGAGGCGTGGATGTAGGACGAACCGCCCGCATCGACCGCAAGAGACCCAATGGAATTCGTCGCCATGCCGCAGCCCAGGTCGACGGTCGCATTGCCGGCATATTCGAGCCCCGTCTGGGTGGTCTCCTCGAGGCTGATCACGCAGTACCTTCCGGTCGCCACCACCGTCGCGGTCGCGGTTGCAGTGATGGTCGGAGGATCGCTCAGGAAGAGCGAGGAGAATCCGAGCCTCTTCTGCACCGTGAGGACGACCTCGACCGCGTACGGGCTGGACGCGTAAGGACCGGATTGCGGCTGGCGCACCAGTCTGGTGGTCGTGATCCCGACATGGTTGTTGTGCGTAAGGTCGCGCTCCACGGCGAGCGAGACGTTATCCCGGCTGCCCTCGTCGCGAACGATCGTGTGGACGCCGGCAAGAGCGCCGGAATCGGCGGCGCGCTGAAGCTGCCGCTTCCAGGTCACCCACTGGATGGTGTCGGTTGCAAGGCCGGCCGAACCGACGACCAGCGGCAAGGCGGCAGCGGCGATCGCAAGCACGTTTCCGCGGCGGTCCTTCCACAGGCGTTCAAACATTCGAAACATGCCAGTCCCCCAAGAGACAGTCGTCGCGCGAGTGAACCGCATCTAGCCGGGCACGGTGAGGGAAGCGTTGACCGGCATGGTTAACGGCGCCGGCAACCATGGCAGCGACGCATGCTTGAAGCGCGGCGTGTTATCCCTATAATACACGCGAAGTCCCTTGCGCGCGGAGTGTCGCTTGTTCAGGCTGCTCTCGCGCGCGGAGCTCTGGGACGGGACGAGACGAGGAAAATATGGCGACTGAACCGGCAGCCGAGACCAGGACCGACACCAAGCTCAAGCTCGACCCGCCCGAGGCGCTTCAGCCGATCGCGCCGGCCGAAGCGGCGGGGCTGGTTCCGCTCAAGAGCGAAGAGGTGAGCGAGCTCGACAAGCGGGTGGGGCAGTTCGTCGACGAGCTTGCGGCGCTGGATTCCAATAGCCCGGACTTCGGCAAGAAGGTCGACCAGCTCACCGCGATGGGGCGGAAGGAGATCGCGGAAGCCGCCGGCGCCTCCAACCGCTTCCTCGACCGCCCGGTCAAGGCGATCGACAGCGATACCGGCATCGGCGCGGATCTGACGGAGCTGAGGCGAACCGTCGAAGAGCTCGATCCCGCCAGGCACGGCAAGCTCACTCCGGGGAAGAAACTGTTCGGGCTGATCCCGTTCGGCAACAAGATGAAGAACTACTTCCGCCAGTACCAGAGCTCCCAGTCGCACATTTCGGCGGTCCTCGCGCGCCTTGCCTCGGGCAAGGACGAGCTGCTGATGGACAATGCGGCGATCGACACCGAGCGCGCGCAGCTGTGGAAGACGATGCACAAGCTCGAACAGATGATCCACATCTCGAAGGCGCTCGACAAAAAGCTGGAGGACAAGGCGGCCGAGCTCGACGCGACCGAGCCCGCGAAGGCCAAGGCGATCCGCGAGACGGCCTTGTTCTACACGCGCCAGCGCACGACCGACCTGCTCACGCAGATGGCGGTGACGGTGCAGGGCTATCTCGCGCTCGACCTCGTCAAGAAGAACAATGTCGAGCTGGTGAAGGGCGTCGACCGCGCATCGACCACAACCGTTGCGGCGCTTCGTACTGCGGTGACCGTCGCGCAGGCGATGACCAACCAGAAGCTCGTGCTCCAGCAGATCGGCGCGCTCAACACGACGACTGCGGGCATGATCGATTCCACCGGCGAGATGCTGCGCACGCAAACCGGCGCGATCCACGAGCAGGCGGCGTCCTCGACCATTCCCCTGGAGACGCTTCAGCGCGCGTTCCAGAACATCTACGAGACGATGGACCAGATCGACCGTTTCAAGCTGCAGGCGCTCGACAGCATGAAGCAGACGGTCAACACGCTTTCGAGCGAGGTCGAGAAGTCGAAGGGCTATATCGCCCGCGCCGAAGGCGTCGAGCAGGGCAAGCTGAAGGAAGCGACTTCGCCGCTGACGCCGATCGAAAGCCGATGACCACCGAGCGCTTCAACCAGGTGATCGAGCGCGCCGACCGGGTGATGCGGCGGCTGGACGACCGCGACGGCGCGGCGCGCGAGGCCGCGCGGCGCGAGCGCCAGCGGCTCAACGCCGGGTTGAAGCGGCGCGCGGCGCAGATGGCAGTCGCCGTCGGCGTGATCAGCATCGCAACGATCATCCTGGGTCTGATCCTGCCGACCGGCATCGGCATGTTCGGCTTCCTGGCGGCTGTGGGCCTTGCAATCGGCGTGGTCGGACTGCTCGCTTTCATGCCGACGCGGCCGCAAGGCGCGGCTGCGCCGACGACCGACCTGCCCAACGGGCAGATGGTCCAACGCTTCGATTCCTACCTCTATCGCCAGCGCGCCGCTTTGCCCGCGCCCGCGCGCGCCGAGGTCGATGCCTTGAGCGCAGTGCTTCCCTCGCTGAAGCAGACGCTCGAGCGGGTCGATGCGCTCGATCCGAACGCACAGGACGCGCGCCGGCTGATGTCGCTTCACCTTCCCGGCCTCATCGACCGCTACCTCAACGTACCCGGCAATTATCGCAATCAGCGCGACGGCGAGGATGTGAGCGTGGACGAGCGGCTGGTCGAAGGCCTGGCGGCGGGGCGCGCGGCCTTGGCCGAGATCACCGACAATCTCGCGCGGTCCGACGTCGCGGCGCTCGAGACGCAGGGCCGCTTCATCAAGAGCCGCTACGGCGAAGAACGCATCGATCAATAAAAGATCGTTCGCGCGGTCCTGAGCCGCTCGAGCTCCACATCGTCGACGCCGATTTGCGCAAGCACCTGCGCCGTATGCTCGCCGAGCGCTGGCGGCGGCAGGTCGGCGTCCGCGCGGTTTCCATCGATGCGCACGGGTGAGCCGACGGTCGGCACGTGCCCGAGCGCACCTCCAGCGAGCGTGCGCACGACCTGCCGGTGCTGCGCCTGCACGTCCGCAAGCGCCTGGCTGACAGAGTTGATCGGGCCGGCAGGAATGCCGTCCGCCTCGAGCTTCTCGAACCATTCGCTTGCCGGCCGCTGCCGGATGCACTCGGCGACCAGTGCGACCATCTCGCGGCGATTGCCGACGCGCGCGCCGTTGCTCGCGAAGCGCTCGTCACTCGCCCATTCGGGATGGCCGCAAAGCTTGGCGAGGCGGGCGAACTGGCGGTCGTTGCCGACGGCGATCACCAGCCGCCGGTCGGCCGCGTCGAATGGCTGGTAGGGCACGATGTTCGGGTGCGTATTGCCCTGGCGCGGCGGGTCGCTGCCCGAGACCAGCGCGTTCGACGCCTGGTTGGCGAGCATTGCGAGCTGCGTGTCGAACAATGCCATGTCGACATGAGCCCCCTCGCCCGTGCGCTCGCGCCGGAACAAAGCGGCGAGTAGCGCGACGGCCGTGTAAAGGCCGGTGAACAGGTCGACAACCGCGACTCCCACGCGCATCGGCCCGCCGCCCGGCTCCTCGTCGGGCAGGCCGGTGATGCTCATCAGCCCGCCCATCGCCTGGATGATATAGTCGTAGCCGGCGCGATCGGCGTAGGGGCCGTCCTGGCCGAAGCCGGTGATCGACGCGTAGATCAGGCGCGGATCGTCACGCCGGAGAGACTGGGCGTCGAGACCGAAGCGGCTGAGGCCCCCCTGCTTGAAGTTCTCGACGACAATGTCGCTGCTGCCCGCGAGGCGGCGCACGAGCGCTGCGCCTTGTTCGGTCGAGAAATCGATCGCAGCGGATTTCTTGCCGCGGTTGGCGCTGAGGAAATAAGCGGCGACGCGTGTCCCCTGATGCTCGTGCCACGGCGGGCCCCAGTGCCGCGTGTCGTCGCCCGCGCCGGGGCGCTCGACCGTGATCACTTCGGCGCCGAGGTCGGCGATGAGCTGCGTGCACCAGGGGCCGGCGAGCACTCGGCTGAGGTCGAGCACGCGAATCCCGGCGAGCGGGGCTGCACTCATCAGCCCTCCCCCTTGTTGGCGGAGGGTTGGGTGGGGGTGACGGCGGAGCCGCTCCCTACGTCCACGATCACCCCACCCCTGCCGGGGTAGAGCGAGGCGAACTCGAACTCGAGGA
>JAUJOV010000094.1 GCA_030447545.1 Sphingomicrobium sp. | reverse complement strand
GCCCTGATGCTTGGCATGTGGTGGTGGGTCTTCACCCCGATCGCGGTGCTGATCGTGCTCTTTGTCGGCCTTTACCTCATTACCGCCGGGCTGGACGAGCTCGCCAATCCCCGGCTCAGGAGCCGGCAGTAATGAATCTGGCAGCCTCGAATTTCCAGTCCCGCCCGGCGCCTGAATTGGCCGGCCAGGGCGGACTGATCGTCCAAGGCTTGACGGTGGACTTACTCAGACGGCAAAGTCGTCCATGCCGTTCGTGGCGTCGATTTCAGCGTCGCCAACGGCCAGCGCCGTGGATTGGTGGGAGAGTCGGGCTCGGGCAAGACCACGACCGCGCTGGCCCTGATGCGGATGATCCGCCCGCCTGGACGCATCTCGGCCGGAAGCGCACGGCTTGCCGGCGTCGACCTTTTCGCGCTGCCGCCGAACAAGGTCAGAGAGGCGCGGCTGAAGCTGGTAGCTATATTCCGCAGGGCGCGATGAACTCTCTGAACCCGGTCTACCGGATCGAGGAGCAATTCTTCGACGCTATCGTGGACCACGAGGGGCCGATGCGGAAGGCCGAGTTGTGTGCCCGGGTCGCTGAAGCGCTCGACGGCGTCGACCTGCGGCCCGAGGTCATGCGACTTTACCCGCACGAGCTTTCGGGCGGCATGAAGCAGCGGGTCTGCATCGCGATCGGTATGATCCTCTCGCCGCAGCTCATCATCGCCGACGAGCCGACGAGCGCGCTCGACGTCATCACTCAGCGCCAAGTGATGTCGACGCTCGACACGGTACAGCGCCGGATCGGCGCGGCAATGATCCTGATCGGCCATGACATCGGCCTGATGGCCCAGTCGGTGAACGAACTGATGGTCATGCGCAACGGTCGGGTCGAGGAGCGCGGGCCCATCCGCCGGGTGTTTCGGCGGCCCGACGCTGCGTATACGCGCGAACTGATCCGCAGCGTCCCCTCGCTTGACGCGCGCCCCAAGGACAGCCCGCGCCCGCTTGCCGAGCCCAGCGCGCCGCTCCTTCCCCTGGAGGGCGTGAGCAAAGTCTACGGCCGCACGATATTCAGGCCAGGCGCGACGGCGCTGCATCCGATGACTCTCCGCCTGCCCGGAGACCGCGCGTCGATCGTATCAGTGGTGGGTCAGAGCGGAAGCGGCAAGACCACACTCGGCCAGATCGCGCTTGGGCTGCTCGCGCCGACCGCCGGACGGACGATCTTCGAGGGGCGCGATCTGGCGCAGCTCCGCGGCCGTGAGCAACGCGCCTTTCGACGGGCGGTTCAGGCGGTCTTTCAGGACCCCTACTCGTCCTTCAACCCGTTCTACAAGGTCGATCACGGGTTTATCGTCCCGCTGAGGCGCTTGGGCTTACCTCGGATCGCGGCGAACAGCGGGCGCGGGTCTCGGAAGCTTGTGCCCAGGTCGGGCTGGACCCGGCGCTGCTCGGCCGTTTTCCGCACGAACTTTCCGGCGGGCAGCGGCAGCGCCTGATGGTGGCGCGCGCGCTCATGCTGCGGCCCCGCCTCATCGTTGCCGACGAGCCCGTCTCGATGGTGGATGCCTCGCAGGGCGCGTCGATTCTCGACAACATCAAAACTCTCAAGGACGCGCACGGGATCTCGGTGATCTACATCACCCATGACCTCGCGACGGCTTACCAGGTCAGCGACTTCGTCATGGTCCTGCAGAAGGGCCGCGTGGTCGAGGCCGGCGGGCCAGAGGACGTGATCCGCAAGCCGCGCCATCCCTATACACGCCTGCTTGTCGACTCGATCCCCTGGCCCGATCCCGAGCGGCCATGGGCCGACGTCTCGCGCCTCGCTTCCGATCTGGCCGCGCTCGCGGCGAGCGAGGCCGCGCCGCCGGTGCTGCATCCCGACGGCAGCGGCGTCGAGCTCGCAACCTGACGCGCAGGGGGTCGCAGCGCATGCGCGCTCCAAACGTCCTCTTCATCATGGTCGATCAGATGGCGGCCCGGACCTCCGAACTCTACGGGGGCGCCTGCGCAACCCCGGCGCTGGCCGGGATGGCGCAGCGGGGCGTGCTCTACGAGCGCGCCTACACGCCCCACCCGCTCTGCGTTCCGGCGCGGATCGCCATATGGAGC
>JAUJOV010000093.1 GCA_030447545.1 Sphingomicrobium sp. | reverse complement strand
TGAACCAGACTTGGAGCCGGCTTCGAGTCCTGAACAAGAACGAGCGGCGCTGGCCAAGGCCTGAGCCCGGGCGCTTCCCCCGGCCTCTTCGCACGGCGGCGCAGGCGTGCAACAGGGCGGCGTGGACGCGCCCTACGATTTGCTCGAGCAGGTCGAGCCCGGGATTGCCCGGCTGCTCGCGCACAACCCGTCGGCATTCACCTATACCGGCACGCAGACGTACCTGCTGGGCGAGCGCGAGGTCGCAGTGATCGACCCCGGGCCCGACCTGCCCGGGCATGTCGAGGCGCTGTTGAAGGCGATCGGCGGCCGCCCCGTCGCGGCGATCATGTGCACCCACACCCACCGCGACCACAGCCCGGCAGCACGTCCGCTGCGCGCGGCGACCGGCGCTGCGGTGGTCGGCTGCGCGCCGCTTGCGCTCGAGACCGTCGGGCCGCGCGCGGACGCCGCGTTCGACGGGGAGTACAGGCCGGATCGCGTGCTTGGCCACGGCGAACCGCTGGCGGTGGACGGCCGCGCGGTGACGGCGCTCGCGACGCCCGGACATACGTCGAATCACCTTTGCTTCGCCTGGGGCGATGCGCTGTTCACCGGCGACCATGTGATGGGCTGGTCGACGACCGTCGTCGTGCCGCCGGACGGCGACATGGCGCAATATATGGCGAGCCTCGACAAGCTGCGGCAGCGCGACGACCGAATCTATTTCCCCGCCCACGGTCCGCCGGTGACCAGGCCGAAGCAATATGTGCGCTCGCTGATCGGCCACCGGCTCCAGCGCGAGGCGCAGATCCTGCGCCTCGTCGGCGAGAAGCCGCGCGGCATTCCGGACATCGTCGCCGAGGCCTACCCGGGGCTCGACCCGCGCCTGGTTGCGGCGGCCGGCGGCTCGGTGCTCGCCCATTTGCTGGACCTCGAACGCCGCGGGCTCGTTTTCAGGGACGGAGAGACATGGTCCAAAGCCGCCTGAACAAGCCGCTCGCGCTCGCCGCGATTGCCGTAGCGCTGATCCTCGGCGCGCTGCTCGGCATCACCTACGGGATCGCCGACCGAATCTTCGGCGCCGGTCCCGATCCCAAGACCATCGCCAGCTCGAGCCTCGAATCGATGCGCGCGCAAAACCGGCTGGTCACCTTCGTCGCGCGCTACGTGTCGGTGACGAGCTCCCGCCAGAGCCGCTTCGGACTCTCGGCCGAGCGCACCCTGATCCTGCCCGGCAACGTCCGCTACGAAGTCGACCTGTCGAAGCTCACGGAGCGCGACGTGCGCTGGGACGCCGGCAGCCAGACGCTCAGCGTTCGCATGCCCGAGATCGAGATCGCCGGGCCCGAAGTCGACCTTGCGGCGGCGCGCGAATATGGCAACGGGCGCGTTCTGACGACGATCTTCGGGGGCGAGCAGCGGCTCAACGAGGCGAACCGCGCCGCCGCGGTCGCCGACCTGAGGAAGCAGGCGCAGGCCGAAGTGCCGATGCGCCTCGCCCGCAACTCGGCGCGCCAGGCGATCGAGCGCAGCTTTTCCCTTCCGTTGAAGGCCGCGGGGTTCGAGGACGTCAAGGTCGTCGCCCGCTTCCCCGGCGAGGGTGCCGAGGCCGATCCTTCCTATCTCGACCGGTCGACCCCATATAATGAGGCGATCGAACAGGCGCGCAGGAGGCGCGCTGCTGAAGGGCAGAGATGACCGTCCAGACTCCAGCCTTGAGGGGCCTCGACCTCCTCGGCGAGATCGAGCGCCTGAAACACGAGCGAAACGCCGTGATCCTCGCGCATTATTATCAGAAGCCCGAAATCCAGGACCTCGCGGATTTCGTCGGCGACAGCCTCGACCTGTCGCGCAAGGCGGCGGCGACCGACGCCGAGGTGATCGCCTTTTGCGGCGTGCGCTTCATGGCCGAGACGGCCAAGATCCTGTCCCCTGAAAAGACCGTGATCCTGCCCGACATGGACGCCGGCTGCAGCCTCGAGGACTCATGCCCGCCCGACCAGTTCAAGGCGTTCCGCGAGGCGCACCCCGACCATATCGCGCTCACCTACATCAACTGCTCGGCCGCGGTGAAAGCGCTGAGCGACATCATCGTCACCAGCTCGTCGGCCGACGTGATCCTCAAGCAGATC
>JAUJOV010000092.1 GCA_030447545.1 Sphingomicrobium sp. | reverse complement strand
TTCCCGGCGCCCGTGCGGAGAGCAACTGCCAGAATTGCAACACGACCGAGATCCAGCTGCTCGGCCTCCCCGGCGCGTACAACCAGATCCTGCTCGACGGGCTGCCGCTCCTCTCGGGCGTTGCCGCCGTTTACGGCGTGGAGCAGATCCCGGCTCTGCTCATCGAGCGGATCGAGGTGGTGAAGGGCGGCGCCTCCGCGCTCTACGGGCCGGGCGCGGTCGCCGGCGTGGTCAATGTGATTTCCCGGCCGCTCGGCCGGACCGGCGTGCGCGCGTCGCTCACTCACGAGCGGCCGGACGGCGAACCCTATCACGCCGCGTCGGTCGCCGGCACCTACGCTATGGGTGAAAGCGGGAGCGGAGTTGCTCTGTTCGGCCATTATGAGGATGCTCCGCCGGTCGACTATGACGGCGACGGCTATACCGAATTGGCCGAGCGGAAGCTCGCCATCGCGGGCACGCGCGCGCGGGCCGCCCTGGGTGACCGTGCTATGCTGCTTCTCGACTATCAGTTCACCGCTGAGGATCGCCGCGGCGGCAATCGACTCGACCAACCCGAGTTCCTCGCCAATATAGCGGAATCGATCGACACCCGTCTGCACCGCGGCAGCGTCAGCCTCGAGCAGAAGGTGGGCAGCGACACCACGCTGGTGGCCGCTTATGCCCTGGCGCTGGTCAAGCGCGAGACTTTCTACGGGGGGCTGGGCGACGTGGAGACCGATCCCGCGGCTCGCGGCTTCGACGCTGGCGCGCTCGCCGACGCGGCCGCCGTCAGCCGCAACCAATATGGGGCCACCGACGATACGCTGCATTTCGCCGAGCTTCGCGCGGAGACCGGCCTCGGCGCCCATTCGGTGATCGGCGGCGTTCAATATCGCTTCGAAAAGGTGGACGACCGCAATATCGACGTCGAGGGCAATGTCCGCGGCCAGCTGGTGGAGGACAGCTTCGATGACCTCGGCCTGTTCGTGCAGGACGAGTGGAGCCTCGCCGACAATCTTCGGGTTGTGCTCGGCGGCCGCGTCGACTTCAGCTCCGAGCTGGAAAGCCCCGTCTTTTCTCCTCGCGCAGGGCTCTGGTTTTCGCCTTTTGAACCCTTGGTGCTCCGCGCCAACGTCTCGACCGGCTTTCGCGCCCCGGAGGTGTTCAGCGAGGATCTGCACATCGACACGCTCGGCGGCGCCCCGATCCGCGCAAGCAACGCTCCCGGGCTGAGCGAGGAGAGTTCCCGGTCCTTCGCGGTCGGCTTCGACTATCGGCCGAAGTGGAATGACGGGGCGTTCACCCTCGACGGGCAAGCTTATTACACAAAGCTCAAGGACACCTTTTTCCTCGGCGAGATCCAGGAGGAGCCGGATGGGAGGCTGTTCCGGCTGCGCACCAATGTCGGCGGCAGCACGATCGCCGGCGGCGAAATGACGGCCACCTATCGCGCAACCAGGCGGCTGCAGGGATCGCTCGGCCTGTCCTCGATCAAGGCGCGCTACGACGACCCGCAGATCGTCTTCGCCGACGAGGCCGCGACTCTCACCACACGGCGTTATCTCAAGACCCCCGAGCTTACCGGCGTCGCCCAAATCCTATTCGAGCCCATCGAGCGTTTCCAGGGCTTCCTCGCGCTGCGCTATCTGGGACCCATGAAGGTCCTCAACAACCGCACCGCCACCATCGTTCGCACCTCGCGATATGTCGTCGCCGACCTGACGTTCACGCGGCACATTCCCGTGGGCGCAGAAGGCGACGTCGACCTGACCTTCGGCATCAAGAACCTGACGGATGCGCGCCAGAAAGACCTGGAGGTGGGTGCCAGCCGCGACAGCGACTTCGTCTACGGCCCGCGATCGCCGCGGACGCTCTTCGTCCGGTTCGATGCGGCCTTTTAGGCTCCTCTTCGCCGCTGCGGCGCTGCTGTGGGCCGCCGGCGCGGGATCGGCGGCCGATGCGCCCGGCGACCTGGGAAGCCTGCAGGGCCGGCTGGTCCGACTGCAATCGGGCCGGCTCGCACCGGCCTCGCTGCCACCTGAAGCCCGCTACGTCGCCTTCTATTTCGGCGCGAGCTGGTGCGGCCCGTGCCGCGCGCTTATGCCCGAGCTCAAGCAGCGTTACACCGGCCTGAGGTCCGCCGGAGCGCCCGTCGAAATCATC
>JAUJOV010000091.1 GCA_030447545.1 Sphingomicrobium sp. | reverse complement strand
CCGCTGCCGCCGAGGATGGCGCCCGGACGTTCGGCCGCAGACAGCAGCTCGTCCCGGGCGGCGAGCTGGCTAGCGCCGGGGCCGATCTCTCTCGGCCGCCACGGCGCCGCGGCGGCGACGGATGCCGTTTCGGTCAGCATGTCTTCCGGCAAGGCGATGACCACAGGCCCGGGCCGCCCGGCGGTCGCCACGTGAAAGGCCCGCGAGACGATCTCCGGGATACGGGCTGGATCGTCGATCTCCGTCGCCCATTTCGCAACCGGCCCATAGAAAGCCCGGTAATCCATCTCCTGGAACGCCCCGCGCTCGCGCATCGAACGGCCGACCTGGCCGACGAACAGGATCAAGGGAACCGAATCGTGCTGGGCGATGTGGATGCCGTGCGCCGCGTTCGTGGCGCCCGGCCCGCGGGTCACGAAGCAGATGCCGGGCCGCCCTGTGAGCCTGCCGTAAGCGTCGGCCATCATGGCGGCCCCGCCCTCGTGACGGCAGACCGTCACCGTGATCGAAGCGTCGTGCAGCGCATCGAGCACGGCGAGGTAGCTCTCGCCCGGCACGCAGGTCAGGTGGTCGACACCCTGGATTGCGAGTTGATCGACGAGAATCTGCCCGCCTGTCCTCCAATTCATGGCAGGGCTCCTTCGGCCCGGAATGCCGGGAGGTCGACCCGCATGGCCCGGCGGCGCACCTGAGGATCGGTGAAGTCGTAGCCGGCGCGGTCGGCATAGGGCCCGTCCTGGCCGAAGCCGCTGATCGAGCGATAGACCAGGCGCCCGTTCTCCCTGCGGATGCTCTCGTGGTCGAGGCCGTAGCGCCTGAGCCCGCCGACCTTGAAGTTCTCGATCAGCACGTCGGCACGGGCGGCGAGCCGGCCCACGACGGCCTGTCCTTCGGCGGTTTCGAAATCCGCCACGACGGAGCGCTTGCCGCGGTTGCAGGAGTGGAAATAGGCGGCGGAGAGGTCGCCGCCATCAGCGGCAGAGAGGAAGGGCGGGCCCCAGCCGCGCGTGTCGTCGCCGGTCCCGGGGCGCTCCACCTTGACCACGTCCGCGCCGAGATCAGCGAGAAGCTGGCCCGTCCACGGCCCGGCGAGGATGCGGGCAAGCTCGAGAACGCGGACTCCGTGTAAGGGCGGCGGCATGCGGCGGTTCAAAACAGGATTGGCGGGGGCTGGCAAGGCTCCGCGGCCCGCGGCTGGTCCAACCAAGCAGCACCCACCGGATTCTAAGCGACACAAGGAAAAAAGGCGTCGGATTGCGGCGCATCCTGTGCTTTAAGTGCGGCCAAGCGGCTCGAAGCACATAGGATTCATTGGCCCATGCGGACCCGAGTTATTCACCTCATCAATCCCAAGACCGATTCGCTGACCACGCGCCCCCTTTACATGAACCGGGCGCTCTATTCGCCGATCGCCGGGCTGCTCGCCGTCGCGGCGGCGATCCCGCGGGACAAATATGAGGTGGTGCTCACCGACGAGAACATCGAGACCGTCGACTTCGACCTGAAATGCGACATGGTCGGCATCTCCGCCATGACCGCTTACGTCAATCGCGGCTACGAGATCGCCGACGAGTTCCGCCGCCGCGGCGTCCCGGTCATCATGGGCGGCGTGCATCCGAGCTTCATGTCCAAGGAAGCGCTGCAGCACTGCGACGCGGTATGCATCGGCGAAGCCGAGCTCGTACTGCCGAAGATCCTCGACGATCTTGAGCAGGGCTGCATGGGCGGCACCTACCGCTCCGACAAGCTGCATCCGATGGTCGGCATCCCGATGCCGCGCTACGACCTGGTGAAGCGCCACCGCTACGTGAACAAGACCTTCGTGCAGACCTCGCGCGGCTGTCACCAGGGCTGCACCTTCTGCGCCGAGCCGCTGATGAACGGCCTGAAGTTCCGCTACCGGCCCGTCGACGAGGTCATGTACGAGGTCGACAATTGCGGCTCGCGCATGATCTCGATCAACGACGCGGATTTCTTCGGCACGCCGGAGCGGCCGAAGGAGGTGATGCGGGCGCTGAAGGGTCGCAATGTCCGCTGGCAGGCGGGCGTCACCTCCAAGCTGGCGCAGGATGATTCGATGCTCGAGCTCGCCGCCGCGAGCGGCTGCACGATGCTCTCGATCGGCTTCGAATCGATCTCGCGCGACACGCTGAAGAGCGTTCACAAGCATGC
>JAUJOV010000028.1 GCA_030447545.1 Sphingomicrobium sp. | reverse complement strand
GCCTCTGCCGGGGGGGCCCTGGGCCTGCACCTGGGGAGCAAGACCTTCGCTGCCGCGGCGCCGCCGGCAGCGCCGTCGTGTACCCGTCGGACAGCCTGCACGAAGTGGAGGAAGTCACCGGGGGAGAGCGCCTGGTGGCAATTACCTTCATCCAAAGCCGGGTGCGCGACCCATTTCACCGGGACGTGATCTACGAAGTTGGAGAAGTGGCTGCATTGGAGGGCAACGGCATGACCTTAGAGAACCTGACGCGCCTGCAACGGATACAGCAGAACCTCCTCCGCGCTTGGGCAGACAAGCCGTAAGCGCTACGGGCAGCCGACCTGCAATGTCCGCTTTCCACCCATTGCGGATGTTCGCGGCTTATGTCTGCTTTCGACCCATTCCGGACACTAGCGGAATGTCTGATTTCGACCCATTTCCGACATTAGGGAGAAGCATGGCCTAGCTTGCCTCGACTTCTTCAGCCTACCTAGCCCGCAGAGCGGGGTCTGCTGCAAGGTGGCGGCGCAGAAACCCCACGGCAGCGGGCACAATGTCGCTGACTGAGAGCGAGTGATCTTTGCCTGGGCGCAAGATCAAGTCGTGCATGCTACCGGCCGCAGCAAGCCTGTCAGCAGGCGTCCACGCCAAATCTGCCGGATTGCCGCTCCTAGCGCCACCTCCGCAGCGCGTTGTCGGAGACAAACGGCCCAAGCACGCACGTGCTGACCACCATCCCTGTCGTCTTGCTCGCGAACCCGACGACGTCGCCTTCGCACATCCCACGCCCGCCGTTCTCAGTGACTACTACATAGCCGGAGCGGCCAGCATGGTGGCAACCACCCGCAAAGGTGCTTACATAAACGTCCCGGCCGCTGCGGAACGCCATAGTGCCGTCGGCGGCGGTTTTTGTATTCCACGCCAATCCCGACCCGATACAGGACCGCGTGCCAGCCCCGCTGGCCAGAGTGTCCGCGATGCGGTTTGAGCCCATGGGAAGGCCGCCAGAGTTCTGGAGGCCCAAGGGGCCGCCGCAGCCTGCAAGCGCAAGGCTGAGGAAGATGGGAACTGTCCTGCGCATAACCAACGCTCCTATGCACCCGGAGCGGTCAAGTCCGAAGATCTGCCGCTTCCTTTGCTACACGACCGGACCCGCTCACGCCCGTGTGGCAGAGCAAATAAGGTGAAACGCAGGGCGAGCGAGTCGCGCACCCACCATAGCATGATTAGGCGACCGCGGTGTAGCTCCTTCTATCGAGCAAAGTCAGCTCCCGCCGGAGTAACAGCCGGATCAGACCCCGCCGAGGACGAGCACGTTGCTGGGCGTGCGACTAGGTCCGTCGCGATCACACCGGCCAGGCTAATGTCCGCTTTCGACCCATTGCGGACATTACGAGCACTTGGGCCATGTACGGCGGGGGGCGGTAGGAAGTCCAGGCGTGTTGAAGTGGACACCGACGCCCAGCCGCACAGCTATAAATCGTAACATTTCTCGCACGCGCGAAGGCGTGAGACCGCCTGATGCCGTTGTATCCGAATGCGTGCTACGTCGCTATGGGTCCAAAGCATGCACCACTGATCAGTCACTTCCGTGTGCAATGCCTGTGTAAGCGTGCCTGGAGCTTCCGAGCACCCTTTAGACCTCCACAGAAGCCTGAGGCGTCCCAGATGCTGCCACAGCACTCCTGCTACGCACACGGTAGAACAAGCGAGAATGGCCGACTCGAAAACTGAAAATCACGGTGTGGTGGTTCATTCCGCCCCTGGGCACCACCGCCTTACGCCTTCCACAATGTCGGATGAGTGCGCCTGAGCTTCGCGAGCTTGGGCAGGTCGTGCGCGACGACATAGCGGTGCCGCGGGTTCCTGCGCACGAAATCCTGGTGATGCGGCCCGGCCGCCGAGAAGGCACCGCTTTCAATTCGGGTCGCGATCGGCCGCGAAAAGGCCTTGCCGGCGCTGAGACGCGCGAGGAACGCCTCCGCGGCCCGGCGCTGCCCTGCATTCTGCGGGAAGATCGCCGATCGGTAGGTCGGGCCGACGTCCGGCCCCTGGCGGTTCACCTGCGTCGGGTCATGAGCGACCGAGACGTAGATGTTGAGCAGCTGGCCATAGCTGACCTGCGAAGGGTCGTAGCTGATCCGAACCGCCTCCACGGGGCTCGAACCCCCTGCGTGGCCGGAGACGACACTGCGCACCCCCTTCACATGCTCGAACACCGCTTCCATGCCCCAGAAGCAGCCGCCGGCAAGCACCGCCGTTTCGCCGGCGGGGCCAGCGAGCACCGCGGAGGAGGAGGGCAGGGACAGTGCGGCAGCGAGCGCTGCGAGCATCAAGCGTTTGTTCGTCATCATCGACCTTTCAAAAAGCTTCCCCCCGCGTCGACATGGCCCCTGCGCCTCACAGGGTGACGGGCCCATGAACGATCACTCCGCTGGCGCCGCCGCTCCTTGTGCCGCCGCCTCGACCGCCGCGATGTCGATCTTGCGCATCGTCATCATCGCCTCCATCGCGCGCTTCGCGGCTGCCTTGTCGGGGCTGGAGATCGCCTGCATCAGGGCGCGCGGCGTGATTTGCCAGGAGAAGCCCCACTTGTCCTTGCACCAGCCGCAGTCGCTCTCCTGGCCGCCGCTGCCGACTATCGCGTTCCAGTAGCGGTCGGTCTCTTCCTGAGTGTCGGTATAGACCTGGAAGCTCACAGCCTCGTTGGGCTTGAAGATGGGGCCGCCGTTCAGACCGAGAAATGCCTGCCCAAGCACGGTGAACTCGACCGTCAGCACGTCCCCCGTCTTGCCCGACGGGTAATCGGCGGGCGAGCGGTGCACCGCATTGACCCGGCTGTCGGGAAAGACGGACGCGTAAAAGTTCGCTGCCGCTTCGGCGTCGCCGTCGAACCACAGGCAAATCGCCATCCTGGCTGCATCAGGCATCGGCCCGCTCCCGTGCGACGCTGTCGACGATCGGCTCGAACCCGCCCCAGAACATGCGCTGGCCCACGAACGGCATTTCACCTTTGGGCTTCATGCTCTCGTCCGCCATCAGCTTCTTCCACGCTTCGTCGCGGGTCGCCTTGTCGGGCCATTCGAGGAAAGCGAAGACGATCCGCTCGCCTCCTTCCGCTTTCACCGCGCGGTAGAAGTCGGTGACCTGGCCTTGGCGGACGTCGTCGTCGACCGCCTCGGAGTCGCGCAGCGC
Source organism: Sphingomicrobium sp. (assembly GCA_030447545.1). Classification (GTDB taxonomy): domain Bacteria; phylum Pseudomonadota; class Alphaproteobacteria; order Sphingomonadales; family Sphingomonadaceae; genus Sphingomicrobium. The sequence continues at coordinate 20,963 of JAUJOV010000028.1, read as the reverse complement.
GCCATAGCCGCGGAACACGCCCGCCATCTTCTGCGCGAGCTCGCGATAGGCCTCGAGCTTGCCCGCGGGCACCGGCACGACGAACCCGTCGATGTAGCCGCCGCGCTCGCGGCCTTCCTCGACGATCGCCTCGAACCCGCCGATGATCATCCGCTTGCCGTCGAACGGCATGCTCGCGCCCATCTCCTGCATGCGCGGATCGGAGCGGATCTTCTCGTGCGCCGCGTCGCGGGTCGCGCGGTCGGGATATTCGAACCAGGAGAAGACGACCTCCTCGTCTTGCCTGGCCTGCACGGCCATTCGAAAGTCGGTGACCTTCCCTTCGGGCAGATTGTCGCCCCAGGCCTCGATGTGGCGAGTGACTCCGAACTCGTGGAAGATCGGGGCGGCGTCGGGGGCGTGCTTGAGGTACGCGTCCCGGTTCGCTCTGGGCACCGGCGCGATGAATCCATCGAAATAGGTCATGCTGCTGCTCCTTCCGCTTCGTGCTGCTTGTAGGTGGCGAGCTGGTCGGCGAGCGCGCGCTTGAACGCCGGCCGCGCTTCGCCGCGCTTCAGATATGCGTCGAGATTGGGGAAGCCCGCGACGAGGCCGGTGTGGCGAACGAAGCGCAGGACGGTGACCATCATCACGTCGCCGATGGTGAACCGGCCGCCCTCGAGCCATTGCTTGTCGCCTAGCCAGTCGGACACGCGCCTGAGCTTCAGCCGAGCGAACTCCTCGGCGCCCGGGCGACGCAGCTTGGCCCATTCCTCGCCGGTGTAGAAGAAGTCGATCAGGACGAGATTCAGCAGCGCCGGCTCGACGCTGTTGAGCGCCGCATAGCTCCACTGGATCGCGCGGTAGCGGCCCTGGGCATCGCGCGGCAGAAGCACCTCGCTCTGCTCGCCTATGTACTGGACGATCGCACCCGTCTCGAAGATCCGGACCTTGCCGTCGCTGAAGCACGGCACCTGGTCGAACGGCTGCTCGAGCAGATATTCGGGCGGGCGCTGCTGGTCGAGCAGGCGGACGCGGTAGTCGAGCCCCACCTCCTCGAGCGCCCAGCGCGCGCGAAGGTCGCGCACCAGCCCCTGCACGGGCTCGGGCACCCAGCGGAAGGCGGTGATCTCGATCGATGCGTTTGGATTAATCGGCATTGACCGCTCCTCAGTGGCGGTCGGCCGTGGCGTCGGCGCACTCGAACGCGCTCGCGCCTTGCTCTGCAGCGCTGGCGTCCATCCACAACGGCTCCCAATGGTGGCCGTCTGGATCCTCGAAGCTGCGGCTGTACATCAGCCCGACCATGTCCTGTTTCGACCGATCGGCCTTGCCGCCGCTCCTCGCCGCGGTTTCCACCATCCGGTCCACCGCATCCGGGCTCTCGCACGAGATCGCCAGGAGCATCTGGCTGCTCTGGTGCGCGTCGCCGATCGGCTTGCTGGTGAAGCCGGAGTAGAAAGGCTTCGTCAGAAGCATCACCGAGATGTTGTCGGACAAGACCATCATCGCCGCGCGCTCATTGCTGAACTTCGGCTCGTTACGAAAGCCGAGCGCCTCATAGAAGGCCATAGACCTTTTCAGGTCCTCAACCGGCAGGTTCACGAAGATCATCCGCGACATCGCTTTCCCTCTTTGCTGCGACTCGATCTGCTTGCCTTTTGAGCGCGGCAGTCCTAGTTTGCAATCTGGGAGTTAGAAACAGTAACTAAGCCTCGGAAGCGCGACGGAAAAAGGCGGTACGACGACGCCTGCGGCACTGCCCCACGGGCTCGATCTGATCGGCGAGCGCTGGGCCTTGCTCGTGCTTCGCGAGCTGATGCTCGGGCCGCGCCGCTTCTCCGAGCTGAAGGCCGACCTGCCGGGGATCAGCGCCAATGTGCTGACGCAGCGCCTGGGCGAGCTCGAGCAGCGCGGGCTTGTCCGCCGAACTCAGCTTCCGCCGCCAGCGTCCGTGCAGGTCTACGAAGCGACACAATGGGGCCTGGAGGCGGCGCCGGTCATCCGGGCGCGCTCGGCCGCTGGGCGGTGCGCAGCCCCAGCCACAACCCGGAGCTGTTCGTCAGCCGCGTCGATCATCATGTCGATGCAGACCATGTTCGATGCCGCTCGGGCCGGCGACTTTGCTGCGCGCGCGGGATTTCGCTTCGGCGCGGTCACCTATGTGGCGGATGTCCGCGACGGCACGATCGACGTCCGGCGCGAGCCGCTCGAGCGCTGCGACTTCATTTTCACCGCGTCACCGGAGCAGCTCGCGGGCGTGCTCTACGCGGGCGCGCCCCTTGACCGCCGGCGTCCAGGGCAACATCGATCTCGCCAGGCGCTTCGTGACATTGTTTCCGCTGCCGCCGAAGGTGGAACCCCGAAGCGTGGATGCATCTTATTGAGGCGCTTGGGCGCTTCGCATAAGGCCTTTTTTCCGATGAACGACATTCCCAACGTCAAGCCCGAAGCCCGGGGCGAAACCCTGCTCGCCACGCCCGACGAGGTGGTCAAGGTGCGCGATCTGTTCGGCATCGACACCGACCTTGAAAGTCCCCGCGTTCAGCGAGGCCGACGAGCGCGTCCCGACCTCGACCCGGCTTACGTGTTCGACCCGGACACGACGCTCGATCTGCGCGGGCTTCGGCAAGAACCGCCGGGTGATGGTCCAGGGCTATCACGGCACCGGCAAGTCGACGCACATCGAGCAGGTCGCCGCCCGCCTCAACTGGCCGCTCATCAGAATCAACCTCGACGCGCACATCAGCCGCATCGACCTCGTCGGCCGCGATGCGATCGTCCGCGAGGGCCAGCAGATCACCGAGTTTCCGCGAAGGGCTCCTGCCCTGGGCGCTTCCAGCACCCGGTCGCTTTGGTGTTCGACGAATATGACGCAGGCCGGCCCGACGTGATGTTCGTCATCCAGCGCGTGCTCGAGACCGAGGGCAAGCTCACCCTTCTCGACCAGAACCGGGTGATCCGCCCCAACCCCTGGTTCCGCCTGTTCGCGACGACCAACACCATCGGGCTGGGCGACACTACAGGCCTCTATCTGGCACGCAGGCGATCAACCAAGGGCAGATGGACCGCTGGAACATCGTCACCACGCTCAACTATCTGCCCGCGCAGGTCGAAGCGCAGATCGTGCTCGCCAAGTCGGGCGAATATGACAGCCCCGACGGCAAGCAGGCGGTCGAGAAGATGGTCAAGGTCGCCGAGCTGTCGCGCCAGGGCTTCATCAACGGCGACATCTCGACGGTGATGAGCCCGCGAACGGTGATCAGCTGGGCCCAGAACGCGCTGATCTTCGGCGACGTCGGCTTCGCCTTCCGGGTGACCTTCCTCAACAAGTGCGACGAGGCCGAGCGTCCGCTGATCGCCGAGTATTACCAGCGTGTGTTCGTCAAGGACCTGCCCGAAAGCGTCGCCTCCAAGGCGGGCTGAGATTTGTGCCGCCGATTTTGCTGTCCTACAGCTGCTTGCCTGTGAGACAGGAGGGCTAATGCCCTCGAACGCTGGTGTGATCTTCTGCCCCTGCTCAGCGCCTACGCGTACGCGGCGCGCATGCGTACGCGCATGCCCGCCGCGTTGAGGAGTGAACTTGGCGAACTTCGGGTACCTTGATACCGGCTTTTTGGGGAGGGAAGGGCCACCCCGTGGCTGAGCCGATCGACCTGTTCCGGCGCGCTCTTGCCGGCGCTGCCCGGGCCATTGCCAAGGACCCCGACGTCGAGGTGGTGTTCGCGTCCGAAGCGGTTCCCGTCTCGGGCAAGACGGCCCGCGTGCCGTCCCCCGGCTCCTCGCTCCAGCCGCGGCTGGTGGCCGAAGCGCGCGGCGCGGCGGACTCGCTCGCGCTTCGCCTGCGCCACCATGACGACGGCCTGCATCGCTCGCTTGCCCCGGCCGAGCCGGACGCCCGCGCCGTGTTCGACGCGCTCGAGACCGCGCGGGTCGAGGCGCTCGGCGCGCGAACCATGGACGGCGTTCGCGAGAACCTTTCCGAGCTGACCGAGGCGCGGGTTCGCGGCGATGCGATCCTGCGCGCGCGCAATGCCGAGGAAGTGCCGCTCGCGACGGCCTTGGGCCTGCTCGCGCGCGAGCGGCTGACCGGCGATGCTCCGCCGGTTGCCGCGCGCGCGGGGCTCGAGCTGGTGGCACCGTGGATCGAGGAGAAGGCCGGGGTCGAGCTCGACGCGCTCGGCCTGACCATCGACGACCAGGCAGCGTTCGCGCGCCTTGCCCGCAGGCTGCTCGAGGACCTCGACCTCGCCGCTGCGCCCGACGAGAGCGACGAGCCGCCCGAGCCCGGCGGCGAGGAACAGCAGGACGAGCAAGGCGGCGCCGACGAGGCGGGCGACGAGGGGGAGACCGGCCCAACCCCCGGCGAGACCGAGATGCGCGCCGAGCAGGTCGACGACGAGAGCGATTCCGACAGCGCGCCGCAGGAGCTGGAGCTCGGCGAAGATGCGATGTCCGATGGGCAGGAGGCGAGCGATAGCCCGCTCGCCTCGCCCGCGCGGCGCAACTGGGACCTCGCGCCCGAGACCGACTACAAGCCGTTCACCACGCGCTTCGACGAGATCGTCGAGGCCGGCGAGCTGTGCGACGAGGAGGAGCTTGCGCGCCTGCGCTCCTATCTCGACCAGCAGATGGGCGGCCTTCAGAACGTCGTCACCAAGCTCGCCAACCGCCTTCAGCGGCGGCTGATGGCGCAGCAGGCGCGAAGCTGGGACTTCGACCAGGAGGAGGGGCTGCTCGACGCGGCGCGGCTCGCCCGCGTGGTCGTCAATCCCGCGCAGTCGCTGAGCTACAAGGTCGAGCGCGAAACCGAATTCCGCGACACGGTGGTGAGCGTGCTGATCGATAATTCGGGCTCGATGCGCGGCCGCCCGATCGCGATCGCGGCGATCTGCGCCGACGTCCTCGCCCGGACCCTCGAGCGCGTGGGAGTCGCCAGCGAAGTGCTCGGCTTCACCACCCGGGCGTGGAAAGGCGGGCAGAGCCGCGAGCATTGGCTGGCGCAGGGGCGGCCCGGCAATCCGGGGCGGCTCAACGACCTCAGGCACATCGTCTACAAGCGCGGCGACGAGCCGTACCGCCACGCACGCCGCCACTTGGGGCTGATGATGCGCGAGGGGCTGCTCAAGGAGAATATCGACGGCGAAGGCCTGCTCTGGGCGCACAATCGGCTGGTCGCCCGGGCCGAGGAGCGGCGGATCCTGATGGTGATCTCCGACGGCGCTCCGGTCGACGATTCGACCGCCTCGGCCAACGGCGGCGCCTATCTCGAGCGCCATTTGCGGCAGGTGATCGAGTGGATCGAGCGCCGCTCGCCGGTCGAGCTGATCGCCATCGGCATCGGCCACGACGTCACTCGCTATTACAGCCGGGCAGTGACGATCATGGATGCCGAGCAGCTCGGCGGGGCGATGATTGAGCAGCTCGCGCGACTGTTCGAAAGCCCGTGATCGGGTCCGCGGCTGAGCCGCAAAAAAATGGCGATTCTACCTATTGCAAACACGGTGGAGTAGTGGCATAAGACTCCCACAGGGAGTTTGAAGCGATGTCTGTTCTGTCCCGCCCCTACTTCCACGATGAGGAAAGGGCGTTCGAATATCTGGAGTCCGTCATTTGGGCGGACGGTCGCGTTTGCCCGCATTGCGGCGGCGTGGACCGTATCACCAAGGTGAAAGCCAACCCTGCGAAGCGCATTCGCGTCGGCCTGTGGCGCTGCGGTGACTGCAAGGGCCAGTTTACTGTGAAGATCGGCACCGTGTTCGAGCACGCTCGCGTGCCGCTGCATAAGGTTCTGCAAGCCGTTTATCTGCTGACCAGCAGCAAGAAGGGCATCTCTTCGCACCAGCTGATGCGCGTGCTGGAGATCACCTATAAGGCGGCTTGGTTCCTTGCGCACCGCATTCGAGAGGCAATGCGCTCTGGCGACCTTGCACCGTTCGGCGGCAACGGCGGCATCGTTGAGGTGGATGAGACGTTCATCGGACGCAAGAAAGGTGCGCCGGTGAAGCGAGCGTTCCACCACAAGATGAAGGTGCTCGCGCTCGTGGACCGGGGAACCGGCAAGAGCCGTGCGATGGTCGTGGATAACGTGAGCATGCAGACGCTGGTGCCCATCGTTCGCGAGAACATCGCTCGCGAGACGCACGTCATGACCGACGACGCCAACGCCTATAAATATCTGGCGCAAGACTTTGACGGCCACAGCATCGTTCGCCACGGCATCGGCGAATATGGGCGTGGGCCGGTCCATACAAACACGATTGAGGGCTATTTCAGCATCTTCAAGCGCGGGATGCGTGGCGTCTATCAGCATTGCGCTGAGCGCCACCTTCACCGTTACCTTGCTGAGTTCGATTTCCGGTATTGCAACCGGGAGGCGAATGGCCTGAACGATGCTGACCGCACGGTTCGTGCGTTGGAGGGCATTATGGGCAAACGGCTCATGTACCGGGACTCGTTGGCGGCGGCATGACCCTCCGCACGAACCCACTTGCCCGTGGATTCTACACGGTTCGGGATGCCGCCCGCCTAATTGAGGTTGGCAATGTGCAGCGCATTCGCGGCTGGCTAAGCGGTTACCCCCGCCGGAAGGCCGGGCCGCTGCTCATTCGCGATTATCAGCCAATCGGAAAGACGCAGGAGCTGAGCTTTCTTGATCTCATGGAGGTTCGGTTCGTCGAGCATTTCCGAGAGATCGGAGTGAAACCGCAGACGCTCCGCCGCTGCCTCGAAACCGCTCGCGCGAAGTTCAAGGAAGACAAGCCGCTGCTAAAGCAAGGCGTCTTGTTCATCCCGACAGACGACCGCCGGAAAGTGGTTGTTGAGGAGGTGTTGAAGCCAGCAGCGGAAGAGAATGCCGATACGGCGCTCTGGAACCTTGTTGACCGAAATTACGAGTTCAACCAGTTCATCGAGCGCCACCTAGCGCGGGGCCTAACATTCGACCCAAAGACGGAGTTCACAGCAACGTGGGCGCCGCGTGCGAAAGAGTTTCCAGAGATCATCATCGATCCAGCGGTCGCATACGGGCAGCCGGTTGTTCCGAAACAGATCCCAACGGCGACGCTATTCGAAGCGTGGGAAGCCGAGAGTGGCGACGCTGCTACCGTAGCCGATTGGTTCAACATTCCGACTGACCAAGTCCAAATGGCGGTCGGTTTTGAGCAGCTACTGAAGCGGGAGGAGCATGCGTTGGCGGCGTGACCCGGACCAGAGTTGCCCTGGATAGCTGTTTGTCTGAGCGGCTAGTGGACGTGATGAACGGCCTCTACGGCGATGACGGATTCGAGTTTCTCCACGTCAACAAGCTGGTTCCACCCGGGACGAACGATGAAACTTGGGCCGACGTTTACAGGCGATTCCGGGGCAAGCTTGTGATCTCCGGCGATTGCCGGATTGCCTATCGCCCGCATGAGGCCGTGGCATTCATCGACAATGGCTTCGTTTCCTTCTTTCCCTGCAAGGGTTGGGGAGCGCTGCACGGGCGGGAGCAGGCCGCGATACTGGTTCACCAGTGGCCACACATGCGGGCGCTGGTATCTGAGAAGCCGAGTTGTTGGCGGTTCCATTTCAAGGGCAAGCGCGGCGATCTGAAGCTTGTCGACGAGCCGCTTACGAAGCTGGAGATTCCCCATGACGTTCTCGAAAGAACAGCGCGACGCATCACAGGCCGACAAGTTCAGACGGGCCGCTGAGGAGCACCAGTGCGATCCCGCCGAGTGCCGCTGGGAGGAGCGGCTGAAGAACGTGGCGAAGCAGAAGCCGGGCGATCCTAAGTGAGCGAAATCGTCCAGAGTTGGCCGTGGTTTGATCGGCTGATTTTCGGCGGGCTCATCGCCATGCTTTTCATGACGGCCGCAATAGTCGCGAAGATCAGCGAGAAACTAGACCGCATTATCCGGCTGCTCGAAATCGGAAACGACATCAACGACCAGCGGCGCCGTTAGTCGCTTTCAGGAGGCATCCATGGAACACGTTTACGCCGAGCTTCGGCGCATCTCCGCGCGCCTGCACAACTTTCCTGAGCCCAACGAACACGCGGGACTTTATGCCGCTCAGCAGGCTCTCTCATGGGCGCTAAACCCAAAGCAATTCGCCCCGCCGTTCCGCACGATCACTGGCATTGGGGAAGGTGAAGAAGATTGTTGTGCGGATAGGTTGTCCGCAATCGTTTGCAGAAACTTCCGACCAGACACGGGATGCTGCTTGACCACAATAAGCGCGACCTTGGCGTTCACCAATGTGTAGTAAGTGTGGATGTTGTTCTCGATGTTCCAAATTGCAGTGTCGATGAGGTGGTAGAACCCCTCGCCCCCGATTGCATCAATCCGCTGGTCCGTGTCGAAACGATCTGGTGTTATGCAGTCTACTCTCAAGGTTGCCATTGGCACCTCCCACCGTTCGGGCGATTCGGCGGGAGCGGTTTATCACCGTGTTTGCAAACGACCTAATCGCCAAAAAAATTGGGGCCGGCACGATCTCTCGCACCGGCCCCCCCTCGTTACGCGACGCGAGGGATTTGTTCGGCCGTCGGCGGCCGTTTCGGGTGACGGGGAAAGGGGAAAACCCCGCCACTTAAGACGGTTATGCCCGAGTCGAGTTCAACGGCACGTGAACGGCAAGGTGGGGCGAAGTTCAGGAATGCTGGCCGATCCTCCCCCTCGGGCGGAGGGGGCCGCCGAGCACAGCTCGGTGGTGGAGGGGGCCCGTCGGTCAGCGCCCGACTGGGGAGGGCTAAGCGGTTTCGGCCGCCTGCTTCTTGGCGATCTCGCGCTTGAGCCTGCGCGCCTTGGTGCTGAGCTTCTCGTCGCTGGTCTTCAGCAGCCAGTTGTCGAGCCCGCCGACATGCTCGACCGAGCGCAGCCCGGCGGTCGACACGCGCAGCTTCACGCTCTGGCCAAGCGCGTCGGAGATCAGGTCACGTTCTGCAGGTTGGGCAGGAACGTCCGCTTGGTCTTGTTTGTTGGCGTGGGAAACATTGTATTCCACCTGCCGGCCCTTGCCGGTCAGCCTGCATACCCGCGACATGATGGTCTATCCTGGTTCTGGCGGGCCGCTCGTTCGAGCCTGGCCCTTTTGAAAGCCGCCGCCCGTTACCTGCTGCGACCGGACGCGTCAACACGCCCTCCTGCGAAACCGGGGCGGCAGCCCCTTGCGTTTGGCAAGACAAACCTAGGTTAAAAAGGGGAAGAGAGCGGATGCGCGCCATATTATTTATCCTGATCCTCGCCGTCGTCGCGCTCATCATCCTTGGCGAGCGGCTTCGACATCACGCAGACCAGGTCGGCGAGCGCTCCCGACGTCGATGCGAGCCAACGGCATCAGCGCGACCGGCGGCCAGGCTCCGGCGTTCGACGTCGAAAACCGGCACCGTGACCTCGGTGCGGGCGACCGACGTCACCGTCCCGGTGCCGCAGGTCAACGTGACCCCGCCCAACCAGCAGAACCAGCAGAACCAGCAGCCGCCGCCGAAACACCACCACGGCGCGCTAGCCCGCGCCTCGTGAGCTTCCCGCTGCCCCGCACCCATGCGCCGAGCGAGCATCGCGGCGGCGCAGGCCGCCGACGCGGGCAGGGTGCCGCTGGCGCGGTGGTGACGAGGGGCGGCGACATCGTCGCGGTAAGCGCGCCACGCTCTGGGCTCGAGCCTCGATCCGACAGCGCATGCCGAAGTGGTCGCGATCGGTGCCGCGGCGGCGAGGCTCGGCGAGCCGCGGCTCGACGGCTGCACCTTGTTGGTGACGCTCGAGCCCTGCGCGATGTGCGCCGGGGCGATGGCGCTGGCGCGCCTCGAGGCGCTTCGCTTCGCTGCCGAGGACCCCAAAGGCGGCGGGGTCGTCCACGGCGCAAGACTGTTCGCCCAGCCGACCTGCCACCATCGTCCCGACGTGCTCGGCGGGATCGGGGAAGCGGAGGCCGCCGCTTTGCTCAGGCGCTTCTTCGAGCAGCGGCGATAGGCGCAAAAACCGGCTGCCCTTGAGATTGATCGCCCCAGCAGGCATTTAGAACTTACGCCATGAGCGGACCCACCCCCATACCCTGGCTCGACGTGCTGATCATCGCCGCGCTGATCCTGATCAACGGCGTGCTGGCGATGAGCGAGCTTGCGATCGTCTCGGCGCGCGACGCTCGGCTCAAGGCCATGGCCAAGTCGGGGAGCGGCGGAGCGAAGGTCGCGCTCGAGCTTGCCGCCGATTCCGGCCGCTTCCTCTCGACCGTCCAGGTCGGAATTACGCTGATCGGGATCCTCACCGGCGCTTTTTCGGGCGCGACGCTGGGCGGCCCGGTGGCGGAGCGGATTGCGCTTCTGGGAGTGGAGCCCGACACCGCCCAGACGATCGGCTTTGCGGCCGTGATCGTCCTTGTCACCTATGCCTCGCTGGTCGTCGGCGAAATCGTCCCCAAGCAGTTCGCGCTGCGCTCGCCTGAGCCGATCGCGGCGATCGTTTCGAGGCCGATGAAGTGGCTGTCGACTGCGACCGCCCCGATCGTCTGGCTGCTCGACAGGACGAGCGCCCTGATCTTCAGCCTGCTGCGCCTCAACCGCACTCCGGAGAGCACCGTCACCGCCGAGGAGCTTCACCTCGTCGTTGCGGAAGCCCAGACCGCCGGAGTGCTCGAGGAGAGCGAGCGCGCGATCATCTCGGGCATCGTTCGCCTGGCCGACCGGCCGGTGCGCGAAGTGATGACCCCGCGCACCGACGTCGACTGGATCGACGTGTCGGCGTCGGGCGAGACGCTCCGCGCGGCCTTGAGGCAGATCCCGCACAGCCGGATGCCCGTCGCCGAAGGCTCGGTCGACAATATCCTCGGCGTCGTGCGCACCCGCGACCTGCTGGAAGCGGCGCTTGACGGTCGCGAGCTGGATCTGCGCGAGCTCGCTCGCAGCGCGCCGGTGATCCCTGACCTGATGGACGCCATGGACGCGCTTGCGGTGCTTCGCTCGGCCGACGTTCCGCTTGCGCTGGTGCACGACGAATATGGCCATTTCGACGGCATCGTCACTCCGGGCAGCATCCTTGCGGCGCTTGCCGGCGCCTTTGCGCATGACGTCGAGGATGACGAGCCGCCTCTGGTCGAGCGGGAGGACGGGAGCTGGCTCGTGTCGGGAGCGGCAAGCGCCGATCTGCTCGTCGACCGGCTCGGCCTGCGACTGCCCGACGACCGCGATTTTTCAACGGTCGCGGGCTTTGCTCTGTCGGTGCTCAAGCATTTGCCGGACACCGGCGAGACCTTCACCCACGACGGCTGGAAGTTCGAGGTCGTCGACATGGACGGCCGCAAGATCGACAAGCTGATCGCGTCCCGCCCGAAGCGCAGGCAGCGGCAGGAGCAGGCGGCAAGCGCGAAATGAGGCGGCGTTTACAGTTTGCCGAACCGCGCTTCGTAGCCGTCCACGTCGCCGCGCGCGAGATAGTCCGCCTGCTCGGGGACCCGGTCGCGCTTGAGCCGCCCGCGGAAGGCTCCGAGCTGCGAATCGATGCGCTCAATCTCGGCCGGCGTGAGCCGCGCGAGCTGCTCGAACCGCGCAAATCCCTGTGCGTGAAGCGCCTCGGCGAACTTGGGCCCGACGCCTTTCATCCGGCAGAACTCGTCCCGATCGTCTTCGCCCGCAAGCGTGCGGCGCACCGGAGCGCCCAGCAGCTCGCCCGTAACGTCGCTTGCGGCAGCAGCCGCTTCGCCGGCAAGCCCGCGGCCTTCGGCAGGTGCCCGCTCCCTTGCATGGGCCATGTGCGGACGCACCGGCGCGGAGTCACTGCTGAGGCGCACCCGCTGGCGCGGCCGCAGCATGACGAATGCGAGCAGCGCCAGGACCAGCACCGCGACCAGGATGAGCGGCCAATAATCACGAAGCGTTTCCACCATCACCAACTCCACTGAGCGCGCGACCGGCGGCGCAGTTCAATCAGGTAGGCCAGCAGCAGCCCGAGGCCAAAGCCGACCAGCGCGGCAAGTGCTGCTTCCGGGAGCAGCGGCAGGACGGATGCCGGCCCGGAGCTCGTCCAGCGCACCTTTGCCACGCCCGGAAGCTCGTCCATGATCCGCACGAGCTCGCGACGCTGAAAGTCGTCTGCGGGCCCCGAAAGGACCAGGACGCGCGTGAGCGGTTGGCGGTCGAGCCGAGCCTCAACCTGCGTCATTTCGAACGCGTCAAGAGTCTGGCGCGACCCGGTCTCGACCGCGCTTGCAAAGCGCGCCGCGGCTCCGCCGGGCCCGTGCCACAGCGCCACCAGCGCGAGCACTGCGGCAATTCCCGCGAGCAGCGACATCCTGCGGCGGTTGCGGCGGACCGGCGCGCGGAACGCAATCACGCCGGCGATCAGGCCGACCAGGATTGCGGCCATGATCGCTGGCCAGTAATGGTCCCACAGCGCCATCATGGGCTTGCCGCCAGCTCGGCCCGCTGGAGCTCGCGCCAGCCGATGTCGGTGCGACAAAAGCCGTCAGAGAAGTCGATCTGATCGACGGCGCGATAGGCGCGCGCTCGTGCGTTGGCGAAGCTCGCGGCAGTCGCGGTGATGGCGAGCACGCGGCCGCCCTTCGCCACGAGCCCGTCGGGAGTGAGTTCGGTGCCGGCGTGGGACACGGTTACTCCGGGGACCTGTTCGGCAGCCTCGATCGCCCTGATTGAGCCTCCGCTAGCCGGCGTGCCGGGATAGCCGCGTGCGGCGACGATCACCGTCACGGCGTAATCATTCGACAGCTGCGGCGGCTCGATCTGAGCGAGCCGCCCGGTTGCGACCGCGTGCAGAAGCTCGGCGAAGTCCCCTTCGATGCGCGGCATGATCGCCTCGCACTCCGGGTCCCCGAAGCGCACGTTATATTCGATCAGCTTTGGCCCTTCGCTCGTCAGCATCAACCCGGCGTAGAGCACTCCGGAGAAGGGCGTCCGCGCGGCCGCGAGCGCGCGTACCGTCGGGCGCACGATCTCGTCCATCGCTTGCTGCTCAAGCTGCGGCGTGAGGACCGGCGCGGGGCTGTAGGCGCCCATTCCGCCGGTGTTGGGGCCGGTGTCGCCTTCGCCGACGCGCTTGTGGTCCTGCGCGCTGGCGAGCGGGATCGCCGTCTCACCGTCGACCAGCGCGAACAGGCTCGCTTCCTCGCCTTCGAGAAATTCCTCGATCACCATGGGTCCGTCCCCGGCCGCGGCGATTGCGGCTTCGGCTTCGTCACGACTCATCGCAACCGTCACGCCCTTGCCCGCCGCAAGTCCGTCGGCCTTGATCACCACGGGGATGCCGAACTGCCCGAGCGCGTGGCGCGCTGCAGCGGCCGTGTGGACGCGCACGTAACCCGCGGTAGGGATGCCGTTCGCGCCGCACAAATCCTTGGTAAAGCCCTTTGAGCCTTCAAGCTGCGCAGCCGCGGCATTGGGCCCGAACACCGCACAGCCAGCCTCGCGAAGCGCATCGCCCACGCCCGCGACCAGCGGTGCTTCGGGCCCGATCACGACCAGGCCCGCGCTGCGCTCCCTCGCCAGATCGGCCACTGCGCGAGCATCGCACGGGTCGACCGCCACGCATTCCGCCCAGCGCGCGATCCCCGGATTTCCCGGCGCTGCAATCAGATCACCGCAGCTTGGCGATTGCCTCAGGCGCCAGGCAAGCGCATCCTCGCGTCCGCCCGAACCCAGAAGCAGGATGTTCATGGACCTCCCCGACGACAGCAGCGGCCTGTTAGCCGACGCAAAAGCCGGCGACAACGCGCCAGCGCTGTCGGTGACCGAGCTTTCGCTGTCGCTCAAGCGCACGATCGAGACGTCGTTCGGCCGCGTGCGCGTGCGCGGCGAGATCTCGGGGTTCAAGCGCCACGGTTCTGGCCATTGCTACTTCTCCGTCAAGGACGAGGGCGCGTGCATGGACGCGGTGATCTGGCGCTCGACCGCGCAGGCCCTCGCGTTCAGTCCGGAAGACGGCGCCGAGGTGATCGCCACCGGCAAGCTCACGACCTATCCGGGGCGTTCCAAGTACCAGATCGTCGTCGAGCGGATGGAGCTTGCCGGCGAGGGCGCGCTGATGGCGCTGCTCGACCGGCGCCGCCGGGCGCTTGCCGCCGAAGGGCTGTTCGACGCGCAGCGCAAGCGCGAGCTGCCGTTCCTGCCGCGGGTGATCGGCGTTGTGACTTCACCGACGGGCGCGGTGATCCGCGACATCCTCCATCGGCTCGAGGACCGCTGCCCGACGCGCGTGATCGTCTGGCCGGTGCCGGTGCAGGGGGAGGGCGCGTCGGCGAAGATCGCTCATGCGATCCGCTCCTTCCCATCAATCTCCCCCGGGCCCGACCTTCTGATCGTCGCCCGCGGCGGCGGGTCGATCGAGGACCTGTGGCCGTTCAACGAGGAAGAGGTGGTTCGCGCCGCGGCGGACTCGCCGATCCCGCTGATCTCCGCTGTCGGCCACGAGACCGACACGACGCTGATCGACTTTGCCGCCGATATGCGCGCGCCGACCCCCACCGCCGCTGCGGAGATTGCCGTTCCCGTTCGCGCCGAGCTGCTCGCTCAGCTGGACGAGCTCGGCCGCCGCTCCGCTTCCTGTCTGACCGTGCACGCACGGCGCGCCCGCGAGCGGCTCAACCTCACCGCCTGCCGATGGCCCGAGCCGCAGGCCCTGTTCACGCCTGCCGTGCAGCAGGTCGACGAGCTCTCCGGGCGGCTGCCGCGCGCGCTCGGCGCGCGCGCTGCCCATGCTCGCGCGGATTTCAGCGCAGTCGCCCCGCGGCTTCGTGCGGAGCTTCTCGCCGACCGCGTCTCGAGCTCGGGCGAAAAGCTTGCGTCCTTGTGGAAGATGGCCGAGCTGGTCCATCCCGAGCGCCCGCTGACCAAAGGCTTCGTGCGCTTGACGGATCGTCTCGGCAAGACGCTGACTCGCGCCGCCGATGCGGTCGCTGCGCGCGCACTGACGCTTCACTTCCGTGACGGGCCGGTGGATGCGACGGCGGACATTCAAGGCGAAACCAAGCGCCCGCAGCGCCTTGAGCGGGCGCGCCCGCGGCCCTATGTCGCCCCGCAGCGGGGGCTGTTCGATGAGGCCGAGGACTAGCCAATGCTGATGACAGGAACCGGGCGGCTGGCGCGCCTGAATTATCTGCCGGGCACGTTCCGGGTGCTCTCGAGCGGCGATCATGTAATCTGCGCGGTGACCGGCGCTCGAATCCCGCTGCACGAGCTCCGTTACTGGAGCGTTGAGCGCCAGGAGGCCTACGTCGATGCCGCCGCTAGCCTCGAGGCCGAGCAGCGCGGCGGTCTGGGGTCCTAAGCGACGGTCATTCGCCCCGCGCACCCGCGGGAACTCACACTGGACGTCAGCGTACGCGCAGGGCCTTGGCTGGACGGCTGTTGTCTACCTTCATCCAGTAGCCGCCGAGCGCGCCCTTGGTCACAGTCACGGTCGCGCCAGCCTTGGGAGGCTCGAAAGTCTTGAGCGCCTCGGTCGTCCGCCAGACAGCCCCATTGTCGAGGGTGACGGTCCACTTGTCGTAGCCTTGCGATCTCGCCGACTGAACCTTGGCGGTGATTTCCTTGAACTCTTCCTCTCCTTCGCGGCCGCCGCCGAGGAACGGAATATCCGGGATGCTGAAGCCGAACAGCGAGCGACGCATGCGCCGCACCTCGGAACGGTCGATGACTGCGACGCTTCCGGAACGGACCGCCTGCTCCATCTGCGTCACTGCCGCGTCATAGCAGGCGAGGCGCTGGGCTTCGTTGGCGTTTGCCCGGCACGCGAGCAAGGCCTGGACTTGCGCGGGTTGCCGAGTTTGCGCGGTTGCTGACGCCGCTGGACCTGCCGCCAGCAGCAAGGACGTGCCGCACAGTACGATCAGCCTGATCATGGTTACTCCCCGACTCCACTTGGACTGCGCTACTCGTAGCGCAAGCGGACCGCCCCTGCTGTGCTCATCTTGCAACAGCGCGGTGATGAAATGTGCTCCGGCGTCGTCCCTCAGTTGCCTTACGCAAAATCGTCGCACTAGAAGCAGCACACTGGCCGGTAAGTCTGACTGCCGTGCCGCCGGTTTTTTAGGCATATGTGTGCCGATCGAGGGGATGAAAATGTTCAAGAGCATCTCGAGGAAGAACCTCCTGGCGTCGACGATTATCGTCGGGCTCGCCTTTACCGCCGCGCCTGGTTTTGCGCAGTCGCAGCCCTTGCCTCCTCCTCCCACTGAGAGCCCTCCAGGAGAGGAGGCTGAGGATCGCGACGAGGCGGACCCGCGCGAGCAGGATCCCTCAAATACTACGATGGCGCCCGCCGAGGGCGTCGAATCGACGGATCCCGAGGGCGAGATCATCGTCACCGGCACCCTGATCCGCAACCCCAACATCGAGACGTCGAGCCCGGTGTCCGTGGTCGGCGAGCAGGAGATCGAGTACCGGCAGTCGAACAATGCCGAGCAGCTGCTGAGAGAGATTCCGGCCAGCGTTCCGAGCGTCGGCGCCCAGGTGAACAATGGCCAGGGCGGTTCTTCGTTCGTCAACCTTCGTGGTATTGGCGCGGGTCGCAACATCGTCCTGCTCAACGGCGCGCGTCTGACGCCGGTCGCTCTGGGCAGCGCGATCGACCTCAACAACATTCCCCTCGCGCTGGTCGAGCGGGTCGACGTGCTGACCGGTGGCGCCGTGACCACCTACGGCGCGGATGCGATCTCGGGCGTCGTCAACTTCATCATCAAGGATGACTTCGCCGGCATGGAGTTGGACGCCACCAACCAGATCACCCAGCGCGGCGACGGACACACCTTCCGCGCCGACCTGTCGGTGGGCGCCAATTTCGACGACGGCCGCGGCAATGCGGCATTTAGCGTCGGCTACCAGAACGCCGATCCGGTGTTCCAGGGCGACCGTCCGTTCAGCATCTTCAACATCTCCGGTTTTACCGGCGATCCGGGCGGCTCTTCGGCGGCTGTTCCAGCGTTCATCGTCGTCCCGGCGGCCCCGGGGTTCACTTCCGTCGTGGGGCAGATCAATGAGGCCGGGACCGACATCGCTCCTGGGCTGCGTGCGCCCTTCAACTTCAATCCGTTCAATATCTTCCAGACGCCGTTCAAGCGGTTCAACATCTTCGGGACGGCGAATTACGACATCAGCGACGTGGTCGAGGTGTTCGCGACCGGCTTGTTCTCGAACAACGAGGTGAGCTCGATCATCGCGCCGTCGGCTTCCTTCTTCAACACGTTCACGATCCCGTTCAGCAACCCGTTCATCCCGAACGCAATTCTCCAGAGGATTTGCGCCTCCCAGGGCCTGAACCAGGCCCAGTGCCAAGCTGCCGCGAACGCCACCGGACCAGGCGATCCCAACTTCCGGACCTTCCGCGGGCAGGTTCGTCGCCGCTTTGTCGAGGGCGGCGTGCGTTCGACGCAATTCGTCACGACCAGCTTCTCGCAGCGGGTAGGCGTGCGCGCCGAAATCACTGACTCACTCGAATTGGAGCTTTTCGGCAGCTATGGCCAGGGCGAACAGAACAACCAGACGACGGGCTTCGGCTTGCGCGAGCGGCTGCAGCAGGCGCTGCTCGCGAGCGACCCGGATCAGTGCTCGAATACTGCCGGCGGCTGCGTGCCGTTCAACCTGTTCGGCCCGCAGGGGAGCATCACTCAGGACATGCTGAACTTCGTCGTCGGTCCGGCGCTTCTGGATACGGAATTCTCCTCGCAGACGAACGTGCGCGGCGTCATCTCCGGCGATTTCGGCTTCGGCAGCCCGTGGTCCGCCAACCCGCTCGGCATTGCGGTCGGCGCCGAGTACCGCAATCTCAGGGCCGAGACCGATTCGGATCTTCCGTCGCAGACCCCGGGCGCAGTGCTTGGTGCCGGCGGCGCCGATGTGCCCGTCTCAGGCCGCTTCAACGTCAGGGAAATCTTCGGCGAGATCGTCGCTCCGATCGTCGAGGACCGGCCGGGCTTCAACAGCCTGACCCTGGAAGGCGGTGCTCGTCTGTCCGACTATTCGACGACGGGCCGAAGCTTCACCTGGAAGGGCGCCGGCCAGTGGGAGCCGATCTCGAGCCTGAAGCTGCGCGGCAGCTACAACAGGGCGACCCGCTCGCCCAACATCGGCGAGTTGTTCTTCCCGCAGTCCGTGGGCCTGGGTAACCTGACGGTCGATCCCTGCGCGGGCAACGCGCCGCTTCAAAACGCGAATCTTCGCGCGATCTGTCTCGCGCAGGGCGCTCCTGCGAGCCAGATCGGCCAGATCCAGCAACCGGCTGCGGGGCAGGTCAACATCACCTTCGGCGGCAACCGGAACCTCGACGTTGAAAGGGCAAAGACCTATACCCTCGGCTTCGTGTTCCAGCCGGACTTCGTGCCGGGCTTCAGCGCGACAGTCGATTATTTCAACATCAAGCTGAGGGGCGCGATCACCAGTCCGTCGGAAGGTGACATCATCGCCGCCTGCTTCGGCAACATTAGCGCCGGCAGCGCGACGAATCCGGCATGCACCGCGATCCGGCGCGACCCGGAGACGGGTGAGTTGAGCGGAGCCCCGGACACCACGCCTGGTCTGCCGCTCCTGACGTCCAACCTTGGACGGATTGAGACCGACGGTATCGACGTTGCCCTGAACTACCGTCGCAACCTTGGCTTTGCCGGGCTGAACCTCAGTGTTCTCGGCACCTGGACGGACGAGCAGAAGTTCCAGGCGGCACCGGGCGCCATCAATCGCGAATGCGTCGGCTTCTTCAGCGTCAACTGCGGGTCGATCCAGCCGGAGTTCGTGTTCAACACCCGCGGGACCCTCACCATGGGCGGGACGGACCTGTCGCTGCTGTGGCGTTACCTGCACAAGACGCGGTTCGAGCCGCAGCAGCTCCGGGAGGACATCGCGAACGCCATAGCTGCCGGCTGCGAGGACCCGACCGGAGCTGACCCGGACGGCTGCGTGGTCAATCCGGAGTTCCGCCGCATCCCAACCGAGCATTACTTCGACTTCACCTGCGGCAGGAAATTCTGGAGAACTTCACCTTTACGTTCACCGCGTTCAACATCTTCGACAACAAGCCGAAGGTGGTCGGTTCGGACGTCGGTACGACGTCCTTCAACAGCGGCAACATCTTCCCGTCGAGCTTCGACCCGCTGGGTCGCCGGTTCGCCGTGGGAGCGCGGGTCCGCTTCTAACGAATTGGCATTCCTCACTTCAGGGGCGGGCCGCGTTGCCCGCCCCTTTTTTTGCCTGCTCCGGGAGGCAAAATGTGCTATGGGCCTCGTGTTAGAGAGGGAAATGCAATGTGGGCCATTTTGTTGAGCGCCTTGCTGATCGGCGCCCCGGAGGGGACGACGTCAAAGGCCAAGGGGTCGATGAGCGGAGCAGTCTCGACTCCCGAGGATCCGGTAACCTGTCGCAAGTTCAAGGTGACGGGATCCCTCGTCGGGCGGGTCAAGGAATGCCGCACCGCATCTGAATGGAAGAAGATCGCGGACGCAGCCCGGGCCGCCAGCCAGCGGCTGGTCGAGGACAATAGGGGTAGGCCTGCGGGCAATTAGACCCGTCACGTCGGTTGTCGCCGACCAGATGTCAGGCTGCAACGCGCTCCTCGCCTGAAACGCTGAGCGCAAGCGCTCCGTCGCCTTCGTCGACCACCACCGTGTCGCCGTCCTTCACGCGCCCGGCGAGGATCGCGTCGGCGAGCGGGTCCTGCAGATGTTTCTGCACCGCGCGCTTCAGCGGCCGGGCGCCGTACACGGGATCGTAGCCGACGCGGCCGAGCCAGGCGCGCGCCTGCGGCGTCAGCTCGACTCGGATCTTGCGGTCCTCGAGCAGCTTGCCGAGCCGCGCGATCTGGATGTCGACGATCGGGCCCATGTGCCCCTGCGACAGCCGTTGGAACAGGATGATCTCGTCGAGCCGATTGAGGAACTCGGGCCGGAAGTGCGCGCGCACCACCTCCATCACCTGGGTCTCGACCTTTTCGGCCGGCTCATCCTCCCCGAGTGAGGCGAGGTACTGCGATCCCAGGTTCGAGGTCAGGATGATGATCGTGTTGGTAAAGTCGACCGTCCGGCCCTGGCCGTCGGTCAGCCGCCCGTCGTCGAGCACCTGCAGGAGCACGTTGAACACGTCGCCGTGCGCTTTCTCGACCTCGTCGAACAGCACGACCTGGTACGGCCGCCGCCGCACCGCCTCGGTCAGGACTCCGCCCTCCTCATAGCCGACATAGCCCGGCGGAGCGCCGATCAGCCGCGCCACCGCATGCTTCTCCATGAACTCCGACATGTCGATGCGGACCATCGCGTGCGGATCGTCGAACAGGAATTCGGCGAGCGCCTTCGTAAGCTCGGTCTTGCCGACGCCGGTCGGCCCGAGGAACAGGAACGAGCCCAGCGGCCGGTTCGGGTCCTGCAGGCCCGCGCGCGCGCGCCGGACCGCGGCCGACACGGATTTGACCGCATCGTCCTGGCCGATCACCCGGGCGCCGATCGCCGCTTCCATCTGCATCAGCTTCTCGCGCTCGCCCTCCATCATCCGCTCGACCGGGATCCCGGTCCAGCGGCTGACGACGCCGGCAATATCCTCGGCGGTGACTTCCTCGCGAAGCATCGCGCCCTTGGTGTGCGCGGCCGCTTCGGCGAGCTGCTTCTCGAGTTCGGGAATGCGCCCGTACTGAAGCTCGCCGGCCTTCGCGAGGTCGCCGGTTCGCTGCGCCTGCTCGAGCTCGATCCGGGCAGCGTCGAGCTGCTCCTTGATCTTGGCTTCGCCGGCAATCTTGTCCTTCTCCGCCTGCCAGCGCTGGGTTAGCTCGGCCGATTGCTGCTCCAGGTTCGCAAGCTCGTCTTCGAGCCGCGTCAATCGTTCGCGTGACGCCGAGTCATTTTCCTTCTTCAGTGCCTCGCGCTCGATCTTCAGCTGGATGATCCGCCGGTCGAGGTTCTCGATCTCCTCGGGCTTGGACTCGACCTCCATGCGGATCCGGCTCGCAGCCTCGTCCATCAGGTCGATCGCCTTATCGGGGAGGAAGCGGTCGGTGATGTAGCGGTTGGACAAGGTC
>JAUJOV010000090.1 GCA_030447545.1 Sphingomicrobium sp. | reverse complement strand
TGCCGACGAGCTGCCCCGGGCCCGAGCGGAGCCAGTGCACGAAGTCGCTCCATGGCGCTGCGGCGACCTGCTGGGTGAAGATCGCGCCCATCGAGGCTCGCACCGCCTCGACCGAAAAGGGGTCGGCACAATCGTCGATCAGGATGAGCCCGCCGGCGCCGACCGCATCGCCGCTCCTCAGGATGGTGCCGATGTTGCCGGGGTCGCGCAGCGCCTGGACCGCGAACCACAGGGGTGCCGCCGACCGGTCGACCTGCTCGAGCGCCGTTGCCGGCTGGCGGTAGGCGGCGAGGAGCATCTGCGGATTGTCCTTGCCCGACATCTTGGAAAGCACGTCGGGCGTCGTCTCGATGGCCTCGGCCCCGGCGGCTTCTGCCGCGGCGATGATCTCGGCGGCGAGCCTGTGCCTCGCGCCTTGCGCGGAAAAGGCGATGATTTCGGGCAGGCGCCCGCTGTCGCGCGCCTCGGCGAGGATCCGCAGCCCCTCGGCCAGGAACAGGCCCTCGGCCCGGCGCGCCTTTTTGTCGCGAAGCGAGCGCAGCCGCTTGACCGTCGGGTTCGAAAAGGCGGTGACCTCGCGGGGCATCGCCTAGTCTTCGCCGAAGCGCCCCTCAACCAGCGCAGCGAGCTCTTCCAGCGCGGCTTGCGCGCCTTCACCCTCGACGTGGATGGTGATCAAATCCCCCTTGGCGGCGCCAAGCATCATCAGGCCCATGATCGAAGTGCCGGACACGCGGTTGCCGTCCTTCTCGACCTGAACTTCCACGGGCAGCTTCGTAGCGATGTTCACGAACCTGGCGCTCGCCCGCGCATGCAGACCCCTGACATTCTCGATCCGGACCTCTCGGCTGGCGCAGGTCAAGCAGCCGCTTCTCCGAGGATTTCCGAGGCGACCGAAATATACTTGCGGCCCGCTTCGCGCGCCGCCGCGACGGCGGCATGGACGCCCATCACCTTGCGTGCGCCCTCGATCCGGATCAGCATCGGCAGGTTGACCCCCGCAATGACCTCGATGTTCTCGGTCGTCATCAGCGAGATGGCAAGGGTCGAGGGCGTGCCTCCGAACAGATCGGTGAGGATGATCACGCCCTTGCCGCCCTCGACTCGGGAGATCGCGTCGGCGATGTCGCGGCGGCGCGCCTCCATGTCGTCATCGGGGCCGATGCAGATCGCCTCGACGGCTTCCTGCGGCCCGACGACATGTTCCATGGCGATCACGAACTCGGCCGCAAGACGGCCATGGGTGACCAGCACTAGTCCGATCATTCGTTCAACTCGCTACCCGTACCACCGCCGTCTTCGTCATTTGTGGGGTGCCCCGGCCCTTCCTCGATCGTGTCGCTCGGCCGCGAGGCGAGGTCGCGGTGGCGGATGATTGGCGAAAATCCCGAACTTCGCAATCTTAGCGCAATTTCCTCTGCGGCGCAGACCGAACGATGGCGGCCCCCGGTGCAGCCGAAAGCTACCGTGACGTAGCTTTTGCCGGCTGCCCAGTAGCGGGGAATCCAGTCGGTGAGAAGCGCTTCGAGCCGCTCCATCGCATCGCCCCAGGCCGGGTCCTTGCACAGATATTCCCGCACGGCCGCGTCTGCGCCGGTCAGCGGGCGAAGCTCGTCGATCCAGTGCGGATTGGCGAGGAAGCGCATGTCGAAGGTGAGGTCGGCAGTTCGCGAGACGCCGCGGGCGAAGCCGAACGAGGCGATGGTCAGCACCGGCTCGTCGCTGTCCCCGCCGAACCGGCGCCTGAGCTCGTCGCGAAGCTCGGCCGGCGTGAGGTCGGTCGTGTCGAGCACGCTGTCGGCCGAGTTGCGAAGCGGCGCCGTCATCGCGCGTTCGCGGGCGATGCCGTCTTCCGCCGGCCGGTCGGGCGCGAGCGGATGGCGTCGGCGAGTCTCGTTATAGCGGCGCATCAGCTCGTTGCCCGAGCAGTCGAGGTAGAGGATTTCAGGGCTTACGCCCGGAATCGAACGGACGATTTCGGGCAGGGTGCTCGCATCGAAGCCGCGGCTGCGCACGTCCATTCCGACGGCCGCGGGAGCCAGCCGGCACTCGCTGCCGTCGCCGGACACGAAGCTTTCGAGCAGCGGGACCGGCAGATTGTCGACGCAATCCCACCCCCTGTCGGCGAGGGCGTCGAGCACCGACGACTTGCCGGCGCCGGACATTCCAGTGACGAGGA
>JAUJOV010000089.1 GCA_030447545.1 Sphingomicrobium sp. | reverse complement strand
GCCGACCCGCGTCGATTATGACAATATTCCCGCGGCGGTCTTCAGCCATCCGCCGCTCGCCAGCGTTGGAATGACCGAGGGGCAGGCCCGCAACAAGCTCGGTTCGGTCAAGACCTACACGTCCGACTTCCGCCCGATGAAGAACGTGCTTGCAAACCGCAACGAGCGCGCGCTTTACAAGCTGGTCGTGGACGGCGAGACCGACCAGGTCGTCGGCATTCACATGATCGGGCCCGACGCTCCCGAAATCCTCCAGGCTGCGGCAATTGCGGTGAAAGCGGGCCTCAAGAAGAGCCAGTTCGACGAAGTGGTCGCGCTGCATCCGACCATGTCCGAAGAGCTCGTCCTGATGCGCTGAGCGCGCTCACTTGCTGTCGAAAATCTCGGCCAGGAAGCGCTGCATCGCCGCCCACGACCGGCTGTCCGAGCTGGGGCTGTAGAAGAGGCCCTGCTGCTGGTTTTGCGCCTTCGGGTTGGTGAAGGAATGACCGGTTCCGCCGAACGCGAGCAGCTGCCAGTCGGCATTGCTTTCAGTCAACTCAGCGGCGAGTTGCAGCACGCTTGGCGGCGGCGCCAGTGGGTCGTCCCAGCCGTGCAGGATGAGCAGCGACGCGTTGATCTGCGACCGCAGGGCACCCGCTGGCGCGTCATAGAGACCATGGAAGCTGACGACGCCGCCAATCTCCGCACCGCTTCGGGCGAGGTCGAGCACGCACTTGCCGCCGAAGCAAAAGCCGATCGCAGCGGTTCGGCGCGGATCCACCTGCGGTAAGGACTTGAGCGTCCCGAGAGAGTTTTGCATCCGCCGGGCGAGGAGTGGCCGATCCCGGTCCAGTTCCGCCATGAGCATCTTTGCGGCGTCCGGCGAGCTAGCCCGCCGCCCCTGGCCGTAATTGTCGACGGCAAATCCGACATAGCCGAGCTCGGCAAGTGCGCGCGCTTTGCCCCGCTCGAACTCCGACTCGCCCCCAAAGGCGTGCGCCACAAGCACGCCCGGCCGCGGGCTGGCGCGTGCTTCGTCCCAGCAGACATAGCCCTCGAAGGGCCCGCCCGGGCCGTCGTAAATCAACGTGTCGCTTTGTATCACCGCCATTCCTCGCTCGGTCTGCCGCCTGGCTAACGGACGCCGGCGATGCATGGAACCGTCTATTGGGCATTGCCGCCGGCTTCGCTATCAATCCGCTGGATAGCTGGAGGTGATCGGTGCCCGTAGAACCGTATATGACCGGCTTCGGCAGCCACTTCGCAACGGAGGCCGTCTCCGGAGCGCTTCCCCAGGGCCGGAATTCCCCTCAGAGTCCTCCGCACGGACTCTATGCCGAGCAGCTGTCCGGCACCGCCTTCACCGCGCCGCGCCACGAGAACCGCCGCTCCTGGCTTTACCGAATGCGCCCCTCGGCCCAGCACCCGCCCTACCGCGCCTACGGAGGAGCGGCGCTCTTGAATGCCCTTCCCGGCGAGGCGCCGCTCGCGCCCAATCGGCTGCGTTGGAACCCGCTGCCCATGCCGGCGGCTGCCGCCGACCTCGTCGACGGCATGACGACCATGGTCGCCAACCGCGGTCCGGAGGCACTGGAAGGCGTTGCCGTGCACATCTACCGCGCCAACAGTGACATGGAGAGGCGTGCCTTCTTCAATGCCGACGGGGAAATGCTTTTCCTGCCCCAGCAGGGCCGGCTGACGCTGCTGACCGAAATGGGCCGGATCGACGTCGGCCCGGCGGAAGTTGCGCTCGTGCCTCGCGGCGTCCGCTTCCGCGCTTTGCTTCCGGACGGAGAGGCGAGGGGCTATGTCGCTGAAAATCACGGCAGCCTGTTCCGACTGCCCGATTTGGGCCCGATCGGCTCGAATGGCCTTGCCAACCCTCGCGATTTCGAAACTCCGGCTGCTGCCTTTGAGGATGTCGACGGCCCGTTCGAGCTCATCCAGAAGTATCTCGGCCGGCTCTGGACGACGACGCTCGATCATTCGCCGCTCGACGTAGTCGCCTGGCATGGCAATCTCGCGCCCTGGCGCTACGATCTTTCGCGCTTCAACACGATCGGCACCGTCAGCTTCGACCATCCCGATCCTTCGATCTTCACGGTTCTGACGTCGCCTTCCGACGTTCCGGGGCGCGCCAATGCGGATTTCGTCATCTTTCCGCCGCGCTGGATGGTCGCCGAGGACACGTTCCGACCGCCCTGGTTTCACCGCAACGTGATGAGCGAGTGCA
>JAUJOV010000027.1 GCA_030447545.1 Sphingomicrobium sp. | reverse complement strand
GCGTGAAGCCAAGACTCCCGCTCCCTGCTCCTGCCGTGAACTCGCCTCCGATGCTCACGCCCGTCATCTCTTTGAAGCCGCGGCCCGCATCCACTCGCGCACGTATCTGCAGGCCGCTGGCTGTTCGGATAATGGAGCAGGCTGGAGCATCTATTGAGTCAGGCGAGAAGCTCGAGGCGAGGTCGACCTCGATCTGAACCCCCTCATAAGCCATTTCTTCCCACGTAGTGTTGCCGGAAGCAGGGAATCCTTGCCCGCGAGTTTCGCCAGTCAGAAAGCAGACAAACGGTTCATCCCCACCGGTTACAAGCAGCGTCTCAGTGGGTCGTTTAAGGGGATTACGATTGCAGGTCCGACGACATCCCCAACGGGAACGGGTCGAAAGAGTCGTGGTGAAACGTAGCTCATAATTTTGAGGCCTTAGTCCCCATCAGTCCTGTAGTCACTTCGACCGCACCTGGGGCACCTGATCCCGTAAGTGGGCACTCCTTCCTGCTGTGCTTTCTGCCTCTCCTCCGGAAGCAGAATATCCACCTTGAACCGATCTCCGCAGTTCAAACATCGGTATCTAGCTTCTCTGGGCATCCCGTGATCCTCCTTTAAGATTCTTTAAGCGAAGCCGATTTGATGGCCCAGTGCCAAGGTCAGTTGACGGCAAATCTCCTTGTGAGGACGGTGGAAGCTTGTGCGGGGGGACTCAGAGCGGCTCAGTAAGCTCTATCATTCCTTGAGGGCTCGAAATCGAGCCGCAGATGCCTACCTAAACTTCATGAAAGTCTTCATCAGCTCCATCATCTCGGGCTTTGCCGAGCAGCGAGAAGCCGCCCGGAGGGCGGTAACGGCGTTGCGACATCAAGCGGTCATGGCAGAGGATTTCGGTGCGCAGCCGAATTCGCCGCAGGTGGCCTGTCTGCAGGAGCTGCGCAGCTCTGACATCGTGGTATTGATCTTGGGGGAGAACTACGGATTTGTGCCTCCCGGCTCAGCGTTGTCTGCCACCCATCAGGAGTATCGTGAAGCTCGGGGGCGCAAGCCAGTTCTTGCCTTTGTTCAGCAGGGCATCACGCCCGGTCCTGAACAGGCTGCCTTCATAGAAGAGGTACAAGGCTGGGAAGGTGGGCTGTTCCGCGAAGGGTTCATCAGCTCGGAGGACCTTCAAGATGGTGTCACCCGAGCCCTGCACGATGTAACCCTCGCCAGTGCGGTCGGTCCCGTGGATGAGCAAGACCTCATTGCCAGGGCCGTGGAGCTGATACCTGGTGGAAACCGCAATCAATTGACGTCACCATACGTTGACCTCGCGCTGGCGGGTGGACCTACGCAGCGGATCCTCCGGCCTGCAGAGTTAGAGATGCCCTCGCTGGCCGAGCATCTGCAGCAATCAGCGATGTTCGGCGACCACCGCCTTTTTGATCGTGCGAAGGGCAGCGAGAGCGCCATCATTAATGACGATCTAGTGGTCCAACAGGATCGTGGCGCCACGATCAGACTTACCGAAGATGGTGCAATTGCATTCAGGTTACCTGTGCACGAACCTGCACAAGGCGAGCGGTACGGTTCCGGGAGCGGCATGATGGTGCTGGTCCAAGAGGACGTGCAGCAACGTCTCACTGCGGGCCTTGGCTTTGCCAGCGCACTAATCGAGCGCCTTTATCCAACTCAGCGCCTCACTCACTTCGCGGTTGCAGCTCGCATTACCGGAGCTGAATACCGTGCCTGGCGCACGCGTGCGGAGCACGATGCGAGCCCTAATTCCGTTCAGATCGGCTTGCCAGGCGACAGGGACAGGGCACCCGTTACCGTGGCCATTCGCCGGGCAGCGCTTCGTCTCGATCGATCAAACCTCGTGGAAGACATCCTTGTGCCGCTGCGGCGTCAATTTTCGGCAGGATAGTTATCACTGCAATTGTCTACCCTCCTACTGACGGCGACAGTTGCCCCACCACTCACCAGCGCACATTGCCGACCTCACGGGACAACATCCCTATCGGCTCGCTCGTTCGCCTGCCCGCTCAGGCTCTCATGACAAAACTACAATTTGTCTTGAGTGGCGGTCGTGCCAGTCATCCGCCGCCGCCTGCGGCTTTGCTCAGTGGCCACCCTCCACCCACGGGACTCCTGAAACTCCGAAAGCTTCTGCGAGTGCCGCTTCAAGGACGAGCGCTTCCTGTCTGCTGATCGGGTTCAGATGGGCGACGAGTTCGGGCAGCAGGCGAACGCCGAACCGCTTCACCGCGCTGCTGGCCTTGTACCCCGCCTTGTGCTGGTCGAAACGCCAGTCCGGGTCGCGGGCCGTCTGGCCAACGTAGAGGCCCCACCGTCCGCTCAGCCTCGGGTCGTGCAACAATACGACGTAACGGAGTGGCCTGCGCAAGGTTTGCCGACAGTGGCCGCGCGGAAACGGAGCGCAGCTCGCTCCGCTCTCCTCATCCACTCGAGCTGCGCCATGTCGCGCCAAACTCCGCCGGTAAACTCGCAGCGGTTTCGGCTAGCCTCAGCCAATGGGCAATCGTGACACTTCCGTGTTTATGTCATGAGTGTCGATTCGGCGTACCAAGCAGAGAGCCGGCGATCATTGCGGAAACATCGTTCGCCGCCATTCGAACTGTACCCTCTGACAAATGTGCGTAACGCCGCGTGGTTTGCACGCTTGCGTGCCCTAATAGCTTCCCAATCATATGCAGCGACAAGCCACTGGCAGCCGCGAAAGACGCATAGGTGTGTCTTAGGTCGTGGATGCGCACATCGTTCAGACCAGCGCGGGCTCGCACACGCTGCCAGAACGGCTGGAGGTCCGTCAGACGGCCGCCCTCGAGCCGTCCCGGCAGAACCCAAGGATTACCCTCCAGCCGCTCGACCGAGCGGAGCACGTTCAATGCAGGGGTGCCTAGCTGCACGACCTTCTTACCGGTCTTTGAATCAGGGAGCCGAAGCACGCCGGCTTTCAGGTCAACGAAACGCCACTGCAAGGTCATGATCTCATTGAGCCGGCACCCGGTGAACATGAGGAGCCGAACAGCTGCTGTCGCGGATGGCATTTCTATGCGCTCGGCCTCTATCTCGCTTAGGACCTCGCCAATCCGGAGCAGCTCGGCCTCGCTCAAGAACCGCTCCCGCTTAGTCTCAGGGTACTTCTTTATTCCCCGGCGAGGGTTTGTGTTCGGTGCGCGTAAGCCCCACTCTTCCGCCAGATTGAACATCTTCGAGACCACCTCGATCGTACGGTTCGCCTGGGTTGGCTTGTCTCGCATCCTAATATGCAGATTGGCCACGTCGGCGCGCGTCACGTCCCGAACCTTTTTCATGCCGAGCGCCGGCAGGATGTAGTTCTTGATCGAGTGGCGGTATTCCCTTGACGTGCTTGCCTTGAGATGAAACGTGACGTGGGTCACGTCGAAGCGCTCAGCGAGTTGCGTGACGGTGATCGCCTTGCGAGCGGCCTCCCGCTCCTCGGCCGGATCGGTCCCCCGAATGACCTTCACTACAGCCTCACGCGCGAGGTCGCGAGCAAGTGAAACGGGCACGACATCCGCTGGACCGATCATCAGCCGTCGCGCCCGACGGTTGAAGCGGTATTGATATACGAAGGTCTTGCGGCCGGTAGGCTGGATCCTGAGGCCGAAGTTTCGAACCTCGCTGTCCCATAGGAAGTACTCCTTGGGGCCTGGATCCGCGCCAACGACAATTGCTTTAGTCAACTTCTGAGCCATGACACACTCCTGGTACCCAGCAGCTCACCTTGATCGAACCTGGAAGCAAATGGGAAGCAATCTGCCGAGTGTTCGAGCGTAAAGCTGCGCCGCATACGAGCGGACTTGGCTCGGGTAAGTCAATGCGAGTAGGTGGAATAGCGTGCGGGATTGTAGGATAGCGTAGAAAAAGGTATTCTATTACATAGAACTCATAACCTGAAGGTCGCAGGTTAAAATCCTGCCCCCGCAACCAACGCAAATCCTTAGCGAGTAAAGCGAGCTTAGGATTTGCGTTGCCTCGGACCTGATCCGGGGCCCAGCTTCTTCTTTTCGCCGCCGGATCTGATCCAGGCCCAGTCTCCCCACCAGCCTCCGCAAGGCGGCTTTTTTTGTGCCTTCAGCGTTGACCCGCCATGGCCACCCCCACCCCGCCCGCGCCGATGGAGGCCCTGCTCGCCGCCGAGCCGCCCGACGGCGAGGGCTGGCAGTTCGAGCCCAAGTGGGACGGCTTCCGCTGCATCGCCCGGCGCGAGGGCGACGAGGTCGAGATGATCTCGCGCTCGGGCAAGCCGCTCGGCCGCTACTTCCCCGAAGTCCTCGAGATGCTCGCCCGGGTGAGCGAACGCCGCTTCACGCTCGACGGCGAATTGATCCTTCCACTCGCCGACCGCCTCGACTTCGAAGCCCTGCAGCTGCGCCTCCACCCGGCCGAAAGCCGGATCCGGCGGCTCGCCAGCGAAACTCCCGCCCAGCTGATGCTGTTCGACGTGCTCGAGATCGCCCGTGACCTTTTCGAAGACCGTCCGCTGTCCGACCGCCGCAAGGCGCTCGAGCGCTTCCACAAGGCCAATGCCGTCGAAGGCCTGCATCTTTCGCCCATGACCACTGACCGCAACGTCGCGCTCGGCTGGCTCGCCCGCAGCGGCGGAGCGCTGGACGGAGTTATCGCCAAGCGCCTCGACCAGCCGTACAGGTTCGGCGAGCGGGCGATGGTCAAGGTCAAGCAGCTGCGCACCGCGGACTGCGTGGTCGGCGGCTTCCGCTACGCCGAAAAGAAGCACGAGGTCGGCTCGCTCCTGCTCGGCCTCTATGACGAGCAAGGCCTGCTCCACCATGTCGGCTTTACTTCCGCCATTCCCGCGCGGGAGCGGCCCGCTCTGACGAAGAAACTCGAGACCCTCGTCGCGCCCCCCGGCTTCACCGGCAACGCTCCGGGCGGGCCGAGCCGCTGGGCGACGGAGCGCTCGATGGCGTGGCAGCCGCTTCGGCCCGAGCTGGTGGTGGAAGTGCGCTACGACCAGGTGACCGGCCGCCGCTTCCGCCACGGCACCGCGCTGATGCGCTGGCGCCCCGACAAGGCGCCGCGCCAGTGCACGTTCGAGCAGCTCGCGCCCGAGCTCAAGCCGTCCGAGATCGCGGAACTGTTCGCCGCATGAGCCGGACGCTCGACCTGTTCGGTGAATTGTCGTCTGGGCCGCTCATCCCCGGGCTCGAGTACCGCCAGGACTTCATCACGGCCGAGGAAGAGGCCGAGCTCCTGCAGCGGCTCGAGCAACAGGACCTCGCGCCGTTCCGCTTCCACGGCTGGCTCGGCAAACGGCGCACCCGGAGCTTCGGCTGGCGCTACGACTTCGACGATGCGAGCTTCACGCCGACAGAGCCCATACCCGACTGGCTGGCCCCGCTGCGCGCAACCGGACTGCGGATTTCGCCGGCGTTCCCGCAGACGAGATCGCCCACGTGCTCGTCGCCCGGTACGATGGCGGGGCGGCCATCGGATGGCATCGCGATCGGCCCCAGTTCGACCGCGTCGTCGGGGTGTCGCTCGGCTCAGCCGCCGTGCTGCGCTTCCGCCGGCGAACCGGATCCGGCTTCGAGCGGGCAAGCCTGCCGGTCGCGCCGCGGTCCGCCTATCTGCTCTCCGCCGAGGCTCGCGAGCAGTGGGAGCACAGCATCGCGCCCGGCGAGAGCCTGCGCTTCTCGATCACCTTCCGCACCTTGTCGGACCGCGGCCGCCGGCAGGCCGCCGAAGTTCAGCGCAGCTCGTAGCCGGCGAGGCACTCGGCGACCCAGCGCGCGGCCGTCAGCGCGCTGAGGTCGGTGGGATCGAGCGGCGGGTCCCATTCGGTAAGGTCGATCACCCGCACGCGCCGGTCCGACGCGAGCCTGCGCACCGCGCGGAAGAAGTCGGTCGAGTCCATCCCGCCTGGCCGGGCTCCCGGAGCCGCAGGGAATTGCGACCGGTCGATCACGTCGATGTCGCAGTCGATTACGAGCGCGTCGCAATGTGCGACATGGTCGAGCGCCCGGTCGATCGCATGGTCGATGCCGTCGCGCCGCACCTCGGCCATCGTGACCACCAGATTGCCGGCATCCTCCGCGTCGCGGTGCATCGCGGCGCTGTTGGCGAAGCTCGCGAGGCCCACCTGGGCGATATTCGCTCCGGGCATCCCATCCTCGAGCAATGCGCGCACCGGATTGCCGTTGGACAGTCCCTGACTGGTGTCGCGCATGTCGAAATGCGCATCGAGCGTGATCAGCCCGATCTCGGCGAGTTCCCCGCCCAGCGCGAGCACACCGGGGCGGGTGACTCCATTGTTGCCGCCGACGAGCAGGGTGAGCGCATGGCTTTGCGCGGCCTCGGCAACCGTGTCGCGGATCGGCGGCGTCGCCTGCTCGATCGAAAGGCCGGCGAGCGCGACGTCGCCCTTGTCCGCGATGCTGGTTACGAGCTCACGCGCCGACTCGACATCGTAGCGGCCGATGCGCTTGAGCGTCCGCCGCAAGAGAGGCGGCGCCTGGTCGCACGCGCCCGGAGTCACCGAGCCGGCGGCGAGCGGCGCCCCGACAAGGGCGATCGGCGCATCGGCGTCCCTCTCGACCAGCAGATCGGACAGGTTGGGCCAGGCGGTCACCTTTTGACCCTATCAGCGAGCCTCGCCTAAGGGCAAATGCATGTGGGACCGATTGCTCGTCGACTGCCGAATCGCTACCATGGAGCCGGCGCCCAGCAACCCGCTCGGTGTGATCGAGAGCGGCGCGATCGGCATCCAGGACGGCAGGATCGTACGCGTCGGCAAGCGCACCGATCTCGCGGGGTTCCGAGCGCGCGAAGTCGTGCCGCTGGGCGGAGCCTGGGTGACGCCCGGCCTGATCGACTGCCACACGCACCTGATCTTCGCCGGCACGCGCGCGAACGAGCATGCGATGCGCCGCGCTGGTGCCAGCTATGAGGAGATTGCGCAGGCCGGCGGCGGGATCGCCTCGACGGTGGCCGCGACCAGAGCGGCGCCCAACGACCGGCTGCTCGCCGCCGCCTCGGGCCGCCTTCACGCTCTGATCGAAGGCGGCGTGACGACGGTGGAGATCAAGTCGGGCTATGCGCTTGACGTCGAGGGCGAGATCCGCCTGCTGCGCTGCGCCGACGCGCTCGCGGCGAGCGAACCGGTGCGGGTGGTGCCGACGCTGCTCGCGCTTCACGCGCTTCCGAAGGAGTGGGCGGAGCGGCGCTCGGACTATGTCGCGATGATCGCCGACGAGTTGATCCCGCTCGCTGCCCGTCAGCGGCTGGCGGCGAGCGTCGATGCGTTCTGCGATAGGATCGCCTTCACTCCCGACGAAGTGGAGCGGCTGTTCAAGGCGGCCCTCGCCAACGGCCTTCCGGTGCGGCTCCATGCCGAGCAATTGTCGAACCAGAACGGCGCCGTCCTCGCCGCGAAGTACAAGGCGCTGTCGGCCGATCATCTGGAGCATCTCGACGAGGCCGGGGCGAAGGCGCTGGCCAAGGCGGGAACGGTCGCGGTGCTTCTGCCCGGCGCATTCTACGCGCTTCAGGAGAGCCGCAGGCCGCCGCTCGAGCTGCTGCGCAGGCACAAGGTGCCGATCGCGATCGCCACCGACTGCAACCCCGGCACGTCGCCGATGCTCTCGCCGACCCTCGCGATGAACATGGCCTGCACCCTGTTCGGCTTGACGCCGGAGGAGGCGCTCGCGGGGATGACGCTCAACGCCGCGCGCGCGCTGGGCCTGGCGCACGAGGTCGGAAGCATCGTCGCGGGCAAGGCGGCCGACCTTTGCGTCTGGCGAATCAAATCGCCGGCCGAGCTGGGCTACTGGATCGGGCTTCCAGGTCCGGAGAGACGGATTTTCGGAGGGCAGGACAGCTGAGCGCCAAAGACGCCATTGACCGCCGCGACAACAGCCGGCGCATCCGCGCCCGGCGCGGGCAGGACATCCGCGCGAAGCACTGGACCACCGAGGCGGCCGTGCGGATGCTGATGAACAACCTCGACGAGGAGGTCGCTGAGGACCCGCAGTGCCTCGTCGTCTACGGCGGGATCGGCCGCGCCGCGCGCAACTGGGAATGCTTCGATGCGATGGTAGCGACCCTCGAGCGGCTCGAGGCTGACCAGACCCTGCTCGTCCAGTCGGGCAAGCCGGTCGGCGTGTTCCGCACGCACAAGGACGCGCCGCGCGTGCTGATCGCCAACTCCAACATCGTCCCCAAATGGGCGAACTGGCAGACGTTCGGCGAGCTCGATCGCGCCGGGCTGATGATGTATGGCCAGATGACGGCCGGGAGCTGGATCTACATCGGCACGCAGGGAATCGTTCAAGGCACGTTCGAGACGTTCGCCGAGATGGGGCGCCAGCATTACGGCGGCGACCTTCGGGGCAAGTGGATCCTGACCGCCGGCCTCGGCGGCATGGGCGGCGCCCAGCCGCTGGCCGCGGTGATGGCGGGCGCCCACTGCATTGCAATCGAGGTGCAGGAAAGCCGCATCGAGAAGCGGCTCCAGACGCGCTATCTCGACCGCGGGGCGGCCAGCATCGACGAAGCGCTCGACATCATCCGCAACGCTGCCGAGCCGACCAGCGTCGGCCTGCTCGGCAATGCCGCCGAGCTGGTGCCGGAGATGCTTGCGCGGGGCGTTCGGCCCGATGCGCTGACCGATCAGACCAGTGCTCACGATCCGGCGAACGGTTACTGCCCGGCCGGCTGGAGCGTCGCCAAATGGCAGGAGATGCGCGAGCGCGACCCCGCCGCCGTCGCTCATGCGGCGCGAATCTCGATCGCCCGGCATGTCGAGGCGATGCTGTCGTTCCGCGACATGGGCGTGCCCGTGTTCGACTATGGCAACAACATCCGCCAGGAAGCCAAGGACACGGGCGTTGCCCACGCCTTCGATTTCCCGGGCTTCGTGCCTGCCTACGTCCGTCCGTTGTTCTGCCGCGGGATCGGGCCGTTCCGCTGGGTCGCACTGTCGGGCGATCCGGAGGACATCTACCGCACCGATCAAAAGGTGAAGCAGCTGATCCCCGACGATCCGCACCTCCACCGCTGGCTCGACATGGCGAGGGAGCGGATCGCGTTCCAGGGGCTTCCGGCGCGCATCTGCTGGGTCGGCCTAGGCCAGCGCCACCGGCTCGGCCTCGCGTTCAACGAGATGGTGAGGAGCGGCGAGGTTTCGGCACCGATCGTCATCGGCCGCGACCATCTCGACAGCGGCAGCGTCGCCTCCCCCAACCGGGAGACGGAGGCGATGAAGGATGGCAGCGACGTCGTCTCCGACTGGCCGGTGCTCAACGCGCTTCTCAACACCGCGTCGGGGGCGACCTGGGTGTCGTTCCACCACGGCGGCGGCGTCGGCATGGGCTATTCGCAGCACGCCGGCCAGGTGATCGTCGCCGATGGGACCGACGATGCCGCGCGGCGCCTCGAGCGCGTGCTTTGGAACGACCCCGGCAGCGGAGTGATGCGCCACGCCGACGCGGGGTACGACGAGGCGATCGACTGCGCGCGCGAGCAGGGGCTCGACCTGCCGATGGTGGGACGGTGATGAAGCTCGATCCAGAGAACGTCACCCTCGAGCAGCTGCGTGAGCTCTGGGCGGGAGCGCCAGCACGCCTCGATGATGCGTCGATGAAGCGCGTCGCCGCCGCCGCCGCCTCAGTCGAGCGCATCGTCGCAAGCGGCGAGACAGTCTACGGGGTCAACACCGGCTTCGGTCTGCTCGCCAACACGCCCATACCGCGCGAGCGTCTTGCCGAGCTCCAGACCAACCTGATCCTGTCGCACAGCGCCGGCCTCGGGGAGCCGCTGCCGCGCCACGTCACGCGGCTGATGATCATCCTGAAGCTGCTCGGCCTCGGCCGCGGCCATTCGGGCGTCCGCCCCGCGCTGATCGACGCGCTTGCAAGCCTGCTCG
Organism: Sphingomicrobium sp.; assembly: GCA_030447545.1. Taxonomy (GTDB): domain Bacteria; phylum Pseudomonadota; class Alphaproteobacteria; order Sphingomonadales; family Sphingomonadaceae; genus Sphingomicrobium. The sequence continues at coordinate 25,691 of JAUJOV010000027.1, read as the reverse complement.
ACCGGGACGCAATTCCGCTGATCCCCGCACAGGGCAGCGTCGGCGCAAGCGGCGACCTCGCCCCGCTCGCGCACCTCGGCGCGTCTCTTATGGGCTTTGGGCAGATCGATCTTGTCGGCGATGTGATGCCCGCCTCGGCAGCGCTCCAGCGCCTCGCCATGGAGCCGCTGCAGCTTGCGCCCAAGGAGGGCCTCGCGCTGATCAACGGCACCCAGGCCTCGACCGCGCTGGCGCTTGATGCCTTGTTCACCGGCGAGCGCCTGTTCGCCGCGGCAGTCGCCGCGGGCGCACTGTCGGTCGACGCGCTCAAAGGCTCGGCCAAGCCATTCGACGAGCGCATCTCCGAGCTGCGAGGGCAGCCGGGGCAGATCCGAGTCGCGGCGGCGATCCGCGACCTGCTCGAGGGCAGCGAGATCGTCGCCAGCCACGCGCGCTGCGGCAAGGTGCAGGACCCCTACAGCTTCCGCTGCCAGCCGCAGGTGATGGGCGCCGCGCTCGACCTGCTCGACAATGCCACGCGCACGCTCACCATCGAGGCGGGGGCAGTGACCGACAACCCGATCGTCTTCGCCGACGACGACGCGGTCATCTCCGGCGGCAATTTCCACGCCCAGCCCGTGGCGTTCGCAGCCGACATCATCGCGATGGCCCTGTGCGAGGTCGGCTCCATCTCCGAGCGGCGCACGGCCGTGCTGATCGACCCGAAGATGAGCGGGCTTCCGCCGTTCCTGGTCGAGGATTCAGGGGTGAATTCGGGGCTGATGATCCCGCAGGTCACGGCCGCGGCGCTGGTCAGCGAGAACAAGTCACTCGCTTTCCCGGCGAGCGTCGATTCGATCCCGACCTCGGCCGGCCAGGAGGACCATGTGTCGATGGCGCCGATCGCAGCGCGCAAGGCGGCCCGGATCGCGCGCAATGCGGCCGGCGTGGTTGCGGTCGAGCTGATCGCGGCCGCGCAAGGCGTCGACCTCCACGCGCCGCTCAACACGTCGCCGAAGCTGCAGCAGGTGCACGCAAAGGTGCGCGAGCTCACCGCGCCGCTGACGGCGGACCGCTACTGGGCCGACGACATGGCCGCGGTCCAGGCGGCGGTTCTGACGGGTACGTTCGGGACTGGAGGCTGGCTCGAGCCTTAGCTGGTGACTCGGGTCCAGCGTTGCTCCTTGCACAGCATTCCGGCGGCGGCGCAGCCCTTCACGACCAGCACGTTGGGGGTGAGCTGGCGGACGGTGGCGGAGCCGCTGATGTTGCGCCTGGGCTCGACCGCGCGGCCCTTGTAGAGACCCTGCCCCGCGGGCTTTAGGTCGGTCAGCACGAGTTCGCCGGGCGCCGTGCCCTTCGCCCGCTTCTTGGGGCTCGCCCAGCTGACCTTGCCGCAATAGGCATTGCCGCAGCGCGTCACCTTGACGATCACGTTGCGCTTCGGGTTGGCCCAGCGCCCCTCGAGCGACTGCGCGGCCGCGGCCCCGGAAGGCGCGGCGGCGAGGCTCAGCGCTGCAAGCGCAGCGAACAGCTTGGTGGTGATGCCGATCATTTGGGTCTTCTAGCAGTGCACTATGGCATAAATGGTGCCGCGAGATTGCTGCGAAATGAATGACTTAGTGAAAGTCGCGGCTCTTGGGGATGATTTCGACGTCACGGGGGTGACGGCTGGCGGGCGGCCGCCAGCTTCCCGGGGCATCGCCCTGCGCCAGAGTCGAGGACATGGCTTCGTCGCTCAGGTGGCGCAGCATGTGGCTGTGATCCTCGAGCTTTCGGGCGACGACGTGGATCACCTCACTATCGGGGTCGCGCTGAACCACGCCGTGCACCGCGATCAGCCGCGCGCCCATCACGATCTTGCGCTGGTGCTCGAACACGTCGGGCCAGATGACGAGGTTGGCGACCCCCGTCTCATCCTCGATGGTGATGAACACCACGCCCTTGGCGCTGCCCGGCCGCTGGCGGATCAGCACGAGACCGGCGATCGACAGGCGCTTGCCGTCGCGGATGCCCACCAGCTGCGCGGCGGTGACGAACCTTTGCGCGGCATAATATTCGCGCAGGAAGCGCATTGGGTGCGCCTTCAGGCTCAGGCGGACCGTCTGGTAGTCGTTCACCACATGCTCGGCCAACGGCATCGCCGGAAGCTCAGCGGCCTCAAGCTCCGCGCCTTCGTCCCGCGCCTCTGCCGCGGCGAACAGGGGCAAGTCGGGCGCTGACTTGAGCGCCCGCGCGTCCCACAGCGCCGCGCGCCGGTCGACCCCGATCGAGCGGAACGCGTCCGCGGAGGCGAGCCGCTGGATCGCATGCACGGGCACGCCGGCGCGGCTGCGCAGGTCCTCGACCGACGCGTAGGGTTTTCCGGCACGCGCCTGAACCAGCCGCTCGGCCGCCTCGCGATGCAGCCCCTCGATTTGCCTCAGGCCGAGGCGCAGCGCGCCTTGCTCCAGAGTGCAATCCCACTCGCTCGCATTCACATCGACCGCGCGCACCTCGACGCCGTGCTCACGCGCGTCGCGGACGATCTGGGCGGGGGCGTAGAAGCCCATCGGCTGCGAGTTGAGCAGCGCGGCTGCGAACGCGGCCGGATAGCGCCACCTGAGCCAGCTCGACACATAGACCAGGTGCGCGAAGCTCGCCGCGTGGCTTTCGGGAAAGCCATATTCGCCGAACCCCTTGATCTGGTCGAAGCAGCGCTGTGCGAACGCCGGGTCGTAGCCGCGCGCAACCATCCGCCCGACCATCTTGTCCTGCAGCAGCTCGATCGTCCCACGCGAGCGGAAGGTCGCCATCGCTTTCCTCAGCTGGTTGGCCTCGGCCGCGGTGAACCTCGCTGCGTCGATCGCGACCTTCATCGCCTGCTCCTGGAACACCGGCACCCCGAGCGTTCGCTTGAGGATGCGCTCGAGCTCGTCGGGCGGCCCATGCTCGGGGGCGGGACAGGGGAAGAGCACGCTCTCCTTGCCGCTCCGGCGCTTCAAATACGGGTGGACCATGTCGCCCTGGATCGGCCCCGGCCGGACGATCGCGACCTCGATCACCAGGTCGTAGAAGCAGCGCGGCTTGAGCCTCGGGAGCATGTTCATCTGCGCCCGGCTCTCTACCTGGAACACGCCCAGCGAATCTCCGCGGTACAGCATGTCGTAGACCGCCGGCTCCTCCTGCGGGATCGTCGCCAGCGACCAGCGCTCGCCGTGGTGCTGCTCGACCAGGTCGAAGCATTTGCGGATGCAGGTCAGCATTCCCAGCGCGAGCACGTCGATCTTCAAAATGCCGAGCTCGTCGATGTCGTCCTTGTCCCATTCGATGAAGGTGCGATCGTCCATCGCGCCATTGCCGATCGGCACCGTCTCGGTCAGCGGCCGCTCGGTCAGGACGAAGCCGCCGACATGCTGCGACAAATGCCGCGGCATTCCGATCAACTGCTCGGCAAGCTTCACCGTGCGCTTCAAGTGCGGGTCATTAAGGTCGAGCCCCGCGTCGGGAGCGCGCTCGGACACCATTTCGTCACCCATATGGCCCCAGATGGTTGAGGCGAGCGCTCCGCAGATGTCCTCCGACAGGCCCATCACCTTGCCGACCTCGCGGATCGCCGAACGCGGGCGGTAATGGATCACGGTCGCGGCGATCCCGGCGCGCTCCCGGCCATATTTCGCATAGATGTGCTGGATCACCTCCTCGCGCCGCTCGTGCTCGAAATCGACATCGATGTCGGGCGGCTCCTTGCGCTCCTCGGAGATGAAGCGCTCGAACAAAAGGTCGCTGGTCGACGGGTCGACCGCGGTGATGCCGAGGCAATAGCAGACCGCGCTGTTCGCCGCCGAACCGCGCCCCTGGCACAGGATCGGCGGGTCGAGCCCGCGAGCGAAGGCGACGATGTCGTGGACGGTGAGGAAATAGCGGGCGAAGTCGAGCCGCTCGATCAGCGCGAGCTCGTGGGCAAGCTGCGCGTCGACTTTTTCGGGAACGCCGTCGGGCCAGCGCGCCCGGGCGCCCTCCCAGGTCAGATGCTCGAGCTGCGCTTGAGGAGTGCGTTCGTCGGGCACGGTCTCGCGCGGATATTCGTAGCGCAGCTCGTCGAGGCTGAAGTCGAGCGCGTCGGCGAACTCGCGCGTCTCGTAAATTGCGTGCGGCCAGCGGGCGAACAGTCGCGCCATTTCCTCGGCGGATTTCAAATGCCGCTCTGCATTCGGGTTCAGCAGGTAGCCGGCATTGGCGATCGTCACCTTCTCGCGGATGCAGGTGACCACGTCCTGCAGCGGCCACCTGTCGGGCGCGTGATAATGGACGTCGTTGGTCGCGAGGATGGTGCAGTCGTTCGCCCGCGCGATCCGCTCGAGCCGCTCGATGCGCGCAGCGTCGTCCCCGCGGTAGAGCCAGGTCGCGGCAACGTGCCGCAGCGATGGAATGGCGTCACGAAGGCGCGGCAGCTCGGCCTCGAAAGCGTCGAGATCGTCTCGACGGCCAGGCGATGAAGGCGATGCCGTCGGAATGCGCGGCGACGTCGGCGAGCGGGAGTTCGCACTCGCCCTTCTTCGCGCGCATCTTGCCGAGCGACAGCAGCCGCGACAGGCGGCTGCAGCCGTCGCGGCTCGCGTGGGTAGGCGAGCGCCCGGCGCATCCGTCAGGTCGAGCCGGCAGCCGATCAGCGGCCGCAGCTCCCGCTTCGCGGCACGCGCTGTGCATCCGAACGACTCCGGCGAGCGTGTTGCGGTCGGCGATGCCGATCGCCTCCATGCCAAGCTCGAGCGCAAGCACCAGCTCGATCGCATCCGACGCCCCGCGCAGGAAGGAGAAGGGCGTGGTGACCTCGAGCTCGACGTACGGCGAGGGCGCGGCCGAGCCGCCGGCGTGCCGGGCCTCGCGCACCAGCTTGAGGCGGGAAAAGCCGACCTTCTCGGGCATCAGCCGAGCCTCTTGGCAGGAATGTTCATCCGAACAGGCCGTGCAGAAACCATGCCGGAGCGCCGCCGCGCCCGTCGCCGATCAGGCCTCGCGGTAGATCCAGTAGCGGCGGCCGGTAGCGTCCTCGACGCGGTAATAGTCGCGAAGGCGCGCGGTCGAGCGCTCGCGCCACCATTCGGGCGCGATGTTCGGGCCCCTACGCGCGCAATGTCGTGCACCGCCCGCCGCCACACGAAGCGGCGTGGGACGCCTTCGGGGGTGGCGTAGACGACGGCAATGGCTTCGGGGCGGTCGAGGAGCTGCGGCCGGACGCTGCGGGAGCGCTCGCGGCACGTCGATCGGCTCGACTTTGCGCAGCGCGCTCACCCACGCGCTCGCCCGCTCGGGCACATGGCTTCGAACGCGACTGGCCGCCGACCTTGCCGGGCCCGAGCTTGACGCTGAGGCGATCGACCAGCCGCGCGACTTGAGCCTCGCTGCTCGGTTCTTCGACCAGGCTCGCCTGCGCCGCGTCGAGCGGCTCCGCCCAGTCCGCCGCGAGCGCGAACGCCTCGAAGCCGAAGCCGGGATCGAGCGCCGCCGCCTTGTCCGACAGCAGCCGCTGGAGGTGCTTCGGGTGGCGGCTGGGAATAGCGGTGGCGACGCTTGCGGCCGCAAGGCTTCCATCCACGCGAAAGCCGGTGAGCGCGAGCCTGCGCGCGCCGAGTTGCCGGTGCTCGAGCTCGCGCACGAGGGGCGGGACCAGCCGCTCGAGCGCCTGGGGCGCGGCGTCGGCATGGGTCACCGGCTCCTCGAGCTTGAGCAGAGCGCGCGGACACGGCTCATCGGCCGCGGCGGTCAGCGGCTCGGGCTTGCGGCCGGTCAGCCGGTCGAGCGCATCGACCACGTCCTCGGCGCCCCTGAACCGCCGCGCGAGAGCGAAAGCCGCGGCATTCCCGCAACCGCAGCGATGGTCTTGAGGCCGAGCCGCTCGAGCGTGCGCACCGTCTGGCGTCCAACCGAAGAGCAGCGGCGGAAGCGGGGAGGCTCAACCTCGTCGGGGCCGCAGATGCACGGAGCGTAATGCGCCAGCGCCCAAGCCGCCGCAGCGGTCGGAGCGAGCGCGACGCGCGCCGTCAGGCCGAGCGCGGCAAACCGCTTCGCACGTCGGCGATCAGCCCGTCCTCGCCGCCGAACAAATGCGCGACCCCGCTGACGTCGAGCCGAAGCGCGTCCGGCCCGTCGGCCTCGACCAGGGCGACCAGCGCGCGGCCCAGCGGGCGAGCCGCTCGACCAGCGCCGCGTCGGCCGCCGGATCGGCCGGCACCGCCACCAGTGCTGGGTCGAGCGCGCGCGCGTCGGTCAGCCGCGCCCCCGGCCTGCGCCGCGCCCGCCGCGGCTCGAGTGACCGCATGGATCACCGGCCCGTGAGCGCCCTCGACCGTGAGGACGACGGGCGCGTCAGGCGGTAAGCCGCTCGTCCTCGCCCAGCGCTCGACCGCCAGATGAGGCAACCAGATGGAAAGCACCCGCCGCGGCCTGGGGCCCATCAAAGTAGTACTTTGATGGGGTCCTGTCATGGGCGATGCTCCACCGGCCCGGCGGGTGCCCACGCGCCCGGAACAGCTCGGCATCCCAGGCCGCAGCTCCGGGCGCGCGGATCGAGCGGGTTGGCGGCGCTCGGCAGGCTGGCGAGGCGCCAGCGCATGCGCGCTCCGCTTGGCTGGCGTGGCCGCCCAGCCGAATCAAAAGGGCGGCCACGCCATTCCCGCTCGGCGGCGACTGCAAGCCGCCGCGTCGCGGTGAAGTCGAGCGCCTGGGGATCGCCCCAGATCTCGCCGACGACTGCCGAGAGCCCCGAGCATCTCAGGCCCCTCTTCCATTGCCCACAGCGCGTCGCGCGCGTCGCGTGCCTCGACATGAATAATGTCGAGCCCGCGAAGGCCGGGCGGATGGACCCGCCCGCTTTCGAGGATCGCCATGCGATGCTGGACCCACAGCAAAGGCTTGGCGGCGGAGTTGCGCCCCAAGTTGGGCCACGAGGAAGCCCGCCCAGCCGCCGTCGCGCGGGTGCGCTGCGAACAGCTCGCACAGGGTCGAGCAAGGGTTGGGCAAGCGCCAGCGCTCACCCAACCCGCTGGGGCGCGCACGCAGGCCGACCCAGGGGACGGTCGACCCCGCACGCGGGATTTCCGCCGCACGGAGCTGCGCGGAGACAGCTCGCCGGCGACGAGAGACAGCTTTCGCCACACGATCCACAAGGCTCGTGTTCTTCTTTTGTTCTACATCCCGCGGCGGTCCGGCGGGAGAGTCAAGTCAGCGACTCCGCTACGGACGAGCGCTCGATTTCTCTGAGGAACGCCCTCAATCTCTTCGCCACGCGCCGGGTCGCCCTGCGCGAAATGCCGAACGCCATGTGGCTGCAGCCCATCTCGACCGTCTTGTCGCGTTCGCCCCTCGAGGTTACAGGCGGCGCGGAGCGACGATCCCGTCCTTGCGCGACCAGATGGCCAGCGTCGGCACCGGCGGCTTTTCTCGGAAGCGGGGGATCGGCGGGTCGTCCACCTTGTGGCCGGCGACCAGCTCGTAGATGTGCCAGACATTGTTCTGGTGAAGGTCGCCCGAGAAAGGGCGAGGCAAGGGTCACCACCGCGCGCACCATCTCCGGCACGTCGCGGGCGAGCTCGCGCGCGTAGAGGCCGCCGAGGCTCCAGCCCACCAGGAGCACCGGCCGGCCGTCGTAAATTACCTCGAGCCGCTGCCTCAGGTGCCGCAGAGTGTCGGGATGCACGCCCTTGCTGAGCCCGAGCTCCCACGGATAGGTGCGCCACCCGGCTTGCGCCAGCGCGCGCCGAAGCTCCATGCAGGTGCGGTCCCCGGCGAGAAAGCCGGGGATGACGAAGGCGGGTGGCCCATCCTTCGGACCCCGCGGCCGGGTGTGGCCGAACCCGTGCCAGAAGCGCGCGCCGCGAGCCAGACGGCCTCGGCATAGCGCTTCCAATTCGGCGGCGGCCGGTCATCGCCGGTCCATTGGTAGCGGCTGCGGGGCTTCATCAACCGGTGGTCACACAGATATTCCCCGCCCATCAACTCCTGGAGCACTTGCGGAAGCTTCACCCGCTCCGTCCCGGGTCTGGTGGTTCTCGAGCAGTGGGACGAGGATCCTGGGGGAAGCGAGCGCGGTGTTGAGCGTGTGCGCGAACCGCACCTTCCCGTCGGCGCCGCGGTAGCGGATGTTCGCGCGCCGCGCCTGCCAGTCGTGGAGCGTCGAGCAGCTGTGGGTCTCGCGGTATTTGCCAAGCGAGGGCACCCAGCTCTCGATGTCGTTCATCCGGTACTTGCCCAGGCCCATGTCGCCGGTCGAGGTTTCGATTACCTGGTACGGGATCTCCAGCGCCTGGAGCATGGATTCGGCAAGCTCGAGCAGCCGCGCGTGCCAGCGCGCCGATTGCTCGGCGTCGGCTTGGCAGATCACATATTGCTCGACCTTCACGAACTGGTGGACGCGAAGCAGCCCGCGCACGTCCTTGCCGGCGCTGCCCGCCTCGCTGCGGAAGCAGGGCGAGTAGCCCGCGTAGAGGATCGGCAGCTTGTCGCCCTCGATGATCTCGCCCGAGTGAAGGAAGTCAGCGCAACCTCGGCGGTGCCCGCGAGCCACAACTCGTCGGCCGGGATCTCGTAGGTCTCTTCGCGGTGGCCCGGGAACTGGCCCTGGTTGAGGTAGGCCTGCTCGCGCGCGATTGCAGGCACGGTAATCGCGGTGAAGCCGGCCCCTGCGATCCGCTCGAGCGCCCAGGCCATCAGCTTGGTCTCGAGCGCGCCAGGCGGCTCTTGAGGCAATAGGTGCGCGAGCCCGACACCTGGACGATGCGCGAGATCGGCCCAGTCGTTCTTCTCGATCAGCGAAACGTGGTCGATCGGCTCGAAGCCGAACTCCCGCGGCTCGCCCTCGCGGCGGACCACGACGTTGGCGCTTTCGTCCGGCCCGAGCGGAGCACCGTCGTAGGGAAGTTGGGCACCTCGCCAGGATGTCGCGCAGCGCCGACTCCTTCGCGGACAGTTCCGCTTCGAGTTCGCCGGCCTTCGCCCCTGCCTCCTTCGCCTGCCGGCCGAGCTCGGCACGCTCCTCGGGCGCGACGCTCTTGAACCTGGCGCTGATCGCATTGCGCTCCGCCCGCAGCGCCTCGATCTCGGTCTTCAGCCGGCGGACCTCGCCGTCAAGCGCAAGCAGATGGTCGAGATCGAGCGCGACCGCCTTGGCGGCGACGGCGCGCTCCACCGCGTCGCGATTGGCCCTGATGAAGTCCATCCCCAGCATGGCGCGGGCGATGCGCGCGGAACGGCCGGCAAGGGCAAGGAGCCTCGTTCGTGCCGGGCAAGTGTGGCCTGCCGGCACTGGCAGCGGCTGTTCAGCCAGTGTATGGGTAAGAGCGGGCATGGAGGGTGCCGCTCGTCTCGCATCAGGGGGTGGTTGGGGTGATGAACGCAAGTTTCAAAAGTTTGCTCTGTTCTCGGCCGCGGCCGCGGTTCCGGCCGGTATCGCGATCGCCCAGCCTGTGGCTTCGCGCCGCGCCAATCGGTTCGCGCCGGCCGACGGCGCAGCCGCTCAGCGCGGCGGCCGCCGCCGGCGCCGGCGCTTCCGCCGCCGCTGTGGACTCCGGCGACGTCAACGAGCTGCTCCTGGCGATCGTCAATTCGGCCAAGGAAGGGCTGATCTGAAGGATTACGACGCGGCCGGCCTGATGGCCGCGATGCGCAGCGGCAATCCGGTGGCGCTTTCGGCCGCCGCGACCGAGCGGTTCAACCGGCCTCTCGTCCGACCTCGCGCTAGGCCATGTGCGCGGGTCGGCCCGCCAGAACTGGCACATCCCAGACCCGGACCTCAGCAAAGAGCGGCAGGACCAGCTGCTCCGCGCAGCGCTCCAGCAGCGTCGCGTCGGCGAGGCGCTTCGCAACCTACTTCCGACGCACCCGCAATATGCGGCGCTCAGGAACGCGCTCGAGGTCACGCCGGCTGGCGAGACGGCGAAGATCGGCCGGATCCGGCTCAACATGGATCGGTGGCGCTGGCTGCCGCGCGACCTTGGCGAGCGCTACATCATCGTCAACGTGCCCGCCTACACGGCGGCGCTGGTCGAAAAGGGCGTGACCCTGTCGCGCCACCGCGCGGTCGCGGTGCGGTCAAGACGCCGACCCCGCAGCTGATGGCGACGGCGACGGGCGTGATCCTCAACCCGTGGTGGAAGTGCCCAAGAGCATCGAGCCCGAGGTTCGGGGCAAGCGCGGCTATATTGCGGTGCGCAGCGCCAAGGGCGACATCATCCGCTGGCGCCAGCCGCCGGGCCGCGCAACGCGCTCGGCCAGATCAAGTTCGTCATGCCCAACCCGGAGGCGATCTACCTGCACGACACGACCGCCCGCGGCCTGTTCGACGCCAAGTCGCGGGCCTACAGCCACGGCTGCATCCGCACCGAGCACATCCTGAAGCTCGCGGAGAAGCTGCTCACCGACGGTGGCAGCGAGTGGACGCCCGAGAAGATCAAGGAGGCGGTCGCCGGCAACAAGACCGTCCAGGCGAACTTCCCCAAGCCGCTGCCGGTCTACATCATCTACATGTCGTCGGCCGCGCTCGGCGACGGGTCGGTCAAGGACTATGCCGCCGACATCTACAAGAAGGACGGCAAGGTGCTTGCGGCGCTGAACGACGTGCCGGCGAAGAAGGCCGCGCGAAGGTCGCGTCCCGCTAGGCGCTCAGCCGCTGGAGCAGGCAAAAAAGGCCCTGGCCGCGGCGCCGTGATCCGGGGAGGTAGGCCGTCACGGGAGTAAATCGTGACGTCGACGCGTCTCACTGCGCAGTTTAGCTGCTCGCTCGCGCGCCGGCCGGCGCTTCGCCGGCTCTTCGCGCTGCTCCCGGCGACGCTTCCTGTCGGCGTCGCTGGCGGCTTAGGCTTACGCGACCTTGTCGGCGTAGATCATGCGGCCGCCGGAGAGGCGCTTCATGATCGGATACTGGTCCTCTTTCGAGAAAGCGAAGCAGCCCTGCGAGCGGCCGAGCTTGCCGTGGGCGGCGACCACTCCGGGCTCGGCGTACCAGGCGTTGTGGATGACGACGCGCGCGGCTCGGCATTGTTGTTGGTCCAGTCGAGGCCGTGCGTCTTCATCGAAAGGCCGTACTTCGCCCTGATAATGGGCACCGGTGATGTAGGTGCCGTTCGAGGTCGCATAGGACCCGAACTCGTTCGAGAAGCGGTCAGATAGCCGCAGTGGGTTCGGGTCCGAACCCTGACCATGGGCGACGCGGTAGCTGTCGACGCGGCTGCTCATCAGGTCGACCACGTGAACTCTTCGGCCGAGCGCTTCGGAGAAATCGACGATGCCGATCACGTCGCGCGGGCCGATCTGGTGGGTGGCGAGAGCGGCCTTGGCCTTCTGGAACAGGAGCGGGTTGATGCCCGCAGGCGCGCTTGCGGCGAGCGGCTGCGGCGCAAGGATTGGCGTCAGCGGAGCGCGAGGAACCGGCGGCTTGCTGTAGAGGATCGATGAAGACCGGAAGTCGCGGCCGACGCCGAAAGCATCGCCCCCGGCCGCCAACAGCGCCCCAGCGCAGCATCTGCCTGCGATTAAAGCTCATGCCCACCCCCGCTTTTTTCGTGTGAAGGCCTTCTATCAGCGCGAAGGTTAATCGCCGATAACCCAATGCAATGAGTTGCTTGGGTCGTCCCGTTAAAGGCTCGGTTCATCGCAGTAAGCTTCCCCTGTCGGGCTGAAAGCGTTTGAAGCCACTGCTAAGGGCGACGCCCCGACCAGCAGCGCTGCGCCGGGCGATGGGCTTTGGCATGGCCGGGTCCTTCACCAAGCGATTTTCCAGGAGTTTTGACGGGCTTTATGCAGATCATCACCTGCGACAACAATGTCGACCAGGCGCTTCGCGCACTGAAGAAGAAGCTGCAGCGCGAGGGCGTCTATCGCGAGATGAAGCTGCGCCGCCATTATGAAAACCGTCGGAAAAGCGCGCCCGCGAGCGGGCCGCAGCGATCCGCCGCGCGCGCAAGCTCGAGCGCAAGCGCGCCGAGCGCGAAGGCGCCTAGAGCCGCCGCGGCAGCATGTCGGTCGCTCAGCCGCTCACCGCCCCCGCCGGCCGCCGCAGCTCGGGCAAGCTGTGGCTCGCGATGCTCGCGCTGGATCGCAGCCGGCGTCGCACTCGCCTGGGGAGGAACCAGCCCGCTGAGGGGCGAGACGACTGCGGGGCTGCGCATCCGCACCATCGAGCAAGGGACCGGCGCGTTCATCCAGCCTGTCGACGGCGTCATGGTCGAATATGAAGGCCGGCTCACCGACGGCACCGTGTTCGATGCGAGCGAGCGCCATGGCGGTCCGCAGCCGATGGTCGCCGGCAACGTCATTCCCGGCTTTGCCGAGGCGCTGACGAAGATGAAGCAGGGCGGGCGCTACAGGATCCACATCCCGGGCAAGCTCGCCTATGGCGCGAGCCTGCCTCCGGGCAGTCCCTTCGGGCCCAACGCCGACCTCGAGTTCGACGTGCACATCGTACAGATCGTGCGCAATGCCGCGCTGATGACCGGCGGGGCCTCCTGCTCCCGGCGGTGCTCCGGCGGGAGTGGCCTTGCGCCGCCCCCGAAGCGGCTGGCGAGGGCACCGAGCGGCAGCCGGACCTGCCTCACCGCCGCAGCCGCAGCAGCAGCCCTAGCGGGCTCCGAACCACCGCGGGCCCCTGTCCCGCCTGTTCCGCCTCGTCGCGGCTGAGGTCCATCAGAACGACCTTGAGCGTCGCCAGGATCGTGTCGGCGAACAATATGCCCAGCAGCCCGAACAGAGCGCCCATCAGCAGCTGCATCGCCAGCACCACGGCGGGCGCGAGGTCGACCGTCCGCCGGGCGATGTACGGAAGCACCAGATAGCCGTCGATGTTCTGGACGAGGAAATAGACGAAGATCGCCCACAGGCCCTGCTCGGGCCCGGCGCTGAAGCCGACCGCCACCATCAGCAGGCCCGAAGTGATCGCGCCGATGTTCGGGATGAGGCCAGAACGCCGGTCATCAGACCGGAGCAGCGCCGCCATCGGCACTCCGCCGATCGAGAGCATCACCCAGGTGAACAGGCCCTCGAAGATCATTCCGACGAGCCGGCCGAACAGCAGCCGGCGGAGCGTGAAGCCGGCATGCTCGGCGATGCGGTAGCGCGCGCGGTAACGCAGCGGCAGCATCCAGGCGATTCCGCGGTCGTAGAGGCGCGGCTCGAGCGCGATGAAGATGCCGATCACCATCATCAGGATCACGCTCGTCAGGGCGCCGATCGCGGTTCCCAGCGCGCTCGTCAGCCGGCCGACCGAGCCGAGCATCCTGGTGCCCATCGAATTGGCGTTGAAGCCCCCGGCGCAAGACCGAGCGACGCGGCGAAGTCCATCAGCCGGGCGAATTGGGCTGCGACCACGTCCCTCAGCGTTTCGGCCTGGGCCACGATTGTGGTGCCCGCGAACCAGAACACCCAGCCGAGGAAGCCGAAGCCAAGCAGGATCACGATCAGCAGCCGCCGCGCGCGATCGCGGATGCGGCAGGATGCGACGGAGGCGCGCGCCGCCGTCGAGGAACACCGCGAAGACCATCCCGCCGATGATCAGCAGCAGCGGCTGGGCAAGGACGATGATCCCGAGGATGAGGAGGGCGAGGCCGAACCACACCGATGCGCGCTGAAGCTCGCGCCTGACCAGCGGGTCGCGGGAATTCCGCCGGGCCCGGCCGTTCGACATGCGGTTCGACGATCTCGGGCTCGGCCATTGCCTGCTAGCCCTTCTGGCCCCGGAGCGACGTGCCCGCGCGCCCGGAGCGGAACGCGTCGAACCAGCTGAGCGGATTGAGGAGCTGCGAGGAGCCGTCGAGCGAGAAGGTGATGAACTCGGCCCGTCCGCCGATATTCTCCACGGCACGGCGCCGCCGAGGCCCTGCTCGTGGACTTCGAAGCGGCTGCGCTGCGTCGCGGTTGTCGCCCATCAGGAACACGTGACCGGCCGGAACCTTGATCCGCTGATAATCGTCGCCCGGTCCGCCGGATCCGAGATCGATCGTGTCGTACGATACGCCGTTGGGAAGGGTCTCGCGGACGATCGGCAGGCGGCAGTGGGGGCGCTCCGTCGGGACCGCGGACCTGGAACCCGGAGAATTCGGCGCCGCATGGGGCGTTCGGGTCGACCGATCATTGCCGGCGGCCGCCGTTCGGCCCTGACCGGCCGGCCGTTGAGGATCAGCCGCCCGCCGCGCAGCTCGATCGTGTCGCCGGGAAGGCCGATCACCCGCTTGATATAGTCCTCGCTCCTGCCCGGCGGAGTGACGATCACGATGTCGCCGCGTTCGGGCAGCTTGCCGAGCACTCGACCTTCCATCGCCGGCAAGGTGACCCCCACGGCTCGCCCGTCCCGAGCAGGACGGAGCGGAAGATGGCGAGCGGGTTGAGGATGGTCGGCGAGACGTAAGACCAGCCGTAGGGATATTTGCTGACCACCAGCCGGTCGCCGACGAGCAGGTTGGGCACCATCGAGATGGACGGGATGTAGAAGGGCTTGGCGACGAAGCTGTGGAACAGCAGCACGGCGAGCAGCACCCACAGCAGGCCCTTGATCTCGCGCCACACGGCCGAGCCCTTCGAGTCCTCCTTGCGCGGCTCGACGGGCAGGGCGGCTTGCTCGTCGGCCGCTGCGCCAGGAACAGTGTCGCTCAATCAGGGCTCCATCTTGCGTGCGGCGAGGATCACGAACGCCTGCGCCCACGGGTAATCGTCGGTCATCGTCAGATGAATGTCGATGGCGTGGCCGTCCGGCGCAAGTGATCAAGCCGCGCCTTCGCTCCACCGCTGAGCTCGAGCGTCGGAGCGCCCGAGGGCGCGTTGACCACGCCGATGTCCTTCATGAACACGCCGCGCCTGAAGCCGGTGCCTACGGCTTTGGAGAATGCCTCCTTCGCGGCGAAGCGCTTGGCGAGCGTGCCTGCCATTGTGAAGGGCCGGCGAGCCGCCTTGGCGCGCTCGGTGTCGGTGAAGACGCGGTTGAGGAAACGCTCGCCGAAGCGCTCGATGGAGCGCTCGATCCGCTCGATGTTGCACAGGTCGGAGCCGATGCCGACGATCATTCGGGGAACGCTGCAACCATCAAAGCCAGCAAGACGCCAGGAATGCCGGCAAAGATCGCCAGCTGACCGAAAAGTCCAGCACGCATCCGCGACGTCACCCCGGCTTTTCAATTTCGCTGCCATCCAGAAGAGCACGACTGGGAATGGGCCAGATCAGGATAGCGGCCTTCAATCCCGGTGACCATAGCGAGAACCCAGCTCCGGCACGATGGAAACCGCCCAGAGAAGAGACAGGGCCAGCACCGCCGAATTGAGGAAAAGCAAGGCGCGATACGTCCTGATCACCGTGCGATCAGCTCGCGCATGCGCCGGACGCTTGTGTCGAGACCGTCGAAGATCGCTTCGCCGACGAGGAAATGGCCGATGTTGAGCTCGGCGAGCTGCGGGATGGCGGCGACGGGGACGACATTGTCGAACGTGAGGCCGTGGCCGGCGTGCGGCTCGATGCCGTTCTTTACGGCGAGCGCCGCGCAGTCGGCGATCCGCTTCAATTCGGCAGAGCGCTCCTCGCCCTCGGCATGGGCATAGCGGCCGGTGTGGAACTCGACGACCGGCGCGCCGAGGCGCATCGCGGCGGCGATCTGTTGTTCGGACGGTTCGATGAACAGGCTGACGCGGATGTTCGCCTCGCCCAGGCGATCGACGAAATGGGCAAGGCTGTTGTGCTGCCCCGCGGCGTCGAGCCCGCCTTCGGTGGTTCGCTCCTGGCGCTTTTCCGGAACGATGCAGGCGGCGTGCGGGCGGTGCGCGAGCGCGATCGTCAGCATCTCCTGAGTCGCAGCCATTTCCAGGTTCAGCGGCAGGTCGATCTCGCCGATCAGCCGGTCGATGTCCGCATCGGTGACGTGGCGGCGATCCTCCCGAAGGTGCGCGGTGATGCCGTCGGCGCCCGCCTCGGCGGCGAGCCGTGCGGCGCGCACGGGGTCAGGATGGTCGCCGCCGCGAGCGTTCCGGATCGTCGCGACATGGTCGATGTTGACGCCGAGGCGAAGCCTCACGCGGCAAGTCCCCGGCTGCCGGGCTTCACTGCCGGCAAAGCGGCAAGCTCGGGCGGCAGGTCGTCGGGCGAATAGTCGGGCACGTCGAGCCGGGCGAGCGGAACCAGGGGGATTCCTACGTCGGCCCGACCGTTGGACCGGTCGATCAGGCAGGCAGCACCCAGCAGCTCGCCGGGATGCTTCCTGATCGCTGCGATGCATTCGCGTGACGAGAGGCCCGTGGTGACCATGTCCTCGACCATCACCACGCGCTCGCCCGGGGCGATTTCGAAGTTGCGCCGCAGCCGGAACTCGCCGTCTTCACGCTCCACGAAGATGGCGCGGCAGCCGAGCGCCCGGGCGGTCTCATAGCCTGGGATCACGCCGCCCATCGCCGGCGACACGATGACGTCGACTGCGCCGAAGCGTTCGCGGATTCGATCGGCGAGGGCTCGGCAGATGCGCTCGGTCCGTTGCGGATACTGGAACACCAGCATCTTTTGCAGGAACACCGGCGACCTTCGGCCGGACGAGAGGATGAAATGGCCCTCGAGCAGCGCTCCCGCCGCCCGGAACTCGTCCAGAACCTCCTCGTCCGTCATGCGCGAAGCCGCCTTTCAGGACGCGCAATAGGACCCCCAAACGGGTGCTTCAACACCTGCCCAGACTTGGCCGAAGAGTTGGCCGAAGAGTCGCTTGAGGGCGCGAAAACCCGCGCCTATAAGGCCGCCCAATTCCGGGGTCCCGCTCTTGGGGGCTCACGTCCCAACCCAATCCTTCGGGGTGAGAATGAAACTCATTGCATGGGCGATCGCGCTGGCAGCCGCCGGCATGACACCCGCAGCCGCCGCCCAGGCGACGCAGGCGGCACCGCAAGCTGCCCAGCCGCAAGCGGCGCAGGCGCAGGCGGGCACGCCCGCCTCCGCCCAGCCAGGCCCGCAGTCGCCGGCCACGGCGCAAGGGGCTGCTCCATCGACCCCGCAGACCGCCAACGCGGGGGCGATCACCACGACCGAGACGGGGATCAGCCGCACGCTGCCCGAGAAGAACATCGGCGTACCCGTGCGCGCGGGCGTCGGCATCCAGGAGCAGGTGACCGACGTCGGCCGCTATGCCGCCGAGTTCCACAACAACTGGCTGCTGCTCCTGTGTGCGTTGATCAGCCTGTTCGTGCTCGGGCTGCTCGGCTGGGCGATTGTGCGCTTCCGCCGATCGGCCAACCCGACGCCCTCGCGCACCTCGCACAACACCGCGCTCGAGGTCGCCTGGACCCTGATCCCGGTGCTGATCCTGGTGGCGATCGCGATTCCCTCGATGCGGCTCCTGCGCAGCCAATATTCGCCGCCGCCGGCAGACCTGACGGTGAAGGTGGTCGGCAACCAGTGGTTCTGGACCTACCAATATCCCGACCAGGGCGGGTTCGAGATCGTCTCCAACATGCTCAAGGAGCGGGCCGACGTTCCCGCCGGCCAGCGCTTCCGCACCGACGCCGACGGACCCCCGCTGCTCGCAGTCGACGAGCGGCTGGTCATTCCGGTCGGCAAGGTCGTGAAGTTCCAGGTCACCTCCAACGACGTGATCCACGCCTTCTGGGTGCCGGCCTTCTGGAGCAAGATCGACGCAAATCCCGGACAGCTCAATGAGATCTGGGCAAAGGTCGACCGGCCGGGCGTCTATTTCGGCCAGTGCACGGAGCTGTGCGGAGCGCGCCACGCCTACATGCCGATCGCCGTGGAGGTCGTTCCGGAGGCGCAGTTCGCCGCCTGGGTCGCGTCCAAGGGCGGGACCATGCCGGGAGCGCGGCCCGCCGCCGCGCCGGCCGCTGCTCCAGCGGCGCCTGCCACTGCCGCTCCACCCGGCGCGGCTCCGCGGGGCACGACTCCGGTCCCCCCGACGCCCACTGCCGCCCAGCAGGGCGCTACTCCAACTCCAGCAGCCGCCCAGCCGGCCGCGAACCGCTGATTGATCGGGATTAAAGTCGATGGCCACCACCGCTGACACCATGCCCCTCACCACCCACGAGGTGCACGAGGAGCATCATGACGAGGACCACAAGCCGGGCTTCTTCACCCGCTGGTTCATGTCGACCAATCACAAGGACATCGGCACTCTCTACCTGATCTTCGCGATCGTCGCGGGGATCATCGGCGGTGCCATCTCGGGGATCATGCGCGCCGAGCTGATGGAGCCGGGGATCCAGGTCATCAACCAGGCCTGGCCGCTCGGATCGGGCACCCCCAGCTTCGACGAATGGGCGCACCACTGGAATGTGCTGATCACCGCCCACGGGCTCATCATGGTGTTCTTCATGGTGATGCCGGCAATGATCGGCGGATTCGGCAACTGGTTCGTGCCGCTGATGATCGGAGCGCCCGACATGGCGTTCCCGCGGATGAACAACATCAGCTTCTGGCTGCTGATCCCGGCCTTCGGCCTTCTGCTCGGCTCCGCCTTCGTCTCCGGGGGTACCGGGCTCGGCGCTGGTACCGGGTGGACGGTCTACGCGCCGCTCTCGACCTCGGGCTCGGCAGGCCCTGCCGTGGACATGGCGATCTTCTCGCTCCACATGGCCCGCGCAAGCTCGATCCTCGGCGCGATCAACTTCATCACGACCATCTTCAACATGCGCGCGCCGGGCATGACCCTGCACAAGATGCCCTTGTTCGTCTGGTCGATCCTGGTCACCCGCATTCCTTCTGCTGCTCGCGCTTCCGGTGCTCGCCGGCGCGATCACCATGCTTTTGACCGACCGCAATTTCGAAACCGGCTTCTTCGATCCCTCGGGCGGCGGCAACGTCGTGCTCTACCAGCACCTGTTCTGGTTCTTCGGGCACCGGAGGTCTACATCATGATCCTGCCGGGCTTCGGCATGGTCAGCCAGATCGTCGCGACCTTCAGCCGCAAGCCGGTGTTCGGCTATCTCGGCATGGCCTATGCGATGGTCGCGATCGGCGTCGTCGGCTTCGTCGTGTGGGCGCACCACATGTTCACCGTCGGCATGACGATGGAAACGAAGATGTACTTCACTGCCGCCACGATGATCATCGCGGTGCCGACGGGCGTGAAGATCTTCAGCTGGATCGCGACCATGTGGGGCGGAAGCCTCACCTTCGAGACGCCCATGCTGTGGCGATCGGCTTCATCTTCCTGTTCACCGTCGGCGGCGTCACGGGCGTCGTGCTCGCCAACGGCGGCGTCGATAATTACATGCACGACACCTACTACGTCGTCGCGCACTTCCATTATGTGCTGAGCCTGGGCGCGGTGTTCGCGATCTTCGGCGGCTTCTACTACTGGTGGCCGAAGATGACGCATGGCGCATGTACAACGAGCTGCTCGGCAAGCTGCACTTCTTCATCATGTTCATCGGCGTGAACATGGTGTTCTTCACAGCACTTCCTCGGGCTGGACGGGATGCCGCGGCGCATTCCGGACTACCTCCGGCGTACAGTGAGTGGAACTGGTGGTCGACCGTCGGCTACATGATCACGATCGTGGGCGTGGCGATCTTCTTCGTGAACATCATCTGGTCTATTTCGCCGGGAAGAAGGCGCCGCCCAACCCGTGGGAGAGGGCGCGACCACGCTCGAGTGGAGCCTGCCGAAGCCCGCCGCCGTTCCACCAATATTCGACGCTGCCGAAAATCAGCTAAGCTCGATCACCCCGCGCCTGAGTGCTGTTTCGCGAAAACGAAGCACCCTGAAGCTGCAGGTCTAATGAAAACCGGACGGCCTTGGCCGCTTCGGCACAGCTTCAGATCACTGTTAAAAATCCGCGGCTGACTAACGAGCCACTTTTTGCCAACACGGTCAAATGGACGCCATTGTTTCGTCGCCCGCGAGTCCGAAGTGCGGATCGGGTCTTCTGGACCGTTTGCTGGTGACGCTTTGACGTCGATGTGCAAAGCCTGGCGCTTTGCCAGGTCGAGCGCGGTCGGCGCCTGATTGGCGAAGCGGTCGACGCGATCATGGTGCGTGCTGTGCTCTCCGGCACCCACTACATGACCATTCACGGCCACGAACCTCTCCTCTGCCGCGCCGGCTCCATCGTGTACTCCCACCCGCTCTCCAGCCGCGCGTTTCACTCGACCACGGGCCAGCCGTTGACGTGGTCGCCCGGGAACAGTGCACCCTTACGCGCGAGTTTGTTCTTCGTGGATGCGACGGGCGGAGCGTATGATTTGCCGCTACGTCTCCGGCATCGTGCACGCGAGCTTCTTCGGCTCCTTCGGGCTGTTCGACAATCTGACCAAACCCGTCGCGCAGCATGTGGCCGACTTGCAGATCGTGCAGCAGGCGTTCGGAGTGATGGTGGACGAAGTGGGCAGCCCGAGCCTCGGGGCCGCGCACTGACCAGCGCGCTCATGAAAGCCTGTCTCGTGCTGATGATCGGCAGACCCTGGAGAACGGCGGGGAGGGCTCCATCGTTGGCGCGCTCTCCGACAGGCGATTGGGCAGAAGCATTGCAGCCGTGCTCGATCGACCAGCTGACCCTCACACGGTCGACAGCATGGCGGAGATCGCGCGATGAGCCGGGCAAGCTTCTACCGCTTTTTCGCCGATGCTTTCGACATGACCCCCAAGCAGTTCGTCGCCAAGACGAGGCTTCACCACGCAGCGCAGATGCTTCGAGCGACACCGCTTCCAATCAAGCTGATCGCGGGAAACGTGGGCTTTTCCAGCCGAAGCCACTTTTCGCGCCTTTTCAGCGAGGCGTACGGGGTGGATCCTTCCGAGTTCCGGGCGCAGATGCGCAGCCGGCCAACCGACCCGCCACAAGCGATTCGCTAGCCGCCGACACTCGCCTACTTCTCCAGCCGCTGTGCCTTCACGATCTTCACCGCGGGGTCGAGCATCTGGCCCTTCATCGGTCCTTCGCCTTTGGTCGGCGACACGGCGGAGGCGAGGATCGCTTTGACCACGTCCATGCCTTCGACGACCTTGCCGAACGCCGCGAAGCTCGCGTCGAATGCCGGCACGTCGCTGGTCAGGATGAAGAAGTCCGAGCGCGCGGTGCCCGGGCCGCCGTTCGCCATCGAGATGGTGCCGGCGAGATGCTTGAGCCCAGTCAGGCTGACCGGCTCGTGCTCGATCGGCAGGAGGAGCTTCTTTGCATTGCTGGTGACGCCACCCTGGACGAGACCGCCGTCGCCATATTTCATCGCTCGATAGAAGCTTTCGCCGTCGAGCCGGCCCGCGTCGACATATTTGAGGAAATTCGCTGTCGTGACCGGGGCGCGGCCGCGATCGAGCGCAAGGACGATGCGCCCCTTGTCGGTCTCCAGCGCAACATTGACGGTTTGCGCCGGGGCAGGCGCCGGCGCGGTCGGCTGAGCGACCAGCGGCTGGGCGATCAACGCACTGAGTGCGAAAGCGATTCGGATCGACATGAACGCACCCTAGCGCGCTTCGCGGAGGGTTCCAGTCCAGCCATCCGCACTCTATATGGCGCGCCCAAGCGCCATGACTCCCTCCCTGGTCCAGCCCGCATTGCCCGCCGACTGGCGTGACCTCGTCGCGCTGACCAAGCCGCGCGTGATGAGCCTGGTGGTGTTCACCGGCCTCGCCGGCCTGCTCGCCGCGCCGGTGGCGCTGCCGCCGGTGCTCGCCTTTACCGCGGTGCTGTGCATCGCCCTGGCGGCCGGCGCGGCCGGAGCGCTCAACCAGTGGTACGAGGCCGACCTCGACGCGCAGATGCGCCGAACGGCGAGCCGTCCGCTGCCGGCCGGCCGCATGGAGCGGCAGACCGCGCTCCACTTCGGCGTCGGCCTTGCCGTCTTCTCGGTCGTGCTGATGGACCTTGCGGCAAATCACCTCGCCGCCGCGCTGCTTGCCGTCTCAATCCTGTTCTACGTGCTGGTCTACACCGTCTGGCTCAAGCGCCGGACCGCGCAGAACATCGTGATCGGCGGGGCGGCCGGAGCCTTCCCGCCGCTGATCGGCTGGGTCGCTGCGACCGGCAGCATGGACCTTCTGCCGGCGCTTCTGTTCGCGATCATCTTCCTGTGGACCCCGCCGCACTTCTGGGCGCTGTCGCTGTTCGTCCGCTCCGACTATGCCGCCGCCAAAGTGCCGATGCTGCCGGTGGTCGCGGGCATAGAGCACACCCGGCTTCACATCCTGCTCTACAGCCTGCCGCTCGCCGCCGCCGCGGTCGCGCCCTGGGCGCTTGGCCTCACCGGTGCGCTCTATGGCCTGTCGGCCGCGGTGCTGAGCGCGGCGTTTCTCGTGCTTGCCGCGCGCGTGTTCGCCAACCGCGCGACCGACCCCAGCGGCATGGCGCCTGAAAAACGGCTGTTCGCCTTTTCGGTACTCTACCTCTTCGCTTTGTTCGCGGCTCTGGTCGCTGACCGCTGGGTGGCGTGATGACCCAGGACGAACTCGTCCGCCGCCAGCGTGAGCGTGCGCGGCTGATGGCGTGGCTGCTCGGCGCGTTCGTCGTGCTGCTGTTCCTGATCACGGTCGCCAAGATCGGCCTCAACAGATGACCGCGATCGCCCAGAAGAACGCTCGCATCGCGCTTCGGCTGGCGCTGCTGGTCGCGGCAATGGTCGCGCTCGCCTTCGCTTCGGTGCCGCTCTACCGCCTGTTCTGCGAGCTCACCGGCCTCGACGGCACCCCCTTGCGCGCGGCCGAAGCCCCGGGCGCAGTCACGGGCGAGATCGGCGTGCGCTTCGACGCCAACATCAGTTCGGCGCTCCCGTGGAGGTTCGAGCCGGTGCAGCGCACCGTCCGGATCCAGCCGGGCGCGCGCACGCAGGTGCTCTACCGTGCGACCAACCTCACCGCTCGCACCACGACCGGAACGGCGGTGTTCAACGTCACGCCCGCGATCGCCGGCCAGTATTTCAGCAAGATCGAATGCTTCTGCTTTGCCGAGCAGGTGCTGAAGGGCGGGCAGTCGGTGGACATGCCGGTCGTCTTCTTCGTCGACCCGAAGCTGCGCGAGGACCCGTCGACCCGCCACATCGACGAGATCACTTTGAGCTACACCTTTTACCCTGTGGAAAGTCGCCAAGCGAGCCGCTAGGGCCGCTTCAAACGCCGCACGAGGAACGTCATGGCCGCCACGAAGAACCACGATTATCATCTGGTCGATCCTGATCCCTGGCCGCTGATCGGAGCGATTTCCGCGGGTGCCCTGTTCGGCGGGATGGTCATGTGGATGCACGACAATCCCTACGGCAAGTTCGTGGCCGCGCTGGGCATGCTGGGCGTGCTGGTGACGATGGCCAGATGGTGGGCGAACACCATCCGCGAGGCGCACAGCGGCTATCACACGCCGGTCGTCCAGCTGCACCTGCGGTACGGCATGATCATGTTCATCGCCTCGGAGGTGATGTTCTTCCTCGCCTGGTTCTGGGCCTATTTCGACGCTTCGCTCTTCCCGTCCACGGCCGAAGCGGTCGGCGGCGTCTGGCCGCCGGAGGGCACTCACGTGCTCGACCCGTTCGGCTTCCCGCTGCTCAACACCCTGATCCTTTTGTGCTCGGGAACGACCGTCACCTGGGCGCACCATTCGCTGATTCACGGCGACCGGGACGGGCTGAAGCTGGGCCTGCTGCTGACCATCCTGCTGGGCATCGTGTTCACCGCGATCCAGGCCTACGAATATGCCTCGGCGCCGTTCGCCTTCAGGCAGTCGGAGGGCGGCAACATCTACGGTTCGACCTTCTACATGGCCACGGGCTTCCACGGCTTCCACGTGATCGTCGGTACGATCTTCCTGACCGTCTGCCTGCTGCGGGCGCACAAGGGCCATTTCACTCCGCGCCAGCATTTCGGGTTCGAGGCGGCGGCCTGGTACTGGCACTTCGTCGACGTCGTCTGGCTGTTCCTGTTCGTCTCGATCTACGTCTGGGGCGGCTGGGGCGCGCCGACGCATTGATAGGCAAGCTCCCGCCGCTGGCGACCGCGATCGTCGCCCTCGCAGTGGCGACGATGATCGGGCTGGGCGTCTGGCAGCTCGGCCGCGCCCGCGAGAAGGAGGCGCTGCTCGAGCTTTATTCGAAGGCGCCCTCGCTCCCGCCGATCGCCTTTCCGACGGGGCCGACGCTCGAGCCGCCGCTGTTCCGCCGCGCTGAAGGCTTTTGCCTCCAGCCGCTGTCGAGGAGCGCGGTGGCCGGAGCGAATGGCAGCGGCGAGCCCGGCTATGTCCATGTCGTCAGTTGCCGCACCGGGACAGAGGGCCCGGGCATGGCCGTCGAGCTCGGCTGGTCGAAGGACCCGCGCGCGCAATTCCGCTGGAAGGGCGGGCAGGTCAGCGGCCTGATCGTTCCCGACAGAAAGCACCGGATGCGGCTGCATTCGGAAAACCCCGCGCCGGGGCTCGAGCCGAGCCGCGCGCCCTCGCAGGCATCCATTCCCAACAACCACCGGCTTTATGCGGTGCAATGGTTCCTGTTCGCCGCGATGGCGGTGCTGATCTACGTTCTGGCGCTGAGGAAGAGGTGGAAGAAGGGCGAGCTCAAATGAGCGCGGCGATGCATCGCCTCGGCAACGGCCTCACGGTCGCGGTCGACCCGCTGCCGGGAGCGGAGAGCGTCGCGCTCGGCCTGTACGCGATGGTGGGCTCGCGCTCGGAGCCCGAACATCTCTCGGGCCTCGCGCACCTGGTCGAACATCTGGTGTTCAAGGGCGCAGGGCCGCGCGGCACGCGCGAGCTGGCCGAAGCGATCGAGGACGTCGGCGGGCAGATGAACGCCTGGACCGCGCGCGACCAGACCACCTTCCACGGCCGAGTGCTCGCGCGCGACACGGCGCTGCTCGCCGAGCTGATCGCCGACATGGTGCGTGTCGCCCATATGGACGAGGCGCATCTCGAGCGCGAACGGCAGGTCATCCTGTCCGAGATCGGCGAGAGCGTCGATACGCCCGACGACCTCGTCCAGGATCATCTGTTCGAGGCCGCGTTCGTTGGCCAGGCGCTCGGCCGCTCGGTGCTTGGGCGCGCGCAGAGCCTCGAGAGCATAAGCCGCTATGACTGCGTCGCGTGGATGACAGGCGAGCTCGTGCCGTCGCGGCTGATCCTTGCAGCGAGCGGCAAAGTGGATGCCGACGAGCTGCTGAAGCTCGCCGAGCGGCTGTTCGGCGACATGGAGGACGTGGCCGGCACTCCGATCGGAAATGCGGACTTCACCGGCGGCGTGCTGAGCGACCGACGCCAGTTCGAGCAGGCGCATTGGTGCCTGGGGCTCCCCGGCCTTCGCGCCTCGGACCCTCAAATGCCGGCTTTGTCGCTGTTCGTGCAGGCGCTCGGCGGCGGGACCTCCTCACGCCTGTTCCAGGAGGTGCGCGAGCAGCGCGGCCTCGCCTACTCGGTCGGCGCTTGGCAGCAGGGCTTTGCCGACACGGGGCTGGTCGCGATCAGCTGCGCGGCCGACCGCAGGCGCGCCGCCGAATCGATGAATCTCGCGCGGGCGGTGCTGGCCGAAACCATCGAGACCCTGTCGGAGCCGGAGGTGCGCCGCGCCCGTGCACAGCTCGAGGCGGGCCTGCTGATGGCACTCGAGACGGTGCAGGGCCGCGCCGACCATATCGCCCGCTCGATCGAGGTGTTCGGGCGGATCGTGCCGCTGCAGGACATGCTCGGCGAACTGCGCGCAGTCGATGCGGCTGCCGCCCGTGCCGCGGGCGCCGCGCTGCTCGACGGGCGGGTCGCGATCGCCTCGGTCGGCGCGCGGCTCGCCGCCGCGGGCTGATGCAGCTTG
>JAUJOV010000088.1 GCA_030447545.1 Sphingomicrobium sp. | reverse complement strand
AGCCGCTCCAGCTCGTCGAGCTTCAGCTGACCGATGCCATGCTCCGCCGAAATCGAGCCTCCGGCGGCAGTGACGAGGTCGTGGACCATCCGGCTGATCGCGCCGCCTGCCTCCCGATACCAGTCGGATGAGGCTCGGGTGCCGGCCCGGACGTGAAAATGGACATTGCCGTCGCCCAGGTGCCCGAAGGCGCTTGCCTTGGTGCCCGGGAACGCCCGCTCAACCTCCCCGGCGGCCTGCGTCATGAAACGCGGCATGTCGGCGACCGGCACGGAGATGTCGTGGGCAGTCGACTGCCCTTCGGCGCGCTCGGCTTCGGAGATCGAGTCGCGGATTCGCCACATCGCCTCGGCCTGGGCCTCGCTGGCGGCCAGCGTCGCGTCCTCGACCAGACCGCGTTCAAGCGCCTGCCCGAGCAGCGTTTCGAGAAGCGCTGACGGGTCTTCCTCGTGCCGCTCCGACGTCGCCTCGATCAGCACGTGCCAGCCATGCTTTCCCTCGAGCGGGCTGCGATTGCCTGGAACATGCTTGAGCACAAGCTCGAGCGTGTCGCCGGGCACAATCTCGAAGCCCTCGACGCGCTCCGTCTGCCCCTGCATCAGCCGAAGCAGATCCAGCGCCCGGTCCGGCCCGGCAAGCCCCACCCAGGCGACCGCCCGGGCAGCAACGGCGGGCACCAGCTTCAGCGCCGCAGCGGTGATGACGCCAAGCGTGCCTTCCGAGCCGACCAGCAGCTGGTCGAGACTGTAGCCGCGGTTGTCCTTCTTGAGCCCGGAGAGGCCCTGATGGACCGAGCCGTCGGGAAGCACCGCCTCGAGCCCCACGACCAGCGAGCGCATGGTCCCGAAGCGCAGTACCTGGGTGCCCCCGGCATTGGTCGCGACCAGCCCGCCGATGGTGCAGCTGCCGCGAGCGCCGAGCGTCAGCGGAAATCGCATCCCCTGGTCCGCAGCCCGCGCGTGCAGGTCGGCCAGGATCATGCCCGCTTCCGCAACGGCCATGCCCGCCGCGGCATCGATCGAGCGCAGCCGGTCCATGCGCCTGAGCGACAGGATCAGGGCGGAGCCGTCAGCGGGAGGAGTCGCCCCGCCGACCATCGACGTATTCCCCCCCTGCGGCACGAGCGGCACTTTGTGCTCGGCGGCAAGGGCAACGATCGCCGCGACCTCACCAGTGGAGGCGGGCGACAGGATCGCCTCCGCCGCGCCGTGGAAGCGCCCGCGCCAGTCGGTCAGCCAGGGCTCGACGTCCGCGGGATCGGTGACGACCGCCTTGGCGCCGAACCGCTCGCGAACCTCCTCGATCAGCCTGGCTGCCGCGCTCATGCGCCGGCGTATTGGCATCCGCCCGCCGAGGGGGCAAATCCCGCTTTGTGACCGACGCTGCCCGTCCTCGAATCACGATCGTGGTCGCCCGCGCTGTGAACGGCGTGATCGGCCGCGACGGCACTCTGCCGTGGCGCATTTCCGCGGACCTCAAGCGCTTCAAGGCGCTGACCATGGGCAGCGTGATGATCATGGGCCGGCGCACGTTCGACAGCCTGCCGGGGCTTCTGCCCGGTCGGCGGCACATCGTCCTGACGCGGGATCGCGCCTGGTCGGCTGAGGGCGTGGAGGTCGCGCACAGCATGGAGGAGGCGCTGGCGCTCGCCGGCAGGGAACCGGTGTCGATCATCGGCGGGGCCGACATTTTCGACCTGGTCCTCGCGGTCGCCGACGCGCTCGAGCTCACCGAGGTGCTGGAGGAAGTGGAAGGCGACACCTTCATGCCCGACCCGCGCTCCAGCGGCAGCTGGCGCGACGTGGCGAGCGAAGATCATCCCGCCGACGGGGAGACGCCCGCCTTCCGCTTCGTCACCCTCGAGCGCAGCTCCTAGCTGTCGAGCACGGCGTCGATCTCGGCCGCGACCTCGTCGACACTGCCCATGCCGTCCACCCGGCGGACCAGCGAGCGCTCGTTGTAATAGGGCAGGATCGGCTCGGTCTTGCGGCGATATTCGGCAAGGCGCGTGCGCACGGTCTGCTCATTGTCGTCGGGCCGGCGGCAGAATTCTTGTCCGCCGCACACATCGCACACGCCCTCGCGCCGCGGCTGCTTGAAGCGGTCGTGATAGCCGGCGGCGCAGCGCGCGCAGGAGAATCGGCCGGTGATCCGCTCAACCAGCGCGTCCGCGTCGACGCAGATCTCCACGACGCAGTCGAGGCTGCGGCCGCGCTCTGCCAG
Organism: Sphingomicrobium sp.; assembly: GCA_030447545.1. GTDB lineage: Bacteria > Pseudomonadota > Alphaproteobacteria > Sphingomonadales > Sphingomonadaceae > Sphingomicrobium. The sequence goes on along the minus strand of JAUJOV010000088.1, from coordinate 43 downwards.
AAGCAGGTCGAGCGCCTCGGCCTGGGCACGCGTGCGCGGATAG
>JAUJOV010000026.1 GCA_030447545.1 Sphingomicrobium sp. | reverse complement strand
TCTGCTGCTGGCGCTTCCAATATTCGAACGCCCACGGGTATTCGAACGGCTTGTACTGCTTGCGGGCCTGGAGGAGGGGCATTGTTACTGGCTCCTTGAATTCGCGATGCGGGCGGCGGGCTCGGCATATCGAGCCGAGGGAATCCCTGGCTTTCCCTCGCCTCGTCCCCCCACCCGGGGACCGAGACTGTTGCGCGTGGTCATTGACCGAGCTCCGCGGGCGACGGGCGGTATTCGAGCAGGCCGGCGCCGTGGATCGCGAGCAGCGCCGCGGCGGCGAACAGGAGCACCGCGCTCTGGCTGCCGTAGCGCGCGCCCTCGGCCGAGCGGCGGCGGTAGAGCATCACGCCGGCGGCGACGAGCGCCGCCGCGAGGACGAGCTCGATGATCTGAGTCGCGCTCATGCGTCTTCTTCCGGCCTCGTCGCCGGCATTCGTCTCGGCTCCACCGCGCTGCCGGCCGCAAGCGCGTCGGCGAGGAGGCGATAGCGCAGCGACTGCTGCCACAGGTCGCGTGCATGCGCGGACAGGCCGGTGCCGGGTCGAGGCGCGTGCGGCTGGATCACTGGCACGCCAGGCATTCGTCGTAGTCGGTGGTCGAGGCGAGCGGGATTTCCTTCAATTCGGGCGTGTTGTCGGCCTCGACTCCGCCGGCGAAGCCCGCGCGCTGCACCGACTTTGAGCGCAAATAATAGAGCGACTTGATGCCGAGCTCCCAGGCGCGGAAGTGGAGCATGAGCAAGTCCCATTTGTCCACGTCGGCGGGGATGAACAGGTTGAGCGATTGCGCCTGGTCGATGAACGGCGTCCGGTCGGCCGCGAGCTCGATCAGCCAGCGCTGGTCGATCTCGAAGCTGGTCTTGAACACGTCCTTTTCTTCCGCGCTCAGGAAGTCGAGGTGCTGGACCGACCCGCCGTGCTCGAGGATCGAGTTCCACACGCTCTCGGCGTTCTTGGACTTGGCGATCAGCAGCTTTTCGAGGTGCGGGTTCTTGACCGAGAAGCTGCCCGACAGGGTCTTGTGGGTGTAGACGTTGGCCGGGATCGGCTCGATGCACGCGCTGGTGCCGCCGGTGATGATCGAGATCGACGCGGTCGGGGCGATCGCCATCTTGCAGCTGAAGCGCTCCATCACGCCCATGTCGGCCGCATCGGGGCACGGGCCGCGCTCGTTGGCGAGCATCATCGAGGCTTCGTCGACCTGCGCCCGGATATGCTTGAAGATGCGCATGTTCCACGACTTGGCCATCGCGCCTTCGAACGGGATCGAGCGCGCCTGGAGGAAGGAGTGGAAGCCCATCACTCCGAGGCCGACGCTGCGCTCGCGCTCGGCCGAATATTTGGCGCGCGCCATCTCGTCGGGGGCTCGGGCGATGTAGTCGGACAGGACATTGTCGAGGAAGCGCATCACGTCCTCGATGAAGTCCTTGTCCTTGTGCCACTCGTCCCAGGTTTCGAGGTTGAGCGACGACAGGCAGCACACGGCGGTGCGGTCGGCGCCGAGATGGTCGCGGCCGGTCGGGAGCGTGATCTCCGAGCACAGGTTCGAGGTCGTGACCTTCAGGCCGAGGTCGCGGTGATGCTTGGGCATCGCCTTGTTCACCGCGTCGATGAAGATGATGTAGGGCTCGCCGGTCGCAAGGCGGGTCTCGACGAGCTTCTGGAACAGCGAGCGCGCGTCGACCCTGGCGCGCTCGGAGCCGTCCTTGGGGCTGCGCAGGACGAACTCGTCGCCGGCGCGCACCGCTTCCATGAACTCGTCGGTGACGAGCACCCCGTGGTGGAGGTTGAGCGCCTTGCGGTTGAAGTCGCCCGAGGGTTTGCGGATCTCGAGGAACTCCTCGATCTCGGGATGCGAGATGTCGAGGTAGCAGGCGGCCGAGCCGCGGCGCAGCGAGCCTTGGCTGATCGCCAGCGTCAGCGAATCCATCACTCGGACGAACGGGATGATGCCGCTGGTCTTGCCGTTGAGGCCGACCGGCTCGCCGATGCCGCGCACGCTGCCCCAGTAGGTGCCGATGCCGCCGCCGCGGCTCGCGAGCCAGACGTTCTCGTTCCAGGTGCCGACGATGCCCTCGAGGCTGTCGGACACGCTGTTGAGATAGCAGCTGATCGGAAGGCCGCGGCCGGTGCCGCCGTTCGACAGCACGGGCGTGGCCGGCATGAACCACAGGCGCGAGATGTAATCGTACACCCGCTGGGCGTGCGCCTCGTCGTCGGCATAGGCCGCGGCGACCCGCGCGAACAGGTCCTGGTAGGATTCACCCGGGAGCAGGTAGCGGTCCTTCAGCGTCTCCTTGCCGAACTCGGTCAGGAGCGCGTCGCGAGACGGATCGGTCGTCACCGCAAAGGCGCGCGCGTGGATCGTCTTTCTGCCCGACGAAGCGGAAGTGACGTCGTCGATCGAAACTTCAGAGCCGGTCGAAAAGTCCATCGCGCTTCCCCGTCCTTCCAAGCCCCTACCCGGGACTTTGTTCCTCAAATGTTCTACTCGGATCCACCCCGGCATCCAAGCCTCTTGTCGCTCAACCCGGGGGCTTTCTCACCTCGCTCGCCTGTGGAAAGCGGGGACGAGAAAAGCCGCCCAGCGGAATAGCAGATTCGGCCGCATGACACCAGTAATTGAGTAGCTCCCCCTGCTGGCTACTATCTATTGTGGCTGCGCCGCGAGCGGATGCAAGCGGGTAAATTCATCCCCAGCCAAGAATCCTGTGGATTCGCCGCAGTGCAGCAGGCGGTTCACGGCGCAGGTGACCCGGGCTCGGGCGGAAATGGCCGAGCGGAGTGGACAGCCAGGCAAAGCTGATGCCTAAGCTGCGGCGACAGGAGGCAGTCCCATGCGCCGCATTGCCGTTTTCGCCGCCGTCGTCGCCGCCGCAACCGCGGCTGCGGCACAGCCGGTGCCGGGCGCCAAGATCGACGCCATCTTCACTGACATGGCCGCTCCCGACACGCCCGGCTGCGCGATCGGAGTGGCCGTTCGAGGATGTCTACGGCAACGGCGGGCTGCTGACGACGGGTCGGCGACCTGCTGACCTGGAACCAGGCGCTGTCCACGGGCCGGCTCGGCCGCGAGGTCACGGCGCGGCTGCAGAAGACCTCGGTGCTCAACCAGGGCATTGCGATCACTTATGCGGGCGGGCTGTTCATCCAGCCCTATCGCGGCACGGCGGAGATCTCCCACGGGGGCGCCACTGCCGGCTATCGCGCCTGGCTCGGCCGCTTCCCCGCGCACCGGCTGTCGATTGCGCTGCTGTGCAACCGCGGGGACGCGCAGGCGGCGCGCCTCGGCCACGAGGTTGCCGACCTGTTCCTGCCGATCGCTCGCGAGCCTGCCGCGGGCCTGAACTACAGCGGGCCGGACAGGAGCGGTCGCTACGTCAACGAGCTCACCGGCATGACCACGCGGCTGGTGCTGGAAGAGGGCAAGCTGAAGATCGCCGACGGGGGGCCGGTGCTCGTCCCCCAAGGGCCCGACCGGATGAAGGAGGAGGAGAGCGACATTGTCTTCCTGTCCCCGGACCTGTTCCGCAGGACCAGCGGCCAGGGGCAAGCGCATCATTATCGCAAGGTGGTGCCCTGGGCCCCGGCCGCTGCCGATCTTGCCGGCTTTGCCGGGGTCTTCGCGAGCGAAGAGGCTGACGCCGCTTATGTCGTGCGGCCCGACGCAGATGGGCTCGTGCTGCAGCTGGAGAGCCGGCCGCACGAGACGGTGGAGCTCAAGCCGTCCTACCGCGACGCCTTTGAAGGCGACGGGATGCTGGTCCGGTTCGAGCGTGATCCGGAAGGCGAGGTGCAGGCGATGCGCCTGGGCGTCGCGCGCGTGCGCGACATGAGGTTCACGCGCCCCATCCAACGGCGGCAGGAAGCAGCGTTAAAGGCGGCTAGCGGCGAAGCAGGCTCAGCGAGCGGCGCAGCGCGGCTTCCTCGGCCGCTCGGTAGGCGGTTCGGCCGGGTGCGGGGTCGGCCGAGAGGCCGCTGACGAAATAGGCCACTCCGGTGCCGTTCGCGCGGTCGATCCACAGGCCGGAGCGAACGCCATAGGCATCGCCGGCATGGCCGACCCGGACGACGCCGTCGCCGGCCGGGTCGTCGGCGCAGCCGCGAACCGGAGTCGCAAGCGCCTGCGTCGCTAGGCCGTAGCGGCAGTAGAAGCCGCGGTCGGTTTCGCCGTTGCTTCCGTCATAGGTCCAGTGCGCGGTGAAGATCGTGTCGACCGACGCCGGCGAGACGATTCGTGCTCCCTCGATCGTGCCGCCATTGAGGAGCATCCGGCCCACTCGCGCAAGGCCGCGCATCGACACGCGAAGCCCGCCCTGCGGGGAGAACAGCGCGCCATTCTCGCCCAGCCGCCACAGCGACAGGTCGCACGGCCGGCCTTCGCGCACGAACACCGGGCACTTGGGGCGCTGGCCGCCGAGGTTGTCGTTCACCGGCTTGCCGTCCTGCATCAGCACGACCGCGCGCGCGACCGCCGAGTCGCTGCACGTCGGCCAGTTGAAGCAGGCGTCGAGCTTCATCGGCTCGATCAGCTCGCGGCGCATCCATTTGTCGAACCGCTCGCGAGTCACCAGCTCGATGATCGATGCGATCACCGGGAAGTTGAGGTTGGCATATTTGAAATAGCCGCTGCCGGGCGCGTTGCGCGGGTCCCAGGCAGTGGGATCGGCCATCGTCTCGCGCAGCGACCCGCCCAGCGGGATCACGTAAATGTCGTCGCCGTCGCGCAGCGAGCTGGTGTGCGACAGGAGCATCCTCAGCGTGATCGGCCGGTCGGGAAAGGCGGGGTTGCGAAGGCTCCAGCCGAGCCAACGCGAAACGTCGCCGTCGAGGTCGAGCCGCCCCTGCTCGACGAGCTTCATCACGCCGAGCGCGACCATGATCTTGCTGATCGAGGCGATCCGCACCGGATCGTCCGGGGTGACGAGCCGGCCGGTCGCGGGATCGGCGAGCCCCTGGGCGAAGCTTCCGACCTCGCGCGTGCGGTCGAACGCGACCCCGACCTCAGCGACCGGAGCGTCCCGCCGCGCAGGCACGGTCGCGCAGGCCGACAGGCAGGCGCCGAGCAGAAGGATGCGGATCATTGCGCAACGAGCGTCAAGTGGCGTTGGCCTCCTTGGCCGACTCAGTGGTCGGCGGGCACTCGCCGACTCGTTTTGCATCGACCATCCGGATCAGCGCATAGTCGCCATCGCCCGAGAGATAGGTGGTGGTGCTGACTTCCGCCTCGAAACGGTCGGCCTTGTAGGTGCCGTGGACCGATTCGCGGATCTCGCCGCCGGCGCCTTCGCGCTTGCAGGCGAGGCTGAGGTTGATCCGGCCGTTGCGCGCATAGCGGCTGTCCTCGGTGCACTCGTCGCCGTCCTCGGCGAACAGCCTGAGGTCGAATGCGTTCTTGGGGCCCACGCAGCCGAGCGTCGTTCCGCTCATATCCTGCTTGAGGTTGGTCGCCGGCGTCGTCTTGTCGGTCGAGCGGAGCTGAGTGATCTTCCAGCTCGCTTCATATTGCCCCGGCGAAAGCTCCCCCGCGGCGGCGGACTGGTTCTGCTGCGGTTCCTCTCCGCCGCACCCGGTAACCAGAAAAGCCGCGCCCGCGGCGATCATCAGTCTGTTCATGGCTGCCCCCTTGTTCACATCATGCCTCCCTCGCCTCGCACTCGCCGACGCGCTTCGCGTCGACCCGCATGCGCATGGTCATCCCGTCGGTCGGACCGCCGGGAAACTGCGTATTGGTCGACATGCGCAGCTGATAGGAATCGGGCGAATAGGTGCCGGCCATCTCCATCACCTGGCGGCCGCCACCCTGGCTGCAGATCATCTTCGCATCGATCTTGCCGGCGTCCATTCGGACATGCTCGTAGCGGCACTGGTCGCCGCCGCCGGGGCCGAGGCGCTCGGCGGGACGGGCCGCGGGCGCGGGCGCGGGGCAGCGGGCGGGGCTCGGGCGCGCGCCGTTCCATGCGCTTGCGCACCTGCGGCGGCACTCCGGGCGCTGAGACCTCCACGACGCTGCTTTGCGAAACCCATTTGCCCGGGCGGATGAAGCCGGGCTCGTTGAGCAGGCACCTGCTCGGCGACTTCCTCGACCGAAGCGTTACGCGCGTTCACGTCCGGCCGCGAGCAGCCGGCGAGAAGGATGGCGGATGATGGCAAGTGCTGCATGGCGCGTGCGGCGGACGGTCATCTCGGCACGCCCCCGAAGCAGGAACCCAAGTCCTGCCCGAAGTCCCGCATTCCATTTCATCGCAGCTCCCTTTCGCCAGAGTGCTGATCGCAGCCGAAACATACGACCGGCACCTTCAAACGCCCCACTCCTGTGTCCGATCGTGCAAGGTTCGTCGGGGGGCCATGCGGTGTGGGCGGAAGGCAGGTCCGCTATCGCCCATATGCCTGCCATGGCCATTCAAATCCGCACCACTTTGGCCGAGCCTGAGGCGGCGCCGAGCGTCTCGCCGCCCGGCGCGGCCGAACAAGGCCGAGGGCGGGCGAAGGTTCAAGCTCGTGTCCGACTATGAGCCCGCGGGCGACCAGCCGCAGGCGATCGCCGAGCTCACGGGGGCGGCGCGAGGGCGAGAAGAGCCAGGGTGCTTCTCGGCGTCACCGGCTCGGGCAAGACCTTCACCATGGCCAAGGTGGTCGAGGCCCTGCAGCGCCCGCGCTGGTGATCGCGCCCAACAAGATCCTGGCCGCGCAGCTCTACGGCGAGTTCAAGAGCTTCTTTCCCGAAAACGCGGTCGAATATTTCGTCAGCTACTACGACTATTACCAGCCCGAAGCCTATGTGCCGCGCACCGACACCTATATCGAAAAGGAGTCGAGCGTGAACGAGGCGATCGACCGCATGCGCCACTCGGCGACGCGCTCGCTGCTCGAGCGCGACGACGTGATCATCGTCGCCTCGGTGTCGTGCCTCTACGGCATCGGCTCGGTCGAGACCTATTCGGCGATGACCTTTAGCCTCAAGAAGGGCGAGGCGGCCGATCAGCGCGACGTGATCCGCAAGCTCGTCGCGCTTCAGTACAAGCGCAACGACCAGGCGTTCGCGCGCGGCGCCAATTTCCGGGTTCGCGGCGACAATCTGGAGATCTTCCCGTCGCACTATGAGGACACGGCGTGGCGCGTGTCGTTCTTCGGCGACGAGGCTCGAGGAGATCACGTCGAGTTCGACCCTCTTACCGGCAAGAAGGCGGCGAGCCTCGACAGCATCAAGGTCTATGCGAACTCTCTATGTGACGCCAGGCCCGACCCTCAGCAGGCGACCGAGGCGATCCGCCATGAGCTTGCCGAACGCCTGAAGGGCTTCAGGCGGAAGGGCGGCTACTGGAGGCGCAGCGGCTCGAGCAGCGCACCCACTTCGACCTGGAGATGATTGCTGCGACGGGAAGCTGCGCGGGCATCGAGAATATTCGCGCTTCTCACCGGCCGGCTGCCCGGCGAGCCGCCGCCGACCCTGTTCGAATATCTGCCCGACAATGCGCTGCTGTTCATCGACGAGAGCCACCAGACGGTCCACCAGATCGGCGCGATGGCGCGCGGCGATCACCGGCGGAAGATCACGCTCGCCGAATATGGCTTCCGCCTGCCGAGCTGCATCGACAACCGGCCGCTGCGCTTCAACGAATGGGACGCGATGCGCCCCCAGTCGGTGTTCGTCTCGGCGACCTGGGCCGTGGAGGAAATGAACGAGACCGGCGGGGTGTTTTCTCGAGCAGGTGATCCGCCCGACCGGCCTCGACCCGCCGGTCGAGATCAAGCCGGTCGAGGACCAGGTCGACGATCTGGTCCACGAAGCCAAGGAGACCGCGCGCAAGGGCTATCGCACGCTGGTGACGACGCTCACCAAGCGCATGGCCGAGGATCTGACCGAATATCTGCACGAGGCCGGACTTCGCGTGCGCTACATGCACTCGGACGTCGAGACGCTCGAGCGGATCGAGCTGATCCGGGAGCTGAGGCTCGGCCCATGACGCTGGTCGGCATCAACCTGCTGCGCGAGGGGCTCGACATCCCTGAATGCGGGCTGGTCGCGATCCTCGACGCGGACAAGGAAGGCTTCCTGCGCTCGGGAACCTCGCTGATCCAGACCATCGGCCGCGCCGCGCAACGTCGAGGGGCGAGTGATCCTCTATGCCGACACGATCACCGGATCGATCGAGCGCGCGCTCGCCGAGACCGGCCGGCGGCGCGAGAAGCAGCTCGAGTATAACGCCGAGCACGGCATCACGCCCGAAAGCATCAAAGCGCAACATCCACGACATCATCGCGCACGTGACGACGCGCGACGGGATGGTCGTGGACACGGGCGACGAGGAGCGACCGCACCTCGTCGGGCACAACCTCAAGGCCTATATTGCCGGACCTCGAGGAGCGGATGCGCAAGGCCGCTGCGGACCTCGAGTTCGAGGAAGCCGCGCGCCTGCGCGACGAGATCCGCCGTCCTCGAGGAGGACGACCTCGGCATCCCTGCACCCTCAACGCGCGGCGCCGCAGGCACTGGGTCATTCAGCGAAGAGCAAGCCCGGCACGCGCAAGGGGCGTTCGGCAAGCAGTCGCGGACGAGGTTCGCGGTAGGTGCCTAGATGCCGCTTGCGCTTCTCTGATGAAAACTGAATTGACGAGTGCTTCAGGCGAGGCGATCGAGAGCTGGCCAGTAGGGGGTAATCAGTGTGAACAATACCACAGCGGTCGTTGCCTCAGCAGCGACCTGTTCGGCATCGGTGGTTGTGCCAAATCTCATGCCGGGACCAATCAGCCACAAGCGTTCACGTTCCTATTGCGCCGGGCCTGACGCAAAGACCAGATCTACGGCTACGAACAGCAGATGAAGCGCTGTTCGGACTCGACAGTCACCTTCTCGAGGGCGGCGAAGGCGATGACCGGCTCGACGGCGTATACATCCGGACACGCTGATCGGTGCAAGCCTCGGCGAACGTCGTCGGCGACAACTGGACGACGAAATCTTCGACGGTCGGGCCAGGGCATTGATACCGTTCTACCCCAATCCGGTGTACGTCCGCCTGGTGCCGCCCTGTCGAACGCCGAGCAGGTGCAATCGAACAATGCGAGTGCCAACGTCCTCACCGGCAATTCGCCGAATCAACGTGCTTGGCGCGGCGGGCGTGCTGAAGATCCTGCAGGAGCAGGGCCGACAGCCCCAGGGTCACGAGGCGATGACCTCCTCGATCGCATAGTTCGGCCGCGACTCGGTCGACGCCGGCTACCGCTGTTTGCCGCAACGGGATCGCTGGCCATCACTGGTGCGCAAGAACACGGGCGAGGCCGTTCAGGCGCGAGAAACCCAAACAAGTCCAAGGAGTTCATCCGGGCACAACGATTGGCTGAGCCGCACAAGCGGCCGAAAGGCTCGTGAAAAATTCAGTCTTCTTATTGGTCATGGCGGCGGTGACCAGCCACTACACCGCTTCATGCGCAGCCGCGCGGCGATGAGCCGATCGCGGTTCCGCGCACCATCAAGCAGGGCATCGACTTCGTCTATGTCGACCCGAAGATGAGCGAGGTGGGAATCGTCAAGACGGTCACTCGCCCGCGCCCGCGCAGCTGGCTCCAGCGCCTGTTCGGCATGGACGTCCGTGCGGCCCAGACCCAGCGCAGCGCTCCCCATCCCTTGTACTTCGAGCTCGCCCGGGGCCTTCAGCAGTACCAGATGAGCTCACGCCGCCTGCCGCAGGTGGCTGTCCCGGCCGGCCTTCCAGCTCATGCTGGGCGCAGCGGCAACCGCGTCGACGCCGCTCACGGTCGGCATGCCGACGAGCGGCGGCTACGACCAGCGGGTCGTCGACACGGTGAAGCCACCAGCGCGTCCACGGGCTTGCGCCGATCGACGGGATCGCAGGCAAGGCGATGAGATCGCTTCGCTCAACCGCGGACCCGACTATGCGCGGCGGATTGCGATCAACATCGAACGCGCCTCGCCGGCTTCCGCAGACTCGGTCGTTCGAACGCTATGTCGTCGTCGATGCCCGGGCGCTGCCGAATGCTATCTGTTCCAGAACGACCGCGCGATCGACGGAATGCGCGTGATCGTCGGTGCGCCGGAAACCACCACTCCGATGATCGCCGTGCTGATGCGCAACGCAAAGGCGAACCCCTATTGAACGTTCCGCCCGAGCTCATCCAGAGCATGACGGGCAAGCGCGTTCGACAGCAGGGCGTCTCTACTCAAGAACTTCCACTATGAGGTGCTGTCCGACTGGGGCTCGGATGCCCAGCCGGTCGATCCGAAGCAGATCAACTGGAAGGCGGTTTCGCGCAAGAGCCCGATCCTGGTGCGCCAGCTCCTGGGCCGTGGAATTCGATGGGCAACATGAAGTTCGAGATGCCCAACGACTATGGCATCTACCTGCACGACACGCCGGTGAAGGAGAACTTCGCCAAAGCAGAACCGCTGGATCAGCAATGGCTGCGTGCGGCTCCAGGACTATCGCCGCTTCGCCAACTGGGTGTTCGGCTAGTGCCGCAGCCGGCGACGAACCGCGAGCAGGGTTCGACCTGCCCAAGCCGGTGCCGGTGTTCCTGACCTACATGACGGTCAGGGCGAGCAGTTCGGCGTCGAGTTCCGGCCCCGACCCCTATGGCTGGGACGAAGTCGCGATGCCGCATGTTCGGGCCGGCGAACATGGCCTCGCTGCCCCAGGCCGCGCCGCTTCCGCCGATCAGGGGAGCTGCACGCCGACTCGTGTTGAGTAGCACCGGCGCGGTCGGCGAGGCCTACATCGGCAAGGACGCTCGGCGAGGGGCGTAACGTCGTCCGCTCGCGCTGACTGCTTCCGAAACCATCCGCGGCGCCCGGCCATTGGCATGACATGCGACATTGCGCTGCCAACCATTGCAGCTGCCGCGCTTGGCGCGCCTGCGCACAGGGCGGCGAGGGCGGCGAGGCTGCGCAAGACGCCGGCTTGAATGCCGGCACGGCGGCCACTCCCGCTGCAGACAGACTGCACAACGAAGCGGCCGGGGCCGAACAGGCGCGGCCGCCCGGCGACGTCGAGCGGTCAACGCTGGTTCGCCAAGACGCACAAGCTGGGGCCGTGGGCGGGGTACGGGCGGCCTACAGCGAGGCGGGATTCAGCGTCCGTTGCGAGGGCGAGCGGCTGGTGTTCAACACGCTTGAGATGCCTCCCTCCGGACCCGGGAAGACCGAGATGCGGCTGTCGGCCGACCGCTTCAGCCGCACGCTGAGCGCCGAGGCGAGCGAGGACGGGCTGCCCAGCACCAGTTCAGCCGTCCCGGCCGATGCCGACTGGCTGCGCGAGCTCGTCACGGCCTCGGGCAACCTCACCGTCACCGTCGGCGGCAGCGACCCGATGGCCGTGCCGCTGGCCGAACCGCTGAAGTCGCTGATCCGCGATTGCGCAGCCTGACGGCGGCAGGTCAGGGCGGCGGTGCATCCGCAGCGCCGGCGGGGGGACAGGCAATGCCCGCCGCCCGGTCCAGCAGTGGGCTGTGCCGCGCGGCCTAGCTGCGGCCGCCGGTCCCCGAGTTCTGGTTGCCGGTGCGGCTGTCGGTGTTGCGGTTCGACCTTTGCTTCTTGTCGCCGCCGACGTCGTGCTTGCGGGCCTTGTCGAAGTCGCCCTTCTTCTTGTTGTCGGTCACTTACCTGCTCTCCTCGCGGCTCGAGCCGGCCGCATCCTGCTTGTCGACCATTCCGCCGCTGCCCGCGCCGTCGGTGTCGTCTCCTTCCTCGAGCATTCCCAAGCGGGTCGTGTCGGTCTCGCCGGCCCGCGCCGGCCGGCTCTTCTCCTCGACCATGCCCGGGCTGCCTTTGCCGTCCGTTCCTTCGCCTTCGCGCTGTTCGCTCACTTGCCTGCTCCTCGTGCCGTTTTCCGCCTTGCCAACGCCCGCTCCGAGGCGCGGTTTCGGGGAGGCAGCGCGTCGGCTGACAAACGGGGCCGACCGTCTCAAAGCAGCCTGCAGGCACGGGGAACTCACCCCCCTTGCTGCGTTGATTGGGCGGACCCGCGCGGGCGACGCCGCGCGGCCTTTGAAGCACCGCAAAAAGGAGGACCTTCATGCAGCAAGGACAATCTAGCCAGCAGGCGACCGGCACTCGCGATCAGACCTATGACGTGATCTCGGTGCTCTATCATTCGCTCCAAGGCGCGGAGACCATCCAGACGTATCTGCAGGACGCGCGCGAGGGCGAGATCCGCAGCTTCTTCGAGGAAGCGCTCGACCAGCATCGCCAGCTCGCCGATCGTGCCAAGCAGCTGCTTTCCAGCCAGCTCCAGAACGAGGGTGGCGGAAGTGCGTTCGGCTTCGGCCAGTCGCAGAGCCAGAGCCAGACCGACCCGTCATTCTCCGGCCAGAGCGGCGGCGGCGGCGGCGGAAGCTTCTAGCCTGAAACGGCCTCGGCGGGCTCGCGCGCCGGGGCCTTTTCTTCGCCCGCGCCCCTGAACGCGCGCGTCACCTGCGCGATCATCCTGTCCTCCTCGCCTGCGTAGCGCGGCGAGAAGTGGAACGGCTCGAGCCGGCGCACGTGCGCCGAGCGAGCGATCTCGCCCGCAGCGGTCGTCGTGAGGTGCGCGCGCTCGCGCGCCTGGTGCTCATCCTCCGCGGCAAAGCGCGATTCCAGGAAGAACAGATCAGCGCCTTGAGCGAGCCTGGCGATCGCCGCTCGGTTGGCCGGCGTGTCGGCTACGTCGGTCACGTAGGCGACCTTCTGCCCCGGGCTGACGGTCACCAGGTCGCGAAGCTCGCTTAAGCGAGCGCCCGTGCCGTCGGGAAGCGGGATCATCGTCCCGTCCGGCTCGCCGGCAAGCACTGCCGCCTTGAGCCGCTGGAGCCAGGGCCCGGCGGCAATGCCGCGCTCGCTCAGGCGCACCTTCCACACGTTGGCGTGCGCAGGCTCGCTGAGCGCATAGCCGAGGCAAGGCCCGTGGTGCTCGAGCAGCACCGCCTCGACCGCGAAGCCGTCGCCCGATGCAACCGGGCCAGCCGGCGGAAGCGCCATCTCCTCGGGTTCGAACCGCCGCTTGAAGCGGAAGCGCTGCGCGGCAAGCGGGCCCGCTTCACCCCACTCGATCACCTCGATCAGCAGTTCCTCGTCGTCCCGGTCGACGAGGTCCCAATCGTAGCCGCACAGCTTGTGGTGAACGCGTGCCGCAATGCCTTGCGGCCCGACGATCCGAATCGTCCTGGCGCGCGACATGGACCCGCAGAGCGCGTCGAACCCGACGAAATGGTCCATGTGCATGCCGGCTGCGACCACGCGTGGCTCACGGCAGCAAGTCGCGCGCACCGTCAGGGCGCGAGGTCGCCGAGGTCGAACAGCAGCGCCTCGCGCCGGTGGAGGATCTCGACGAACAGCGCCAGATCCCAGGAAGCAGCGTTGACCAGCCGCGGGTGGAAGGTCAGGGTCACCAGCCTCCCGCCTTCCGCCCGCGCAGTGGGGTCAGGCGCGGTGACCAGTCCTGTCGTCCCGGTGCATGAAGCCGAAATAGGCTGCCGGGGCGGCCAGCAGCAGGTGCAGCCAGACGTCGTTGCCGTGCAGCGGAACCAGCCCGAAGGTCGTGTTGATCGGCTCGGCCAGCATACCCATCACGACGAACACCACGTAGATGATCGCGACCGATTTTGCGTAGGTCTTGGCCGCGTCCCAGAGCTTCGAGGTCCCAATGCCCCAGATGCCGAAGATCAGGTGCACCGCATTGTGCAGTATGTTGACTGGAAACAACCCGAGTGCCCACCGTGCATTGCCTCCACGGCAAGGTCGGGATCGCTCGGGGCCGGTTCCTGAAGCAGGCCGGGATGCCAGCCCGCTCGCCGCGACCAGGATGAAACCAATGCCCCAGATGAGTGCGAATTTGCGCGTGTCCATGCGTTTCTCCTTGAAGAGGGGCCAACGCCTTGCTGCGAGGCTCGGAAATGGCGCAGAAACAGCGGCATACGCGCTCCGGCACCGCACCGCAAGTGCAATCTAACGGATGGAGCCATCTTAGGGTGCTACCGGCACACGGGTGAAGGGGTAACAATGCGTCGTCTTGTCGCTCTTACTCGCGGGCGCGGAGCCTGTCGTCGGCCGCGCGCGGCGTCGGACCGGCAGCCGATCGAGCCGATCGCTCCGCCGAGCATCGAGCAGGTCTACATCGACCGCGAGATCGCCCCGTCCAAGGCGCGAAGCGCGCGACGCGCACGGCCGCTGCGCCCGACGACATGACCGACCCGTGCATTCTCCGGCCAGAGCGGCGGCGGCGGCCGCATTCTCGGCTGACGGGCTCGGCAGGTCGAGGTGCGCCCGGGCCCTTGCTCTAGGTCGGGCCCCTGAACGCGCGCGTCACCTGCGCGCTTGTCTTCGTCGTAGGCGGCGAGGAAGTGGAACTCGCGGGCACGTGCGCCGAGCGGTGTCGGCCGCGCGCGCGCTCGCGCCCTGGGCCGACCGGCAAGGCGATCGAAGAACAGATCGACGTTCGCGCCGAGCATCGAGCAGGGTCTCGCATGGTCTGACGGTCATCGACGCGCGAGATCGCCGCCCGTCCATGAAGGCGCGCGACGCCAGGCCACCGGACAAGAGGACCTGGAGCTTCCCGAGCGCCGCGTGAACCCGACGACATGAACACGCACGCGACCTGGTGCATCATCGCTCCGCGCATGCAGCAAGGCCCAAGGCACCGACCGGTGCCGCGCCCGATGCGCTTGTCCGGCGGATCGCCATCTCCGCGGTTCGAACCGCCGCGCAGCAGGTGCTGCGCGGCGGGCGGGCCCGGAACCCACTCGATCACCTGAGCCCAACGTTCGGCACCCGAGGTCGGGCCGCAAAGGCGAGCGTGCCGCAACCGCTTGCAGCGATCCGGATCGGGCGCGAGGACCCGCGGCGTCGCGCCCATGTGCTGGGTCGACAGAACGGGCTCACCGCAGCCGGTGCCGGTGTACGGATGTGACCGGGGTCGAACAGCAGCAAGCGCCGATCCCTACAATCTCGACGAAAAGTCCGCGATCCACTTCGGCGTCCAGGCCGGTGGCAAGCCTGGTCACCAGATCGCCTTCCGCCCGCGCGCCGTGCCGCGGGCGCGGGCATGGTCGCCGCGCTGAAGTGGCTGCCGGGCGGCCTCAGCGTCAGTCCCAGCCGTCGTTACCGTGAACACGACCGCCGGAGGTCGGGTTGTGGGCAACCTGGGAACACCACGATGATCGCGACCGCTTCGCTGGTGCGTCGATCCGCAGGGGCAATGCCTGGATGCCGTCGATCTCCATTGTGCGCGACTGACGCGCACTTCGAGGGCCCTGTCGTTTTCGCCTCCACGGCCGGACGATGCTCGGACCGATCGAAGCGGCAAGGCCGTCGACCAGGAGGCCCCCAGATGATGCGATATGCGCGTGTCCATGAAGGCCCGAGGATCGAAATGCGGGGCATGTAGCTGTCCTGACGCCAGAGCGCGTGCAATCTGGAGCCTGTCGATGGGCTACGACCTCCATTAATGTGTCAATGCGTCGTCTTGTCTGGTTCCGCGCGAACACGCCGGCCGACCTTGCTGCACCGCCCATTGATGCGCCGGATCGAGGCTCCGCCGAGCAAGAGCAGGGAATCTCGACGCGGATGTTGCGCGACCGCGACAATGCGCCGCGATCCAGGTAGGCTTCGCGACGCCGCCTCGAGGACAGCCGAACCGACGACATTCCTGCCCGTGCGATCGCTCTTCACCGAACTGCCGCGCGCGCGCCTCGTCGACTGGCGCTCCGGCGGTCGCGCAGGGTCGGGCCCCAGCAGGTCGGGAAAATGGTCGAGGCCTGAGGCGGCGCCGGTGCCACCAAGTTCGACGCAGCGCTCGCCGAAAAGGTCACGGTGTATGACGGGCGAGCTCAAGGCCGACGGTGCCGCGGCAACGCTTCGCCGCGCTGAACCGACCCGAACGTTCTCAAGCATCGACGTGCCCGAGGCCGACCCGGCGGCCGCTACGTGCCTCAAGCGACACCGCGCGGCTGTGGATGTACGAGAACGGCAAGCAACGGGAAGGGCGATCGTCGCCGATCAGCGCCTCGAGGACGCCGATGGCCGCGAACATGCGCGCGCCCACGGTCAGAACCAGGTGGAACTGTTCGGCGACGCTCGAGCAGGGGCTCATCCAGGATTGACCGCTCCGCTCGATCCGGCGAGCGTCGCTCAGTCGCAGGGAACTGAAGATCGTCGACCTGAT
Organism: Sphingomicrobium sp.; assembly: GCA_030447545.1. Classification (GTDB taxonomy): domain Bacteria; phylum Pseudomonadota; class Alphaproteobacteria; order Sphingomonadales; family Sphingomonadaceae; genus Sphingomicrobium. Next base: position 21,673 of record JAUJOV010000026.1, on the reverse strand, counting down.
GTCGAACGACTTCGTCCTCGCCGGTCTACGTGACCTCAACCGCTGGATCATCCGCCGAGGAATATGAGCGGTCCCGCCAAATGGCTGTCGACGTTCGAGAGCTTTCGCCGAGCTGTTCAGCACCGCGAACCGCCGGTCTACGTGACCTCGCCCGCCGAGGCGGCTGCGACAACCAGCTTAGCGAACCCGTACAATGGGTCCGCGACCCGGCGCTGCACGGCCGCTACTTCGGCGAAGCCGGAGCAGGTCGCCGCGCTCGGCCCGCTACCGCCGCTCCCTGGCCAGGCGGCTCATCAGAATGGCCGCTCGCTTGGCCTGCTTGAAGATCGTCGGAATGTCGACCGTCTCGCCCGGCGCGTGGCTGCCGCTGCCGCCGGGGCCGAGCTGTCGACGTCCTGGCGACGAAGTTGATGTCGGCGCGCCGCGCTTTTCCGGGCTGAACTCGGCCATTTCGGGCAGGCCCATGTCGCGGTTGACCGAGTGAGCTTGGTCAGCAGCGCGATTGCCCTCGGTCGGCGCCATCGGCGGATAGCCGGCCGGGTCGAAGCTCATCTCGGCCTTCGTTCCAGGCAGCGACTGGGCGACGATCGCCGCCATCTTGGCCTTGGTCCGCTCGATCTGCTCGGGCGTAAGCGCGCGCAGGTCGCCGCGCGCGATCGCGGTCGGAGCGATGATGTTGGTCTTGCCGGTAGCGGTAACGCGCAGGCCGTCGGGGCCCATCTCGAGGGTCTCGCCGCCGCCGACCAGGCCGACATTGTAGGTCAGCATCGCTTCGGGGAGGCTCGCGGCGGAACGCGTCGATGATCCGCGCGAGCTCGTAGACCGCGCCATAGCCGACCCCCTGCCGGAAGATGCCGCTCGAATGGCCGCTCTGCCCCGTGACCGTCACCGTCCAGCCATCGGAGCTGCGCCGCGCGGTCGAGGCGAAGTCGAGCCCGTCGTCCTGCGCGAGGCCTTCGAAGTCGAGTGCGACGTCGGCCCAGCGGCCCGCCTCGACCATCGCCCCGCGCGAGATTTCGATCGGGTTGCCCGCATCTTCCTCGTCGCCGGTCAGGAACACGGTGATGTCGGCGTTCTTGAGCGTGCCCGCGGCCTTCATTGCGCGAAGCGCGGCGAGGATTACCGCGATCCCGCCCTTGTCGTCGACCACGCCCGGCCCTTCCGCGACCTGGGGGCTTCGGCGCACCCAGCGCTGGAACGGCGAGTGCGGCTCGAACACGGTGTCGTGATGGGCGATCAGGAGCATGCGCTTGCCCCGGCCATTGCCCTTGTGGCGCGCGACCAGGTGGCTCGCCCGGTTCGCGGCCTTCATGTCGAGCCGCTCGACCTTGAAGCCCAACGCTTCGAACTCGGGGCGGATCATGCGCGCGACCGCCTCGACCCCGGCGAAGTTCATCGTCCCGCTGTTCTGGTTCACCCACTGCTCGAGCAGGCGGATCGTGCGTTCCTGCTCGGCATCGACAGTCTGGACCATCTTTTGCTCGGCGCGGGTGAGCTCGGCCGCGGCGGGCGTGGAGACGAAGAAGGCGGCGGCGCAAAGCGCAGTGAGGAATCGGCTCATGGCGCCAAGGTAGCGCGGCCGGCCGCGCTCGTCATCTGGTGAAGGCTTGAAGCGGTTTTTGGTTATTAGTTCTTTCCTACAGCAAACCAAGTTGGTTAGACAGCTGCCGACTCGGGACTTCAGGGAGCGGAGACAAGGCAGTGAACGAGGAAAAGCGTCAGCGTCGATGCGCTGATCGATGCGCTGATCGAGCGCGAAGGCGGCTATGTGAACCATCCGGCCGACAGGGGCGGGCCGACCTGCTTCGGGATTACCGAGGCGGTCGCTCGGGCGCACGGCTATGCCGGGGCGATTCGCAAGCTGCCGCGCGAGGATGCGGTGGCGATCTACCGCCGGCTCTACTGGGTCCGCCCGCGCTACGACCAGCTCGCGAGGCTCGCTCCGCGGGTTGCGGAAGAGCTGTTCGACACCGGCGTCAACATGGGCCCCGCGGTCGCGACCACCTTCCTCCAGCGGGCGCTGACCGCGCTCAACCGCAACGGCAAGGACTATCCCGACCTCACTCCGGACGGGCGCCTCGGGCCGCAGACCCTGGCCGCGCTTCAAGCCTTTTTCCAGGCGCGCGGGCGGCCGGGCGGCGAGACCGTGCTGCTGCGCGCGCTCGAGGCCCTGCAGGGCGAGCGCTACCTGAGGCTCGCCGAGCGGCGGCCCGCCAACGAGGCCTTCCTCTACGGCTGGCTCGCGAACCGGATCGGCTCGGCCGGCTGACACTCAGGAAACAGAGCCAACTTCGTCAACTTCCCCTTCGGAGATTTTTACAATGGCGCTTCTCGATGCAATTGTGGGGCCGGTCGCAAAGCTGCTCGACCGTGTGATCCCCGACCCCCCAGGCGCGCGACCGCGCAAAGCTCGAGCTTCTCAAGCTCGAGGGCGACCAGGAGATGCGCGCGATCGGCGCGCAGATGCAGGCGATCGTCGCCGAGGCGCAGTCGCCCGACCCGTGGACCAGCCGTGCCCGGCCGAGTTTCCTCTACGTGATGTACGCGCTGATCCTCTGGTCGATACCGATGGGCCTGATCGCGGCGCGAGCGGCATGACCGCCTACCTGCGCGGCATCCCTGAAGAGCTCTACGCGCTCTTCGGCACCGGCTACCTCGGCTACACCGCGGCGCGGACCTAGGGTAAGGTGAAAGGCGTCGAGCGCTAGGCTCGACGCGGCGGGTAAGGTCAAGGGCGTCGAGCGCCAGGCGTGTTGCGGGGCGGGCAAGCCGCCCCCACATCGCCCGCGTGATCAGCCAATCCCCAACCGCCAGGCGGACTCGCCGGCGCAGCTTCGCGAGGCGCCCCGCCTGGGCGGCTTCCCTTCTGGCGCTGACCGGCTGCACGCCCGCGGGGCTGCTGACCGGGTTCGACCGGCTGGCCGCCCCCGGCGGCGTCACGCGGGTGGCCCAAGGCGCCGCCTACGGCACCGAGCCGCGGCAGAAGCTCGACGTCTGGGCACCGGCACGCCGGGCCGGGCAGGAGCTTCCCATCGTAGTCTTCTTCTACGGCGGCGGCTGGAACAGCGGCGAGCGCGGCGACTATGGCTTTGCGGGCGCGGCCTTCGCCGGTGAAGGCTTCGTCGCGATCGTCCCCGATTACCGGCTGGTGCCGAGCGTTCGCTTCCCGGCGTTCGTCGAGGATGGGGCGCTCGCGGTGCGATGGGCGCGCGACAATGCCGCCCGCTACGGCGGGGACCCGAAGCGGATCACGCTCGCCGGCCATTCGGCGGGCGCGTACAATGCCGCGATGCTGGCGCTCGACCGCCGCTTCCTCACGGAAGCCGGCGTGGACCCGAAGACGGTGCGTGCCGCGGCGCTGCTGTCGGGCCCGTACGACTTCTATCCGTTCACCGAGCCCCGCGGCCGCGGCGCGTTCGGCGCTTTTGCGCAGCCGCTCGAGACCCAGCCGATCAACTTCGCGCGCGCCGATGCGCCGCCGATGTTCCTCGCCCACGGAAGCGACGACCGGGTGGTCTTCCCGAAGAACAGCCGTAACCTCGCGCAGCGCCTGCAACAGGCGGGCGCGCCCGTGACCCTGCGCATCTACCCGGGCGCGAGCCATGTCGACCTTGCCGTGGGCCTGTCGCGGACCTTCAGGCAGCGAGTGCCGGTGCTGGCGGACAGCGCGGCTTTCCTCCACCAGCATTCGCGCTGAGTCTTACGGAGCGGCCTTGGAACAGTATCACGCAACCACCATCCTCGGAGTGAAGAAGGGCGGCCGTACCGTGATCGCCGGAGACGGGCAGGTCAGCCTCGGCAATACCGTGATCAAGCCCAATGCCAAGAAGGTGCGCAGGCTCGGCGCCGAAGGCAGCGTGATCGGCGGCTTCGCCGGCGCGACCGCCGATGCCTTCACCTTGTTCGAGCGGCTGGAGAAGAAGCTCGAGCAGTATAACGGCCAGCTGATGCGCTCGGCGGTCGAGCTCGCCAAGGACTGGCGCACCGACAAATATCTTCGCAACCTCGAGGCGATGATGATCGTCGCCGACAGGGACGCGCTTCTGATCCTCACCGGCAACGGCGACGTGCTCGAGCCCGAAGGTGGGATCGCGGCGATCGGCTCGGGCGGCAATTACGCGCTGGCCGCCGCGCGGGCGCTGGCCGAATATGAGCAGGACCCGGAACTCCTCGCCCGGCGAGCGATGGCGATCGCCGCCGAAGTGTGCGTGTTCACCAACGACAAGCTGACAATTGAGACGATCGGCGAGTAGCATGGGCGGATGATGCTCCTGCAACGCCGCGAGTTCCTCGCCGCCGGCTCCGCCGCGCTGCTTTCGGGCTGCGCGACGGTCGGCCGCCAAGCCGACGGCTGCACTCCGCTCCCGCGGGTGAACGTGGACCCGAGCCGCGTGATCCGGACGGTTGCGGGGCTGAGGCCCTATCGCGCATCGGGCTTCGTCGTTCGGCGCGAGGCGCTCGGCGACAAGGCGCTGGTGCACAATTACGGCCACGGCGGCAGCGGGATCACCTTCAGCTGGGGCACCTCGCGGCTCGCGGTCGACCTCGGGCTTCAGGGACACCGCGGCCCAGTGGCGGTGATCGGCGCCGGAGTGATGGGCCTCACCACCGCACGGCTGGTCCAGCAGGCGGGCTTTCCCGTCACCATCTACACCGCGGCGATGCCGCCGGACACGACGTCGAACATCGCCGGCGGGCAGATCATGCCCTCGGGCCTGTTTCGCCGCGCAGCAGTGACTCCTCAGTGGCGCGCGCAATATGACGCGGCGCTCGACTTCAGCATCCGCCGGTTCCAGCTTCTGCTCGGCGAAAAATACGGCGTGCGCTGGCTTCCGACCTACATCGAATCGGACGGCGAGCCCCAGCCTCCCCATCTGATGCGCGCGCGCTGGGCCTATCGCGAGCTCGCCCTTCGCGAGCATCCGTTCGCGCTGCCGCAGGTCGCGCGCTACCAGACGATGTACGTGGAAACCGGCCGCTTCCTCCAGCAGCTGACCGCCGACGTGCTCGCCGACGGCGGGACCATCCGGCTGCGCCGCTTTGCAACGCCGGCCGACCTTGCGGCGCTGTCGGAATCGCTGGTGATCAATTGCACGGGCCTCGGCTCGCGCGAGCTGTTCGGGGACGCGGAGCTGATTCCGGTGCGCGGTCAGCTCGCCATGCTCGCTCCGCAACCGGAGGTCCGCTACGCCGTCACCGGAGAGCACGGCTACATGTTCCCGCGCGCCGACGGAATCCTTCTCGGCGGCACGTTCGAGCGGAACGTGTGGGACACGACGCCCGAGCCCGCGGCGATCGCCGGAATCCTCCAAAGCCACCGCCGCTTCTTCTCCGGCTTCCGCTGCACCGCTTGAACCGTCCCGCCGAGCCTCCAATCTAGCGGTCAGATGAATTATCAATCTCCCCTTCGCGAGAGCGGGGCCCCAGGCGAAGTGCTCAAGGACAAGCTCACTCCCAAGGCGATCGTTGCCGCGCTCGACGAGCATATCGTCGGACAGAGCGACGCGAAGAAGGCGGTCGCGGTCGCGCTTCGCAACCGCTGGCGGCGGCAGCAGCTCGATGCCGAGCTTCGCGAAGAGGTCACTCCCAAGAACATCCTGATGATCGGGCCGACCGGCTGCGGCAAGACGGAGATCAGCCGGAGGCTCGCGCGGCTTGCCGATGCGCCGTTCGTCAAGGTCGAGGCGACCAAGTTCACCGAAGTCGGCTATGTCGGCCGCGACGTCGAGCAGATCGGCCGCGACCTGGTCGAGGAATCGGTGCGGCTCGAGCGCGAGCGGCGGCGCGAGCGCGTGCGCCAGGCGGCCGAGGACGCGGCGATGGAGCGGCTGCTCGACGCGCTCACCGGCAAAGGTTCGAGCGAGGCGACCCGCCAGAGCTTTCGCCAGCGCTTCGCCGACGGCAGCCTCAACCAGGCGGAGGTCGAGATCGAGGTCGCCGAAGCCCCCTCGATGCCGTTCGACATCCCCGGAATGGGCGGCCAGATGGGCGTGCTCAACCTCGGCGAGATGATGGGCAAGGCGCTGGGCCAGCAGCCCGGCAAGCGCCGCAAGCTCAAGGTCCCCGACGCGTTCGCACGCCTGACCGAGGAGGAGGCCGACAAGCGGCTCGACCCGGACGACATCAACCGCGCCGCGCTGGCCGACGCTGAGGCCAACGGGATCGTGTTCCTCGACGAGATCGACAAGATCGCGGTCAGCGACGTTCGCGGCGGCTCGGTCAGCCGGGAAGGCGTCCAGCGCGACCTTCTGCCGCTGATCGAGGGAACCACGGTCGCGACCAAGTACGGGCCCTTGAAGACCGACCATATCCTGTTCATCGCCTCGGGCGCGTTCCACCTCGCCAAGCCCGCAGACCTGCTTCCCGAGCTTCAGGGCCGGCTTCCGATCCGAGTCGAGCTCAAGGCGCTCACGCAACAGGATTTCGTGCGCATCCTGTCGCAGACTCGCGCGAGCCTGACCGAGCAATACCAGGCTTTGCTCGGCACCGAGGGCGTGACCATCGAGTTCGCCGAGGACGGGATCGAGGCGCTCGCGCGGATTGCAGCGGACGTGAACGAGGCGGTGGAGAATATCGGCGCGCGCCGCCTTCAGACGGTGATGGAGAAATTGCTCGAGGACGTGAGCTTCGAGGCCGAGGAGCGCCGCGGGGAGCGCCTGGTCGTCGACGCCGGCTTCGTCGAGCAGCAGCTCGCCGGAATCTCCAGAAACGCCGACCTCAGCCGCTACGTGCTCTAGCGGCTATTCCTCGCTCATCTGGCGATAGCGCCACACCAGACCCTGCACGAACGGCGGCCACAGGCTGGTCTCGACCCCGGCGACGCGAAGGCGGTTCGCGGCCCAGGCGTTGCAGGTGAAAAAGGCGTTGGCCTTGCCGGTCGCCCAGTAAAAGGCGTCGGAGCCGCGATAGCCCGGGTGTTCGATCAACCTGGGCTTGCCGTTCGCATCGAGCTCGAAGTCGGAGCGGACCGCGGCCCACAGGCGCCGATATTCCTCGGGCCTCAGCCGGATCGCGCGGTCGACGTAGTGCGGGTTGCTGACCCATTCCACGTGCATCACGCGTTTGCCGCCGGTCAGCGCCGACCAGATGGTCCTCAGCGTAATGTCCTGCCAGCGCGGGGTCTCGAGATAGACCCGCTCCTCGCCGGAACCGAATGCGACCCAGCGCGCTTGCGGGTCGGGGGCGGCGAAGTCGCTCTTCGGCACCAGCGGCCCCCAGTCGAGCCCCGCGGCGCGCACCGGCATGACGATGTCCGCGTGCAAGCCGTTGTTTGCGAGATAGACGGTGATGCCCTCAGCGGGCTCGTTCCAGGCGCGGTTGACCGGCACCAGCGAGCCGACAAGCGCGGCGAGCAGATAAGCGAGCGGGAGCGCCAGGACGGCCAGCAGGGCGCGCCTGAGCCACCGCCGTGCCGGGGGGCGGCGCTTGCGACGGCGAATTCGCGTGCGGCGGGGCATTCGCGCATATTGCAAAGCGGCGGACCGCCGCAAAACGGAAAGGAGAAAGAATGGAGGAGTTGAAGCTCGTCTTGCGAGCCGCCGAGTTCGCGGCTGACCGGCATCGCACCCAGCGGCGCAAGGATGCAGAGGCGTCGCCCTATATCAATCATCCCCTCGCTGTGGCGGCGATCCTGGCGGAGGAGGGAGATGTCACCGATGCGACCGTGCTTGCCGCCGCGCTTCTGCACGACACCGTGGAGGATACCGAGACCAGCATCGTCGAAATCGAGCAGCTGTTCGGGCACGACGTTGCCAGAATCGTCGCGGAGGTGACCGAAGACAAATCCCTCGACAAGGCCGAGCGCAAGCGCCTTCAGGTCGAGCGGGCGCACCACAAGTCGCAGGGCGCAAAGCTGGTGAAGCTGGCCGACAAGATCGCCAACCTGCGCGACATCGCGACCTGCCCTCCCGCAGGCTGGGACCTGCAGCGACGACGCGATTATTTCAGCTGGTCAAGCAAGGTGATCGACGGCTTGCGCGGCGTGAGCCCAAGGCTCGAGGCTGCGTTCGACCGCGCCTGCGAAGCGCGGCCCTGAGCGAGCGCGCTGCGCAGGCCCACTCGCTTGTCATATCGCCGGGCGGTGCCTAGATGCCAGCCGGTCGGGGCGTAGCGCAGCCTGGTAGCGCATCACACTGGGGGTGTGGAGGTCGCTGGTTCGAATCCAGTCGCCCCGACCATCGGCCGCATGCCCGATGTCGGGGGGACATCGGGACCGGTCGATCGCGCAAGGCTTCGGCTGGCGAGCCAGCCGAGTTGCACCCTGCTTTAATGCCGTGATAGGCGCCGCCGACCTTCCAGGACCTCTTTCCAACGCCATGACCGACATATTCCCAACGATCGCAGCGGCCGCTGGCGCCGACCCGAACAGCGGATCGGCGATCCTCGTCGGCATCCTGCCCTGGCTGCTGATCTTCCTGATCTTCTATCTGCTTCTGATCCGGCCCCAGCAGAAGCGCGCCCGCGAGCATGCAGCGGCAATCGCCGCGATCAAGAAGGGCGACGACGTGGTCACCGGCGGCGGCATCCGCGGCCGCGTGACCAAGGTCACCGACGAGGAGGCCGAGGTCGAGATCTCGCAGGGCGTTCGGGTCCGCGTGGTCAAGGGCACTCTGAGCCAGGTGGTCACCAAGTCCGCCAAGCCGGCCAACGACTAGCCGGCCGGGGACCCGCAAGTGCTCGATTTCCCCCGCTGGAAGATCCTCTCGATCACGCTGGTGATCCTGGTCGGGATCTTGTTCGCGATTCCCTCCATGCTGCCGGCTGATTTGCGCGAACGCTATCCGGCGTGGCTTCCGAGCGCGACCATCAACCTCGGCCTCGACCTTGCCGGCGGGAGCGAGCTGCTGCTCGAGGCCGACGCCGCCGACGCCGCGCGCCAGCGGCTCCAGGCGATGGAAGACCAGGTCACGACCGAGCTTCGCGGGAGCCCGCGCATCCCCATCGGGGACATCTCGACCTCCGGCGGGCGGCTGTCGTTCATGGTGCGAGACCCGACCAAGGTCGACGCGGCGGTCGAGCGGCTGCGGGCGATGACTCAGCCGGTCGGTCTCACCGGGGCGCGTGATTGGGACATAAGCGTGGTGGATTCAATCGCGTCGTGGTCACGCCGACGGCCGGCGGGTCGCAGCGGGCCATGCGCGACGCCATGAGCGTGGCGCGCGATGTCGTGAGGCGGCGCATCGACCCGCAGGGGACGAAGGAAGTCACCGTCGTCACCCAGGGCCAGAACCGCATCTATGTCGCAGTCCCGGGGGTCGAGGACCCCGAGGCGCTCAAGGCGCTGATCGGCCAGACCGCGCGGCTCGAGTTCAAGCTGGTCGAGCTTACCGCCGACCCGCAGCAGGTTCAGCAGGGCCGCGCCCCCGCGGGAAGTCAGGTGCTCCCGCTCGCCGACGGCACCGGGCTGATGGCGGTCAAGCGGCGGGTGATGGTCTCGGGCGAGCAGCTGGTCGATGCCAAGCAGGGCTTCGACCAGGACAATCGGCCCGTGGTCAACATCCGCTTCAACACGGCGGGCGCGCGGCGCTTCGGGCGGGTCACGCAGGAGAATGTCGGAAAGCCGTTCGCGATCATCCTCGACGACAAGATCCTGTCGGCGCCGAGCATCAACGAGCCGATCCTCGGCGGCCAGGCTCAGATCAGCGGCAATTTCACGGTCGAGACCGCGAACCAGCTCGCCGTCTCGCTCGCCTCGGGCAAGCTGCCGGTGAAGCTCAACGTGATCCAGGAGCGCACGGTCGGGCCCGAGCTCGGCAAGGATTCGATCCGCAAGGGCATCATCGCCAGCATCGCGGCCACGCTTGCGGTGATGATCTTCATGCTCGTCACGTACGGGCGGTTCGGCGTCTATGCGATTCTTGCCCTGCTGGTGAACGCGCTGCTGATCCTCGGCATCCTCGCCGTGTTCCAGTCTTCGCTGACCCTGCCCGGAATCGCCGGCTTCGTCCTGACCATCGGCGCTGCGGTCGATGCCAACGTGCTGATCAACGAGCGAATACGCGAGGAGCAGAGGCGCGGGCGCAAGATCCTCGATTCGATCGAGACCGGCTACAAGGAGGCCTCGACCGCGATCTTCGACGCCAACATCACCAACGTCATCGCCGCGGTGCTGATGTGGTACTTCGGCTCGGGGCCCATCCGCGGCTTTGCCGTCGTTCTGATGATCGGCATCGTCACCTCGGTGTTCACCGCGGTCAATTTCACGCGCATGCTGGTGGCGCTGTGGGTGCGTCGCCGCCGGCCGCGCGCGCTGTACATCTGAGGAAGTATGAAGCTTCTCAAGCTCGTCCCCGACAACACCAATGTCGACTTCATGCGCTGGCGCAATATCGCCATGGGCATGTCGATCCTGCTGGTGATCGCCAGCCTCGCGCGCTGGTGCCGCTGCGTGGCTTGAACCTCGGCGTCGACTTCATCGGCGGCCAGACGATGCGCACCACCTTCACTCAGACCGTGGACGTCGAGCAGTTGAGAGACCGCGTCGGCTCGCTCGGCCTCGGCGAGGCGAAGCATCCAGGAATCGGGCGGGCCCAGGAGCTACACCATCCGCCTGCCCAAGCCGGAGGGCGGGGAAGCCGCCGCGAACGCCGCTGCAAGCCGGGTCCGCCAGATGCTCGCCCAGCAATACCCGGGCTCGCGCGTGGATTCCGTCGACACCGTTTCCGGAAAGGTCAGCCAGGAGCTCGCGAGGGACGGCGCCCTGGCGATTGCGCTGGCGATGCTCGGGGTCGCAATTTACATCTGGTTCCGCTTTGAATGGCATTTCGGGGTGGGAGCGCTGGTCACCCTGTTCCACGACGTCTCGGTGATGCTGGGCTTCTTTGCGGCGTTCGAATTGCAGGTCGACCTCAACATCGTCGCCGCCTTCCTGGCGATCGTCGGCTATTCGCTCAACGACACGGTGGTGATCTACGATCGGATCCGGGAGAATTTGCGCAAGTTCCGCAAGATGGCGATCGTCCCGCTCCTCAACCTGTCGTTGAACGAGACGCTGTCGCGCACGGTGGTGACCGCTTTGTCGATCCTGTTCGCCCTGGGCACGCTACTCCTGATCGGGCCGGACGTGCTGTTCGGGCTGACCCTCGCGATCTTCCTGGGCACGCTGATCGGCACCTATTCGTCGATCTACATCTCCGCGCCGATGCTGGTCTGGCTGGGCCTCAAGCCCGACAGCTTCCTGAGGCTCGAGACGGACGAAGCCCCGGGCCCCGCCGCGGTGTAAGCCGTTCATCCGCCGCCAAGGCTGGAGCGTCCATGTGCCGCTTGGCCTCCCGCCGCCGCCACGCTAATGAGGTTTTCGAAATGTCGCCGAAGCTCGCCCGCACCGCCCTGCTCCTCATTGCCTGCGCCGGCATCATCCCGGCGGGCGGCTGCGCGAGGAACCGCGGGGTGACCGACAGCGCCTATATCGCGCGGGACGTGAACACGCTCTACGCGCTGGCCAAGGAGACGCTCGACAACCGGCGCTACGAGGTCGCGGCCAAGCTGTTCGACGAGGTCGAGCGTCAGCACCCCTATTCGGTCTGGGCCCGCCGAGCGCAGATGATGAGCGCGTTCAGCTATTACATGGCGAAGAAATATCCCGAGGCGATCAGCTCGGCGCAGCGCTTCCTGACGATCCACCCGGGCAACAGGGACGCGCCCTACGCGCACTATCTGATCGCGATGAGCTATTACGAGCAGGTCGCGGACGTCACTCGGGACCAGCGCACGACCCAGCAGGCGGCCGACGCCTTCGGCGAGCTGATCCGCCGCTATCCGCAGAGCCAGTATGCGGCGGACGCCCGGCTCAAGGTCGACCTCATCAACGACCATCTCGCCGGCAAGGAGATGGAGGTCGGCCGATTCTACCAGCGCTCCGGCCAGTGGCTCGCGGCGACGATGAGGTTCCGCAACGTGGTCGAGAAGTACCAGTCGACCAACCATACGCCCGAGGCGCTCGAGCGGCTGGTCGAAAGCTATCTCGCGCTCGGCCTGCCCCAGGAAGCGCAGAAGGCGGCGGCTGTGCTCGGCCGGAATTATCCGGGCAGCGAATGGTACCAGCGGGCCTATAATCTCATCGCCCGGCACATGCCGCGGGCCGCGACTCAGAGCTGAGGCCAAAGCGGGCGTGCTGAGGCAGCTCGCAATCCGCAATGTCGTTCTGGTCGAAGCGCTCGAGATCGAGTTCGAGCGCGGCCTTGGCGTGCTTACCGGGGAGACCGGCGCGGGCAAGTCGATCCTGCTCGATGCGCTCGGCCTCGCGCTTGGCGCGCGTTCGGAGGCGGGGCTGGTGCGCTCGGGGCAGGAGTCGGCGAGCGTCTCTGCCGAGCTCGAGCTTGGAGGCGACCACCCGGCGCACGCGCTGCTTTCGGACCAGGGCATCGAGGCCGAGACGGGCGAGCCGCTGATTCTCAGGCGAACGCTCAAGGCAGACGGCGGGAGCCGCGCGTTCGTCGGCGCGTCGCCCGTGCCCGCCGGACTCCTGCGCGAGATCGGCAGCCAGGCGGTCGAGATCCACGGCCAGCACGACGACCGCGGTCTCCTCAACCCGCGCGGCCACCGGGCGCTGCTCGACGCATTCGGACGGCTCGACACCGGGCGGGTGGCCGAGGCCTGGGCGGAGGTCACGCGCATCGAAGCGGAGCTCGGGCAGGCGCGCGCGCAGCTTGCGTCGGCCGAGCGCGAGCGCGACTGGCTTGCCCATTCGCTTGGCGAGATCGAGGCGCTGAGCCCGCAATCGGGCGAGGAAAGCCGGCTCGCGGAAGAGCGCTCCGAGATCCAGGCCGGCATAAAGGCGGGCGAGAGCCTGACCGGCCTCGACGAGCTGCTCGGCGGATCCGACGGCGCGCTTGCGCAGCTGCGGCTGGCCGCGCGCCGGATCGAGCGCGGCGCGGCCGAGCATCCGCTTCTGGCCGAAGCGCTGGCGGCGCTCGACCGGGCGTTGATCGACGCCGCCGAGGCCGAGGACCGCATCGAGCGGGCGGCCGACGCGCTCGCGTGCGACCCGGCGCGGCTCGAGAGCGTCGAGGCGCGGCTGTTCGACATCCGCGGGCTTGCGCGCAAGCACCGGGTCGAGCCCGACGCGCTCGCGGAGCTCGGGGCACGGATGCGCGCGCGGCTGTCGGAGATCGATGCGGGCGGCGAGCGGATTGCCGGCCTCGATCAGGCGCTCGAGGAAGCGCGGCTCGCTTATTCCCGGGCGGCAGCCGACGTCAGCCGCGAGCGCCATGCCGCGGCCGAGCGGCTGGATCGCGCGGTCGCTGCCGAGCTCCATCGCCAGGCTCGACGCCGCGCGCTTCCGCACCGCGATCGCGGCGGCCGAGCCAGGGCCCGCCGGCACCGACCGCGTGGAATTCGAAGTCTCGACCAATCCCGGCGCGCCGTTCGGCCCGCTGACGCGCATCGCCAGCGGCGGCGGACTGTCGCGCTTCATCCTCGCGCTCAAGGTCGCGCTTGCCGAGGCGGGCAGCGCGGGCACGATGATCTTCGACGAGGTCGACCGCGGCGTCGGCGGAGCGGTGGCAAGCGCGATCGGCGAGCGGCTCGCGCGGCTCGCGCGCCAGTCGCAAGTGCTGGTGGTCACCCATTCCCCCCAGGTCGCTGCGCGCGCGACCCACCATTTCCGGATCGAGAAGACCCACGGCCAGGGCGGAACGCGCACGACCGTGCGGCGGCTCGACGAAAGCGAGCGGCGCGAGGAGATTGCGCGCATGCTGTCGGGCGCCGCAGTCACGGACGAAGCGCGCGCCCAGGCCGCGCGATTGCTGGAGGCGGCATGAGCAAGCAGCGCCCGGTAGGGCTGGAGTTCGAGGGCGAGGAGCTTGAGAGCGTGTTCGTCGGGCGGCGTGACAACCAGCCTCGGCCGACCGTGATCCTGTTCCCGACCGTGATGGGGGTGAGCGAGCTGGAGCTCGGCTATGCGCGCCAGCTGGTCGAGCTCGGCTATTCCGCCTTCGCTGCGGACCCGTTCGGCAAGAAATTCCAGGGCGCGCCGCGCGAGACGATGGTCGGCGAGATGAACCGGCTGAAGGCCGACCGTGCAGGGCTGAGGCGGCGATTGCTCGCCTTGTTCGAGCAGGTGCGCGGGCTCGACGGCGCCGATGGCGGGCACCTCGCCGCGGCGGGCTTCTGCTTCGGCGGCATGTGCGCGCTCGACCTTGCGCGCAGCGGCGCAGACGTGGCCGGAGTCGCAAGCTTTCACGGCCTGTTCGATCCAGCGGGGCTCGACCCGCGGCCGATCGGCGCGAAGGTGATCGCCTTCCACGGCTGGGATGACCCGCTCGCGCCGCCGGACAAGGTGGTTGCGCTCGCCAACGAGCTGACCGAGGCGGGCGCCGACTGGCAGATCCACGCCTACGGCCATGTGCAGCACGGCTTCACCAATCCCAAGGCCGACGGCTCCATTCCCGGAGTGGTCCACAACCGCACGGCGGCCGAGCGCGCATGGACGGCCTTCGTCAACTTCCTCGAGGAATTGTTCGGCGAGGATGGCTGAGCAGCTCACGCAGGCCGAGGCCGCCAACCGGCTGATGCGGCTCGCCAGGGAAATTGCGCGGCACGACCGGCTCTATCACGACCGCGACGAGCCCGAGATCAGCGACGCGCAATATGACGCCCTGGTGCGCGAGAATGCCGAGCTCGAGGCGCGCTTCCCCCACCTGGTGCGGCCGAATTCGCCGTCGAGGCGGCTCGGGGCAGCGCCGAGCGGGCCGCTTGCTAAGGTCCAGCACGCACGGGCGATGCTCAGCCTCGAGAATGCGTTTTCGCAAGACGAGGTCGGCGAGTTCGCAGCGCGTGTGAGGCGCTTCCTCAACCTGCCGGCGGACGCGCACGTCGCGATGACCGCGGAGCCCAAGATCGACGGGCTGAGCTGCTCGCTGCGCTACGAGGGCGGCGAGCTGGTGCTTGCCGCGACGCGCGGTGACGGGACGGTCGGCGAGGACGTGACAGCGAACGTTCGTACGATCGCCGACATTCCGCAGCGCATCGACGGCGCTCCGCAAGTGCTCGAGGTGCGCGGCGAAGTGTACATGTCGAAGGAGGATTTCGCCGCCCTCAACGAGCGTCAGGAGGCGGCCGGCGGGAAGATCTTCGCCAACCCGCGCAACGCCGCGGCCGGGTCGCTCCGGCAGAAAGACGCGAGCATCACTGCGGCGCGCCCGATCCGGTTCCTCGCCCACGGCTGGGGCGAGCTTTCCGAGCCGCTGGCCGGCAGCCAGTTCGAGGCGATCAGGCGGATCGAGGCGCTTGGGCTGCCTGTGACCGACCTGCTCGTGCGCTGCGACGACCTCACCGCGATGCTTGCCCATTATCGCGCCATCGAGAAAGCTCGGGCAGACCTGCCGTTCGACATCGACGGCGTGGTCTACAAGGTCGATCGGCTCGACTGGCAGGAACGGCTGGGGCAGGTCGCACGCGCACCGCGCTGGGGGCTCGCGCACAAGTTCCCCGCCGAAAAGGCCGAGACGACGCTCGAGGCGATCCACATCCAGGTCGGGCGCACCGGCAAGCTGACGCCGGTCGGCCGCCTGAAGCCGGTTGGCGTCGGCGGAGTGATCGTTGCCAACGTCACCCTCCACAACCGCGATGAGATCCAGCGGCTGGGCCTTCGCATCGGCGACCGGGTGCGCATCCAGCGCGCCGGCGACGTGATCCCGCAAGTCGTCGAGAACCTTACGCGCGACGAGGCGCGGGCGCCCTACGCCTTTCCCGATCACTGCCCCGAATGCGGGAGCGAGGCGGTGTCGGAGGAAGGCGAAGTCGACGTGCGCTGCACGGGCGGGCTGATCTGCCCGGCGCAGCGGTTCGAGCGGCTCAGGCATTTCGTCTCGCGCGGTGCGCTCGACATCGAGGGGCTTGGCGAGAAGACGATCGCCGAGTTCATCACCCTTGGCTGGCTTCATTCGCCGGCCGACATCTTCCGCCTGCACCGCCACCGCGGCGAGCTGCTCGAGCGCGATGGCTGGAAGGAGAAGTCGGTCGACAATCTGCTCGCCGCGATCGAGGCGAAGCGCGAGCCGGAGGGTCCGCGCCTGCTGTTCGCGCTGGGCATCCGCCATATCGGCATCGTCACTGCGCGCGACCTGCTCAAATGTTTCGCAACGGTCGAAGCGCTGCGCGAGGCGGCGACCGGGCAGGACGCGCAGGCGGAGCTGTCCGGCGTCGAGGGCGTGGGGCCCGTCGTTGCCGAAGCTTTGGTCGATTTCTTCCACGAGCCGCACAACCGCGAAGTGCTCGACGATCTGCTCAGCGAAGTGCGCCCGAAGGCGTTCGTGAGCGAAGCCAGGCAGACGCAGTGGACTGGAAAGACCATCGTCTTCACCGGGAGCCTCGAGATGATGAGCCGCGACGAGGCCAAGGCGCAGGCCGAGCGCCTCGGAGCACGCGCGGCCGGCTCGGTCAGCGCGAAGACCGACCTGGTCGTTGCCGGCCCGGGCGCGGGCTCGAGAAGCTCGAAGGCAGAGGAGTTCGGCGTGCGCGTGATCGGTGAAGAGGAATGGGCTCGCATCGTCGCGCAAGCTGGCTAAAATGGACGATTCCAATCCGCTGCGGAGACCCGACTTGAAGCGCATCCTGTTCGTTGCGGCGCTCTGCGCCCGGCCTGGCGATTGCGCAGACGCGCCGACGCCGCCCGTGGCTCCGCAGAAGCCCTACACCGTCAAGGGGCCCAAGGAGCGCGCCGATCCCTATTACTGGCTTCGCGACGACACGCGCAAGGCCCCCGAGGTCTTCGGCTATCTGGCGTACCGAGAATGCCTATGCCGACGCCGTGCTCGCGCCGCTGAAAAGCCGCTTCGGGAGAAACTCTATTCGGAGATCGTCGGCCGCATCAAGCAGGACGATGCGTCGGTACCGTTCCGCGAGCGCAGCTATTATTACACCCTTCCGCGCCGGCGAGGACTATCCGGTGCTTGCCCGCAAGCTGGGGCTCGCTTCAGGCTCGCGAGGATCCTGCTCGACCAGCCCAAGCTTGCGAAGGGCCACAGCTTCTTCTCGGTCAGCGACTGGGACGTCAGCCGGAACAACCGCCTGCTCGCCTACGCCGAGGACGTGATCGGCCGGCGCCAGTACGTGATGCGGGTCAAGGATCTCGCGACCGGCGGGATGCTCGCCGGCAAGGGTCTCGAACGTCGAGGCGAACCTGGTCTGGGGCGACGACAACCGCGGTCTATTACGTCGAGAAGGACCCGGTGACGTTGCTCAGCAAGCGCGTGAAGTCCCACGTGCTCGGCACGCCGCGTCGACCGACAAGCTCGTCTATGAGGAAAAAGGACGAGAGCTTCTACATGAGCATCGGCCACGAGCGACGACAGGTTCATCTACATCTATCTGGAAAGCACGGTCAGCAACGACAGCGCGCTGCGAGGGCCGCAGCTCCCGGCCACTTCGCGCTGCTCGCGCCGCGCGAGCGAAGTTCCCGCTTCTACGCCGACCATGTCGGCGACCGCTGGGTGATCCGCACCAACTGGAACGCGCCCAACTACAAGCTGATGACCGCTCCCGACGCGCGGCCTCCGCCCAGGGCCGCAGCGCCTGGACCGACCTGGTGCCGCACGATTCCCGGAGGTGTTCATCGAGGACTTCCAGCCGTTCAACAGCTTCATCGCGATCGAGCAGCGCTCGAACGGCAACAAGCTGCGCATGCTCCGCCAATAGCGGCGCAGCAGCGAGGTCGAGTCCGACGAGCCCGCCTGTCGATGACCATCGGCGAGAACCGCGAGGTCGACGACGAAGCTGCGCTACACCTACGATTCGCTGACCACGCCGCAGGTCACCTACGAGGTCGACGCGCGGACAGGCGAGCGCACGGTGCTCAAGCGCACGCCTTCGCCCAATTACGACCCGTCGAACTATGTCACCGAGCGGGTCTGGGCGACTGGCGACGGGACTCGGATCCCGGTGTCGCTGGTCTATCGCAATGGTTTCAAGCGCGGCGGCACTGCGGCGATGCTGCAGTACGGCTACGGCAGCCGCAGGTCGTCGTCGGATCCCTATTGGTCCCCGACCGTGCCGAGCCTGCTCGACCGCGGGATGGTCTACGCGATCGCGCACATTCGCGGCGGGCAGGAGATGGGCCGCGCCTGGTACGACCAGGGCCATCTGCTCAACAAGAAGAACAGCTTCACCGACTTCGTCGACGTGACGCGCTTTCTGGTGGCGAACGGCTATGCGGCGAAGGACCGCGTCGCTGCGATGGGCAGAGCGCGGAGCAGACTGCTGATGGGCGCGGTCGCGAACGCTGGCGCCGCGCGACTATCGCGTGATCGTCAGCCAGGTGCCGTTCGTCGACGTGGTGACGACGATGCTCGATCCGACGATCCGCTGACGACCAACGAATATGACGAGTGGGGGAACCCAGGCAGCCGCAATATTGCGACTACATGTGTCTATTCGCCCGACAATCTCAGCGCGCAGGATTATCCCGCGATGTTCGTGGGAACTGGCCTGTGGGACAGCCAGGTCCAGTATTTCGAGCCGGCCAAATATGTCGCCGAGGCTTCGCGCAGCCAAGACCGACCAATCCGCTGCTGTTCCGAACGATCATGGAAGCGGGGCACGGCAAGTCGGAGGCGGTTCAGGCGCTTCAAGTCGATCGCCGAATATTACGCCTTCATGCTCGACCAGCTGGGCGACAAGAATGACCACCGGCACTGGCCATTCGCCTGGCGCTAGTGTCCGCAATGGGTGGAAAACGGACGCCCGAGGTGGCACGCCCGTTGCAGCAGAGCGAGGCAGGATAGAGTGACTGAAGGCGGAGAAGGCGGGAAACAGTGTCGTTTTCGGACAGCAATTGTCCGCTACGATCACAAAGGTGGCCGACGCGCGACGGCACATCGTGGGAGGTTTCAGCGTGGCCTCACTTTCCGCTCGACTGCCAGTTGGCTGGTGGTGAGCCTGGGCGTCCTGGGATTGGGTGTCGAGCATCCGCTGCAGGAGCCACTGCGATCCAGAAGTTCGATCTTGGCGCACAAAAGAGCGACCCAATCGCCGGCTGCGCGACGCGCTCGCCAACTCATCGAAATGCTGAATAAAGCGGATGCACTTACCGCTCGCACTTATCTGGAACGTAATTTGGCGCCAGAGGCTCTACGAGTTGCGTCGTATGAGACGCGGTCGTGTGGTTTTGGATCTCTATTTACTCGATTGTTCTGTAGCTGTTCGTAAGATTTGAAGCCAAGACAGCCACGAGCGGCGACATCATCTTCAAGAGCAGCCGCTTGAACCGCTTGCAGAAGCTGTCACTCGAGGTCGAGGCTGCTCCGCCGCATCGCATTCTCAAGATCGGGGGCTTGCCTGAGACCGTCCCTGGAATGGCGCCGATCGTCAAGACGGACCGAGAGCGAGCCCGGATCGTCCACGAGAATGCCGTGAGGCTAGCGGCCGAAAATCACTTTTCTGGTGTGGTGGCGCTCGCACGAGGTGACCGGAACATCTTTCAACAGGCCTATGGGCTAGCCGAGCGAAGGTTTGGGGTCCCCAATAATGTGCAGACTCGCTTCTACTCGGCTTCGATCGGCAAGACCTTCACTGCGATCGCCGTCGCGCAGCTGGTACAACAAGGCCGACTGTCCTGGGATACTCGGCTGCAAGACCTGCTGCCGGAGTTTGCTGTTTCTGAGGCGGGGCTCGAGGATACAGGTCAAGCATCTTCTGGCGCACAGCTCAGGCCTCGGCGACGCATACCCTCCCGGGTTCAAAATCGTTCCCGATGCGCTCCGGAGCGTGGCAGATTTTCTCGCGATCGCCCCAAGGAAGGCACCCGAGTTCGAGCCCGGAACTCGCTACCGCTACAGCAACGCCGGCTACTTGCTCCTGGGGCGGATCGTAGAGCTTACGTCCGGTAAGGATTACTACGACTATATCGACGAAAATGTCTTTCGCCCGGCCGGCATGACAGGAGCCGGAACGGCTCCCCGAGACCATGTCCCGGAGAGGCTCGCCTACGGGTACGAGCCCACCTACTCGCTCGATCAGCCCGGCTTCCGCGACAATTCGTTCATTCTCGCGGCTCGGGCGAGCCCGTTCGGGGGCGCATACCTGACGGCCGCCGACCTCTTGAGGCTGACCAAGGCACTTCGAGGCGGCACTCTCGTGACACCTGCCACATGGAAGCTGATGAGCGTTCCGAAACCAGAACTCGGAGCTGCCGAACGCGGCTATGGCCTTGGGGCGGGACAACTGAAGACGCAGAGCGGCCAGCCTGTCTGGGGGCACGGCGGGAATACGTCCGGCGTTTGCACGAGCTGGGGCACAGTCGAGGGTCCTGGTGAGCCGTTTACCTTCGTGATCTTGTCAAACCTCGGGGTCGAGTCATGCCGGCCACTAGAGACCTTCGTACTGGAGACGCTCTGAGCTCTCCGGTCTTAAATCGCAGAGAACCGCAAGAACTGATCCGCTAATGTCCGCAATGGGTGGAAAGCGGAACGTTCGCTGCTTCCAGAGCCGGTGCCGCCTGCGCCTAGTTACCGAGAAGATGGGGAGGCCGGTTGCTACCCTCTCGTTAGCCGCGACTATCCTCTCTATCACCGAAGAAAACGTCTTTCGCCTTTTCCTTCAGCTGGTTCACCTGCGGAGCCATGACAGCTTCATCAGGGTCAACAGTGTTTCCGCTCGGAGGCTCGAATAGGAGCCGCTCAGCATATGGAGCCGGCCGTCCGAGCATGTATGCCGACATTTGCGCTGCGTATGCCTCCCTTGCCTCCTCAACCGTCTTCTGACCCGTAACAATTTCGTTCATGAAGTTGAGGGTGATAAAGTTCGCGGCTTCGCTGTCACAGCGCGCGCCCGCCTCACCCGCAGTCCGGTCGATAAGGCAGCTTCCATCGTAGCGGGTGAGATCGGCAGCGAGCTCCACCGGAATCCGGTAATCGATCCAATTCGTGATGTAGTCTGTGTGGGGTGCAGGGAAGTTGTGTGCGATCTCATCCCGCGTCACCTCGGTCCGCTTCCAAGGACCATTGTAATACCAGATGAGCCGGTAGCGGGTGCCTTCGTTCGGCGGGCCATATTGCTTCAGCATCTGCTCAACGATGTTCCGGGGCGCTTTAGGCCAGCCGCCCGTAAGGGCTTCAACGTCCGCTAGCGTCAGGCGAGACTCTGCGCCTGTTTGATCGCGGCCTTCACTGCCTGTCACCTTCTGGCCCAAGCGGGTCGCCATCGCTGTTCCGATGTCCCTCATGCGCTCGGATGTGGGAATGTCACCCGGTCCGTCTCTCTTGTCGTCCATGAGCCTGCCTTCCGATGATGTCCCCACTATCGTTGAGAACTATCGACCTCCACAGGGGTTCATGAGCGGCTCCCTTTTTGGGTCCTGCTAGTGCTTTGGGTCGCAAGCAGACCTAAGCCGCCAATGTCGGCAATGGGTGGAAACCGGACGTTAGCTCAAGCCGTTTCGAGCACCAGCACCGGCCATTCACCGGAGCCGCGGTCGCGGAGTGTGAGCCCGTGCTGCTCGTAGGCGCGGGTCACCGCGTCGGCCTGCGTGTCGAGCAGGCCGGCGAGAATGACGCTGCCGCCGGGCGCCAGCGCGCGCGCGAAGTCGTTTGCAAGCGCGATCAGCGGCCCGGCGAGGATGTTGGCGATGATCAGGTCGAACGGCGCCCGTGCGGCGAGCAGGGGCGAGTCCATGCCGTCCGCGACGGCGAGCAGTAGCTCGCCCGGCCCGTGGCCGAGCTTCACGCCATTGATCGCC
>JAUJOV010000025.1 GCA_030447545.1 Sphingomicrobium sp. | reverse complement strand
CGAGCTCTACGCGGCCTACCAGGAGCGCTTGAAGACGCTCAACGCCTGCGACTTCGGCGACCTCCTGCTCCACACGCTGGTGATCTTCCGCCGCCAGACCGACGTGCTCGAAGCCTATCGCGAACGCTTCCGCTACATCCTGGTCGACGAATATCAGGACACCAACCACTCGCAGTACGAATGGCTCAAGCTGCTCGCCGAGCCGCGCCGCAAATCTGTGCTGCGTCGGCGACGACGACCAGTCGATCTACAGCTGGCGCGGCGCCGAGGTTGCCAACATCCTCAAGTTCGACGCCGACTTCCCGGGCGCGAAGGTGATCAGGCTCGAGCAGAACTACCGCTCGACCAGCCACATCCTCGCCGCGGCGGACGGGCTCATCGCCCACAACGCCGGCCGGCTCGGCAAGACGCCTGTGGACCGACGCCGGCGACGGCACGAAGGTCCGGATCGGCGTGTGGGACGGCCCCGAGGAAGCGCGGCGATCGGCGAGGAGGCAGAATCGCACATGACCCGCGGCCGCTCATTGAACGACGCCGCGATCCTCGTGCGCGCGCAGTTCCAGACGCGCGAGTTCGAGGAGCGCTTCATCGCCATCGGCCTGCCTTACCAGATCGTCGGCGGCTTCCGCTTCTACGAGCGCGCCGAGATCCGCGACGCGCTCGCCTACCTGCGCCTGATCCACCAGCGGGCCGACGACCTCGCGTTCGAGCGCATCGTCAACCAGCCCAAGCGCGGCCTCGGCGACAAGGCGCTCGCAACCATCCACGCCGCCGCACGAGCGACGCAGCAGCCGCTGCTGCTCGCCGCCGCCTCGATGCTCGACAGCGACGAATTGCAGGCGCGCGCGCAACTCGGCTCGCCCGCTTCATCGCCGACATCGCGCGCTGGAGGCAGATGTCGAACGAGTTCTCCGCACGCCGAGCCTCGCGCGCATCATGCTCGACGAAAGCGGCTACACCGCAATGCTCCAGGCCGAGCGCAGCGCGCGCCCGAGTCCGCCGGCCGGCTCGAGAACCTCGCCGAGCCTGACGCGCGCGATGGAGGAATATGAATCCCTCCCCGCCTTCCTCGAGCACGTGTCGCTGGTGATGGACAATGACGAGGTCCGCTCGGCCGACCGCGTGACGATCATGACCATCCACGCGGCCAAGGGCCTCGAGTTCGACCGCGTCTATCTGCCCGGCTGGGAGGAAGGCATCTTCCCGTCGCAGCGCGCGCTCGACGAGGGCGGCTTGAAGAGCCTCGAGGAAGAACGCCGCCTCGCCTATGTCGCGATCACGCGCGCGCGCGCCACTGCACCATCCTCCACGCCGCCAACCGCCGCATCTACGGCCAGTGGTCGAGCTCTTCCCCAGCCGCTTCGTCGCCGAACTCCCGGATGCGCACATCGAGGCGCAAACCACGATGACCGGCGGCGAGAGCCTGTGGCGAGCGCAGTGGAGCGAGCGCACCGACCCGTTCGCCCACCTCGGCCCGGCCCAGTCGATGCGGGCCAGCACCCGCAGTCCGGCTGGCAGCGCGCCACCGCACCGGCTACAACACCGAGCCGCAGCGCATCGTCGAAGCCCGCGGCTCGGCCGTCTCGCTCGGCACGCAGGCGCGCACCGACCTCGCGCTCGGCCAGCGCGTGTTCCACGGCAAGTTCGGCTACGGCACGATCGCCGCGATCGAGGGCAACAAGCTCGAGATCGACTTCGAGCACGCAGGCCGCAAGAAGGTGCTCGACAGCTTCGTCAGCGCGTCCTGAACGGCCCGCGCCCCGGAACTGTCGTTGATCCTGTCCCGTTCATCTTCTCAGGGCTCAAGATGGACCTGATCGAAGTCCTCGTCGAACGCGTGCGAATGCTCGCCGGCTTCACGCGATCGCTCCCGCAGCTCGCGATCGCGTTCTTCGTGCTGCTCGTCGCCTGGGGCGTCGCTCACCTCGTCCGGAGCGCCGTCGGACGAGTGGCCTCGCGCACTCGCGAGGCCGAGCCTCAGAGCTGTTCGCGACGCTTGCGGGCATTCTGGTCTGGATATTCGGCGTGCTCATCGCGCGCGCCGTGATCTTCCCGGGGTCAACGCCGGCCCAGCCTCCTCACCGTGCTCGGCTTCGGCTCGGTCGCGATCGGCTTCGCCTTCCGGGACATCTTCGAGAACTTCCTTGCCGGCGTGCTGCTGATGCTCCGCCGCAAGATGCGCATCGGCGACCTCATCGAGTGCGAAGGCGTCGAAGGACGCGTCGAGCAGACCACGCTCAGGGAGACTTACCTCCGCCGGCTCGACAACGAATTGACGATCGTTCCCAACAGCTTCCTGTTCAAGAACCCGCTTCGGGTCCTGACCGACGCGACGCTCCGACGCTACGAGATCGTGGTCGGAGTTGCATACGACACCGACCTCGACCGCGCAGCGAAGCTGATCGCCGATGCGGTGGCGCCGCTCGACGGGGTCGATGGACGCAGGCCGGTCGAAGTCTACGCGCGCGAATTCAACGACAGCTCGATCGACTTCACCGTGCGCTGGTGGGCAGGTTCCATGCAGCTCGACATGCACCGCAGCCGCGACCGCGTGGTGAGGGCGGTCAAGCGCGCGCTCGAAGACGGCGGATCGAAATCCCGTTCCCGCAGCGGGTGCACTGGTTCGGGGAGCCATTGGAGGTCAGCCGCGAGCAGCGCTCGCGCGGCAGCAACTGGCCGGAGTGACGAGCACGGGCCCGCGAAAACCCTATTTGCTTCCAAAATAGGAATTCGCCTGCCAGCCTTGCGACTGCATGCCTCGCGCCGACCCTCACCCTCCACGACTTGTGTGCCCCTTGCTCGCGCGTACGCGCATTCGCGAGCGCGCGAGCGCCTCGCGCGCGCGTTGAGGAGTGAACTTGGCGAACTTCGGGTATTGCCCTACCGGCTGCGGGAGCTTCGGTCATGCAACAACGGCCTCGACTCCTCTGCCCAGACCGGCTGAGGTGGAGCGTGCACACAAAATGAGGGTCCATGCGCCGCTTTGCGCTCCTTGCGTCCCTTCTCCTGCTTTCCGCCGCCCCTGCGACGCCGATCCTCGCCCAGGCCGCTGCGCAGGTCGAGACCCGTACCGTCGGCACTGCCCGGCTCGAGAACGTGCCACCGATCCCGGCGGACGTGCAGGCGTCGGTCCAGCGCTACCAGAACTATCGCGAAACCACGTTCCAGGACTGGCTGCCCGACGGCTCGATCCTGATCACCACCCGCTTCGGCGCGACCAACCAGGTCCACCGGGTCGCCGCGCCGGGAGCCGCGCGCGTCCAGCTCACCTTTTTCGACGAGCCCGTCGCCGACGCGGAAGTCGTCCCCGGCACCGGCCGCTTCATCGTCGAGCGCGACACCGGCGGCGATGAATGGTTCCAGCTCTATGCGATGGACGTCGGCGCGGACGCGCTGCAGCTGACCGAGCCCGGCACTCGCAACCAGCAGCTGGTGTTCAGCAAGAACGGGCGTCTCGCCGCCTGGTCGCGAGCGACCAAGGGCTCGGGCGATTATGCGATCCTCGTGGCGGACCCCGCCAATGCCGCGAGCCGCCGGGTCGCCTACCAGGGCACGGGCAATATCTCCCCCGCGCACAGCTCGGCCTCCAACACCCGGATCCTCCACCAGCACAACATCTCGAACCGCGAGACGCGGCTCGCCTTGCTCGACCTCTCGACCGGCCGCGCGAGCTAGCTCGGCTGGACGGCCGAGCCGGCGCGCTACGAGAATGCGCGCTTCACGCCCGACGGCAATCGCGTGATCGTCATCACCGACCATGGCAGCGACGTGCGCCGGCTGGTGGAAGTGGATCTCGCCAGCGGCCGCCGAACCCCGCTCACCCCGACGCTCCAATGGGACGTCGAGGAGTTCGACCTGAGTCCGGACGGGCGGCTGCTCGCCTATGCAGTCAACGAGGACGGCTATTCGCGAATCCGGATCCTCGAGCGCTCGACCGGCCGCGAGCTCGCCCGGCCCGAGCTTCCCGGCGGAGTGCTCACCGGCCTCGACTTCTCGCCCGACGGGCGGAAGCTCGCGATCAGCCTCTCCACGGCGACTTCCGCCGGCGATGTGTGGAGCTGGGACGTGGCTGGCGCGAAGCTCACCCGCTGGACCTCCTCGGAGCTTGGCCCGCTCGACCCGCGCACCCTGGCCGAGCCGCGGCTGATCCGCTTCAAGTCGTTCGACGGACTGTCGGTCCCTGCCTTCGTCTATCGTCCGGCAGGCGTTCCGGCGAACGCCCGCACACCGGTGGTGATCGACATTCACGGCGGCCCGGAATCCCAGACCCGCCCGCGCTGGAACCCGATCGCGCAGCAGATGGCCTCGGAACTCGGAGCGACCGTGATCCTGCCCAACGTGCGCGGCTCGGACGGCTACGGAACGCGCTACCTCAACCTCGACAATGGCCCCAGGCGCGAGGATTCGGTGCGCGACATCGGCGCCCTGCTCGACTGGATCGGGCGCCAGCCGAACATGGATTCGTCAAAGGTCGCGGTCTACGGCCAGTCGTACGGCGGCTACATGTCCTTGGCCTCGATGACTCATTATTCCGACCGGCTGGTCGGCGGGGTCGAGCGCTACGGGATCAGCGACTTCATCACCTTCCTGACCAACACCGAGGCGTACCGGCGCAACAACCGCCGCGCCGAATATGGCGACGAGCAGGACCCGGCGATGCGCGCCGTGTTCCAGCGCATCAACCCGCTCGCCAATGTCGGCAAGATCAGGAAGCCGATGCTGGTGATGCAGGGCGCCAACGACCCGCGCGTACCCCAATCGGAAAGCGATCAGGTCGTCGAGCGCATCCGAAGCAACGGAGTCGAGGTGTGGTACGTGCTGTTCTCCGACGAAGGCCACGGCTTCCAGAAGAAGCACAACAACGACCTTCGGCGCGAGGTCGAGACGGTGTTCCTGCGGCGCCTGTTCGCGGGGCGCTGAACGCGAAAGCGGCGGCGCGGGCCAACCCCGCGCCGCCGCCTTGTTCAAGCCTCGCGAATGTTACCAGCCGCGGCGTCCCCAGCGGCTCCCGCCGGATGCCATTGGCGACATGCTCCGACGGCCGCCGGCGAAGCGGCGGAACAGATAGCCCATGCCGGCTGCAAAGATCATTCGTCTAAACATCTTGCCTCTCCTTCGAAAGACTCAGCGAACCGCAGATGCTTCCGTTCCGCGCCGGATCGGCCCGCCTCGACAGGCCGCTCCAGGAGCACGCCTGTCGGCCATCGCCGCGGCTTTTCCGCGCCTGTTTGCGCCCCGACTAATCGATTTTGCCGCCGTCACTGACCGACATTGTTCGTTTCCGTCGTTCAGCCGGCGGGTCTAGGCGGGCAGCAACCAGATCTCAAAAGGAGGATTCAGGGCCATGGACGCAAAGACCGGCGAACCGATGGGCTGTCCAGTCGACAGGCCAAGCACCGTGCGCTCGCTGCTCGGTCGCCAGAACCGCGACTGGTGGCCCGACTCCCTGCCCCTCGAAGTCCTTCACCAGGGCGGCAACTCGCCCGACCCGATGGGCGACGACTTCAATTACGCCGAAGCGTTCAACGCGCTCGATTACGACGCGCTCAAGGCCGACCTCAAGGCGATGATGACCGACAGCAAGCCGTGGTGGCCGGCCGACTACGGGCATTACGGCCCGCTGATGATCCGCATGGCCTGGCACGCCGCCGGCACCTACCGCACCGGGGACGGGCGCGGCGGCTCCAACAGCGGGCAGCAGCGCTTCGCCCCGCTCAACAGCTGGCCCGACAACGGCAACCTCGACAAGGCCCGCCGCCTACTGCTGCCGGTCAAGCAGAAGTACGGGAAGAACATCAGCTGGGCCGACCTGTTCATCCTCTCCGGCAACGTCGCGATCCAGATCGATGGGCGGACCGACCTTCGGCTTCGGCGGCGGCCGCCAGGACGTGTTCGAGCCCGAGCGCGACATCTACTGGGGCGCCGAGGAGAAGTGGGTCAGCGAGGGCGCGGAAACGCGCATCCAGCCGGACCGCGAGCAGGAACTCGAGCACCCGCTCGCAGCGGTCCAGATGGGCCTCATCTACGTCAATCCGGAAGGCCCGGCGGAGTCCCCGACCCGCTTCAGTCCGCGCGCGACATCAAGATCACCTTCGATCGGATGGCGATGAACCATGAGGAAACCGTCGCTCTCACCGCCGGCGGCCACACCTTCGGCAAGGCCCACGGCGCTGGCGACCCGAGCCTGGTCGAGGCCGCGCCAGAAGGGGCCGACATCACGCTCCAGGGCCTGGGCTGGGCGAGCGCTCACGAAAGCGGCCAGGGCGAGCACACCATCACCAGCGGAATCGAGGGCTCGTGGGTCAACACCCCGACCAAATGGTCCGAGAATTACTTCCGCCTGCTGCTCGATTACGAGTACGAGCTCGTGACCAGCCCGGCCGGCGCCAAGCAGTGGCAGCCGATCAATCAGCGCGAAGAGGACATGGCCCCCGCTGCGCACGACCCGTCGAAGCGCGTTCCGACGATGATGACCACGGCCGACATGGCGCTCCGCGAGGATCCGGAATTCCGCGCGATCTCGGAGAAATTCCGCAACGACCACGAGGCGTTCAAGGACGCCTTCGCCCGCGCCTGGTTCAAGCTCACCCATCGCGACATGGGCCCGAAGGTCCGCTACCTCGGGCCGGAAGTGCCGCAGGAGAACCTGATCTGGCAGGATCCGGTCCCGGCCGGCAGCACTCCCTCGGACGCGGACGTCGAGGCCTTCAAGGCGAAGAGGCTCGACGCCGGCTTCACCATCGGTCAGCTGGTCAAGGCCGCCTGGGCGTCAGCCTCGACCTACCGCCGGTCCGATCATCGCGGCGGTGCCAATGGCGCTCGGATCCGGCTCGAGCCGCAGCGCAACTGGGCGGTCAACGAGCCCGAGGAGCTGTCGCAAATCCTTGCGAAAATCGACGAGCTTCGCGGCGGCCTGTCGGTTGCCGACGCGATCGTCCTCGCCGGCACGGCGGCGGTCGAGAAGGCGGCGCGGGACGCCGGCTTCGACGTCGAGGTGCCGTTCACCGGCGGCCGCGGCGACGCTTCGCAGGACTGGACCGACGCCGACAGCTTCGCTGTCATGGAGCCTCCCGCCGACGGGTTCCGCAACTACCTCAAGACCAAGCACTCGGTCCGCACCGAGGAACTGCTCCTCGACCGCGCCTCGCTGCTTGGCCTGTCGGTTCCCGAAATGACGGTGCTTCTGGGCGGCCTGCGCGTGCTCGGCGCCAACTACAGGGACGCGCCGGAGGGCGTGTTCACCCACCGCAAGGGACAGCTGACCAACGACTTCTTCGTGCATTTGCTCGACAACGACACCTTCTGGCAGGTGGTCGACACGAGCGCCGACGAGGAGTTCATCGGCTACGACCGCGGCGGTGGGCACGACAAGTGGCGCGCGACACGCACCGATCTCATCTTCGGCGCGAACAGCCAGCTGCGCGCGGTTGCCGAGGTCTATGCCGAGCAAGGCAATGAGGAGAAGTTCGTCCGCGACTTCGTCAGCGCCTGGACCAAGGTGATGAACGCCGACCGTTTCGACGTTCCGCAGAACCCGGACAGCGTCGAGCCGATCGGCGTCGCCGAGCCGGCTATGGCGAAGTAGCCGGCGCCTTAGCTGGGACCTTCCGCCTCGAGGCCAGCGAGGGCATCACCTCGCTGGCCATCCGGCGAATGGTTTCGGCAAGCATCCGGAACTCTTCCTCGCGCGGGCTCGATCGGCGCCAGATCAGCGCGATGCGCCGAAAGCCCTGTTCGGAGCGCAACGGCCGCGCATCGACCCGAGTGCCTTCGAGGATCCCCGCCTCGATGGCCATGGCGGGCACGAAGGTGAGGCCGAGGCCATTGTCGACCATCTGCACCAGCGTGTGCAGCGATGTGCCCATCATCGCCGCTTCCGCGCGAAGTTCGGGCCGGTTGCAGGCGGCGAGCGCATGGTCCTTCAGGCAGTGCCCGTCCTCGAGGAGGAGCAGGCGGTTCTCGTCGATCGAGGCGGCGGCGACCACCGGCTGGGGCGGTGCCTCGCCGCGCGGGAAGGCGACGAACAGCGCGTCGTCGAACAGGATCGCCTTGTCGGCCTCCCCGCACGGGTAGGGCATCGCCAGAAGCACGCAGTCGAGCTGCCCGCGGTGCAAGGCGTCGCACGCCGCCTGGCTCGCCTCCTCGCGCAGGAACAGCTTCAGGCTCGGCCACTCGGTCCGCAGCCTCGGGAGCATCGCGGGCAGGAGGAACGGAGCGATTGTCGGGATGACCCCCATCCTGAGCTCACCGTGAAGCGGCTGACCCTCTGCGCGCGCGGTGTCGGCAAGCGCTTCGCACTCGCGAAGCACGCGCACCGCCTTGTCCGCGACTTTCTGGCCCAGCGGCGTGAAGCGGACCACTCGGCGCGTGCGCTCGACCAGCGTTACCCCGAGCAGCGTCTCGAGCTCGCGAAGTCCGGCGGAGAGGGTGGATTGCGTGACGAAAGACGCCTCGGCCGCCTTGCCGAAATGGCCGTGCTGCCGGAGCGCCACGAGATATTGCAGCTGCTTGATCGTCGGCAGGTGAACGGTCATTGGACGGCCCAATCAATGTGAACCCCATAATCGAGCTGAGCGATGATCGCCAGCGCCGACCGCTCAGACGAGCAGGCGGAACGCCACGACGAGCAGGGTCACTGCAAGGATCGGGCGCAGGATTCCATCCGACGCCCGCGAGGCGAGCAGGCTGCCGATGATGACTCCGGGTATCGAGCCGACCAGCAAGCCAAGCATCAGGCCGAAATCGACCGAGCCCATGAGCCAGTGACCGGTGCCGGCAATCAGAGTCAGCGGGACGGCATGGGCGATGTCGCTTCCCGCGATCCTGGCGACTGGAAGCCGCGGGTAGAGCATCAGCAGCGCAGTGGTGCCGAGCGCACCAGCGCCGACGGACGTCACGGTCACCAGGATGCCCAGGACCGCGCCCAGTGTTATCGTGGAGCGGTTGATCCCGTGCGTCTGGACGGACTCGAGCCGCGGCCCCGCCCAGCGCAGGAACCAGGGCCGGAAGAAGATCGAGATGCTGGTCAGGAGCAGCGAGGCTCCAAGGAGCAGGCTGAGCACTCCGGCGGCATCGTCGGCGAGCGTCCCCACCCGGCTCATCACCAGCAGGGTGATGAGCGATGCCGGCACGCTGCCTGCTGCAAGGCCTGCCACGATGTGCCAGTCGACCGACTTGCGCTGCCCGTGGACCACCGTGCCGACGCTCTTCGTGACGGCCGCGTAGAGCAGATCCGTTCCGACGGCGGTCGCCGGGTGGAAGCCGAACAGCAGCACCAGCAGCGGAGTCATCAGCGACCCGCCGCCTACCCCGGTCAGGCCGACGAGCATGCCGACCAGCAGCCCGGCCAGCGAATAAAGCGGGTCGTAGGCGGTAAGTATCTGGGGCCCCGTTGTTGTACGCCGCGTGCCGGCGCCGCGCGCCTGTGCCCAACGAGCGGCCAATCTGCAAGCGACAAGTGCCGGCGCCGCTGAACGCTGGCAATCCCCGCTGCCCGGCACTAGATTGATGCACGGTGGAAACGAGGGTGTGTAATTGAGCTCCGGGCTCGTCGCTTATCTGGACTCGATCAAGGAGCGTGATCCCGCGGCCCGGTCGCGCTGGGAGGTGCTGCTTTACCCGGGCGTGATCGCTCTGGGGCTCCACCGGGTCGGCCACTGGCTGTACGAGGGTCGGCTCTACTTCCTCGCGCGGCTCATCAACCACATCGCCCGCTTCCTCACCGCGATCGACATCCATCCGGGAGCCGAGATCGGACGTAATTTCTTCATCGACCACGGCTTCGTGGTGATCGGGGAGAGCGCCCGGAGCGGCGACGACGTGACCATCTACCAGCACGTGACTCTTGGAGGGACCAACCCGACGAGCGGGGAAGGGGGCAAGCGCCCCCCGACCATCGGCGACAATGTCGCCATCTACCAGAGCAGCTGACGCTCGGCGGCACCAACCGTCGAACGGCGTCGGCGGCAAGCGCCACCCGACGCTGCGGCGAATAAAGCGGGTCGTGGCGTGGTGGGGCCCCGTCGCCGCCGCGTGCCGGCGCGCCGCCTGTGCCCAACGAGCGGCCAATCTCAAGCGACTCGGCGCCTGAACGCTGGCACCGTTAGATTGATGCGCGGTGACAACGAGGGTGCGCAATTGAGCTCGGCGCTCGTGGCTTATCTGGATTCGGTCAAGGAGCGTGATCCCGCGGCTCGCTCGCGCTGGGACGTGCTGCTGTATCCGGGCGTGATCGCGCTTGGGCTCCACCGCGTCGGCCATTGGCTGTACGAGGGGCGGCTGTTCTTCCTCGCGCGCCTGGTGAACCACATCGCGCGCTTCCTGACCGCCATCGACATCCATCCCGGAGCCGTGATCGGGCGCTTCTTCTTCATCGATCACGGCTTCACCGTGATCGGCGAGACGGCCGTCATCGGCGACCACGTCACCATCTACCAGAACGTGACGCTCGGCGGCACCAACCCGTCGAACGGCGTCGGCGGCAAGCGCCACCCGACGCTGCGCGATCGCGTGGTGGTCGGCTCGGGCGCGCAGATTCTCGGCCCCGTCACCGTTGGCGAAGGCGCGAAGGTCGGAGCCAACGCAGTCGTCAGCAAGGACGTTGCTCCCGGAGCAACGGTGGTTGGAATCCCGGCCAAGCCGGTGCCGGTCGACTCGATCCACTACAGCCCGGGTTTCCTGCCCTACGGCACGCCCTGCGCCGAGGACTGCGATCCGGTGCGGGCGCGCCTCACCGAGCTTGAGCAGCAGATCGACGGGCTTCGCCAGGAGCTCGAGGCGGTCAAGGCCGCGAGGCAGCGGCCGTCGAGCAAGGTCAAGAGCGCTTGAGCGTCGTCGCGCCGTTCCCGGGGCCACGGGACCGGCGCCCAATTGCCACTTTCGACCGCCGCGAGCTCAACCGCATCCTCGACCTGTATGGGCGAATGGTGGCGGCCGGACATTGGCGCGACTATGCGATCAGGATCCACCCGGACGTCACGGTGTTCGCCGCCTTCCGTCGATCGTCCGAGCGGCCGGAAATCCGGATCGAGAAACGCCCGGAGCTACGGACGAAGCAGGGCGCGTTCGCGCTGATCGGCGAGCATGGAATGGTGCTCAAGCGGGGTCACGACCTTGCAGGAGTCCTGGCCCCGCTCGAGCGGCGGCTCATGCGGCTGGTTGAGGAGTAGGCGCGCTCCGGCCGACTAGCGGCAGCCGCTCCTTGAGCCCGTCGGGAAGCGGCCGGACGATCGCTACGCGCGCCTGGTGCCAGAAGGCCGACAGCATCAGCAATGCCGAGCCGATGACCAGCGCGGTCAAAGCGACGTTGAGCTCGACCGCGCCGAACCGCTCGAACAGGTCGTTCAGGGCCCAGAGCACATAAGCGAGCGCTGACACCAGCAGCGCGCGCCGGTCGATCGCAAGCGCAGTCACGCCCATCACGACGTAGAGCAGGACGACGACCAGCCCCTCGCCAACCGTCGCGTCGCCGTCGGTGAGCCCGAGCAGAGTGAAGACCGGATGGACGATCATCGGCGCCGCGAGCAGGTGCAGCCAGAAGGCGACGTCCGAGCGGCGGGTGATCCGCGAGCGGTCCGACGAATCCCACCACATCGCGAAGACGAACGTGCCGATGCCGAGCAGCAGGACCAGGCTCAGGATCAGGTCCTCCGCTTGGTCAACGGTCTCGCCGAGCGCGGCGAGCAGCAGCGCGACGACGATGCCGGCGACCGCGGCGGCGCCGGCGGCAACCGTGATCGGCACCCGGAAGCGCTTCCAGTGAAGCCAGGCCCCGGCGGCTGCAGCCGCGGCCGCGCCGGCAGCAAGCAGGCCGAACAGTTGCTCGTTGTTCTGAAGCATCTCCGGCCCGAGCAGGCTGACGAGCGCAAGTCCCGTGGCGGCAAACACCGAACCCACGAAGCTCAGCAGGAGCAGGATGGATGGAAGCGCCATGCGCCGCTTGGCAGTGAAGAACAGCGCGACCGCCCAGCTGGTCGCCGCGACGGCGGCAGGCGCAAGGAACGATGGCCCCTTGGCCTCGACCGCCACGCCGAGCTTCAGCCCGACCCACTGCCCGATCCAGCCGACCGCAAACAGCAGGATCGCAGCCGCGAGTGCCACGAAGATGTCGTTGAAGCCGGTTATCAGCCGGAACTGCTCTTCGTCCTGGGTAGGAAGCGCCCGCTCGCGCTCGATGAAAGCGCGGAGCGCGGCCGCGGAATCGGCGCTGATCGCGCCCGCTGCAATCGCCTCGTCGATCTCGGTGTGACTGTACATGCCTGTCCTCCCTGTAGCGCAGGCCTGTACGAAAAGTGTGTTACTGTGTCAACACAGTGACGACTATGTCTCGCGCAGGACTTGCCGTGAGCCGCGCGAACAGCGAGATGCCCCAGCGCGATGTGTAACCTGTACAGCATGACCGCGACTGTGGACGAGCTTCGTCGCATCTTCGGCCGGTTCGAAGGGGACACGACCAACCTTCCGCCGTTCGATGAAATCTATCCCGGCTATCGCGCGCCGGTTCTCAGGCGCAACGAAGGCGGCGGGCTCAAGCTCGACATGATGAGCTGGGGCTTTCCCGGACCCCAGTCTGCGAAATCGCGGCCGGTCACCAACGTGCGCAACCTCGCCAGCCCCTTCTGGCGCAATGCGCTCAGTCAGGCCGAGCGGCGCTGCATTGTCCCGGCGACCAGCTTTTGCGAATGGACCGGCGAGCCGGGGCGCAAGAGCAAGGTGTGGTTCGGCCTGGCCGAGGAGCAGGTCTCGCCGCTCTTCGCGTTCGCCGGGCTGTGGCGGCAGGGCGAAGGCGGGCCGTTCATGGCCTTCCTCACCTGCGAGGCGAACAAGATGGTCGGCGAAGTCCACCCCAAGGCAATGCCGGTGATGCTTCGCCCCACGGACGTGGCGCGCTGGCTCGACAGCCCGCGCGAAGACGCCTGCACGCTCGCGCAGCCGTTCGAGGATACATCGATGCGGCGTATCGGTTGAGCTTGGCCGGAAGGAGACGAGCGATGGCGAAAAGGGCGACGGCGAAGTCCGAGGGCGGCACCCGGCGGAAGGCACCGGCGAAGGCGCGGGCGTCGGGCACCGGCGGCGGTCGCTCGACCGGCGGCGGCTCGCGCTCGAGCCGGCCTCGCGAGACCTCGGGCAGGCGCGATCCGGTCGACGCTCTGATCAAGCTTCTCCAGAGCCCGCTCGTGATCGAACTGCTGGCTGTCGGAGCGACCGCAGCCCTCGCCGCGCTTGCGGAGCACCGCTCGAGCAGGGCACAGGACGACGAGGCATCCGGCAAGGCTGAGAAGGCGGCCGGCAAGGCAGCGGCCGCCGCGATCGGGCGGCGGCTGGCAAGCGAGTTCCAGGACATCCGCAACGCCGCCCGGAAGGGCTAGGGGCGCCGCAGCAGTGTGATTCGGGCGCGGCCGATGTCGCGTTCCAGCTCGATCGCGTAATCGAGCGGTTCGACGCGCTCCGAGCGCGCGCTTTCCACCGACATCCAGCCGCCGATCGCGAGCCAGCCCGCATCGGCGACCGCTTTGACGACGCCCGAGCCTGAGCCCGCTGCGTAGGGCGGGTCGGCGAAGATCAGGTCGAACGCATCGGAGCGGGGCAGCGCAAGCGCCGAGCCGCCGAGGATGCGCACGCGCTCGGCCACCCCGAGACGCTCTGCGTTGGCCTTAATCGCAGCGGCGGCCCGGCCATCCATCTCGACAAAGGTTGCGTGCGCCGCGCCGCGCGAAATCGCCTCGAGCCCGAGTGCCCCGCTGCCCGCGTAGAGGTCGGCGACGCGCAGACCCTCGAAGGAGCCCAAACGGCTGGCCAGCATCGAGAACAGCGCCACGCGTACCCGGTCGGAGGTCGGCCGCGTCGCGAGCCCCGGCGGGGTCGTCAGCGGCCGCCCGCGCAGCTGACCGGCAATGATCCTCATCTGAGCGAGGACCGGAACTCCGCGAGCGCGACCGCGGGCACTTCGTCCACTCCGCAGGGCTCGAGGCCGGCGAGGTCGAACGGCCCATAGGCGGTACGGATCAGGCGCGAGACCTGCAGCCCCAGATGCGCGAGCACCTTGCGCACCTCGCGGTTCTTGCCTTCGGTGAGGCTCAGCTCGATCCAGCAGTTGCGCCCGGTGCGCCGCTCGAGGTTCGCCTCGATCGACCCGTAGTGCACGCCCTCGATGGTGATGCCCTCCGCAAGGCGCTCGAGCTCGATCTGGCTGACGATGCCGAAGGCCCGCGCCCGATAGCGGCGGACGACGGCGGTGCGGGGAGGCTCGAGCTGGCGCTTCAATTCGCCGTCGTGGGTGATCAGCAGCAGGCCCTCGGTCATGAAGTCGAGGCGGCCGACGGGCATCAGCCGCGGCTGTCCTGCGGGCAAGCGGTCGTAGATGGTTGCGCGGCCCTTCGGGTCGCGCGCCGCGGTAATCGTCCCCAGCGGCTTGTAGAAGCGCAGCAGCCGGGTCGCAGCCGCGGGGCGCACCGGCCTTCCGTCGACCGTCAGGCCCTCGATGCTCTCCAGCAGGGTCGCGGGCGTCGTCACCGCCTCGCCGTGAAGCGCGATTCGGCCCTCGGCGATCATCCGCTCGACATCGCGGCGCGAGGCGATGCCGGCGCGCGCGAGCAGCTTGGCGATTCGCTGCGGCCCCTCCTCGCGCGGCTTGGGTGGGCCCCGGCGAGCCTCGGCGCGCGCGCCGCCGCTGCGCGGACGATGGCGCGGCACAGCTTTTGGCTTCGTTCGTTGCGGGGGCAGGGACATAGGGAATTCAACTTCGATGCTGTTCGGCAAGCGCAAGCGGATCGTCAAGCGCATCCTCGTCGTCGAGGACGAGCCGCTGACCGCGTTCGACAACGAAGTGATGCTGCGCGACCTCGACTACGAGGTGGTCGGTACGCTCGACAGCTTCGAGGACGCCATCGTTCTTCTCGACAGCGAGCAGGTCGACCTGATCCTCAGCGACTACCGCTTGTCGGGCGAGCGCAGCGGGCTCGACCTGGCGCGAGCGGCCAAGGCGCGCGGAATCCCGATCCTCTTCGCGACCGGCCACGATCTGCCGCCCGAATCGGTGCAGCTGGCGGTCGGGCGCATCACCAAGCCCTATACCGAGCGCACGCTGCGGCTGGCGCTCGAAGCGACCGACCGGCTGCTTGCCGGCGAGCCGGCAGACCCGCCAAAAGGGGTTGAATTCTACGCTCAAGGCGGGGGCTAGGGGCGCCAAAACGCCCTGTTCAGCCGCGGTTCGGCTGCTAGGTTGAACTGCTCGAGGACTGGAGGGGCACGCGAATGGCGACGGTGGCGGTCAGCGAACAACCCAAGGGACTGCGCCTGCTCGGCACTGCGCTGCGCAATCGCAAGACGACCATCATGCTCGTGTTCGGCTTTGCCGCCGGGCTGCCCTACACCTTGCTGATCGGCACGCTCAACGCGTGGCTCGGCGAATGGGAGATCGATCTCGCCACGATCGGCGTGCTGTCGTGGATCGGCCTCGCCTACGCATTCAAGTTCCTGTGGTCGCCTCTCGTCGATCGAGTCCGCCTCCCGGTGCTCGAGCGTCTGGGCCGCCGCCGAAGCTGGTTGCTGGTCTGCCAGGTGCTGTTGACCGCGACCTTCTTCGGCCTTGCCCTCTCCGACCCGCGCCTGGCGCTCGGCTGGTTCGCGCTGGTCGCAGTCATTGGCGCATTCGCGTCCTCTACCCAGGACGTGGTGATCGACGCGTGGCGCATCGACGTCGCGGATGAGCGAGCGCCGGTCGAGATCCTCTCCTCCATTTACCAGTTCGGTTACCGCATCGCAGCGTTGATCGGCGGAGCTTTGGCATTGGTCCTCTCCGAGCGCATGCCCTGGCCGACCGTCTATGGAGTGATGGGCGTGTTCATGGCGCTCACCATCTTCGCGACGCTGCTCGCGCCCGACACGCCCCGGACGCTGGTCGAGCGCGAACGCAGCGCCCTGCGCAAGGCCGGCGCGGTCGAGCCGCGGTTGCGGATGATCGGGCTCGCCATCGTCAGCGCCGGCTGGCTCTGGGCGATCGCGACCGTCGCGGCGTTCATGGCGAGGGTGCTCAGCGCTTCGCCGAACGACGCTGATCCGCCGAACGTCGGTGATTTTACCCGCACGATGGGGCCGCTGATCGTCGCCGCGACGGTGATCCTGCCGGCGATCGTCGCTGCGGTGTTCAACTGGCTCAAGCAGAACGGCGAGCACGTGCTTCATGCCGACGCGCCCGCTGCCCAGGGCGGTGGCGCGGCCGCCGACCACGCCTATTCGGCGCTGATCCTGCCGCTTGCGGAGCTGGTCCGCCGGATCGGCTGGGGCGTCATCATCGTGATCGGGCTGATCCTGAGCTACCGCATCACCGACAACATCTGGGGCTCGTTCGCCTTTCCCTTCTACCTGCAGGAGCTCAAGTACACCGGCGACGAGGTTGCGTTCGCCTCGAAGATCTTCGGCGTGTTCATGACCATGGCCGGAATAGCGATCGGCGCAGCCTTGTTCGCAACACTCGGCCGAATGCCGACGCTGCTGGTCGGAGCGATCGTCGCCGCGGCCAGCAACCTGCTCTACGCTGACCTCGCCGCGGGCGCTCCCAACATCGATGCGTTCGCGCGCACCTTCGGCCTCGATTCGTTCGGCCAGGATCTGCGCATGGTCCGCCTGCTCATCGCGATCTCCGGCGAGAACATAGCGGGCGGCCTGGCCGGCGCTGCGTTCGTCGCGTATTTGTCGTCGATCACCTCGCGCGAGTTCAGCGCCGTTCAGTACGCGCTCCTGTCTTCGCTCACCTTCCTGGTCGGCTCGCTCGGCCGCGCAGCGATCGGCGAGCGGATCGAGCAGGTGGGCTACGCGCCCGTGTTCCTGCTTACGGCCGCGATCGGCCTGCTCGCGGTCGTATTGGTCATACTCGAATGGGCGCGCACGATCTGGGCCGATCACCGCCGCCGGAGCGCCGACGGACCAGTGCTGCAGGCCGACGCTGCGCGCGCGGCGGAGGGCGACACCGCCTAGTCCGGCGCCTGATCGTTCGCCGCCAGCACCGCTCCCGTGAGGTAGAGCGAGCCGACAATCGCGATTTCGCGCCCGCCGGCCTGCGGCAGGGCAGTCGCGAAGTCGGGCGCGGTCGACGCGCTTCGCACCCCCAAGGCCTTTGCAAGCTGTGCAAGCGCTTGCGGCTCATGGCACTCGTGTTCGGGAATCGGCACGGCGATCAGCGCGCAGCCGGTGCCGGCGATCGGCTCGAGAAACCCGCGCGCATCCTTGTTGGCGAGCATGCCCATGATGATTGTCGGCCGCGGTTGGCGTTTCGCCAGCCAGTCGCCGAGGCGTTCGGCGGCATTGGGGTTGTGACCGCCATCGACCCAGATGGTCGCGCCGCCCGCGGCAGCGGTCAGCGGCCCGGGACGCAGCTGCGTGAGGCGCCCGGGCCAGCGGGCCTCGAGCGGCATCCGCTCCAGCGCCACCGGCGCCACCTTCAAGCGGTCTTGATGGCGCAGCATCGCGATCGCGAGCGCACAATTGTCGACCTGATGCGAGCCCTCGAGCGCGGGCAGCGGCACCATCAGCGCGCCGGCGGCATCCCGGTATTGCAACTGCCCTTCCTCAACCGCGAAATGCCAGCGACGCAACGCGGGAAACAACGGCGCGCCGGCCGCTTCGGCGACCTGGACGACTGCCTCCGTCACCTCGTCAGGATAGTCGAGAAACACGAGCGGCACGCCCGCCTTGGCGATGCCGGCTTTCTCCCGCGCGACAGAGCAGATGTCGTTGCCGAGGAACTGCTGGTGGTCGAGCCCGAGGCTCGCGATCCCGCACACCAGCGGCCGCTCGATCACGTTGGTGGCATCGAGTCGGCCGCCGAGGCCGACTTCCAGAATGCAGGCTTCCGCCGGCTCGCGGGCGAAGGCGAGCACCGCCGCGGCGGTCGTGACCTCGAAGAAGGTCGGCTCGATACCTGCTCCGGCTCCGATTACCTCCTCGAGCAAGTCGGCGAGCGGCTGGTCATCGATCAGCGTGCCGGCAGTCCGAATGCGCTCGTTGAAGCGCACGAGGTGCGGGCTGGTGTACACGTGCACGCGGTGCCCCGCAGCCTCGAGTCCAGCGCGCAGGAACGCGCAGGTCGAGCCTTTCCCGTTCGTGCCCGCGACGTGGAACACAGGCGGCAAGCGGTCCTGCGGCCGTCCGAATCGCTCGAGCAGGCGCGCAAGGCGGTCGAGGCCGAGGCGATCCCCGTGCGCGGAAACCGGGCCGAGGCGGTCGAGCTGCGCCTGGACGGCCGGATGGTCCGACCGGGCGAAATCCGCCATCAGGGGGAGGATGCCGCCTGCTTCTCCGGCGCGGTAGCGGATCAGCTTCGACAGCGTCGCTTTGATCTCGTGGCGCGGCAAGACCATGTCGATCATGCCGTGCTCGAGCAGATATTCGGCGCGCTGAAAGCCCTCGGGCAGCTTCTCGCGGATGGTCTGCTCGATCACCCTCTGACCGGCAAATCCGATCAGCGCTCCGGGCTCGGCGATCTGCACGTCTCCAAGCATCGCGTAGGACGCGGTCACCCCGCCCGTGGTCGGGTCGGTCAGAACCACGATGTAGGGCAGGCCCGCGTCCCTCAGTTCCGCAAGCGCCACTGTCGTCCTCGGCATCTGCATCAGCGACAATATGCCTTCCTGCATGCGCGCGCCGCCTGCCGCAGTGAAGATGATGTAGGGCGCATGGTGGGCGATGGCCTCGCGGACCGCGGCGACGAACGCGGCGCCGACCGCGATGCCCATCGAACCGCCCATGAACGCGAAGTCCTGCACTCCGACGACCGCCGTCCGACCGTCGATCGTGCCCCGGGCATTGGCCAGCGCGTCCCTGAGCTCGGTCCCCGAGCGAGCGGCTTTCAGCCGGTCGGTATAGCGCTTGCTGTCCTTGAAGCGCAGCGGGTCCTCGCGCACGTCGGGCGCCGCAAGCCGCTCGTACCTGCCCTCGTCGAACAGCTGCTCGAAGCGCACGCGCCAGCCGATACGGTCATGGAAATCGCAGCGCGGGCAGACGCGCAGATTGTCCTCCCATTCCTTGACGAACACCATGGTCCCGCACCTGGCGCACTTGTGCCAGAGGTTCTCGACCGTCTGCCGCTTCGGCAGGAAAGGGATGCCGTTCCTGACCTTGCTCAACCAGCTCATCGTCGCCTCTTTCCGTATGCGTGGGCGGCGCGGCTAGGCCGGTGCCGTCGCTTTTGTCCAGCCCAACACGCTCGCGCCGATGTCACGAAGCGCCGTCGCAGGGTCTTCCGCCGCTGTCACCGGCCGCCCGACGACGAGGATCGAGGCGCCGGCCTCGAGCGCCCCGAGCGGAGTCACGACGCGCTTCTGGTCCCCCGAGCCGCTGCCCTGCGGCCTCACGCCCGGGACCACGAAAAAGCCATCGGGCCAGGTCGCTTGAGCCGCGCGCACCTCGGCGCCCGAGCAGACGATGCCGTCGAGCCCCGCGACGCGAGCGAGCTCGGCCAGCCTGCCGACCTGCTCCTCGGCCCGTGAAGCGACTCCGATCGACTGCAGATCGTCTGAATCCAGGCTCGTGAGGACCGTCACCGCGACCACTTTGGTCGTCGGCGGAGCTGCGTGCTTGGCGGCTTCGAGCATCGCCCGCCCGCCGGCCGCATGCACCGTAAGCACCACCGGCTCGAGCGGCGCCAGCGCTTCCACGGCTTTGGCAACGGTGTTGGGAATGTCGTGGAGCTTGAGGTCGAGGAAGACGGGCAGCCCGAGCGCCTGGATCCTGGCGGCTCCTGCCGGGCCGGACGAGCAGAAGAATTCCAGTCCCAGCTTCACGCCCCCTGCCAGCCCACGCACCTGCTCGCAAAGCGCAAGCGCGCGTTCGAGGCTCGGAGTGTCGAGCGCAACGAAGATCGGGTTCATGGCTGCGCAGCTTCCTCGCGCTGCGGCTCCGCAACGCCCGAGGAGAGCTGCTGCCGCTCGAAGCTGTCGAGCCGCTGGTGCGCCCGCCACAGCCGTGCGCGGTAAATCAGGAAGGTGGGCAGCCAGCCGAGCAGGAACATGAAGCCGAGCAGCACCGGCACCTTGATGTCCGCTTGGATGTCGCCCCACAGGTTGAGCGTCACATCGTGCCAGTTGCGGGTCGCGAGGATCGCGAGGAAGGCGGCGATCACCACCCAGAACAGGGTCCTGAGGAATTGCATTGCGCGGCGCTTTAGGCGAGGCGCGGAGCCAAGGCCAGCATTCGTCGCGATGCGGGCGCGCTTCACCGCACCAACCGGCGCTCGCCGTTGAGCAGGTCCGGCCCGGCAGCCACACGTGAGTTGGGGGAGGGAAGAGCGATTTTGCGAAAGCCGTATCTGATCGTCCTTGGCGCCGCCGCTCTGCTGGGAGTGGCGGTCGTATCAGCGCACTCGGGCGGCGAGCCGGCCGCGCCCGCTTCGAACTTGCCCATGCGCCTCGCCTCGTCCGCTGCAGCGCCTCGGCTTCAGCTCGATTACGCGGGGTTCGATCGGCGGCTGCAGCGGCTGATGCAAAAGCCGGCGATGGTCGGCCTCACCGTGGGCATCGTCGAGAACGGCCAAATCACCTTCCTCAAGGGCTATGGGGAGACGCTCGCCGGATCGGGCGAGCCCGTGACGCCCGAGACGGTGTTCCGCTGGGCCTCGGTGTCGAAGGGCGTTGCCGCGACCATGGTCGCAAAGCTCGCAGAACAGGGCAAGCTCAGCCTTCACGCGCCCGTCGGCCGCTATACGGCGAGCCTCAGGCTGCCCGGCGGCGCCGAGCACCGAGCCACGGTCGCGGACCTGCTAAGCCACCGGCTCGGGATCTACCGCAACGCCTATGACAACAAGCTCGAGGAAGGGCAGGACACGCGCTTCCTTCGACAGACGCTGGCGCAGCTGAACCTGATCTGCCCGCCCGGCACCTGCTGGAGCTATCAGAACGTCGCCTATGACGGCTCGTCGGAGATCGTCGAGCGCATTACCGGCAAGCCCTACCGGGAGTCGGTCAAGCAAGCCCTGTTCGACCCGCTCGGAATGAGCAGCGCCAGCATGACCCGCGAAGGCCTGGTGAGCGCGAACAGCTGGGCGCGGCCGCACAGCGCCGGCCGAACGCCGCTCGAAGTGCTCGACACCTATTACCGGGTGCCGGCGGCGGGCGGCGTCAACAGCAACATCAAGGACCTGTCGCTGTGGATGCTCGCGCAGATGGGCGCGATGCCGACAATTCTGTCGCCGCAACTGCTTCACACTATCCAGGCGCCGCTGGTCGAGACCCCGGGCGAGCGCCGGCGGATGCGCAAGTACCTCGAGCGCATCGCCAAGGCCGATTACGGCTATGGCTGGCGCAGTTACGATTATGCGGGGCACCGGATCGTCGGGCACCGCGGCGGAGTG
This sequence comes from Sphingomicrobium sp., assembly GCA_030447545.1. Classification (GTDB taxonomy): domain Bacteria; phylum Pseudomonadota; class Alphaproteobacteria; order Sphingomonadales; family Sphingomonadaceae; genus Sphingomicrobium. Next base: position 3,211 of record JAUJOV010000025.1, on the reverse strand, counting down.
AGCGGCTACCGCTCGCTCATCCTGTTCGATCCGCAGCTCAAGAGCGGCGTCGTCGCCATGTGGAACAGCCACACCAATCAGCCGGGCGGGCTCGAATTCGAAGTCATGGACATGCTCTACCGGCTGCCGTTCCGCGACTGGCTTGAGCTGGACTCGAAGCCGGCGGTCGAGCAGCCGCCGCCTCCCGCCCCGCCTGAGGAAAACGCAGCCTCGGTCGCGGCCGCTCCGGAGGCCGAGGCGCCGCCGCAAATCTAGGCCTTTTGAGCGCCGCCCCGCGAGGAACATCCCCGGGCGCCCACAGGTTTGACCTTTCCGGACAGGAGGAAGCCATGGCGCAAGCGAAGCCGCAGGACATCGTCGAGCTGCTGACGCAGGATCACCGCGAGGTCGAGCAGCTGTTCGAGCAGTTCGAGCAGGCGAAGGACGACAGCCGCAAGCAGGAGCTCGCCCAGGAGATTTGCAAGCAGCTCACGATCCACGCGACAATCGAAGAAGAGGTCTTCTACCCTGCGTGTGAGGGCAAGATCGACCAGGACCTGTTGAAGGAAGCCCTGGTCGAGCACGACACCGCCAAGGTCCTGATTGCCGACATCGAGGCCGGTGAGCCGTCGGACGAGTTCTTCGCGGCCAAGGTGAAGGTGCTCAGGGAAGGTATCGAGCACCACATCGCGGAAGAGGAGAAGGAGACCGGCAGCCTGTTCAGGCAGGCTCGCACGGCCGGCGTCGATGTCGAGGCGCTCGGCGCCCTTTACGTTCGCAGGAAGGCCCAGCTCAACCAGGCCGTCGAGGCCGACGGCCTTCCCGACCCGGAGCCGACCACCCTGGAAAAGACGCAGCTCTGAGACTTGTGAGATTGCGCTCGTCCGGTTTCGAAGCCCGACCGGGCGAGCGCCGGGATTCGGAACGAGACCGCAATCATGCTATGGCCGCGGCCATTGGCGCCCCTCCAGTCCACAGGCACGGCGCCAATGACAGCAGGGCAAAGCTGCCGCTTGTGAGGCTGGAGCCTCGCCATGATCGAAGAGCAAACGTCGTACCACCGGCAACGCGAGCAGCACTGCCGCGAAATGGCGCAGACCGCTCGGGACCCCGACGTCCGGCGGCGGCACGAGGAGCTCGCCCAGCTTCACGCAGGCAAGGCAGCGCAACCGCTTAGCCGTTACGCCTGACCAGAAGCCGCGTGGCCACCCTGGGCCCCACCTGGAGGCGCTCGCAAACACTTTTACGGACTTATGCACAGAAGATTCCGACTCCCGCTAAAGTTATGCTAAGTTTACGCACTCGACGGCGCGCGACTCGGGGGACTGTCTGGCGCGGCTGGTCCGAGGTGGGGGTTTGACGGATTCGACACCGGCATTTCTTCACCGGCGGATTCAGCAGCAACTTCAACGGTCTCCCATCTGAAGCGAACCGCCGGGGCGGGCGATCCGCCCGCTTGGAACGTCCTGTACGGCAGTTCGTACACGAAAATGCGGTGCAGGCCTCGGAAGGTGATGGGATGGGAGCCCGACACCCCACCCTCCACCCGGACGGCTTTCAGCTCGTCACCTTCCGAATCTCCCCCGCCATGGACAAGCCCGCTCCCGCCGCTCCGTGCGTAGCCAGCCCAATCTATTCCCCCCGAGTTCGCGAGAAGTACCGCTGGCCGCGCGCCTTCATTGCGCCCGCGGCCAGCCGTTCCGACGTCTCCTCGGCCGCGTCGGGGGTGAACCGGACCCGCACCTCGCCCGGCCCGCTCAACAGGACGATGCCGTCGTCTGCATCGACCTCGCTCGGTTCCTCGTAGATCTGCTCATTGTGCATCGCCGGCCCTCTCGCGCGATGGCTGCTAGAGTCTCTGGAGGGCCTCGGTGTTTCGGCACTTTGCCTCTCGCGCCGTCGAAGCCGGCTTGTAAACGGCTGGCCGGCGAACAGCGTTGCCGTTGTTCCGCCAGTGAAGCGGTAATCGGCGGTCAGCCGGACGCCAGTTGCATTCCAGAACCGGACTGGACGCGAGCCGCACCGATTTTGCCAGTAGCCCGGCAGGCGTCAGGCGCGGCTAGCCCGGCGGTGACCGCCGCAGCTAGCTCCCGAGTAAGTTGGGTTCAGGCGCCGATCAGCACGGTCGTGCCGACGTCCGTCACCTTGTAAAGCTTGGCAGCAAACTGGCTCGGCAGGCGCACGCAGCCGTGCGAGGCCGGTCGGCCCGGATTGTGCCCGGCGTGCAGCGCGATGCCGTACTGGTCGATCCGCTGCATGAACGGCATCGGCGCATTGTCGTACTTGCGCGAGCGATGCATGGGCTTCTTCTCGAGCACGTTGAAGATGCCGGTCGGCGTAATCTTCGGTGCCTTGCCGCTCGAGATGGCAGCAACCGCGACCAGGGTCTCGCCGCGATAAACATATGCAAGCTGGTCGCCCAGCCCGACGACGACGCGCGCCTCGCCGCCCGCCTCGACGTCGCGCCATAGATACTGGCCGGGCTTGGGCCGCTTGCCGAAGGTCTCCATCATGTCCTGATGAGCGATCACCGCGGCACTCGTTGCAGTCATCCTGGCTTCGACGGTCTCGATCGCGGCTTGTGCGGGGGCCACGGGGACGCTCAGGGCGCACAGGGTCGATGCCGCAAGCGCAAGCGCTAGCTTCTTCATATAGATACTCTTTTTTCCTATTGACTTTTGCTGCGATAATGCACGTGACCCGAGTCGGGTTCCTTCACGCTTATGGTCGGCTGATCGTGGAACGTGCTGAACGGCGGTTTTCATTCCAAAACGCGCCCGAGCCGACGGGCCGGGCCGCTCGTCGGCAGGTCGATAAACCGCCACCCGCTCCATTGGTTCACCTCGCACCAAAGAAGTCCGAAAAGGAGCGACAGAGGAGGGCGACCTCCATCACGATTGGACGCCGACCGACACAGTTCCAAAGCACGGGCCGGGTTTGACCGACTCCTAGGAGCTTTGTGGCGCCTGGGGCGCTGCAGCGCTCTTGCGCCGTTCACCCTCGCGCGCGTCTGCCGGAGCGATCGCGATCAGCAAGGCGCCGGTGGCGACGAAGCTGACCGCAAGGATCCAGGCGAAGGTCGCGATGATCTCGCTGGTGGGCCCGAACAGCCCTGCGACGAACAGCGCCATCGGCATGCGAGAAAGCAGCCAGAGCGCTACAAGCAACGACTGAGCGGCGAACATCAGTACCCAGACTACAACCCCCAGCCCGACAACCGCCCCCGAGAGCG
>JAUJOV010000024.1 GCA_030447545.1 Sphingomicrobium sp. | reverse complement strand
GGACGGCTGCCGACCGCTTCGGCTCCGGTCAGCTTGATGACCGTGACCAGAAGCTTGTTGGTGCCGCTGGCATCGACCTTCAGCTTGGCTGGCTGGACCGAGTCGAAGCCGACGGCGAGCCCGCTGTCGGTCGGCTCCACTTCGACCGTCCGGACCAGCCCGCGATATTCGCGGCGCTGGTCGAGCCCGGGATCGCGCCGGGTCCGCAGCAGCATCAGCGCCGGCCTGCTCGGATCGTTGTTGACCGCCGAGTAGCTGCCGGCGGTGGGGGAGAGCGTGACCTGGAAGACGCTCTGGTTAGGCCCTTCCGCGAGCAGCTGGACGTTGGTCAGGCTGGTCGGCGCGGCCGATTGCGCCGCGGCCAGGCTCGCGAACAGCGCCGCCGCAAGGAGCGCGATCAGCGAAAGGAAAAGGGCGCGGTCGACGCGCAATGCTACTCGCAACACCCCCCTCGCCCTTTCGAAAAAAATCACCCGCGAACCCAGCACCTTAGCACGGCAGCAAAAGGGATCAAGCGGCTGGCCGGCAAAGCCGTTGCGCGTGCCAGGCGAGGTGATCGGCCATGAAGGTCGAGATGAAAGAATAGCTGTGGTCGTAGCCTTCGCGCCGGTTGAGAGCGAGCACGATTCCGGCTTGCGCGCAGGCGCGTTCGAGCAGCTCGGGCCGAAGCTCGTTTTCGAGGAAGGGGTCTGCAGTGCCGATGTCGACGAGCAGCTCGGGCACGCGCGCCCCCTCCGCGATGAGAGCCGCGGAGTCGTGAAGGCGCCAGGCCGAGCGGTCCTCGCCCAAATAGCCGCCGAGCGCCTTCTGCCCCCACGGCACTTCTCCCGGTGCGACGATCGGCGCGAATGCCGAGACGCTTCGGAAGCGGTCGGGATTGCGCAGCGCGACGGTGAGCGCGCCGTGCCCGCCCATCGAGTGGCCGGTGATGCCCTGGCGGTCGATGTCGATCGGGAACTCGGCCGCGATCAGCGCGGGGAGCTCGTCGGCAACATAGGTCCACATCCGGTAGTTGGCCGACCAGGGATCCTGGGTCGCGTCGACGTAGAAGCCGGCCCCCTTGCCGAAGTCATAGTCTTCCGCGTCAGGGACATCGTCGCCGCGGGGGCTGGTGTCGGGAGCGACGAAGACCAGCCCGAGCTCCGCGCAGGCGGCGCGATACTCGCCCTTGTCGGTGACGTTCGCGTGCGTGCAGGTGAGGCCCGACAAATACCAGACGACCGGCAGCTTTCGCCCGTCCTGCGTTTGCGGCGGAAGGAAGATCGAGAAGGTCATGTCGGTGCGCGTCGCGGCCGACGCGTGCTTGACGACCAGCTGCCGCCCACCGTGGGATTTCGACTCGGTGACGATCTCCATCAGTAGACCACGACCGAGCGGATGCTCTCGCCCGAGTGCATCAGGTCGAAACCCTTGTTGATCTCGTCGAGCTTGAGCACATGGGTGATCATCGGGTCGATCGCGATCCGGCCGTCCATGTACCAGTCGACGATTTGGGGCACGTCGGTGCGCCCCCTCGCGCCGCCGAACGCGGTGCCCTTCCACACCCGCCCGGTGACCAGCTGGAACGGCCGCGTCGAGACCTCCTTGCCCGCTTCGGCGACGCCGATGATGATCGATTCGCCCCAGCCGCGGTGGCAGCATTCGAGCGCGGTGCGCATCACTTCGGTGTTGCCCGTGCAGTCGAAGCTGTAGTCGGCGCCGCCGTCGGTGATCTCGAGCACCTCGGCGATCGTCTGCTCGCGCGACTTGTTTCGAGCATCGATGAAGTCGGTCATTCCGAACCGGCGGCCCCATTCCTCCTTGCCGGGGTTGATGTCGACGCCGACGATTCGGTTGGCGCCGACCAGCCGCGCGCCTTGGATGACGTTGAGCCCGATCCCGCCGAGGCCGAACACGACGACGTTCGCGCCGGGCTCGACCTTGGCGGTGTTGATCACCGCGCCGACGCCGGTAGTCACTCCGCAGCCGATGTAGCAGCTGGTCTGGAACGGCGCGTCCTGGCGGATCTTCGCGACCGCGATCTCGGGCAGCACGGTGAAGTTGGAGAAGGTCGAGCAGCCCATGTAATGATGGATCGGCTGGCCGCGATGGCTGAAGCGGCTGGTGCCGTCGGGCATCACGCCCTTGCCCTGGGTGGCGCGGATCGCGGTGCACAAATTGGTCTTGCCCGACAGGCACGACTTACACTGGCGGCATTCGGGCGTGTACAGCGGGATGACGTGATCGCCTGCCTTGACCGAGGTCACGCCTGGGCCGACCTCGCGCACCACGCCCGCGCCTTCGTGGCCAAGGATCGAGGGGAACAGGCCCTCGCTGTCGAGCCCGTCGAGCGTGTAGGCATCGGTGTGGCAGATGCCGGTCGCCATGATCTCGACCAGCACTTCGCCTTGCCTGGGCCCGTCGAGGTCCACCTCGACGATCTCGAGCGGCTTTGTGGGCTCGAACGCCACGGCGGCGCGGGTCTTCATGGCTCTTTCCCCTGTCCACTGGCGGCTGTTGCCACCAGGATTGGCATGGGCCAATGCTCGATTCGATGCTGGGGAACAACCCGCTTCAGGGACGCCATGCGCTGATCACCGGTGGAGGCACGGGCATCGGTGCGGCGACGGCTCGGCAGCTCGTCGCCGGGGGCGCGGCGGTGACCGTGACCGGGCGCCGGCAGGAACCGCTCGAAGCGGTCGTGGGCGCCGCAAGCGCAAGCGGCTGGTTGCAGTGCGACATCACCGATCCGGCGGCGGTGGGAGCTGCATTCGAACGGGCGCGAACGGTACGGGGGCCGATCTCGATCCTCATCGTCAACGCCGGAATCGGCGACAGCGCACCGTTCCATCGGATGACTCGCGAGGCTTGGGACCGGATGCTTGCGGTAAACCTGAACGGCGCGTTCGACTGCGTGCAGGCGGCGCTTCCGGATCTGCTTGCAACCGAGCATGCGCGCGTCGTTTTCGTCGCCTCGATCGCTGGGGTTCGCGGAGTGCCCTATGCGGCGCATTATGCGGCATCGAAGCACGGCCTGATCGGCCTGATGCGATCGATGGCGGCTGAATATGCGAAGTCGAGCATGACGGTGAACGCCGTCTGTCCGGGCTATGTCGACACGCCGATGACCGACCAGTCGGTCGCTCGGGTGTCCGAAATCACCGGTCGAAGCGAGGAGCAATCGCGAGATGCGATCGCCGGCATGAACGCCAGCGGCCGCCTGGTCGAGCCTGAGGCGGTCGCCAACGTCATCGCGATGCTGTGCCTGCCCGCCAGCCGCGACATCAACGGTGCGGCGATCACCATCGACGGGGGCACGAGCGCGTGAGCTTCGACGCCGCCGGCTTTCGTCCGGAGCACTTCCTGTGGGCGTTCGCGGATGGCGTGGCGACGATCACCCTCAACCGGCCCGAGCGGAAGAACCCGCTGACGTTCGAAAGCTATGCCGAATTGCGCGACGCGTTCCGCGCCTTGACCGACGCGCGCGAGGTGAAGGCCGTCGTCATTACCGGCGCCGGCGGCAATTTCTGCTCGGGCGGCGATGTGCACGAGATCATCGGACCGCTGACTCAAATGGATCCGGCAGCCTTGCGCGACTTCACTCGAATGACCGGCGACCTCGTGCGGGCGATGCGCGCCTGTCCGCAGCCGATCGTCGCTGCAGTCGAGGGCGTGTGCGCGGGCGCCGGAGCGATACTGGCGATGGCGAGCGACGTCCGGCTTGCCTCGCCGACGGCGAGCACGGCGTTCCTGTTCACCCGTGTGGGCCTGTCGGGGGCCGACATGGGGGCCTGCGCGATCCTGCCGCGGATCATCGGCCACGGGCGTGCCGCGGAGCTGCTCTTCACCGGCCGCATCATGAGCGCCGAGGAAGGGCTCGCCTGGGGCTTCTGGAACCGGCTGAGCGACGATGTGCTCTCGGACGCGCAGAAGCTCGCGGCGGAGCTGGCGAGCGGTCCCAGCTTCGCGCATGGAGTGACCAAGCGGCAGCTCGACGCGGAATGGGATGTGTCCATCGATCAGGCACTGGACATGGAGGCGGAAGCGCAGGCTGTGTGCATGGAAACCAACGACTTCAGGCGCGCCTATGAGGCATTCGCAGCGAAACGGACCCCGGTCTTCAAGGGCGACTGACAGGCGACGGCGCCCCTGTCCTACAGGTGCCCTTTTCCGCTACGGATGGGGCATGCCCTCGCATCTGCCGGCAAGCCGCCTCTACTCGATACGGCCCCTTGCGCGCGCGCACGTGCGCGCACGTGCGTACCGGTGCTGCGTTCGCTGCGTTTCGCGAGTCGCGCGATGAGAGACCGCAGCTTCCTCGCCTGGCCCTTCTTCGAGCGGCGGCACCGCGACCTCGCCGACGAGCTCGAGGAATGGTGCGGTAGGCTGGAGGCCGACGGCGGCGACCTCGACGAGCAATGCCGAGGCCTCGTGGCCGAGCTCGGTGACGCCGGCTTCCTCAAGCTGACGGTCGGCGACGGCGATCGCCGGCCGGACGTGCGCAGCCTGGCGCTTGCGCGCGAGTCGCTCGCCTACCACAGCGCGCTCGCCGATTTCGCGTTCGCGATGCAGGGGCTGGGCTCGGGCGCGATCAGCCTGTTCGGGACGGTCGAGCAGAAGCGGCGATGGCTTCCCGCGGTCGCGAGCGGTGAGGCGATCGCCGCCTTTGCGATGACCGAGCCCGAGTGCGGGTCCGACGCCGCCAATATCCAGACCTCCGCGATGCGCGATGGCGACGAGTGGGTGCTGGTCGGCGAGAAGACCTACATCTCCAACGGCGGAATTGCCGATTTCTACGTGACCTTCGCGCGCACCGGCGAGGCGGAGGGCGCGCGCGGGCTGTCGGCGTTCATCGTGCCCGCCGACGCGCCCGGGCTGAGCGTGGCCGAGCGCATCGAGGTGGTCGCGCCGCACCCGCTCGCGCGGCTCGCCTACGACAATGTGCGCGTTCCCGCCGACGCTCTGATCGGCGAGCCGGGCGAGGGCTTCCGGATCGGCATGGAGACATTGAACCTGTTTCGCGTGACGGTCGGGGCCGCGGCGCTCGGGTTCGCGCGGCGCGCGCTCGACGAAGCGCTGCGCTTCGCGTGCAGTCGCCGGCTCGGCTCGGCGACGCTCGCCGACAATGCGGTGACTCAGGAGAAGCTCGCCGACATGGCGACCGCCGTCGATGCGTCGGCGCTGCTGGTCTACCGCGCCGCATGGCAGCAGGACGTTGGGAGCTCGGGGGGCGGAAACGACAACCGCCGTGCGGCCCCAATGGCCAAGCTGCACGCGACCGAGGCGGCTGCCCAGGTGATTGATGCGGCGGTGCAGATGCACGGCGGCGCCGGCGTGACCAAAGGCGTCAAGGTCGAGGAGCTCTACCGCGAGGTGCGGGCGCTTCGCATCTACGAGGGCGCAAGCGAGGTGCAGCGGCAGATCATTGCGCGCGACATGCTCAAGGAACGCGCCGAGTGAACGTGCTCCAGCCGCCGCGATGGCCGCGGCCGAAGGGTTATTCCAACGGCATTTCCGCGCGCGGCCGGATGGTCTTCACTGCAGGCGTGGTCGGATGGGACGAGGCGGAGACGTTCGTCTCCGACACTCTCGCGGCCCAGTTTGCGCAGGCGCTTGGCAACATCGTGGCCATCCTCGCGGAGGACGGGGCGGGGCCCCAGCATATCGTGCGCATGACAGCGTACGTCGTCGACGTGGAGGCCTATCGCGCGTCTCTGTCGGAGATTGGCGAGGCGTGGAAGGCGATCATCGGGCGGCACTATCCGGCGATGGCGCTGGTCGAGGTGCGCGCGCTGGTCGAGCCGCAGGCGCTCGTGGAGATCGAAGCGACTGCGGTAGTGCCGGATGAGTGATTACGACTCCTTCGTCCGCGACAGGCTGCCGCCGACGGAGCTGCTGCCGGAGTTCCTTTTCGACCTTCCCGAGCTGCACTATCCGGAGCGCCTGAACGCGGCGGCGGAGCTGCTCGCGACCGGCAATCCGGATTCGCCGGTGTGCATCAACGGCCAGGGCCGCTGGACCTATGCCGAGCTCGACGATTTCAGTGGGCGCATTGCGCGTCTGCTGCTCGAGCGGGAGGGGCTGGTTCCGGGCAACCGCGTGCTCCTGCGTGGACCGAACACCTACACGATGTTTGCCGCCTGGCTGGGCGTGCTGAAGGCGGGCGGAGTCGTGGTCGCGACCATGCCTTTGCTTCGTCCGGGCGAGATCGCGACGGTGATCGAGCGTGCGCAAATCTCGCACGCAATAGTCGACAATCGTTTCATCGGCGACTTGCGTCAGGCGCAGGAGCAGACGCATTCCATCCGCTCGCTCGTCAAATATGACGGCGACCATGGCAAGGGAGAGCTGGAGGAGCGGTGCGCGTCGCTCGACCCGCTGCCGCCGCACGACACGCACCGCGACGATCCCGCGCTGATCGCCTTTACCAGCGGCACGACGGGCGTGCCCAAGGGCTGCGTGCAGTTCCACGGCGACGTGCTCGCGCCGTGCGACAGCTTCGCGAAGCATTTGATCGGCATGCGGCCTGGCGACGTCGCGCTGACCAGCGCGCCGCTCGCCTTCACTTTCGGGCTGGGCGCGGCCTTCCTGTTCCCGCTGCGCGCGGGCGCCGCCTTCGCGACAATCGAGCAGGCGACACCCCCGGCGATGCTCGACGCGATCGCGAAGTTCGGTGTGACTCACCTCGGCACCGCGCCGACTGCGTACAAGGCGATGCTGTCGCAGCCTGGGCTCGAAGCCGCGCTCGTGACCCTGCGCTACTGCCTGTCGGCCGGCGAGCATCTGCCCGACGCGACCTGGCGCGCCTGGCACGAGCGCACCGGCATTGCGATCACCGACGGTATCGGCGCGACCGAGATGATGCACATCTTCATCTCCGCCGCGGGAGCGGACGTGCGGCCGGGATCAACCGGCAAGGCGGTGCCGGGCTATGTCGCGACGGTGCTCGACGACGCGGGTGAGCCAATGGAGCAGGGCGTAGGGCGTCTGGCGATCAAGGGCCCGACCGGCTGCCGCTACCTCGACGACCCGCGCCAGCGCGACTACGTGCAGAACGGCTGGAACGTGACCGGCGACACCTACCGCCGCGACTGCGACGGCTACTACTGGTACGTCGCGCGCAGCGACGACATGATTGTCAGCTCGGGCTACAACATCGGCGCTCCCGAAGTGGAGAATGCGCTCCTGTCGCACCCCGCCGTCGCCGAATGCGGGGTGATCGGCGTGCCGTGCGAGGAGCGCTGGCAAAAGGTGAAAGCGTTCGTGGTGCCGGCGGCGGGCGTCAGCGGTTCGGACGAGCTCGTCGCGGAGCTCCAGGCGCACGCCAAGGCGCAGATCGCCCCATACAAATATCCGCGCGAAATCGAGTTCGTCGACGCGCTGCCGAAGACCGCGACGGGCAAGCTGAGACGCGTGGAGTTGCGGACTAGGTGAGCGTCTCGCGACCTGCGTCGAAATCTACAACCTCAAGAGAAACACCGATCATGTGACGAAGGTGCAGCAAGCAACGCTGACGACCAAGGAGTTTGGAATTGAGCCGACGCATGGGCTCTTTGGTTCGACAGAGTGGTGGCGTCACATCGAGGATGGATCGCTGCCTGTGCACACAATTAAGGGCGAAATCGTCCGGGTTTACATGGCCAGCATGAACGATTGGCCGATGTTTGAGATGCGGACTGCAGACGGCTCTCTGCACCAGTTCACACAGGAGATGAGCCCGTCGGGGACTTTTCCCGATGAGCCGTACGTTGTCGGCCGAAAAGTGGAAGTAGACTTTGTGTGGCAGAACTCCCGAAAGCAGGCTCCGGATTGGGGTCTGCCGAAGGAAGCACAGGTGGTGACCGCCATCAGAATTGAACGCTAGCGGGTGCGCCTACTCAAACTCCACGATGACCTGATCGACCGCGACGCTGTCGCCGGCCTTCACCGGCGTCGCCTTCACCGTTGCCGCCTTGGGCGCGCGCAGGACGTTCTCCATCTTCATCGCTTCCATCACCGCGACCGGCTGCCCGGGCTCGACTTTGTCGCCCTGCTTGACGTCGAGGCGGGTTACCAGACCCGGCATCGGCGCAAGCAGCAGCCGCGACAGATCCGGCGGCGCCTTTTCGATCATGTGCACCGACAGCTCGGCGACATGCGGGTCGAGCACCTGCACGCGGTGCGAGCGGCCGCGTGTCGTCAGCACCCAGGAGCGGCCGGCGCGGGCGATGCGCACCGTGCGCCGGCGGTCGGCGATCGTCACGGTCAGCAGCCGCTGGCCAGGAGTCCAGCGGCCGATCATCTCGCGCGGCTCGGCCCCATTGACGGTCGCGAGCACGCCGCCCTCGAACGGCTCCATGTGCACGCGGATCTCGTCGCCGGAAATCCTCACGATGTGATCCGTCGGCGGCTCGACGGGGCCGTTGAGCTGGTCGCTGATCGCGGCCGCTCTCGCTTCGCGCACCGAGTCGATCATCGCCGCGTTCGCGGCGAGGTCCTCGACCAGCTGCGCGTCCGCCGGAGCGCCCTCGCACCCTTCGGGATATTCCTCGGCGATGAAGCCGGTCGTGATGTCGCCGCTGCGGTACCGCGGGTGCTGCATCAGCGCGGAGAGGAAATCGACGTTGTGGCCGATGCCGTCGATCTCGAACGCGTCGAGCGCGTCAACCTGCGCGTCGATCGCCGCCTCTCGCGAAGGGCCCCAGGTGACCAGCTTGGCGATCATCGGGTCGTAGAACATGCTGACTTCGCCGCCCTCGAACACGCCGTCGTCGACGCGCACCACCACCTCCTCGCCGCGGGTTTCGCGTGGCGCGCGGTAGCGGACGAGGCGGCCGGTGCTCGGAAGGAAGTGGCGGTACGGGTCCTCGGCATAGACGCGGGTCTCGACCGACCAGCCGTCGAGGCGGATGTCGTCCTGACCGAACCCGAGCTTCTCCCCCGCGGCGACGCGGATCATCTGCTCGACCAGGTCGAGGCCGGTCACTTCCTCGGTCACCGGATGCTCGACCTGCAGCCGCGTGTTCATCTCGAGGAAGTAGAAGCTCTCCCCCGTCCGGTCGGCGCCCGAGACGATCAGCTCGACCGTGCCGGCGCTGTAGTAACCGACCGCCCGCGCCAGCGCGACCGCCTGCTCGCCCATCGCACGGCGCATCTCCGGCGTGACGAAAGGCGAGGGCGCTTCCTCGACCACCTTCTGGTGGCGGCGCTGGATCGAGCATTCGCGCTCGCCGAGGTAGAGGATGGTGCCGTGCTTGTCGCCGAGCACCTGGATCTCGATGTGGCGCGGCTGCTCGATGAACTTTTCGATGAACACGCGGTCGTCGCCGAAGCTCGACAGACCTTCGCGCTTCACGCTCTCGAAGCCTTCGCGCACGTCCTGCTCGGACCAGGCAAGCCGCATGCCCTTGCCGCCGCCGCCGGCCGAGGCCTTCATCATGACGGGGAAGCCGATGTCATGCGCGATCTTCACCGCCTCGTCGGTGGTGGCGATGTCGTCGAGCCAGCCGGGGACGACGTTGACCCCGGCGCCGCGCGCGATCTTCTTCGACTCGATCTTGTCGCCCATCGCCGCGATCGCGTTGGGCGGCGGGCCGATGAACGCGATACCCGCCTCTTCGAGCGCGCGTGCAAAGCTCTCGCGTTCGGACAGGAAGCCGTAGCCGGGATGCACAGCCTCCGCGCCGGTCGCGCGGCACGCGTCGAGGATCAGCTCGGGGTTGAGGTAGGACTCGGACGCCGGCGGCGGGCCGAGGCGAACGGACTCGTCAGCTATGCGGGCGTGCGGCGCCCGCGCGTCTGCGTCGGAATAGACCGCCACCGTCTTGATCCCCATCCGCCGCGCCGTGCGGATCACCCGGCACGCGATTTCCCCGCGATTGGCAATCAGGATTTTGTTGAACATTTGACCTCAAAACCGAATTCGGGCGGCGGCGCTTGGTTGGCGGAAGCAGAAACTGCAGCGCCTGCGGCGTCAACTGCTGGTAAATCGTCGAATGCGTAAGATCGGGCCGCGCGGCCAGGGCGCCAAACAACCTTCGGCCCTTGCGCGAAGGCCCGCCGTGACGCGGTTGATTCCTGCCGGCTCGTCGGCCTGTTCCTTTGCCATTGCCAAATAGAGCCGCCGGCCCTTCTGCAGGTCGCCCACCAAGGCCATCGCCTTGCGCGACAGCGCTTCCTTGTCCCACCACAGGCTGGGATCGATCGCGCCATAGCCGTCGAACAGCGCCGGCTCGGTGAGATAGGTCTCGACCACGAACAGGCCGGAGAGGAACTCCCCGAGCACGGCATCGTCGCCGCTGGCGCGGTACAGGCGCTCGACCAGCGGCTTCACCTCTTCGCGGATGAACTGGCGGAAGGAGGCTGACGCGCCCGCCGTGGGATACTTTTGAGCAGCTCGGGGTCACGCGTTGGTCCGACCAGCTCGCGCCGGCGGTCGTTGGTCTCGATTCCGACGACGATTGCCTCGGCGGATCGGCCCCACAGCGCGTTGAGGTGCGCGACCCCGGCCACGTGCAGCAGGTCCTGCTCGACTCCGCCGTCGAGGAGATAGAGGACCCGGTAGCGCCTGCCACGCTCGCGAGCATAGCTGGCCGGCAGCACGACATTGATCGTGCGCGGCTCCCCCAGCGGCGCGGACTGAAGCACGTGGGACGTGCCGATCCGTAACGGAGCGGCCGAAACTGGAATTTGCGCTTCAACCGGTCCCGCGGCGGCCAACGCCAGTGACGCAAGCAGAAGCCTCACTCCGCCGCCTCGTCGAGGGCGGGCGGTTGTGGCCGAGCAGGCGCAGCACCTCGTCGGCAGCGTCGGCGAGGTTGGTGCCGGGGCCGAAGATCGCCTGGACGCCGGCGGCGCGGAGCGCGGCATAGTCCTGCGGCGGGATGACTCCGCCCGCAACGACCTTGATGTCGGCGCGGCCCATCTCCTTCAAGGCCTCGACCATCTCGGGGATCAAAGTGCGGTGGCCCGCGGCGAGGCTCGACGCGCCGACTACGTCGACGTCGTTCTCGACCGCCATCTCGGCCGTCTCGCGCGGGTCTGGAACAGCGGTCCGGGGATCACTTCGAAGCCCAGGTCGGTGAACGCCGACGACACGAGATTGGCGCCGCGATCGTGACCGTCCTGGCCCATCTTGGCGACCATCATGCGCGGCTTGCGGCCGAGCCGCTCGGCGACGGTGCGCACGCCCTGTTCGGCTGCGGTCCAGCGCGCGTCGCGCCGCGCCTTGCCGTAGACGCCGCGCACCGGCTCGGGCGTGGTGTGATAGCGGCCGAACGCGCGCTCGAGCGCGTCGGAGATCTCACCCAGCGTGCAGCGCACGCGCGCCGCTTCGACGGACAGCGCGAGCAGGTTCGAGTCGCCGCGCGCGCCCTGTTCGAGCGCGTCGAGCGCGGTGCGCGCTTTCTCCGGATCGCGGGACGCACGCACCTTGGCTCAAGCTCGAGGCGCGCGATCTGTCCGGCGCGAACCCTGGCGTTGTCGACTTCGAGGATTTCGAGATGTTGCTCTTCGGGCAATCGATAGGAATTGACGCCGACGATCACCGTCTCGCCCGTGTCGACCTTCGCCGCGCGCGCCGCCGCGGCTTCCTCGATTCGGTGCTTGGGCAGGCCTTCGGCGACCGCCTTTGTCATGCCGCCGTGCGCCTCGACTTCCTGGATCAGCTCCCACGCGCGCTCCTCGAGCTCGCGCGTCAATACTTCCACGTACCAGCTTCCGCCGAGCGGGTCGGCGACCGCGGTGACTCCGCTTTCCTCGGCGAGGATCAGCTGCGTGTTGCGGGCAATGCGGGCGCTGAAGTCGGTCGGTAAGGCGATCGCCTCGTCGAAGCTGTTGGTGTGCAGTGATTGGGTTCCGCCGAGCACCGCGGCGAGTGCCTCGATCGTGGTTCGGACGATGTTGTTGTACGGGTCCTGCTCGGTCAGCGACACGCCGCTCGTCTGGCAATGCGTGCGCAGCCGCTTCGACTCGTCCTTCTGTGCGCCGAGATCGGTCATGATGCGGTGCCACAGCGTGCGCGCGGCGCGAAGCTTGGCCACCTCCATGAACAGGTTCATGCCGATGCCGAAGAAGAACGACAGGCGCGGAGCGAATTGGTCGATCCCGAGGCCTTGCTTCATTGCCGCGCGCGCATATTCCATGCCGTCGGCGAGCGTGTAGGCGAGCTCCTGAACCGCGGTCGCGCCGGCCTCGTGCATGTGATAGCCGCTGATCGAGATCGAGTTGAACTTCGGCATCTCGCGCGCGCAGAAAGCGATCACGTCCGAGACGATCCGCATGCTCGGCTCGGGCGGGTAGATGTAGGTATTGCGGACCGCGAACTCTTTGAGGATGTCGTTCTGGATCGTGCCCGTCAGTTGCGCGTGTGGCACGCCCTGCTCCTCGGCCGCGACGATGTAGAAGGCCATCACCGGAAGCACCGCGCCGTTCATCGTCATGCTGACCGACATCTCGTCCAGCGGGATGCCCTCGAACAGCAGCTTCATGTCCTCGACGCTGTCGATCGCGACGCCGGCCATGCCGACGTCGCCGGCGACGCGCGGATTGTCGCTGTCGTAGCCGCGGTGGGTGGCGAGGTCGAAGGCGACGGAAAGGCCCTTCTGACCCGCGGCGAGGTTGCGGCGGTAAAAGGCGTTCGATTCCTCGGCGGTCGAAAAGCCGGCGTACTGGCGGATGGTCCATGGCCGTCCCGCGTACATGGTCGCGTAGGGTCCGCGGGTGAACGGCGCGAGGCCGGGGAAGCCGGGGTCGGCGTCCGCTGCGTCCCCGGGCCCGTAGACGTTGGCGAGGCTTATGCCCTCGAGCGTCTCGCGCGACAGGTCGCGGCCGCGGTTCTCGCGCGCCGCGAGGGCTTCCCAGTCGGACTTGGTCGGCTTGTCGGCCATGGCGCTGCCCTAGCGCCGACAACGGTCAAATCCAATCAGTGAGCGTGCCTCGGGCTCTCCATGATTTCGATCAGCACCCCGCCCATGTCCTTCGGATGGACGAAGAAGACCGGAGTGCCGTGGGCACCGATGCGCGGCTCGCCGAGCACGCGCGCGCCTTTGGCTTCGAGCTCGGCCCTGGCCGCGTGGATTTCCGGCACCTCGAAGCAGACATGATGCTGCCCGCCTTGCGGGTTCTTCTCGAGGAACTTCACGATCGGCGAGCTCGTCCCGAGCGGCTCGATCAGCTCGATCTGCGAATTGGGCGTGTCGACGAAGCAGACGCGAACGCCCTGCGCGGGGAGGTCGAACGGGGCCCCGCGCGGCTCGGCGCCGAACATGGTGCGGTAAAGCTCGAGGCTCTTCTCGATCGAGGGCGTGGCCACCCCGACATGATTAAGTCGGCCGAGTTTCATGAATCCTCCCCATGAGGGGAGGGGGACCTCCGAAGGCGATGGAGAGGTGAACTCTCACCGCATTCGTCAATCACCCCTCCGTCGGTGCCGGATCGGGTCCGAGACCGCCACCTCCCCTCAACGGGAAGGATCGTCAAGCGTCGACCCGCACCTCGGTCGTCACGCTGTTCGCAATGAAGCAGGCGTCGTGCGCGCGGTGGTGGAGGTCGGCGAGCTGCGCCTCGTCGGGCGGGTCGGCGGCCCACGTGATGCGCGGGCGCAGGGTGACTTCGGTCATCGCCATGCGTCCGTCAGGGCGCTTGCCCAGCACGCCTTCGGCTTCGTCCACGTACGCGTCCACCACGAACCCCGCGCGCCGGGCGAAGTCGAGGAAGAACAGCATGTGACACGAGGACAGCGAGGCGACGAATGCTTCCTCCGGATCGACCCCTCGCTCGTTCGACCAGGGCTTCGGCACGACGTGCGGGCTCGCGGACGCGGGCACCAGGGCGCCGCCGTCGAACGCCCATTCGTGCGCGCGGCTGTACTGGCCCTTGGCGAAGCCTTCCGCGCCGTTGCGGCTCCAGCGAATGGTGGCGGTGTAGGTGCTCATCAGACTAGAGATCCCGATCTATTCAAAGCGGAATGTTGTCGTGCTTCTTCCACGGGTTCTCGAGCTGCTTGTTGCGCAGCTTGCGTAGCCCAAGCGCGACCCGCCTCCTCGTCGAGTGGGGCATGATCACCTCGTCGATGAAGCCCTTGCTCGCCGCCACGAACGGGTTGGCGAAGCGCTCTTCATATTCGGCGGTGCGCTTGGCGATCGTTTCCGCATCCTTGGCGTCCTGGCGGAAGATGATCTCGACCGCGCCCTTGGCGCCCATCACCGCGATCTCGGCCGTGGGCCAGGCGTAGTTGAGGTCGCCGCGCAGATGCTTGGAGGACATCCACGTCGACGAGAGTCAGGATCGGGATGTCGAACGCATCGCAGAAGCGCACGAACCGCGCGCCCTTCTTCGATGACGCGATGTCGAGCACTCCGGCGAGCACCATCGGCTGGTTGGCGACCACTCCCACCGTACGCCCTTCGATCCGGCAGAAGCCGATGATGATGTTGGCCGCGTGCGCCGGCTGGAGCTCGAAGAACTCGCCGTCGTCCGCGACTTTGCGGATCAGCTCGTGCATGTCGTAGGGCGTGGTCGCGCTCGGCGGGACGAGCGTGTCGAGGCTGTCCTCGTGCCTGTCCCACGGATCGTCGCCCGGACGCTGCGGAAGGTCGTGGCGGTTGCTCAGTGGCAGGAAGTCGACGAACTCGCGCGTGGCGAGAAGCGCATCGATGTCGTTTTCGAACGCGACGTCGGCGACTCCGGACTTGGTCGTGTGGGTGACCGCGCCGCCGAGCTCCTCCTGCGTGACGACTTCGTTGGTCACCGTCTTCACCACGTCGGGGCCGGTGACGAACATGTAGGATGAGTCCTTCACCATGAAGATGAAGTCGGTCATCGCCGGCGAATAGACCGCGCCGCCTGCGCACGGCCCCATGATCAGCGAGATCTGCGGGATGACGCCCGAAGCGAGCACGTTGCGCTGGAACACTTCGGCATAGCCCGCGAGCGAGGCGACTCCTTCCTGGATTCGCGCGCCGCCCGAATCGTTGAGGCCGATCACCGGCGCTCCGACCTTCATCGCCATGTCCATGACCTTGCAGATCTTCTGCGCGTGGCGCTCCGACAGCGAACCGCCGAACACGGTGAAGTCCTGCGCGAAGACGTAGACGAGCCGCCCGCTGATCGTGCCCGATCCGGTGACCACGCCGTCGCCGGGGATGCGCTGCTTGTCCATCCCGAAGTCGACGCAATTATGCTCGACGTACATGTCATATTCTTCGAAGCTGTCGGGATCGAGCAGCACCGAGAGGCGCTCGCGCGCGGTCAGCCTGCCCTTGGCATGCTGCGCCGCAATGCGCTTTTCGCCGCCGCCCTGCCGCGCGAGCTCGCGCCTCCTTTCGAGCTCCTCGATGGTCGTCGCCAATGCGTCTCTCCCTCGGCGGCGCTTCCTTCCATGCGGCGCCGAATGGGTCAATCGGGCGTCGCGCCCCGACCTGTTTTTTACCCGCGCGCGCGAACCAGCCGGACGGAAGCTTGTTGCTGCAGCCTGCTTCAACTTACCGCTTGCCCGAAACGGCCTGGCTTATGTTGCACTGCAAAACAGCCGTTTCTCCCTAACCTCCATCAATGTTGCGGAACCGTAACCCGCTCGCCTCCGTTCAATAGGTAATCTCCAACAACAGAGGGGCCAGAACGGAATGATCACGCGCGTCGGTGTGCCAGTCGAGTCTAAAGGCGAGTTTTCGGCGCCTGATCATGCCCGACCCACTCTGCTCTGTTTTTCGCACTTGCGGTGGGATTTTGTGTTCCAGCGGCCCCAGCACCTGATGAGCCGCTTCGCCAACGACATGGCCGTCGTGTACTGGGAGGAGCCGATGGAGATCGGCCGCCGCGACACGGCGTTCCTGAAAGTCCGCGAGGCCGAAGATTTCCCCAACGTCGGGGTCGTCACTCCGCATTTGCCGGAAGGGCTCGACGACGAAGCACGCGAGGCGGCGCTGAAGCGCCTGCTCGACGCGCACGTGTCGATCTGCAAGCGCCCGTTGATCGCCTGGTATTACACGCCGATGATGCTGAGCTTCTCGCGCCATCTCGACGCGAACGCCGTCGTCTACGACTGCATGGACGAGCTTTCGAAGTTCCGCTTCGCGCCCGAGCATCTGCTCGAGCTGGAATCCGAGCTGATCGGTGCTGCGGACCTCGTGTTCACCGGCGGGAGCAGCCTCTACGAGGCGAAGAAGGACCGGCACGACAGCGTGCACTGCTTCCCCTCGTCAGTCGACCGCCAGCATTTCGCGCGCGCAAGGCGCGAGCTTCCGCAGCCCGCCGACCAGGCGAAGCTGCCGCATCCGCGCCTCGGTTTCTACGGAGTGATCGACGAAAGGTTCGACCTCGACCTGCTTCGCCAGATTGCGGACATGCGCCCGAATTGGTCGTTCGTCATGGTCGGCCCGGTGGTGAAGATCGAGGAGGACGAGCTCCCCCGCGCTGCCAATATTCACTATCTGGGCGGCAAGACCTACGAGCAGCTTCCGACCTATCTGTCGGGGTGGGACGTCGCGCTGATGCCGTTCGCGATGAACGACTCGACGCAGTTCATCTCGCCGACGAAGACGCCGGAATATCTCGCGGGCGGCAAGCCGGTCGTGTCCACACCGGTGAGGGACGTGGTGCGGCACTACGGGCATCTCGCGGGCGTGCAGATCGCCTGCGATGCCGACGGTTTCGTGCGCGCGTGCGAAAAGGCGCTGCGGCTGTCGAGCAATCCCAATGGCGAGTGGCTCACGGAAGCCGACCTGATGCTGTCGGCGACCAGCTGGACGACGACGCAGGCTCGCATGGCTGGCTTGATCGCCGGAGTCACCGGTGAGCGCACGGAGGCCGGCGAGCCAGCGCTGCTGGTCGCCGCGGAATGAGCGGCATCAACGGCGCCCGCCAGGGCAGCGGTAGCGCCCGCTACGATTATCTGATCGTCGGCGCCGGCTTTGCCGGCTCGGTGCTCGCCGAGCGGCTCGCGAGCCAGCACAGTGCGCGCGTGCTGCTGATCGACCGCCGGCCACACGTGGGCGGCAACGCCTATGACGAGAAGGATACGGCCGGCATCCTGTACCACAAGTACGGCCCGCACATCTTCCACACGAACAGCGAGATGGTCGTCGAGTATCTGTCGCAGTTCACCGACTGGCGGCCGTACGAGCATCGGGTCCGCGCGGTTGTCCGCGGGCAGCAGGTGCCGATCCCGATCAACCGGACGACATTGAACATGCTGTTCGGCCTGGACCTCAAGACGGACGAGGAAGCGGCGGGCTATCTCGCCTCGCGAGCGGAGCCGGTCGACGAGATCCGCACGTCGGAGGACGTCGTGATCAACGCGGTCGGGCAGGAGCTCTACGAACTGTTCTTTCGCGGCTACACGCGCAAGCAGTGGGGGCTCGACCCTTCGGAGCTCGACAAGCAGGTGACGTCGCGAATCCCGACTCGCACCAACACCGACGACCGCTATTTCAGCGACACGTTCCAGGCGATGCCGCTCAACGGTTACACGGCGATGTTCGAGAAGATGCTCGACCATCCGCTGATCGAAAAATCTCTGGGCACCGATTACCGCGACCTGAAGGATCGGGCGCACGAGATCGCCGATCACATCATCTACACCGGCCCGGTCGACGAATATTTCGACTACCGCTTCGGCAAGCTGCCGTACCGGAGCCTGAAGTTCGACCACCAGACGCTCGAGCAGGAGCAGTTTCAGGAGGTCGCGGTCGTCAACTATCCGTCCGAGGACGTGCCCTACACGCGCATCAGCGAGTACAAGCACCTGACCGGGCAGAAGCACCCCAAGACCAGCATCACCTACGAATATCCCTCGGCCGAGGGCGACCCCTATTACCCGATCCCGCGGCCCGAGAATCAGGAGTTGTTCAAGCGCTACGAAGCGCTTGCCGACGAGACCGAGAACGTGACATTCGTGGGAAGGCTCGCGACCTACCGTTATTACAACATGGACCAGATCGTCGGGCAGGCGCTCGCGACGTTCCGGCGCATCGACGAGAAGCGCAAGCACGAGAGGCCGCCCCCCACCGCGGTTGCAGCCGAATGAGCGGGGCCCGGACCCCCAAGGGTCTGGGCCCACGCACCGCCCCGCCGCTGGAGCTGTGGGGCGGGGTCGAATGCACGGTCGTGAGGATTGGCGACGAGTTCAGAAGCCAGCTGCACGACACCGGCCACTGGTGCCGGATGTCCGACCTCGACCAGATGGCCGATCTGGGCGTCAAGGCCGTGCGCTATCCGATCGTGTGGGAAACGGTCGCGCCGCAGGTTCCGACGGAGCTCGATTTCTCCTGGCATGACAAGAGGCTCGAGCGTCTGCGCGAGCTCGGTATCCGCGTCATCGGCGGACTCGTCCATCACGGGTCCGGGCCGCGCTACGCAAGCATGCTCGATCCGCAATTCCCGCGCATGCTCGGTGAATATGCGGCGCGAGTCGCGGAGCGCTACCCGTGGATCGACGCCTGGACTCCGGTGAACGAGCCGCTGACCACCGCGCGTTTCTCGTGCCTCTATGGCCATTGGTATCCGCACGAGCGCAGCCTCGGGGCGATGTTCCGGGGCCTCGCCAATGAGTGCCTTGGTACGTTGCTCTCGATGCGTGCGATCCGGAAATTGAATCCACGAGCGGAGCTCCTCGTCACCGAGGATCTCGGCAAGACGTTCGCCACCGAACGGCTCACCTATCAGGCAGAGCACGAGAACCACCGCCGCTGGCTGAGCCTCGACCTGCTCGCCGGCCGCGTCACGCGCGACCACCTTTTCCATCAGTGGCTGATCGACAACGAGGTGCCGGAGGAGTCGCTTGAGCAGCTGGCGACGGGCGAGGGCACGCCCGACATGCTGGGCATCAACCACTATCTGACCAGCGAGCGCTTCCTCGACCATCGCGTCGAGCGTTATCGGGACATCGAGCCCGGCTCGAACGGCACCGACACCTATGTCGATCTCGAAGCCGTGCGCGTCCACGCGCTTCGCAACGAGGTCGGGCCGGCCAAGCGGCTGCGCGAAGCGTGGGAGCGGTACGAGATCCCGATCGTCTATTCGGAAGTGCACCACGGCTGCTCGCGCGACGAGCAGGTTCGCTGGCTCGTGGACGTGTGGAACGCTTGCGAGCGCGAGCGGAAGCGTGGCGCCGACATTCGCGCCGTGACGCTCTGGTCGATGTTCGGTGCCGTCGACTGGCGCTCCCTGCTGACGCGCAAGGACGGGACATATGACGTCGGCGCATTCGACACGCGTGCGCAGACGCCGCGGCCGACGCTTGTCGCCAAAGCCGCCGCCGCCCTGGGCCGCGGTGAGAAGTTCGACCATCCGCTGCTCGATCTTCCCGGCTGGTGGAAGCGGCCCGGCCGCTGTCACAGCCGCCGCCGATTCGAGATGCTTCCGAACGACTGCAGCAAGGCACGACCGCTGCTGATCACCGGCGCGACTGGCACGCTGGGGCGCGCCTTCTCACGGATCTGCGCGCATCGCGGCCTTGCACATGTACTCACCTCGCGCGCGGAGCTCGGCATCTGCGACGACGCCTCGATCGCGGCCGCTCTCGAGCGCTACAAGCCATGGGCGGTGATCAACACCGCGGGTTTCGTGCGCACCTGGGAAGCGGAAGCCAAGGAAGACGAGTGCTTCCGCGCCAACGTCACCGGCCCGGAGAAGCTCGCACTTGCGTGCAAGGCCGCGGGGCTTCCGTTCGTCACCTTCTCGTCAGATCTGGTGTTCGACGGGCAACTCGGTCGCGCCTACGTCGAGCCCGACAAGCCCGCGCCCGCCTGCGCCTACGGTCGGAGCAAGGCCGAAGCCGAAGCGCGGCTGATCGAGATGGACGCAGACACGCTGATCGTGCGCACCAGCGCCTTTTTCGGACCGTGGGATCGGTACAACTTCCTGGTCAGCACGATCGAAAGCCTCCGCCGCGGGGAGGAGGTGTTCGCCAGCGACACGAGCGTGGTGTCGCCAACCTATGTGCCCGACCTGGTGCATGCGACTCTCGACCTGCTGCTCGACGAGGAGCGGGGCATCTGGCACCTCACGAATCAGGGCGCGGTCAGCTGGCACGAGCTTGCGCGCGAAATCGCGGACAGGGCAAATCTGGACTCGCGCCGAGTCGTGGCTCCGGACTCGGCCGAGGCGCCCAGCGACACCAGCCTGAGCAGCAGCCGCGGATTGCTTCTTCGGCCGCTAGATGAGGCGCTAGGGGATTTCCTGGATTCGTCCGGGCCGCTGAAAGAGCTCGCCGGCTAGCCTTCCCACTTGTGATGCTCGGCCGTCACGCGCCGAACGGTTCCGGAGCTTGCGCGCATCACGATGCTTTCGGTCGTGATGCAGCTTTTGCCGCGGTGCACGCCGCTGAGCAGCGAGCCGTCGGTGACTCCTGTCGCCGCGAAGATGCAGTCGCCGCTCGCCATGTCTTCGAGGCTGTAGATGCGATTCAGATCGGTGATTCCCCAGCGGTGCGCACGTGCGACTTCGTGGTCGTTGCGGAACACCAGCCGCCCCTGCATCTGCCCGCCGACGCAACGCAGCGCAGCGGCCGCAAGCACGCCTTCAGGAGCGCCGCCGCTGCCGAGATATATGTCGACGATATTCTCGGGGTCGGTGACTGCGATGACTCCGGCCACATCGCCGTCCGGAATCAGCTTCACGCCGCAGCCGAGTGCTCGAAGCTCGGCAATGAGCGCCTCGTGGCGCGGGCGGTCGAGCACGCAGGCGATGATATCGCCCGGCTCCACGCCCTTGGCCGCCGCGACCGCGCGGATGTTCTCGCTCGTGCTTCGCGACAGGTCGATCGTTCCAAGCGGATAACCGGGGCCGACCGCCAACTTCTCCATGTAGACGTCGGGCGCATGGAGCAGGCCACCCTCCTCGGCGATGGCAAGAACGGCAAGCGCGTTGGGCCCTGCCTGCGCCGTAATCGTCGTGCCTTCGAGCGGGTCGAGCGCAATGTCGATCTTCGGCCCGCTGTCCTGCGCTGACCCCACCTTCTCGCCAATATAGAGCATCGGCGCCTCGTCGCGCTCGCCTTCGCCGATCACGACGGTGCCGTCGAACGGCAGCTCGTTGAGCGCCGCGCGCATCGCTTCAACCGCGGCCGCGTCGGCCGAGTCATTGTCGCCGCGGCCGATCCACTTGGATGCCGCGACCGCCGCTGCCTCGGTGACGCGGACCATTTCGAGGACGAGGACGCGGTCAAGGACGTGGGATACGTGAGGACGTTGAAGCATCGGCGGGCAGACTCCTGTTGCAGCCGCGGATAGGAGGCGCGCCGGGTCTTGTCGAGGCAGCGCCTTACCCCTTGGCCTCGTGCCTCAGCAGCTCGGCGCGGACCCGCAGCGAGCGTGACGCGACCCGGGTCTCGACCAGGAACACCGCGAAGCCGAGGCCGACCGCAATCATCGACCCGATGAACAGCAATGCGACCGCGGTCGCGACGTGCGCGTCCATCAGCGCCGCCACGAACAGCAAAGCGACGACGGCGCAGGTCAAGACGGCCGCGAGCACCGACAGGAAGATCGCCTGGCTGACGAGCGCCATGCGTCGGTCGAGCGTGCGGATTTCGGCGAGCCAGCGGTCGTGGTCCGCGCCGCGGCTTTCGAGCAGCAGCGGCTCCACCTTGCGCGCGCGGTCGACAATTCGCGACAGGCGGCCGGCGCAGACGTTGAGGAACGCGCCAATGCCCGCGAGCAGGAACACGGGCGCGACGGCAAGCTGGATGTTCTGCGCGACGGTAATGAGCGAGGTTTCGGACGTGCCCAGCATGGCTCGTCCTATGCCGCAGCTGCGCCGGCATTGCGAGTGTATAGCAAAGTCGCTCGAGCAAGCGGCTCCACGCCGCAGCGCCTGCAGGCAAGACGCGAAAAGCCGGCGACGCTTGCGCCTCTTGAGCGTTACAGAGGCCTTATGGCTGACGATACACACACTGCGAAGAGCTCGATCCCGACGCTCGAGGACTGGCAGCACTGGACGTGGGTGATGGGCCGCGCCCAGCAGATGCAGATGGAGGCATCGGCCGAAGGGGTGACCAAGGGCGGGGTCGCGACTCCGCCGGCCTGGGGAGCCTTCACTCCGGCTATCGATCCGACAGCAACCGGATGGAGCGCTTTTCCCATCGCTGGGGGCGCGCCCTGCTGCTGCTGCGGGAGGCTGGGGCCGACGGGGTGACCTTGGGCGGGGGCGCGACTCCGCCGGCCTGGGGAGCCTTCCCGCCGGCGTTCGCTCCGCCAGCTTCGGGTGGGGGCGCGTTTCCCGTCGCTGCGGACCCGTCGGCCTTCTTCGCGGCGGGGGCGGAAGCCTGGGCGAAGGGTCTCGACTCCTGGGGCAGGATGATGGGGCTCGACACGGCGGCCAAGGACCAGGCGAAAGACCGCCGCTTCGCCGCGCCCGAGTGGCACGAGAACCCGGTGTTCGACACCATCCGCAAGACCTATCTGGCGCTGGCGGACAAGCTGCTCGGCTCGGTCGAGGATCTCGACGGCCTCGACGAGGAGGCGCGCCAGCGGCTGCGCTTCGGGGTCCAGAGCTTCGTCGATGCGATGAGCCCCTCGAACTTTGCGCTCACGAACCCGCAGGTGCTCAAGAAGACGATCGAGACGCGCGGCGAGAATCTGCTCAAGGGCCTCGCCAACATGCTCAAGGACATTTCGGCGGGCCAGATGACGCAGACGCGCGCCGGCGCGTTCGAGGTGGGCACGCATCTCGCGACCACTCCGGGCAAGGTCGTCAAGCGAACGCCGCTCTACGAGCTGATCCAGTACACGCCGACTACCGAGGAGGTGCTCGAGGCTCCGCTGGTGGTCTTCCCGCCGTGGATCAACCGCTACTACATCCTCGACCTCACGCCGGAGAAAAGCTTCGTCAAATGGTGCGTCGACAATGGCATCACCTTGTTCATGGTGAGCTGGAAGTCCGCCGACGAGAGCATCGCGCATGTGAGCCTCGAGGACTATGTGCTGCGCGGCCAGGTCGACGCGATCGATACGGTTCGCGACCTGCTCGGCGTCGCCAATGTCCACGCGCTCGGCTATTGCGTCGCCGGCACCACGCTTGCGGCGACGCTTGCCTATCTCCACGCGCACAAGCAGCAGAAGACGGTCAAGTCGGCGACCTTCCTCACCGCGCAGGTGGACTTCGCCCACGCCGGCGATCTCAAGCTGTTCAGCGGGACCGAGACGATGGCGCTGCTCGACCAGTTGACCAAGGGCAAGGGCTATTTCGACGGGCGCTACATGGCCGCGATCTTCAACATGCTCCGGGGCCGCGACCTCATCTGGAGCTACGTGGTGAACAATTATCTGCTTGGGCAAGAGCCGCCGCCGTTCGACCTGCTGCACTGGAACTCGGACACCACAAACCTGCCGGCCGGCTGGCACCGCGACTATCTGGACAGCCTCTACAAGGGGAACAAGCTGGTCGAGGCGGGCGCGATCAGCGTGGAGGGAACCCCGATCGACATCGGCAAGGTCAAGACGCCCTGCTACATCCAGGCCGGCCGTGAGGACCATATCGCTCCGCCCGAGAGCGTGTGGAAGGTCATGAACCACTTCCAGGGGCCGAAACGCTTCGTGCTCGCCGGCTCGGGCCACATCGCCGGCGTGGTCAACCATCCGTCAGCCCAGAAGTACCAGTATTGGGTCAACGACCAGCCGTGCGGCACGCTCGAATCCTTCGTAGAAGGCGCGGAGGAGCACAAGGGCAGCTGGTGGCCCGACTGGCTCGAATGGTTGAAGAGCCATGGCGCGAAGCCGGTGAAAGCCGAGGGCGCGCGCATTCCAGGACAGGGCAAGCTCAAAGCGATCGAGGCGGCACCGGGGAGCTACGTCAAGGCACGCTAGCCGAACGCTGTGACTGGCTCCTCAAGAGGCGGTCTGGACCGGGGAAATGCGAGCGAGATGCTTTTCGCCGCAGCGCACGGTCACGCTGCCGATCGGCTGGTTCGCGGGCCATTCCCAGCGCAGCTGGTGGGTGACGAGGGCCTGTGTCGCCGCTCCTCCGACGGGCGGAGTCACCCGAAGCTCGACGAAAGCCTGGGCCGGATAGCTCTCGGCAATTCGCAGATCGGGGTCGATCGAGACCTGATAGCCCCCGGTCGGAGTGACCACCTTGCCGGTGACGATCAGCGTCGGCCGCGCATTAGGCCCCGGCATTGCGTTGATCCACGCGGCCCAGTCCTGCGAAGCGCTGATCGGGCATTCGGCAGGCGGCGGCGCGGGGTAGGCCTGTCCTGGCGGAGCGGACGGATAAGGCTGGGAACCCTGGGGTGCATAGCCCGCCGTCTCGCAGGAGGCGAGCAGGAGCAGGGCTGCCGCTAGTGCAATCCGTTTCACGTATGAGCAATGGCCGAGGACGCCCGCTGTTCCCAAGTCCGGGATCGTTACCGCGGCCTGCGCCTGCCGAGCGAGGGCTAGCCCGTAAAGCACCAGCGCAATCCAGATCGCCCCGAAGGCAATCGCGTGGGCAGTGGTGAAGGCTTCGCCGTACAGCAGCACTGCAATCAGGAACTGCAGCGTCGGCGCGATGAACTGCAGCATGCCAAGCGTCGAGTAGCGCAGGCGCCGAGCGGCGCCGGTGAAAAGCAGCAGCGGAATGGTCGTGATGACGCCGGCAAGGACGAGCAGCGCGGATTGGCTCGGCGTGGATCCGAAGCTCGGCGCGCCCGAGATGAAGGCGATGACCAGCCACGCGGCGGCGAACGGGAACAGCAGCAGGGTCTCGATCGCCAGGCCGGCAACCGCATCGACCGGCGCCACCTTCCGCAGAAGGCCGTAAAGCCCGAAGCTGACGCCCAGCGAGAGGCTGATCCACAACTGGCCCGCTGCGCCGATCGCGAGCGCACAAATGCCTGCCGCGGCGATCGCCACGGCTGCCCATTGCAGCACCGTGAGCCGTTCCTTGAGCACCAGCCGCCCGAGCAAAACGTTGACCAGCGGGCTCAGATAATAACCGAGGCTTCCGGCAAGGATGTGCCCGCTCACCACAGCATAGACGTACAGCAGCCAGTTCACCGCGATCATCAGCGCGGTCACCATCAACAAAGACAATGTCCGCCGGTCCGCGAGCGCCTGCCGGACTTCGCGCCAACCGGCCGCCCAGGTGAGGAGCAGCGCGATGAAAGGCACTGACCAGAGGACCCGGTGAGCGACGATGTCGAGCGCCGGCACTGCTGCGAGCGCCTTGAAATAGATTGGGATCACCCCCCACAGCCCGTAGGCGCCAAGGCCGAACAGGAGCCCGCGGCGCTCGCTTTGCTGCGTCGCGGAACTGTGGCTGAGGCGATTCATCGTGCGGGCGCCTAGCCGCGGTAACCGTCAAGTCAAAGCGAATGCTAAAGGCGCTGTTGGTTGCAACCAAAGGGCGCCGGTGCCACCTTTGGCCGGTGAGGGAGCCCCGGAACGTCTTTGCGAGCGCGCTCGCAGCCGTGCTGCTGTTCAGCGTGAGCGGCTGCGCGACCAAGGACCGGGAGAACCGGCCGCGGCCTGTCGTCAGCGTCGAGCCCGAGACGAAAGCGGACATCTGGCAGGGCGTCGCGACGGATGCCGACCGGGATCGGATCGCGAGGATCGGCCTCGCCTGGCAATCCGCTCTGGCCGATGCGCGGCGGCAGAATGCCCGCGACGTGGCCGCGGAAGCCTCGCTGCTCGAGCCGCGCAGCGCGCTTGCGCGGCCGGCGCCGACGCCCGGGAGCTATAATTGTCGGCTGGTCAAGCTCGGCAGGACGACCACGCGAGCGCCGGCCTTCGAGAAGTTCAAGCCATTCTTCTGCTATGTCGAGGTCGAGGGCGAGCTTCTGACCATCGTCAAGCAGACCGGAAGCCAGCGCCCCGCCGGGCGCCTGTGGGAGGACGACCGTGCGGACCGGCTGATCTTCCTGGGCAGCCTCGCGCTGGGCAACGAGGAGCAGCCGCTCGCTTACGGCGACGACCCGAAGCGCGACACGGCCGGAGTGCTCGAGCGGATCGGCCCGTTCCGCTGGCGGCTCGTCATTCCGTGGCCGCAGGATACGTCCAAGCTCCACGTGTTCGAGCTGACGCCCGTCGCCGACCAGCCGGCAGGGTGAGCGAAGCGGGGCTACTCGCGGATCCGCAGGAGGTGCGGGCAATCCTCGTCGCTTCGGCCCAGGCAGGCGAGGCGATCAGCTATTCGGAAGTGCTGGGCCTGCTGGGTCACCACTTCAGCCGGCCGAAGATGCGGGCATTGTGCAAGGTGCTCGGCGTGGTCGACGAGGAGGCCGCGGAGCGCGGCGAGCCCGAGCTTGCGGTGCTGGTGGTGCGCCAGTCGGACGGGCTTCCCGGCCAGGGCTGGTGGATCCAGGGTGCAAGGAAGCACGGCTACACCGGCCTGTGGGAAGGTCCGGAAGCCGCGAAGCTGGTCGAGCGGCTGCACGCTCAGGCGTTCGAACATTGGGCGGGACGAGAGGCGTAGCATCGGCTAATCGCGGCCGCGTGAGCGAACCGCGAACCTTCACCGTCAGCGACGACGACGACGGCATCCGCCTCGACCGCTGGTTCAAGCGGCACATGCCCGACGTCAGCTTCAACATCGTCTCCCGCTGGGCCCGGACCGGGCAGCTGCGGCTCGAGGGCAAGCGCGCGACGCCCGGGGACCGCCTCGAAGCGGGGGAGACCATTCGTGTCCCTCCGGCCGAGGCGGCGACTGCCCGCCCGGCGCGGCCGCAGCGCGAGCGCGAGCGGCTTACTCCAGAGGAAGAAGAGCTGGTCCGCGACATGGTCATCCACGAGGACACGCATGCCTTCGTCCTCAACAAGCCGCCCGGGCTGGCGACGCAGGGGGGGACCAAGACCACGCACCACCTCGACCGGCTGCTCGACGGCCTTGCCGACGAGGAAGCGGGTCGGCCCAAGCTCGTCCACCGGCTCGACAAGGACACGTCGGGCGCACTGCTGGTGGCGAGGAGCGCGCGCGCGGCAAACCATTTCGCCAAGGCATTTTCCGGCCGCACCGCGCGCAAGATCTACTGGGCGCTGGTCGTTGGAGTGCCCGCGGCAGACGAGGGGCTGGTCGACGCGCCGCTCGCCAAGCAGCCGGGCACGGGCGGCGAAAAGATGCACATCGACAAGGAGCAGGGGCTCGCGGCGAAGACGCGCTGGCGGGTGATCGATCGCGCGGGCCACCGTGCCGCCTGGGTCGAGCTTCAGCCGCTGACCGGGCGCACGCACCAGCTGCGCGCGCACATGGCGGCGCTCGGCCATCCGATCGTCGGCGACGGCAAATATGGCGGCCCGGAAGCGTTCCTGACCGGCGGGATCAGCCGCAAGCTGCACCTGCACGCGCGGCGGCTGCGCATCGATGCGCCGGGGGGCGGTGCGATCGACGTGATGGCCGAGCTTCCGGTGCACATCGCCGAAAGCCTGGCCACGCTCGGCTTCGAAGCCGCGGCCGGCGATCACCTGCCTCTGGAGCGGGCGCGGCCGGCGCAATCGGCCGAAGCGCAGCAGCGGCGCACGTCGGCCGCTGCGCGCGACCGGAGGCGCGCGCGGCGCGGGGAGCGGCGTTCGCGAGGCTCATCGCGCCCGGCAAAGGGCCGGCGGTGAACCGCCTCGCGATCTTCGACTGGGACGGCACTTTGGTCGACAGCGGCGCGACCATCTCTGCGGCCACCGCCGAAGCCTTCGCCGAGCATGAGCTCGAGCTTCCGCCGGAGACGGACTGTCGGCGAGTCATCGGGCTCGGCCTGGTCGAAGCCATCGCGGCGCTCGTGCCGGGGAGGGCGCCTGAGGAGCACTCGAGGATTGCCGAGACCTACAAGCGCAAGTTCCAGGGGGCGCGCGAGCAGGGGCGCGTCGAAGAGCCGCTGTACCCCGGAATTGCCGACCTGCTCGACGCGCTCGAGGCGGACGACTGGGTGCTGGCGGTCGCAACCGGCAAGTCGGACCGGGGCTTGAGGCTGTGCCTCGAGTGCCACTCGCTGGCCGCTCGGTTCGTGTCGCTCCAGACCGGCGACCGGCACCCGTCGAAGCCAAGCCCGTCGATGGTCCTGCAGGCAATGGCGGACGCCGGCGCCTCGCCCGAGAACACCATCGTCGTGGGTGACACCGCCTATGACATGGGCATGGCGGTCGGGGCCGGTGCGACAGGTATCGGGGCGGGCTGGGGCTATCATGAGCCCGCCGAGCTGATTGCGGCCGGAGCGAGCTTTGTCGCCGACGCTCCCGCCGACGTGCTGACCTGCCTCGCCGCGTGGATGGACAACACACGATGAGCAGCGACGAGCTCTGGCGCACCCGCTTCCTGGTCCTGACGCTCGCGCGTTTGGCCGGGCTCGGCCTGTTCCTGCTCGGCGTCGCGATCATGTACACGGGCCTGCTGCGCGAGGGCGGCTGGCCGCAGCTCGGGGCGATCGTCGCCATCGTCGGCGCGCTCGACAGCCTGCTGATTCCAAAGATCCTCC
Organism: Sphingomicrobium sp.; assembly: GCA_030447545.1. Taxonomy (GTDB): domain Bacteria; phylum Pseudomonadota; class Alphaproteobacteria; order Sphingomonadales; family Sphingomonadaceae; genus Sphingomicrobium. Next base: position 3,038 of record JAUJOV010000024.1, on the reverse strand, counting down.
GCAAAGCGTGGGAGCGGCAGGACCGCCGCGGAGACGCGCTTCCAAGGCACGTCCCGCCCCGCTCGCCGTGAAGCGCTTCTGGACCAAGGCGGATGCCGTCGCCCGCGATGGCGGCTGGGCGGTCGAGCTCGACGGCAAGCCGCTGCGTACGCCCGCGCGGGAGCCGCTGGTCGTGCCGTCGCAGGCGCTCGCGCAAGCGATGGCGGGCGAGTGGGCGGCGATCGAGGAGCGTGTAGATCCTCGTTCCATGCCACTTACGGGAATCGCCAATGCGGCGATTGACCGGGTGGCGCCGGACCGCGCCGGCTTCGCTTCGGGGCTCGCGCTCTACGCCGAAGGCGACCTTGCCTGCTATCGCGCCGAGGCTCCGCGCGAGCTGGTCAGGCGGCAGGCGGAGCAGTGGGACGCTCTGCTCGGCTGGGCGCGGCGCCGCTTCGACGTCGATTTCCAAACGACCAGCGGGATCATCCATGTTGCCCAGCCCCAGGGCACCGTCGACCGCCTTGCCCGTGCGGTGGCGGCAATGGACGCGTTCCGCCTGGCGGCTCTGTCGCCGATGGTGACCATCGGCGGATCGCTGGTCGCCGCACTGGCCGTGGCCGAAGGGGCGATGGGGGTCGAAGCAGCCTGGGACGCCGTCAGCATCGACGAGCGGTGGCAGCTGGAGCAGTGGGGCTCGGACGCCGAGGCCGAGGTCACGCTCGACAACCGCCGGCGCGATTTTCTGGCCGCCGCGCGCTTTCTCGAGCTGCTAGACCACTAGGCTAGTGCTGCGGGCCGATCAGCTCGCGCACGAACGGGTGCAGGTGGGTTTGCCGGACCTTCTTCGAGCGCTCCGCAGCCACGATCGCGCGGACCTGCGCCAGGCACTCGTCGGTGCCCCGATTGACCAGGACATATTCATATTCTGCCCAATGGTCGATCTCGTCTGCGGCGCGGCGCATCCTCTCGCCAATCACCTGCTCCGAATCCGTACCGCGCGCCCTCAGGCGTCGTTCGAGTTCCTCCATTGACGGCGGCAGCAGGAAGATCGTGACCAGATGCTCGCCGAAGTCGGGCTCAAGCTGCCTCGCACCCTGCCAGTCGATGTCGAACAGGATGTCGCGGCCGTCTCTCAGCGCGGCTTTGACCGGCGCCTTGGGCGTGCCGTAGCGGTAGCCGAACACCGGCGCCCATTCGACGAACTCGCCGTCGGCGATCATCCGGTCGAACTGTGCGTCGTCGACGAAGTGGTAGTCGACATGATCGGCTTCGCCCGGGCGCCGCGGCCGGGTTGTCGCGGAGATGGACATGGTGATCTGTGGGTCCGCCTCCATCAGCATCCGCGAAATCGTCGTCTTCCCCGCTCCCGAGGGCGAGGAGAGGACGATCAGCAGTCCGCGGCGGCGTCGGGCGGGATAATCGACGTCGTAGAGGTCCATGGCTGCTCTTGGTCCCCTGCTTGAAGCCCGTCAAGAACGCGCTGCTGCACTGCACAAAAAGAGCCTTGAAAGCCGCATCGCAGCAAACTATGTTGCACTGCACAAACAGAGGAAAAGATACAATGGCAGACGAAGTGAAGGGCGCTGTGGACGCCACAGCCGACGCCGCAAAGTCGAGCTTTGAGGCAGCGGGCGAAGCCGCCAAGCAGGCGAGCACCACCGCCGTCAAGGCATCGAGGCGCCAGGCGAAGGCCCTGCGGGCAACGCAGGACGCCACCACCACCAAGACCGCGAAGCGCGCCAAGCCGCGCCGCAAAACAGCCAAGGCCGCGACCAAGCGCGCCGGCACCAACCAGGCAGCGCGCACTCGCAAGCCCGCGGCCAGCGAAGGGACAATCCAGATGATGAACTATGATTTCAGCAAGGGCTTTGCCCGGTTCGGCATGCCGGCAGCGCCGTTCCAGAGCTTTTTCGCCGATGCGGGTGACCGCGGCCAGGACGCCGTACGCCGCTCGCAGAAGGCGGTCGAGGAAATCGCCGACCTGAACCGCGCCAATGTCGACGCGCTGGTCGAAGCCGGCAAGATCGCCGTCGAGGGCGCGCGCTCGATCAGCCAGGACGTGGTCGAGAGCGGCCGTGAGGGCGTCGAGCGCGCCGCGGACGCGGTTCGCGCACTGGCCGAAGCCAAGTCGCCGACCGAGTTCATCGAACTGCAGAGCGAGTTCGCTCGCGCCGCGTTCGACCGCATGGTGGGCGAAAGCTCGCGCCTGACCGAGTCGGTCGTGAAGCTCGCGGGTGAGGCGTTCCAGCCGCTCTCGAGCCGCGCCTCGATGAATGCGGAGCGCATCAACAAGTTCGTTGCCTGACGACTCTCCCCCCTCCCGTCAGGCAATGCGAGACGGCCGCCCCCTCCGGCGGCCGTCTTTTTTCGTGCCCCCAATCCTCAAGGCTCCTTTTGTGGGCCGGCATCCCGCCGGGCCGCCTTGCGAGGCGTTCGCCCGATGCCCTATTTACTGACCCGATGAGTAGGCGTTGGACCATGGGCGACGAGCCCGGACAGGGCGGCGGGTCCGAGGATATCGAGACCGGCGTCGCCACGCGCACCCGCCCACGGACCAAGAAGCCGTCGAACTACAAGGTGCTGATGCTGAACGACGATTACACGCCGATGGAGTTCGTCGTGCTCATCCTGCAGCGCATCTTCAAGATGGACCTGGAGGATGCAACCCGCGTGATGCTTCACGTTCACCAGCGCGGCGTCGGCGTCTGCGGCATCTTCAGCTATGAGGTGGCTGAGACCAAGGTGCAGCAGGTGATCGATTACGCGCGCGAAAACCAACATCCGCTGCAATGCACGCTGGAGAAGGCCTAGCCGCCGCCGCTTGAACAGGAGGCGACTCCCGCTAAAGCGGCGCGCAATGGACAACATCTGGATCGCGGCGGCAACAAGGCTCGAAGGGAAATCCGATTTCGGGAGCGAAGAACGCCGCTCTGACCCTGATGCCCTGCGCCCTCCTGACCGAGGAAGAGCTCACCCTTACCAACCTGCCGCGCCTCGCCGACGTCGACACGTTCGGCCACCTGCTCAACCAGCTTGGAGTCTCAAACACAGAACGG
>JAUJOV010000087.1 GCA_030447545.1 Sphingomicrobium sp. | reverse complement strand
TGCCGCTCGATTTCCTTGGCTCCGGCCGCTACGGGGCGACGCTCTGGGCCGATGGCGCCAGCCCGACCGAGCTTAAGATCGATCGCTGGACAGTCGCCGGTGGCGAGCGGCAGCCGGTGACGCTTCAGCTTGCGCCGAGCGGCGGTGCCGCCCTCCACTTCAAGTCCGGCGGCTGATCCCAGGGCAAGATCGACATCCCTCGGTTCGCGATGATGGTCCCCGTTTCAGATCCAGCCGATCCGCGCATCGAGGCTTATCGCAACATACGCGAACGCGATCTGGTCGGGCGCCAAGGCCTGTTCATTGCGGAAGGAAAGGTCGTTCTTCAAAAGCTACTGGGTTCCAGCCGCTTCCGGCCGCTATCGCTGCTGATCGCCGAGCACCGGCTCCCCTCCCTTTCTGAGCTCATGGCGGGCGTCCCAGAGGATGTGCCTGTATTCGCCGCGACGCAGCGCGTTATGGATGAGATCGCCGGCTTCCCGCTCCACCGCGGGATTCTGGCGATCGGCCGCCGGGTTGAAACGCCGGGCGCGGACGCTCTTCTTGAGCGTCTCGCTGAGCGCGCGCTCGTGCTCGTCCTCTCCGCAATCGCCAATCACGACAATATGGGCGGCATCTTCCGCAACGCGGCCGCATTCGGAGCCGATGCGATCCTGCTCGACGGCGACTGCTGTGACCCTTTGTACCGAAAGGCCATCCGCGTCTCGGTGGGGGCGGCGCTGCTCGTTCCCTTTGCCGCCATTGCGCGCGAGGAGGACGTGGTGGCGTTGCTCGATCGGCACGGCTTTGCCGCAATCGCGCTCAGTCCGTCCGGAAAGCAGGACCTCCGGCAGCTGACGCCAGCGCGTCGCACGGCGGTTTTGCTGGGCGCTGAAGGACCCGGCCTTGATGCCGAGCTCCTCGCCCGCACCGATTCCGTTCGCATAAAGATGGCGCCCGGCTTCGACTCGCTCAACGTCGCGACCGCCAGCGGGATCGTGCTGCATCATCTCAGGAGCGGCCGCGCTTAAGCGGAGCTCACGATCGGGCCGGCGCTCCGTGCCTCAATATTGCTTGCGATAGCGCACGTTGACGTTGGACCCGCCTGCCGAGCCCGCCTGGGAGAGGATGCTGAGGCTCCTCGACAGAGCGATCTCGATCTGGGTCGCCGTGAAGCCGCGGGCGTCGGTGATCAGTTCCAGATAAATGTCGTCGCCGAGGTAGAAGCCGGCAGCAAGCGCAGTGCCGCGGCCGGTCGCCTCGTCCGCACCCAGAACCCGGAGCCGGCTGGCGCCGGTCGCGGAGCGGAGCTTGCCGAGCGGATTGAGCCCGCCGCCGCCGCCGCGAAGCGCATTCAAGGACGAGCCGAGCTGAACGACCTGCAGGGCGGACAGCTCAGTGACGGAGCCACCGAACAGCAGCCGTGCCATGATTTCGTCCTGCGGGAGCGCCGGCGACGAGCTGAAGCGGACCTGCGGATTGAACGCGCTGCCGGTCACGGCGAGGGTAATCTCGACGCCCTTGACATCGCCGGTCGCCGCGATGTTGATCCGCGGATTGACCGGCTGCGAGCCGGTGAAATCCACTTCGCCGCGGGTGAGTTCGAACCGCTGGCCCGAGAAGCTATAGGTGCCGCGAATTGCCTCCGCTTCGCCGACGATCGAAGGCGTTGCCGAGGTGCCACCGATCCTGAGATCCGCCCGCCATTCGGATTCGAGGCCCATGCCGGAGACGAACACCTCGTTGTCGGCGCGGACCCGGAGGTCGAGCTTCCAGATGCTCGGAGCGCCCGCCTGCTGATTGAGTTGATCGGGGCGGAGCAGCGGCTCACCCTTTCGGCGAACGCCTTCAAGCTCCGCAATCTGGGCGGCGCCCTGGCGCACGATCTGGTAGCGGGCCTCGGGAAGGCGGAGGTCGCCGCGCACCAGCGCCCCGCCTGCGCGGCTGTTGGTGATCGCGACGTCGCCGGAAACCGACGCCCCGATGGCATCGCCGCGCGCGAGCTGGGCTCGATCGAAGTTGAGGCGAACGTCGATCGGGAAACCCGAATTAGCCGCGAGGCCGACGGTGCCGCGTCCCGTCAGCGTGCCTCTGCCCGCTCGGCCGCTGAGCTGTGTAAGCTCGAACGTAGAGCTGGTGAAGCGGCCCTGAAGCGCGAGGTTGGTGACCCGCGTGCCGTAGGTCTCGTGGTCGAAGGTGAGATTGTTGGCGCGCACGATGCCGGCGAGTTGCGGATTTTGCACCCTGCCGCTGAAGTCGGCGGCAATTCCGATCGGGCCGGAAAGCTGCTGGTCTGCGATTCCCGTCAAGGACCACAGGACCTGGGCGGGACCGTTATAGCGGATGCCGCCGGCTAGCGG
>JAUJOV010000023.1:12800-33091 GCA_030447545.1 Sphingomicrobium sp. | reverse complement strand
CGGGAGGCCGCGCGCCGCGCCTCGGACCATCTGCCGATCTGGGCACGGCTGTCGAACGGCGCCTAAGCCGCCCCCGCGATCTTCCGCTGCCGCCGCCGCTGGACCGACGAGCGATCCCCAGCGCCTCGCGATACTTGACCACCGTGCGCCGGGCGCAGACGAACCTGGCGCTGCTTCAAGAGCCCGGCGATCGCATCGTCGCTCAGCACCTCGGCCTCGCCATCGATGATCGAGCGGATGGCCGCCTTGACCGCTTCGGCCGCCGCGCCGCCCTCGCCTTCGGCCGAAGCCACGCCCGAGCCGAAGAAATATTTGAGCTCGTAAAACCCGCGGTCGCACAGCAGATATTTGTTGGAGGTCACGCGGCTCACGGTCGACTCGTGCATCCCGATCGCGTCGGCAACCTCGCGCAGCGTCAGCGGCTTCATCGCCGCCACGCCATGATCGAAGAAGCCGCCCTGGCGCTTGACGATCTCGCCGACGACCTTGACGATCGTCCGCGCGCGCTGGTCGAGCGCTTTGACCAGCCAGCTGGCGCTCGCCAGGCATTCGCTCAGCCACGCACGCGACGCCTTGTCCTGCTTGCTGCTCTTGAGCTCCTGGTAATAGCGCCGGTTGACCAGCAGCCGCGGCAAGGTCGCGCCATTGAGCTCGACCAGATAGCCCGAGCGCGTGCGGCGCACGAACACGTCCGGCGCAACCGTGTCGGCGGAGCGCCCGAGAAGTGGCAGCCGGGCTTGGGATCGTAGCCGCGAAGCTCGCGCACCATGTCGCCGAGGTCCTCATCATCGACCCCGCAGATGCGCTTGAGATCCGCCATCCGGCCCTTCGCGAGCAGGTCGAGATTGTCGATCAGCCGCCATCGCCGGGTCGTAGCGGTCCGACCGCCTTCGCCTGCAGCGCGAGGCATTCGAGCAGGCTGCGCGCGCCGATCCCGGCGGGTCGAGCCCTGCACCAGCTCCAGCGCCTGCTCGACCATGAGTAGCGGCGCGCCGGCGACTTGCGCAAGGTCGCGCAACGGCACGGTCAGATAGCCTGTCTCGTCGAGCATCTCGGCCATCGCCCGGGCAAGCGCTCCCATCGGCCCCGATGCTCCGTGGAGCTGACCCAGCAGATGCTCGGCGAGCGACGCTGCGCAATATTCGATCCGCTCGAAATCCGGGCCGTCCTCGCCGCCCGCACTGGTCACCACGTCGCAATAGCTGTCGGTCTCGAGCGCTTCGCTCGTCCAGTCGATGTCGAGTGGATCGTCGCCGAGCCCGTCGGACGAGGTGATCAGCTCGTCCGCTCCGGCTCCGCCGGGTCCTCGCCAGCATCGGCGAACTCGGCCTCTTCGCGCTCCGCCTGTCCGGCAGGCTCGCCCTCGTCCGACGGGCCGGCCTCGAGCAGCGGGTTCTTCGCCATCTCCTCGGCGATCACCGCCTCGAGGCTCGAGGTTCGACAGCTGGAGCAAGCTGGATCGCCTGCGTCAGCTGGGCGAGCACCAGCGACTGGGACTGGCGGATGTCGAGGCGTGGCCGAGTGCCATGGCCCGATGTCCTGGATAAATTCAGAGCGCGAAGCTTTCGCCGAGGTATAGCCGTCGCACTCATGGTCGGCGACCAGTGCCTGCGGCGAGCCCCTGGAACAGCACCTGGCCATCGTAGATGATGCAGGCGCGGTCGACGATGTCGAGCGTCTCGCGCACGTTGTGGTCGGTGATCAGCACACCGATGTCGCGCTTCTTCACCTCGCGCACCAGCTCGCGGATGTCGGCGATCGAGATCGGGTCGATGCCCGCGAACGGCTCGTCGAGCAGCATGATGCTCGGGTCGGCAGCAGCGCCCGCGCGATTTCGCACCGCCGCCGCTCGCCGCCCGACAGCGCCATCGCCGGAGACGTGCGAAGCCCGGTCAGGCCGAATTCGTCGAGCAGCTGCTCCAGCCGCGCCTGCCGCGCCCTTTTGTCGGGCTCGGCGACTTCGAGCACCGAGCTGATGTTCTGCTCGACGGTGAGGCCGCGGAAGATCGACGTCTCCTGCGGCAGATATCCCAGGCCCAGGATCGCCCGGCGGTACATCGGCAGCCCGGTGATGTCCTGCCCGTCGAGGTAGATGCGCCCGCTGTCGGGCTTGACCAGCCCCATCACCGAATAGAAGCAGGTCGTCTTGCCCGCGCCATTGGGGCCGAGCAGGCCGACGACCTCGCCGCGATGGACCTCGAGCGAGACGTCGTGGAGCACCGCGCGGCGGTCATAGGCCTTGGCGATCGATCGGACCTCGAGCCCGCGGTTCAGCGCCGGGTCTCAACCTCATCTGCGCGGGGCCGTTCGAGGACCGCTGCGCGGTTCATCCCGCTCAGCTGCCGCTGCGCCGGGGCACGGTGAAACGGCCGGTAACCCGGCCGCCGCTGCTGCCGACGCCTGCCGGCCCGCCAGCTTCGATCACCGCGCGGCCGCTGTTGAGGTCGATCACCAGCCGCTGCCCGCTGACCCGCGAACCGCCCTGGGTCAGCTCGACGTCGCCGACCACCGTGATCAGCTTGCGCTGCAGGTCGTAGATCCGGAAATTGCCGCGCGCTGTCTCGACGGCTGCGCACGACGACGCCGCCGCTCGCGTCGAGGCGCTCGATGTCGATCCCGCCCGCGCTCGAATAGGCGACCGTCAGCCGCTCGGTGGCGAGCGTCAGCTGCGCCTGGCGCACCAGGACGTTGCCGACGAAGATGGCGCGGTCGGCGCGCTCCTGCAGCTCGAGCCGGTCGGCCTGGACGTCGACGGGAGCGTCGGCGTCATGCCCCCGCAGCGCCGAGATCGGCCTCGCGCTCCTGAGCGATCGCAGCCGCCGCGACGCCCAGCGCGAGCGGTGCAAGGAAAGCGGCAGTCGGCGCATTGCACTCATCTGACTGCCCCCTGGACGATTTTCGCTGCGAATGCCGCCGTCCAGCACCACCGTCCGCTGTCCAAGATCGGCGCGCAGCCGCCCTGCGCGGAATTCGCCAAGCTCGATCCGCCCGGTCACGGCGCCTTCGCTGGCGACCCGCTGGGTCTTGAGGTTCACAAGCACGTCGCGCGCCGCGAGACGCTCGCCCTCGAGTCCGGCAACCCGACCGGTCCCTCCACCTTCACCGTCTGCTCGTCGAGATTGTAGCGCGCCTTGTCCGCGGCGATCGTCACCGACCCTTCGCGAAGGCCGAGCCGCGCAAGCATCCCCCAGATGTCGACGATCGGCTCGTCGGAGCTGCGCTGGAGCGCCCGGTTGGCGACGATCGAGAACTTCTGCCCGCGATTGTCCTCGCCGACGTAGCGCGCCTGCTCGACGCGCATGCGCTCGGGGGCATTGTCGACCTGGTTCTTGTCGAGGATGAAGCTGATGTCGCCGCTGCGGTCGAGCGGGGCGAGCGCGAGAAAGGCGATCAGCACGCCGACCGCGACCGGAAGCACGATCTTGGCGAGGCGGATGATGCGGTCGCGCGGGCTTCCGGGCACCGCCCAGCGCTGCTTGACCGCGCGCTCCCTCGAGGCAAGCTCAGACATGACCGTGTCCATTGGGTCGCCGCTGGGCGTCATGCGCGAAAATGTCCTGCTCGGCCCATCCGGCAAGGTCGAGCAAAGCGCGATGCGGCAGGAAGTCGAAGCAGGCCTGGGCGAGGTGCACGCGGTTCTCGCGCTTGAGCCTTCGTCGAGCCTGGCCTTGAGCTGATGCAGGAAGCGCACGTCGCTTGCGGCATAATCGCGCTGCGCCTCGCTCAGCTCGGGCGCCCCAGTCGCTGGTCTGCTGCTGCTTGGAAATCTCGAGACACAGCAATTCGCGCACGATGTCCTTCAGGCCGTGTCGGTCGGTGTAGGTCCTCACCAGCCGCGAGGCGGTGCGAGTGCAGTAGAGCGGGGCGGCCATGATCCCGAGATAGAATAGAGCATCGCAACATCGAACCGTGCGAAGTGATAGAGCTTGAGGCGATTGGGATCGCCCAGCAGCGCCTTCAGGCGCGGCGCGGAAAAGTCGCTGCCCTTCGAAAAGCGGACCAGATGCTCGTCGCCGCGGCCGTCCGACAGCTGCACCAGGCACAGCCGGTCGCGCGCCGGGTGAAGGCCCATCGCCTCGGTGTCGACGGCGATCGGGCCCTCGCCGAAGCTCGCGCCGTCGGCCAGATCCTCTTCATGGAAATAGATGCTCATTCACTCATCCTGTCGGGCAAATGCGCCCATGCCACGAGCGCTCTTCCGGAATCACTGGAGAGAGTGGATTTTTTTTTGTAAGGCGCTGAACCGTGCGTGAGCAACAGCGCACAAGGCCGGTTGCGCTCTTTGGGCCCAGCGCGTTGGTTTCAGTTTGGCGGCATCGGCGGCGCACAGGGAATTTGCACGGGCATGGGTTTCGATAAAGGGCGTAAAGGGGATCGCGGCGGACGCGGCCGCGACAAGCGTGACGATTTCTTCGGTGGCAGCACCACGGAAAGCAGCAGCTACGGTGACCGCGGCGGCGGTGGCGGCGGTGGCGGCTACGGTGGTGGCGGCGGCGGCGGCGGCGGCTTCGGCGGCGGCGGCGGCGGTGGCGGCTTCGGCGGCGGCGGCGGCGATCGCTTCGGAGGCGGTGGTGGCGGTGGCTTACGGGCGGCGGAGGCGGCGGCGGTTTCCGCGGCGGCGGCGCTGGCGGCGGCGGCGGAATGCCGCCCCAGGTCGTCGGCGAAGGCAAGGGCGTCGTGAAGTTCTTCAACCCGCAGAAGGGCTTCGGCTTCATCGTTCGCGATGACGGCGGCGAGGACGTGTTCGTCCACATCTCCGCGGTCGAGCAGGCGGGGTCTAACCGATCTGGCCGACGGCCAGCCGCTCGAGTTCACCCTGGTCGATCGTGGCGGGCGCATCTCGGCGACCAACCTTCGAATCGAAGGCGAGCCGATGGCGGTCGAAGCGCGCGGCGCGGCGGGGCCGGCGGCGGCGCCGGCGGAGAGCGCGGCCTCAGCGCCAGCTGACCGGGCGAAAAGGCCAGCGGCACGGTCAAGTTCTTCAACGCGATGAAGGGCTTCGGCTTCATCCAGCGCGACGATGGACAGCCCGACGCGTTCGTCCACATCTCGGCCGTCGAACGCGCCGGAATGCCGACGCTCAACGAAGGCGACCGGCTCGAGTTCGAGATCGAGGTCGACCGGCGCGGCAAGTTCGCCGCGGTCAACCTCTCGCCGGCCCAGCAGTAAGAGCCTCTCGAAGGGGGCTCGAGACGCCCGTCCGGACCCGGTCCGGGCGGGCGTTTCGCTTTTTCACGGGAAGTCACGTGACCATCGCCTCGAGCGTCGCGATCCGGTCCGCCTCCTGCGCCGGCTTGTCGGTGCGGATCCGGCTGATCCGGGGAAAGCGCATCGCCAGGCCCGACTTGTGGCGCGTGCTGAGTGGATAGAATCGAACGCAACCTCGAGCACCAGGCTCTTCTCAACCTCGCGCACCGGCCCGAACCGCTGCACGGTCTTGCTTCGCACGAACCGGTCGATCCAGCGCATCTCCTCGTCGGTGAAGCCGAAATAGGCCTTGCCCACCGGCAGCAGCTCGCCGCCTTGCGCGGGATCGGCCGTCCAGCAGCCGAACGTATAATCGCTGTAATAGCTCGAACGCTTGCCCGACCCGCGCGCCGCGTACATCAGCACGCAGTCGGCGCTCAGCGGATCGCGCTTCCACTTGTACCACAGGCCGACCCGCCGCCCGGCGACATAGGGGCTGTCGCGCCGCTTGAGCATGATGCCCTCGATCGATGCGTCGCGCGCCCCCGCGCGAAGCTCCTCGAGCTCGGCGAAATCGCGCGCCTCGATCAGCTGCGACAGGTCGAAGCGTTCGCGCTCCAGCCCCGGCACGAACGCCTCCAGCCGCCGCCGCCGCTCCGCCCAGGCAAGCTCGCGCAGATCCTCCTGGCCGTCGAGCAAGATGTCGTAGAGCCGCACGAACGCCGGATATTCGCCAAGCATCTTCGCGCTGACATTCTTGCGACCGAGCCGCTGCTGAAGCGCGTTGAAGCTCGCCGCAGCGCCGCCATGAAGGTCGGCCGCGCCCTGACCGACCCCGCACACCAGAAGCTCGCCGTCCAGCACGCCCTCGGCGGTGAAGGCCTTCGGCGATCTCCGGAAACTGCCGCTGATGTCGTCGCCGGTGCGGCTGTACAGCCGCGTCTGGCCGGCGGTGCGGACCAGCTGGACGCGGATTCCGTCCCACTTCCACTCGGCCGCATAATCCTCGAGCGACAGCCTCGAGCCCTCGAGCGGGTGGGCCAGCATGAACGGCCGGAACACCGGCACGTCGGTGGGCGCGGCTGCGGCCCGCGCCCCTCGGCCCAGGCGAACAGCTCCACAAAGGGCGGCCCGAGCCCGTGCCACAGCTCCTCGACAGCCTCGACGTCGATCCCGAAGCCGTCGGCCAGCGCCTGCTTGGCCAGCCGCGCCGACACGCCGACGCGAAGCTCGCCGGTCGCGAGCTTCAAAGCGCGAAGCGGCCCCGACGCATCGAGATGGTCGAGCATCCCGGCAAGCACGCGCGGCGCATCCATCCGGCTGGCGCTGGCGAGCCGGTGACCGCGTCCGAGATGCGCACGGTCAGGCATCGTCGATCTCGGGCTCGCCGTCGGCCGCCGTCGGCCACAGCAGCGCGACCGTCTCGGCGGTGTCGCCGACATAGTCGCGGCTCAGGTGGAACAGCGTCGGATCGATCCGCTCGATCAGCCCGCGGATCGCCGCCGGCTTGACGTGCGGGATGTCGAGCGTTCCGGTCAGAGCGGCGAGCCCGAAGCCGCGATCGGGGTCCGGCGTCTCCTTCAGATAATCGCCGATCAGCCTGAGCTTGGTGTTGCGCGAGCGCGTGTAGACGAGGTCGTCGAGCAACTGCGAAAAGGCGCGCATCGCGCCTCAAATGCGCGAAGCCGCCCCAGGCTCCTCCCCCGGAACGGGGCGGGGCCGCCGTCAGCGGTTCGCTGCCGCCTCCCGGTTGCTAGTGAAGCCGCACCGCGAAGCGCGGCGAGGATGGCCGTCGCGTCGCTGCGCTGCTCACTCTCCAGCGCCTCATCCACATGCTCCATGCAGGACCGCAGAGCGACGCGGTGACCCGGCAGCAGCGCGAGCTGCGACGAGCAATGGGCAAGCGCTTCGAGCGCGGCCAGCCCGTTCGCCGCAGCGACGGCGCGGATCGCGTCCATCTGCGCGTGGATGTCGAGCGGCGACAGCCGCGCCGCGCGCCGGTTGAGTTCGGCGATGCGTTGGCCGAGCTGTCGCCGGACCTGGTCGAGCGCGTCCGCCATTATCCCCTCCTGACGAACCCAGTGTCGCCGAGGACCGTTAAAGGGGTGTTACGCTCGTGCGTCAGCTTGACAAATTTGCGCCTCGGCGGCATTGGCGCCGGCGATCCGGGGCGGCCGCTCAGCGCGCCGCTCTGTTCGTTTTCAAGCATTGGGACAGGCGCGATGGCCAAGCCGGTAACCGTCAAGATCAAGCTCGTCAGCACGGCCGACACGGGCTTCTACTACGTGACCAAGAAGAACCCGCGCAACCAGACCGAGAAGATGACCTTCCGCAAGTACGATCCGGTGGTGCGCAAGCACGTCGACTTCAAGGAAGCCAAAATAAAATAGCCGTCCGCCAGCCGGGCCGCGGGCCGCGGATGTTGGGAACAGGCACGGCCGACGACCGTCCTACAGGCGCCCGTGTCGCCGGCTCTTTCTCGAAACCAGCCGGACGGTCGCGCCTTAAGGCGTGGCGCTTCACTCAATGACTTTCGACCTTAAGCCCTCAGGCATCTCTCTCACCGGCGCCAGCAGCTCATCGACCTCATGCACGAACCGAGGCGACCGAGATCGGTTTGGACACGTACGACTGCGCCCCGGCCGCGCGGATCTGGTCGTCGTCGCCGCCGCTGCATAGGCCGTCACCGCCATGATCGGCACGTCCTTGATGCCAGCTCCGCGTCGGAGCGGATCAGCTGATCAGCTCGAGCCCGCTGACGTGCGGAAGCTGGATGTCGGTGATCACCAGGTCGGGCTTGAACGCGCGCGGCGTCGAGCGCCTGGCGGCTGTCGGTCACCGCCTGCGGCTGGTGGCCGTGCGCAGCGAGAAGGTCGCAGAACAGCTTGATGTTGAGGGCGTTGTCCTCGACGATCAGGATCTTCGCCACACCAACTACCCCTCGACACTCGCATTAGGCGCAACCCGAGCCAAAGTCATGCGGCCCGCAACCACAGATGACGCCCAGACTGTGGCGCTTGTCGCGCTTGCGGCAATGCTTTGCGACGAACGGCGCTCGGCGGTTCCTGGACCTGTCCGGAATCGAGACTGAGGAGCTTCGCCGCCGCGCAGCCGATCCGGCCTGCTCGCCGCCCTGATCCGCTTCCTCGAAGCGCACGAGCCGGACCTGGTCGCGGTCGCTCAGGCAGTCGGGGTCGAGCCCGAGCGGCTGGTTGCCGCGCGCGAGGTGCTCGAGGCATGACCAGGCCGCTGCTCATCACCGACTGCGACGAGGTGCTGCTCCACTTCGTCGGCCATTTCGCCGACTGGCTGGAGGCCGAGCATCGCGTCCGCTTCGCGCTCGAGACCGGCCAGTTTTCCGAGGCGATGACCCGCATCGACAGCGGCGCGACGCTGTCCATGGACGAAGCCTGGGAGCTGCTCGAGACGTTCTTCCGCGACGGCGAGGACCGCCAGACGCTCGTGCCGAGCAGCCGAGGCGCGGCCGGATCGGCGAGGTCGCCGACGTCATCGTGCTCACCAACATCGGCCACGACGCCCATTCCTGGCGGGTCGACCAGCTCGCCGGCCACGGCATCCGCCATTCGGTCATCTGCAACCAGGGCGGCAAGGGCGCGCCGGTCGCGGAGCTGGTGCGCTCGCGCCGGCCGAGCGCCGCGGTGTTCGTCGACGACCTTGCAAGCCACCATGAATCGGTCGCCCGCACGCGCCCGAGGTGTGGCGGCTGCACATGATCGCCGAACCCCGAGTCGCTCGGGCAGTTCCGCCGGCCGAGCATGCCCATGCGCGGATCGACGACTGGTCGGAGGCGTGCGAGTGGATCCTCGAGCGGTTCGAGGGACGGCGATGAAGACCGTGTTCATCACCGGAGCGAGCGCGGGCATCGGCGAGGCGTCGGCCCGGCGCTTCGCTCGCGAAGGCTGGCGAGTGATCGCCACCGGCCGGCGCGGGAGCGCCTGCGCGCGCTCGGCGACGAGCGAGCTTGGCGACTATTGCCTTCCGCTCGAGCTCGACATGCGCGACCTCGGTTCGCTTGGCGAGCTCGCGCGTCTCTCCCCGCCGTGGGGCGAGATCGACCTCCTGCTCAACAATGCCGGGCTCGTTCGCCGATGAAGCCGCTCCAGGACGCTGAGCTCGGCGCGCTTGCCAATGCGATCGACACCACGTCTCGGCCTGGTCGCGCTCACGCGCGCGCTTCTGCCGAAGATCATCGAACGCAAGGGCGCGGTGATCAACCTGTCGTCGGTCGCCGCGACCTATCCGTATCGGGGAGGCGCGGTCTATGGCGGAAGCAAGGCGTTCGTCCGCCAGTTCTCGCTCGACTTCGCTGCGACCTGCACGGCACCGGCGTCCGAGTGACCTCGATCGAGCCGGGCATGGTCGAGACCGAGTTCACCATCGTGCGCACCGGCGGCGACCGGGAAGTCCGACGCCCTCTACGCGAACATGAACCCGATGACCGCCGAGGACATGGCCGACACGATCTGGTGGATCGCGAGCCTCCCGCCGCACGTCAACGTCAACAACATCGAGCTGATGCCGGTCAGCCAGAGCTTCGCCGGCTTCGTCGTCCACCGCGACGAGCGCGGCCCAACGGGGCTGACCGAAACCCTTGGCGTGTTGAGCGCCAGCCCATGAGCATCGACCAGCGCCTCGCCGAACTCGGCATCACCCTCCCCAGGCCGCGGCGCCCGTGGCCGCCTACGTGCCGCCGTCGAGCGGGACGGCCTCCTCCACATCTCGGGCCAGGTCAGCTTTGCCGAGGACGGCTCGCTGATCAAAGGCCGCCTCGGCGAGGACACGGACCTTGACGGCGGAATCGCCGCCGCCCGCCGCTGCGGAGTGATGCTGCTCGCCCAGATCAAGGCGGCGCTGGGCCTGCTCGACCGGGTCGAGCGGATCGTCAAGCTCAACGTGTTCGTCAATTCCGCGCCGGCCTTTACCGACCAGCCGAAGGTCGCCAACGGCGCCCGGAGCCGATGCAGGAGGTGTTCGGCGAGGCCGGCCGCCACGCCCGAAGCGCGGTCCAGGTCGCGGTGCTCCGCTGCTCGGCGTGGCCGTCGAAGTGGATGCGATCGTCGCCGTCAGGCGCTGATCCTCTCGATCCCGGCCTGGCGGGCTTCGCCCACCGCGGGCTCCACTATGGTGCGGCCTTTTCCCGAAACAGCCTGCTCGCCTTCGCCGCTGCGCTGGAGGTTGGCGCGGGTATCGAATGCGACCTCAGGCTTACCGCGGACGACGTGATCCTCGTCTTCCACGACGAGGATGCGTGGCGGCTGTGCTCGAGCCCCCGCGAGCATAGGGCGCTCCACGCTCGCCGATCTGGGCCGGCTGCGCGTGGGCGAGGGGCCGATCCCAACGCTCGAAAGCCTGCTCCAACTGGTCGGCGGCCGAGTGCCGCTGCTCGAGGTGAAGGTCGATGACGACATCTGGCGCTGGGCGCCCGCGTTGAAGCGCGCGCCTGCCGGCTATGCGGGCGATATGGCGTCATGAGCTTCGACCCGCGCCTGCCGCGCCTTCTCAGGACGCACATGCGCCGCGTCCGTCGCGGCTTGGTCGTCCGCGACGGCCCGCCCTCGCGCGCGCCGCCGCGCTATGGCTCGGCCGCGCCCGACTTCCTCGCCGTCGAGCGCACCGCGCTTGGCAAGCCGTGGGTCGAGCGCGCCCGCAAACGCATGCCGGTCTACAGCTGGACGATCGCGACGCCCGCGCGCTCGCAAGCGATGGTTCATGCCGACGCACTCATCTGGGGAAGCCGATGGCCGACCGTGAAAGCGAATTCGTCGCCAAGCTGTGCGGGCGTGAGCGTCCAACCGGGCGGCCTGGGACCGCCTCGCGGGCGGCGACCCGTTCGTCAGCCATGCCTTCCTCTCGGCGCTCGAGGATCTGGCAGCGTCGGCACGGGCACCGGCTGGACGCCCTCGGCCCTCCTGGTCGAGGACGATGCGTCGCACCTGCTCGCCGCCGCGCCCGCTTTTCTCAAACTTCACAGCCAAGGCGAATATGTGTTCGACCACGGCTGGGCCGACGCGTTCGAGCGCGCGGGCGGCACCTATTACCCCAAGCTCCAGATTGCCGTGCCCTTCACCCCGGTGCCGGGGCCTCGCCTGCTCGGGAGCCGGCCACAGCATCTGCTCGCAGCGGCCGAGGCGGTCGTGACCCAGAACGACATTTCGTCCGCGCACATCACCTTCCTCGACGAGGCCGGCGCGCAGGAATGCGAGCGCCGCGGCTGGCTGATCCGGCTGGGGCTCCAGTACCACGGGGCCAACCGCGGCTACGCCAGCTTCGAGGCCTTCCTCGCGACGCTTTCGAGCCG
The DNA here is from genome assembly GCA_030447545.1 of Sphingomicrobium sp. GTDB lineage: Bacteria > Pseudomonadota > Alphaproteobacteria > Sphingomonadales > Sphingomonadaceae > Sphingomicrobium. The sequence continues at coordinate 21,585 of JAUJOV010000023.1, read as the reverse complement.
AAAGCGCAAGGCGATCCGCAGGGAGCGCGCCGCCGCCCGCGAAGGGCTCGGGTTCGTGGCGCTGAGCGGAAGCGAGATCGGCCGGACCGACTGGGACTGGATGTGGCGCTTCTACCAGGACACCGGCTCGCGCAAATGGGGCCGGCCCTATCTCACCCGCCGCTTCTTCGACCTCGTCGGCGAGCGGATGGGCGACAAGCTGCTGCTGTTCCTCGCCCTGCGCGACGGCAAGCCGATCGCCGGAGCGCTCAACCTGATCGGCCCGGACACATTGTACGGCCGCTACTGGGGCACGATCGACGAAGTGCCGTTCCTCCACTTCGAGCTGTGCTATTACCAGGCGATCGAATGGGCGATCGCGAACAAGCTCTCCTGGGTCCAGGCGGGCGCGCAGGGCGAGCACAAGCTCGCTCGCGGCTATGAGCCGGTGATCACCCGCTCGGCGCATTACATCGTCGATCGCGGCTTCGCCCAGGCGGTCGAGCGCTTCCTCAAGGAGGAACGCGCCGCGGTTCTGGGCGAGCTCGAGTGGCTGCGCTCGGACCTGCCCTACCGCTCGTCCTCTTCCGAGTAGATCGCCACCCGCCGGCGCGAAGCGTCGGCCATCCCGCGGTACATCGCCAGGGTCGTGAAGCCCCACGCCGCCTCGCCCGTGGGCGCGACCGCGATCAGCCCGCCCAGACCCCCGAGGTCGCCTATGTCCTCGAGCACCGCATCGAGCGCGGCCTGCAGCGGCTGACCGCCTAGCCGCATTCGCTCGGCCAGCTGGTGCGCTGCGACCGCCCGGATGAAATATTCCCCCGAGCCGGTCGCCGACACGGCCGCCGAGCGGTCGTCGGCATAGGTCCCCGATCCGATCAGCGGCGAATCCCCGATCCGTCCCCACTGCTTGGCGGTCAGCCCGCCGGTCGAGGTCGCCGCAGCGACATGGCCCGCCTCGTCCAGCGCCACGGCTCCGACCGTGCCGTACTTCATCTCCGCGTCGAACCCGCCGCTTTCGAGCACTTCGTCGAGCTGCCGCCGGCGCTCGCTCGTCACGAACCAGCTGTTGTCGACCTGCTCGAGCCCCTCGTCGCGAGCGAGCCGGTCGGCGCCTTCGTACGACAGGAAGACGTGCGGGCCCCGCTCCATCAGCGCGCGCGCGAGGGTCACCGGCGCGCGCGTCGTGCGCACGCCGGCGACTGCACCCGCCCGCCGGCTTCGCCCGTCCATGATCGCGGCATCGAGCTCGACCCGCGCCTCGGCCGTGAGCACGCTCCCCCGGCCCGCGTTGAAGCAGGGATCGTCCTCGAGCACTCGAACCGCGGCTTCCACCGCGTCGACCGCGCTCCCGCCGCGGCCGAGGATCGCGCCGCCCGCTTCGAGCGCGTCGCGCAACCCCTGCCGAGCGCTCTGCTCATGCGCCGGATCGCCAGGCCTGGGTCGCATCGCGCCCGAGCCGCCGTGAATCACCAGCTTCCATTGAGCAGCGGCCATCGCCCGCCGCCTAGCAGCCGCCAGGCAAAAGGCGAGTGCCGCCCGTTAGCCGACCGACAGGTCGTGCTGCTGGTTGAGCAGGCGCCACTCGTCGAGGTCGGCGAGCATGGTTCGTGCAGCCTGCTCGACCAGATCCCCGGCAATCGAAAGGTCGGGCGTTCGCCCGAGCCGCTCGGCAATCCGCTCGAGCACCTGGGCGCTATGCTCCGAGCGCGCAGCGCTTCCGACATAATCGCCCTGGACGCGGATTCCGAACACGGCCGTGCCGACCGCGGGGAGCCCCGCCGAGATCAAGGTGAACCAGCCGACATTGTCCGACACCCAATGCTTGTCCACGGCGAGCCCGATGACCAGCACGACGATGCTGACCAGGGTCGCGGCGAACAGTCCGTAGCCAAGCAGCTCGAGCCGGTGGTCGAGCAGTTCCGCCTGGTGAGCGGTCTTGCGGTGATAGGCGACCTGGGGCTGGAGCTCATGGCTCAAGATGGTGTCAGTCAGAGCGCCGAGCCTGTCCCGATCGATCAGCCCGCTCGGACAGCCGATCGCCCGCCACACGGTCGCCGCGTACCAGTCGATCCAGCGGCCCGCGACCGGGTTCGCGGCAGTCCCCGGCGGGTCGGGCGACGCCACGCCCAGCAGCTTGAGGCTGCGCATCGGCCGAAGCCGCTCGGCCAGCTGGCGATAGTCGAGCCAGCGGCGATGCCATTGCTGACTTGTGCCGAAACGTGTGTTGATCAGGATCGCGAGCACCGCGGCGAACTCGCTCACCGCAAGCACCGGCTTGGCCGCGGGCGCGACCAGCGCAAGCAGCGCGAGGATCACTGCAAGCGCGGCGAGAATGAAGTTGAACACGTGGCCGCTTCGGTACGACTGGGCGAAATGGCCGGCGAGCGTGTCGGCCCATTCGTACCACAGCTGCAGGCCTTCGAGCGGCGCGGACACGGCCTGGGCGCGGTCGCACGCCGCGCAATAGCCGCTCCATTCCTCCTTGGTCTGCGCGGCCGCGACATCGGCGCGCCAGTGATGGCGCTTGAACCCTGAGACCCCCGCGACGGCGAGCAGAAGCGGATATTCCACGCGGGCCCTCACCCGGCGCCGGCACTCGTTCTGGAACCCGTGCACGAAGGCGCGTTCGGCAGGATCGGGCGGAGGAGCGAGCAAGGCGGTCATCACCGCCCGCGACTCGTGCGCATCGAACGCGCGCAGCGTCGAAGCGTCCTCGTGCTGGGTGACCACGGCGGGCTCGAACGCCGCCCAGCGAAGGCACACCGGCTCGTCTGCTCGGATCGGAATGTGGACCGTCGGAGTTGCCCGGTCGAACGCCGCGCGCACCACTTCGCCGGTCCCGCCGCGGCCGCGGGGCGGAAGCCCGTCCCACACCGCGATCAACACGTCGCTGTGCGCGACCGTCGCTCGCCCGGCCATCACATAGGAGTCGAGATTGTGGCCGGTCTCGCCGGGCAGCTCGAGCACGCAGCTTGCCCGGCCGAGCAAGGCATCGAGCCGCTCGCGCGCCTCGTCGTCGGCGAGGTCCGCGCGGTACCGCTCGCGATCGAACGGCAGCACGGCGTGGAGCTCGAAGCCGAGCTCGAGCGCGATCGAAGCCCCCATCTGGTCCGCCCCGTCGGCGAGCGCCGAGACGAACAGCAGGCGCGGCGGAGCGGCCGAGAAGAATTCCCGCTCGCGCTCGTGAACCGCGGCAGCCTCGCTCGCGAGCATCGCAAGCACCTCGCGCAGCCGCTGCTCGATCGCCGGGAGCGCCTCCGCCGGGAGCGCTTCGCGCCGGTGCCCGGTGATCCCGACCCCGAACACGAACGGCAGGTGCGGCGGGCACTCGCGCGACCGCGGAGCCCTTTGGGTGAGCTTGGATACGGCGGCGGGCGCGTTCACTGCACCGCGCTCAAGGCTCAGTCACGGATGATGACGGGGTCGCAACGGATGCCTCCGTCGAAGTTCAAGCTATAGTGCCGCGCGCCGTGAACCGTGGGCATTGCCCGGACTTGTGCCGTTTTACGAGCTGTCTTTGCAGCCTGCGGGAATTGTGCGGAGTCGTTGTCGGCGGGAGCCGGACACTTGCCCTCGCGGGATGACCAGGGCTGGTCCGCAAAGACGAGGTCGGGATAATCTCCGTCCTGCAGATGAAAGTGAAGCTCGACCCGCTCGCCTCGCGGGACCCTGATGATTCCGTGTTCCACGTAGTGTTCGTCGGATTCTCCGCGCGGCTTGATCTCGCAAACGGCGTCCATCCCCTTAACAAGCAGCGGCGTCACGACGATGTGGACCTCGGTAGAAAGCATCTCAGTCTCATCGTCGCCGCCCATTGCACCGCAGTCAGTTCGATTTGTTCCGTTTGCCATGACTCGCTCCATCCAGTGCTTGTGACCGTCAGACTATTTTCTGCTTGAAGCCGATATTTGCCAGCCTTCTCGCCAGCGCCTGCGCTTCACCTGCTCTGCCCAGCCGCTGCAAAATGGCAGCATGTTCCGCCATTTCCCGCGGCCACTCGGCCACGCCCACCGGCAGAGCCGATAGTGCGGCCCCCCATGCGGCCTGCGCGCCAGCCTTGTCGCCAAGCCGCTGGCGAATGTCTCCGAGTAGCCGATAGGACTTCGCCAGAGCATGGCGATCCCGGACAGGATCGGTAGACCGCACGGACCGGGCCGTCTCCAGCGCCCGCTCTGCGAAGACTTTCGCCCCGACAGCATCTCCGGCTGCAAGCATCAGCCGTGTGCGCATTTGCCAGCAGTCACGCATATCGGCGCGCCAGAGCTGAACGCTTGCGTCAGTTTCGAGCAGGCGCGCGGTGACGTTGCACGCGCTGTGAGCCTCGCGTGCGGCTGCATCCCGTTGTCCCTGCTCGAGCAGCATGCCGGCCAAGTTCAGCCGCGCCCGCGCGGAGAAATATCGCCAGCGGCTATTGCCCGGCTCCAACGCCATGAGCCGCGAGGAATGGTCGGCGGCTGCGTGGAAGTGCGCGAGGGCCTTCGCCGCATCCCCCTGCTGCTGGTACAACTCGGCAAGAAGCCGCTCGGCCGGAATGAGCTTTTGCCGGTAAACGACGTCCCCAGTTCGGTCGAGTAGCTGCTGCAGTCCCGCGAGCAGTTGCTGCCGGATTGCGATGGCTTCGCTGAATTGTCCTGTCGCCGTTTTCGCATCGGCCAGCCATGACTGAGATTCTGTCCGCGCGACCTGATAGTCCGTGTTGCTGGGGTCGGCCGTCGCCAACGCCTCCATTGTCGCCAGCGAGCGGCTGAATTGGTCAATCGCCTCGGCGAACTTGCGTCGTTCGAGCAGCATGATGCCGAGATTGGAGTCGGCGCTCTGCTGCTCCATCCGCCATTTCATGTTGTTCGGGTCGAGCGCGACCATACGGTCGGCGAGGCCCTTGTATTCGCGCATACCCGCCTCGGCGTGGGCATGCTGCCCCTGCTGCCGCGAGATATCCGCTGTCCAGAAGACATTCTGCGCATGCTCGAACAGCCGCTGCGGGTCGCGTGGGTCACGGCGAATGGCTTCCGCCGTTCCGTCCATTGCTTCGCCGTACAGCCGCTGGGCAGTGGCGAGATCGCCCCGCAGGCTGGCGACTTCTGCAGTGAGGCTGAGCGCCTGCGAGCGCTGCAGGAGCGCCGAATCGGACAGCCCGGACGTATTCTGTTGGCTGTAGTAGGCGAGAACCCGGGAGCCGACGCCGTCGAGAGCGTCGAGCCGGCCGATGGGCTCCAGCTTGTCCTTGAGGTCGCCAAGCATGAACGCGACTAGGCTTTCGGCCTCGCGCCGCTGGTCGCGCGCCTCTTCGCGGCCCTGGAAGGCTGCCAGCGCAAGCGCGCTGGCGACCAGCATGCCAAGTAGCGACGCACCGGCGACTGCCGCCATGTGGCGATGGCGGCGGACCGCCTCGCGCTGGACGAGGTCGTCGAGGCCCACTCCCAGCATTCCCGCAACCAGCTTGAGGAAGCCGAGCCGCCGGGCCTCGCCGGGTTCGCGCAGGTCGGCTGCAAGCGGCTCGGCGCGCTTCTGCGTGGCTCGTCCGCGGCGGTCGTACTTGTACCGCAGGGCGCGCGGCAGGCATTCCTCTGCCTCGCGCCCGGGCACGTCGCTCGCGAAGGGCTCGCCGTCGACGATCACGGCGAACACGCAGCCGTCCGGCCGGGCGCGCTTGAAGGCCTCGATCTCGGCATTGGTCCAGCGTGAGCTGGCCGCCGAGCGCGAGCACAGCACGATCAGGAAGCGGGAGACGGCGAGGGCGCTCTTGATCTCGTGGCCTAGGTCGCCCGACGCAGGCAGCTCGCCGACGTCGCGAAAAATCGGCGTCAGGCGCCGCGGCACCGATCCCTCATCGGTGACGCGGCCAACAAGATGCATCGGAACCCGATATTTTTCCAGCGAGTCGTGCAGCCAGCTAGCCATGGCTGCATCGCGATGGCTGTAGCTCAGGAAGGCGAAATAATGCTGCGGGCCGCCGGCGAACAGGGTCGCGGCAGCGTGTTGAGTTCCGGACCGAGCCCACTCCGAAGGCCGGGGAAAAATGGTCATCTTCGCCCCCGCGAGTCTGTTAAGCGACTTACCACCTTCGAATATTCAACGCGAATCGCTTGCGCCCCTTTGCTTGGCCCCCGTGCTCCAAAGGCCTATATGCCCCGCGCATGTCGGCAATCCGTCCCTGGCGAACCATCGATCGGCGCAAGTCGCGGCAGATCATGGTCGGCTCCGTCCCCGTCGGCGGAGACGCGCCCGTGACCGTGCAGACGATGACCAACACGCCGACGTCGGACGCACGCGCGACGATCGACCAGATCCGCCGCTGCGAGGATGCCTGCGCCGACATCATCCGCGTGTCGTGCCCCGACCAGGACAGCACCGCGGCGCTGCGCACGATCGTGCGGGAAGCGAAGGTGCCGATCGTCGCCGACATCCACTTCCACTACAAGCGCGCGCTCGAAGCCGCCGACGCCGGCGCCGCCTGCCTGCGCATCAACCCGGGCAACATCGGTTCCGAGAGCCGAGTCAAGGAAGTCATCGCCGCCGCGCGCGCCAACGGCTGCGCAATCCGCATCGGGGTCAATGCCGGAAGCCTCGAGAAGGACCTGCTCGAAAAATATGGCGAGCCGTGCCCCAAGGCCCTGGTCGAAAGCGCGCTCGACCATATCCGCATCCTCGAAGACCACGGCTTTCGCGACTACAAGGTCGCGGTCAAGGCGAGCGACGTGTTCCTCGCGGTCGCTGCCTATCACCAGCTCGCCGAAGCCGTCGATTGCCCGCTTCACCTCGGCATTACCGAAGCCGGCGGCCTGATCGGAGGAACGGTCAAGTCGGCGATCGGCATGGGCTCGCTGCTGTGGGCGGGCATCGGCGACACGATCCGGGTCTCGCTTTCGGCCCAGCCCGAGGAAGAAGTCCGCGTCGGCTACGAGATCCTCAAAAGCCTCGGCATCCGCAACCGCGGAGTGCGCGTCGTCTCGTGCCCAAGCTGCGCGCGCCAGGGCTTCGACGTGATCCGCACCGTGCAGACGCTCGAGGATCGGCTCGCCCACATCCGCACGCCCATGTCCCTCTCGGTCCTCGGCTGCGTGGTCAACGGCCCCGGCGAAGCACGCGAGACCGACATCGGGATCACCGGCGGCGGCCAGGGCAAGCACATGGTCTATCTGTCGGGAATCACCGACCACCACGTGCGCGACGAGGAGATGGTCGACCACATCGTTCGCCTCGTCGAAGCCAAGGCCGCCGAGATCGAGGCCGCCGCGGCCGCCGAAACCAAGGCCGACGCCGCCTAGCGCAGCCGCTGGCAATCGCGCCCCCAGCCGCTAAGGGCGGCACATGCTGCGCCCGCAGAACCCCACCGCCGCCTTCCTGGTGGGCGTCCTTGGAATTGCGACCTTCGCCGGCATGGATGCCGTGATGAAGGGGCTGGTGCTCGCGATCGGCGCGTTCGCGACGATGCTGTGGCGCAACCTCATCGGCATCGGCCTGTCCGGCATCCTCTATTTCGGCCGTCCGGTCGCCTGGCCCTCGCGATCGACCATGCGCATCCACCTCGGCCGCGGCGTGCTGTCGAGCGTGATGGGCTTCCTGTTCTTTTGGGGCCTCGGCCGGGTGCCGCTCGCCCAGGCCGTCGCGCTGGCCTTCATCTCGCCGCTGATCGCGCTCTATCTCGCCTCGGTGCTGCTCGGGGAAAGGGTCGGCGGCCGCACCATCGGCGCTTCGCTGATCGCCCTTGCCGGCGTTGCGATCATCTTCTTCGGCCAGTCGCAGGCCGACCTCGGCCGCGAAGCGGCCATCGGCAGCATTGCCGTGCTCGTCTCCGCCAGCCTCTACGCGCTCAACATCATCATCATGCGCGCCCAGGCCCTCGTCGCCGACCCCGTAGAAATCACCTTCTTCCAGAGCCTGATCGTCACGACCGTGCTCGCTCTCGTCGCCTTGTTCGCAGGTGTCGCTGTCCCGTCGAGCGCAGAATGGCCGTGGATCCTGTTCGCCGCGGTGCTTGCGATCGCCTCGATGCTGCTCCTGTCCTGGGCCTATGCCCGGGCCGAGGCGAGCTATCTTGCAGCCACCGAATATACGAGCTTCCTGTGGGCGGCGCTGTTCGGCTGGCTGTTCTTCGCCGAGAGCGTCTCGCCGTTGACGCTCGCCGGAGCGGCGCTGATCGTCGCCGGCTGCTTCCTCGCCGCCCGAACCCCGCGCGAGGCGAGCCCGGCGCTGGAGGCGGCAACCTGATGGCCTGGCTGTGGCTGATCCTCGGCGGCCTGTTCGAAATCGGCTTCACCACCTCGCTGCGATTCGTCGACGGCTTCCGCAACGTCCCCTGGACCTTCGCCTTCCTCGTTTCGGTCGCGATCAGCATGGCGCTGCTCGAGCTTGCCGCGCGCACCATCCCGATGGGCACCGCCTATGCGGTGTGGGGCGGGATCGGAGCGATGGGCACGGTCGCCGTCGGAATGATCTGGTTCGACGAGCCCGCGACGACCATCCGCCTGCTTCTCATCCTGCTGATCGTCGCCGCGATCGCGGGCTTGAGGCTAACGGCCTAAGCCCTGGCAGGGGAGCCCGCCGTACCGTACTGCTCATGCCCTACGAACCGAGCCAAACCAGCAATGCACCGGCAAGTGCTGGCAGCAGCGCGCATCCAGCTCCTGCACCCGGCGATCGGTACGCGGGATTGTTGAATGGATCATCCGCCATGTAGCGGAGAAAGCCTAAGCCACCGAGCGCGATGAGTATCCAACCGATTATTTGCATCGAACTACGCCCTAAGCCTCAGGCTCACCGCCTGAGTTGCGGCTGAAGCCCCGGAGCGACCATCGGGCTT
>JAUJOV010000023.1:0-12700 GCA_030447545.1 Sphingomicrobium sp. | reverse complement strand
GCCTCAGGCTCACCGCCTGAGTTGCGGCTGAAGCCCCGGAGCGACCATCGGGCTTTCCTCGATCGAGCGGAGGAACTGCGGAGCCGGGATCGGCGCCCGCGCCTGCTCGAACGCATAGCCGAGCGACAGCAGGAGCGCGTCGCTCCACCGGGGCCCGATGAAGCTCAGGCCGACCGGAAGCCCCTTGATCATGCCCATGGGCACCGTGAGGTGCGGATAGCCCGAGACCGCGGCGAAGCTTCCCGCGCTGCCGCCGCCGGGGCTCACGTCGCCGTGGACCGCGTCGATCTTCCACGAGGCGGGCCGGCTCGGCGCGATCAGCGCAACGACATTGTGCCGTTTGAGCAGCCCGTCGATCGACTCGCTCGCAATGGACAAGCTCGTCTGGCGCGCCTTTCGATACTCGGGATCGCCAAGCCCCTTGGTCTTCTCGGCCTGCTCGAAGATGTCCTGCCCGAACAGCGGCATCTCGCGCGCGGCATTGGCTTGGTTGAAAGCGATGACGTCGGCCAGCGAACGGACCGGAATCGGCGCCGGGCTCGAGCGCAGATAGTCGTTCAGCCCGGCCTTGAACTCGGTCAGGAGCACGCTGAACTCGGCCGCGCCCATCCCCGGCCGCGGCTTGAACTCCTTGATCTCGACCAGCTCGGCGCCGCGCTCGCGAAGGATCGCCAGCGCCGTTTCGAACTGCGCGTCCGTGCCGAAGCCGGAAGAGAAGCGCATCACCCCGATGCGCTTGCCGCGAAGCGCGTTCGGATCGAGCTGCGCCGCATAGTCGAGCTTGCGCCTGTCGGCCTCCCGCGTCGCCTTGTCCGCCGGGTCGCTGGCGGCGATCACGCTCAGCATCTCGGCCGCCTCGCGCACGCTCGCGGTCATCGGCCCCGGCGTGTCCTGGCTCTCGCTGATCGGAATCACATGGGTGCGGCTGACCAGCCCGACCGTCGGCTTGAATCCAACCACGCCGTTCATCGCCGCCGGGCAGATCACCGACCCGTCGGTCTCGGTGCCGATCGCCATCCGCACGAAGCCCGCGGCTACCGCGGCCGCGCTTCCGCTCGAGCTGCCGCAGGTATTGCGGTCGAGCGCATAGGGGTTGCGGTTCTGCCCGCCGACGGCGCTCCACCCGGAGATCGAATCATTGTCGCGAATGTTCGCCCATTCGGACAAATTGGTCTTGCCCAGTATGACCGCCCCCGCCGCGCGCAGCCGCGCAACCAGCGGAGCGTCGCGCCCCGTGACGTTGTTCGCCAGCGCAAGGCTCCCGGCAGTCGTGGGAAGCCCCGCCACTTCGATATTGTCCTTGATCAGCACCGGCCGGCCCGCAAGCGGCCCGCGAACCGCGCCCGAATCCACCCGCCGCGCCTGCTCGACCGCCGTCGGGTCGATGGCGATCACCGACCGGACCTGCGGGTCGAGCCTGCGGATCCGCTCGATCGCCGCCAGGGTCGCCGCTTCGGCAGGCCCGGCCGCGACTGCCGCGGCAGCCGCCGGCACCGCCTGCGGCGGCGCTGCAGCGGTCGACGAAGGCGCCGCCGGGACGCTCGCGCAGCCCCACAAGGCCGCTGAAGCGGCGAGCGCAAGACCCAAATGCAAACGCATACTCTTTTCCTTACCTAACGCGGCGCGAGCAAAGCATCGAGCGTGCCCGGCGCCTTGCCACGCTTGACCAGCCGCGGATAGCGCAGCCCGCCATTCCAGTTGAGCTCGATCGTCCGGTACACGTCCCCGTTCTTGATCAGCAGCCTCACCGGCTGGTTCGACCCCTTCGCCGCCTTGATCGCAGCCTTGAGCGAATCCGCGTCGAACGTCCGACCATTCACCGCCAGCAGGGTCGATCCGACCGTCATCCCCGCATCGAACGCCGGCCCGTCCCAGATCACCGATGTGATGGCGCCATCATTGCCGACCACGAACCCGCCCGAATAGGTAAGGTCGGTGTTCTTCGCGCGCTTCTCGGCGACCTTGATCCAGTTGGTCGGCTCCTCGGTGAACACCAGATCGTACCCGCCCTGAGTGAAGCCCTCGAGCGGCGCTTGCGGAGCCACTTCGTTTACCCGCCGGTTGAGATAGCCCGCCCAGTCATAGGGCTGCACGCGGTTCAAGGTCGCGACCACGTCGTCGAACGTATAGGTGAGCACGCCCCAGTCGCCGTGGTTCATGCCGAAGAAGGCGCGTGCGAAATCGTCCATCGAGCCTCGCCCGCCGGACTGCTGCCGGATAATCCGGTCGACGTCGGTCCAGATCATCAGCCCTTCGCTGTAATAATCCTCGCTGCGCTGCCAGCTGCGCCACGGCTGCGGAGCGCGGCTGGCGATGATCGGATCGTTGGTCGTGTCGACCAGCGGCCGCCACGCCCGCCCCGGAGTCGCATTCGCAAAGGTCGCCGCGGTCGAGGCGAGCGCTCCAAGCGTATCCTCCTTCGACAGCATCCCCGACCGAGCGCCGAGCACATAGCCCCAGAACTGCGTCTGCCCCTCGTACAGCCACAGCAGATTGTCCTCCATCGGCGTGCGAAAGTCGGGCGTCCACAGGTTCGCGCCCCGCCGGTACTTGCCGTTCCAGCTGTGCACGAACTCGTGCGGCAGCAGGTTGCGCGACGAGCCCGCATTCTCCCAGTCGGTGAAATAGCCGCGCCTCACGCCGTTCTCGGAGCTGCGGTGATGCTCGAGGCCGATCCCGCCCAGATTGTTCGAGATGGTCAGCAGGAAATTGTAGTGGTCATAATGCTCGCGCCGAACAGCTTGAGCGACTGGTCGACCAGCCTGCGGTGCGCCGCGATCTGCTCGGGGGTCGCGGCGAGCTCCGCCGGGCTGTCGGCGATCACGTCGAGGAACACATTCTGCTTGAGCGGGATCTGCCGGTAGTGGAGGCCGGCAATCAAAGGTGAATCGACCAGGGTCTCATAGCTGACCGTCTCGAACGTCACGCGGTTGCCGGCGCCGGGCCCGCTCGGCCGAAGCGCGCTCGCGACCGTCCACCCCGCGGGCGTGATCACGCCCGCCTGCACCGGGATCTGCCGAACGTAATAGCCGGCCGGGTAGAGCGAGTTGGCAAGGAACTGGATGCTCGCCATCTCGGGCGTCGCGACGATCCGGCCCTGGTTGCCCGCCGTTGCCGTCAGGTACTGGAACTCGGCGTCGACCGCGGTCACCCCTGCGGGCACATCCACGTGGAACGCATAGACGTCGAGCGGATCGCGCACCATTCGAGCGGCCGGCCGTTGGCGCTGAACCTCAGGCCCGCGATCTTCCTGATCTCGCCGCGCGGCGCGTGCCCGCCCGGCACCCATTGCGGATAGAGCAGCACCAGGTCGCCCGGCCCGCTTACCGGCACGCGCTGGCGCACGCGGAAGATCCCGCGCGTGACGTCCGACGCATCGACCGTCAGCTGCATCGTTCCCGGAAAAGGCACGTCGCGCGGCGCCGGGATGGCGGCGACCTTGGGCGTCGGCGCTGCCGGCCGGCTGTTCTGCGGCGGATTGACCTGCGCGGAAACGGGGGCGGAAACGGGAACGGCTGAAGCGAGGAACAGGCAGACGAGCGCGGCTGCGCGCATGCGGGACGACTCCTGCGCGGAATAACAAGGCGGATCGGAACCGCGCTTGCGCCAATCCCCGGGGCTTTGTCCAGCCGCTCGCGGGCGCGCTTCCTTCCAATTGCACCAGGATTTTGCCAATGCCGCCGCCAATGACGACGCCGCAGCCGGTCCGCGGGACCCAGAGCCTCATCGGGGAGGACGCCGATCGATTTCACGCGGTGATCGCCGCGTTCGACCGCGTTCGCGCCCGCTTCGGCTTCAGGCGCGTCGAGGTCCCCGTGCTCGAGCACACGGCCGTCTTCGCCCGCACCATGGGCGAGACGACCGACGTCGTCTCCAAGGAGATGTACACGTTCGAGGACAAGGGCGAGGAGTCGGTGACTTTGCGGCCCGAGTTCACCGCCGGAATGTGCCGCGCATACCTCAGCGAAGGCTGGCAGCAGCTCGCGCCGCTCAAGCTCGCGACCCACGGCCCGACCTTCCGCTACGAGCGCCCGCAGAAGGGCCGCTTCCGCCAGTTCCATCAGCTCGACGCCGAAGTCATCGGCGCTGCCGAGGCCCCGGCCGACGTCGAGCTCCTCTCCTTTGCCGACCAGCTGCTGAAGGAGCTCGAGCTCGGCATCGGCGCGGCGGTGCTCAAGCTCAACACGCTCGGCGATCCCGAAACCCGCGCGGCCTGGCGCGACGCATTGTTCGAGCATTTCTCGTCGCGCGCGAGCGACCTCAGCGAGGACAGCCGTGCCCGCCTGACACGAAACCCGCTGCAGATCCTCGACAGCAAGGCGCATTCCGACTGGCCGGTCGTCGACAGCGCGCCGGTGATCGACGATTTCCTCACGCCCGAGGCGGCGGATTTCTTCGCGCAGGTCACCGACGGCCTCAGCGCTGCCGGCGTCCGCTGGGAGCGCGCGCCGCGGCTGGTGCGCGGCCTCGACTATTACCGCCACACCGCGTTCGAGTTCATCACCGACACCCTCGGCGCGCAGGGCACCGTAATCGCCGGCGGCCGCTACGACGGGCTGGTCGAGTCGCCTCGGGGTCCGCACACCCCCGCGGTCGGCTGGGCGGCCGGCATCGAGCGCCTGGCGATGATGATCGACGCTCCGCAGCCGGAGCGCCTAGAGGTCGCCGTCGTGGCTGAAAGCCAAGAGTTGAGAGAGGGCGCCATCGCTGTCACGGCGGCTCTGCGACGAGCCGGAATGACCTGCGAACTCGTAATTAGTGGGAACCCACGCAAGCGCTTTGACAAGGCCGTGAAGCTGAACCCGACCCAAATCTACTCTCTTAGCTATCGGGGTGGTGTCTTGAACAAGAGCCAGCGTGGGGCTGGAGCTCAGAAAACCGACTTGGATCGCCGTGAGTTCGATCGCCGATCAAGTTATCAGTAACTTCGAATGACCCGGATTTCGTCGGACCGGATCGCGTCGATCGAGGCGCGCAAGCACGAGCTTGCCGCGGCGATGTCGCGCTCGGATTTGTCGCCCGACGAGTTCATCCGCCTGTCCAAGGAGTATGCGGCGATCGAGCCGGTCGCCGCCGCCGCGCGCGAGGTGCGGCGGCTGCGCGCCGAGCGCCAGAGCCTGATGGAGATGATCGCCGCGACGCCGACGAGGAGCTTCGGCAGATGGCGCGAGCGAGGAGCTGCTCGACATCGAGCGAAGGCTGCTGCCCGAGGCCGAGCGCGCGCGCGCGGTCAAGCTCCTGCCGCGCGACGCCGCCGACGAGCGCGCGGCAATGCTCGAGCTTCGCGCTGGCACCGGCGGCGACGAGGCGGCCCTGTTCGCCGGCGACCTGCTGCGCATGTACCAGCGCTTTTCCCGAGGAGCAGGGCTGGCGCTTCGAGCTCATCTCCGCGAGCCCGTCGGAAGTCGGCGGCTACAAGGAAGCGATCGCCTCGATCAGCGGCAGCGGCGTATTCGCCAAATTGAAGTTCGAAAGCGGAGTGCACCGCGTGCAGCGCGTTCCGGTGACCGAAAGCGGCGGCCGGATCCACACCTCCGCGGCCACGGTGGCTGTTCTCCCTGGAAGCCGAGGACGTCGACGTGCAGATCGACGAGAAGGACCTGCGCATCGACGTCTACCGCTCGTCGGGCCCGGGCGGCCAGTCGGTCAATACGACCGACAGCGCAGTGCGCATCACTCACCTGCCCACTGGCCTCGTGGTCATTCAGCAGGACGAAAAGTCGCAGCACAAGAACAAGGCCAAGGCGCTCAAGGTGCTGCGCACGCGCCTGTTCGAGCTGGAGCGCGAGCGCCTCCAGCGAAGCGTGCGGGAGCGCGCAAGTCGATGGTCGGCTCGGGCGACCGCTCCGAGCAGATCCGCACCTACAACTTCCCGCAGGGCCGGGTGACCGACCACCGGATCAACCTCACTTTGCACAAGCTCGAGGAGATCCTCGAAGGGCCCGGGCTCGGCCAGCTGCTCGACGCCCTCGTCGCGGAGGACGAGGCCGAGCGGCTCGCCGGCCTCGAGGAGGCGTGAAGGCGGTGCAGCGGGCGCTGGCGCAAGCAAGGCACGCCAGCTCGCCCCGACCAGCGACACTCCGAGCGATGGCTCGATGCCGAGCTGCTGATGGCCGAGGCCCTGCACATCGACCGCGACCGGCTGATCCTCGACCCCCGTCAGCGATGTTCCCGACCGCTTCTGGCAGATGGTCGAGCGCCGCAGGGCCGGCGAGCCGCTCGCCTACATCAGCGGCCGCCGCGCCTTCTGGAACATCGAGCTCCACGTCGGTCCCGGAGTGCTGATCCCGCGCCCCGACAGCGAAGTGCTGATCGCCGTCGCGCTCGACCATTTCGAAGGCACGTCTGGCCCGAAGCGCATCCTCGACCTCGGCACGGGGCCCGGCACGCTTCTGCTCGCCGCGCTCGACCTGTGGCCCGGCGCGACCGGTCTCGGCGTCGATTTGTCCCGCCACGCCTTGTCCTACGCCGCGTCCACGCGCGCAGGCTCGGGCTCGAGCCGCGCGCGGCTGAAGGTCGGCAATTGGGCGCAAGGCATTTCCCAGCGCTTCGACCTCATCCTGTGCAACCCGCCCTATGTGGCGACAAGCGCGGAGCTCGGCCGCGGCGTCGCCGAGTTCGAGCCGCACGAGGCGCTGTTCGCCAGCGAGGAGGGGCTCGAGGCGTATCGCGCGCTCGGCCCCCAGCTTCCCCGCCTGCTCGAGCGAGGCGGGCTCCGCGGCGGTCGAAATCGGCCACGACCAGGCGGCCGTCGCCCGATTCTCGAGCGCGACGGCCTGAGCTCAAGGGTCGCTAACGACCTCGGCGCCCGCCCACGCGCGCTGCTCTAACCTGGGTTGAATAGAAAAGCGCTTGGCATCGGGACGTTACGGCACTACATCACTGTCAGGACCGGGCCCGCTCCCTTGAGAAGCTGAGCGTCCCGCTCCACCCCCGACGCAATCGAGCCGTTCGCTGGCGCAAATTTGAGGCGCTGTTCGGAACGAGAGGGTCAGGTTCTTGGCGTGATCGTCACGCTGGGCCTGCGATCCCTCAGGCGACGGGGAAGGCTTCTGCTTTGAGGGAAGTAGGCATTTGATCAATAACAGACAGGGTGGCCGCAGGCGCGGTCGGGGGGCCAGCGGGGACCCAATGTTGGCGGACAGCCGGGCGGAGCCCCAAACCGCCAGGACAACCGCCAGCGAGGCAATGCGCACAGCTGCTCGAGAAATACAAGAGCATGGCGCGCGACGCGCAGCTTTCGGGCGACCGCGTCCAGAGCGAGTATTTCCTCCAGTTCGCCGACCATTATTTCCGCGTCCTCGGCGAGCCGCGCGCGGTTCGAGGACCAGCGCCGCCAGCGCGACGACGATGGCGATGAGGAGGGCGACGAGGACTTCGTCGAGGCTTCGGACGAAGCCGGCGCCGAGTCCGCCGAGGACGAGCAGCGCCCCGAGCAGCGTTCCGACCAGGGCCGCCGCGACGGCCGCGATCGCGACCGCCGCTACGCCCGCGACGAGCGTGGCCGCCGCGACGATGGCCAGCGCAACGGCGCGCAGCGCGGCAATGGCCAGGGAGCGCGACACAGGTCAGGACCGCGACACGGGCCAGGAGCGCGACACCGGCTACGAGCGGATCCCGCTTGAGGCGCTTCCACCGGCGATCGGCCGTGACGAAACGGCTCGCCGATGGCGACGGCGAAATCGAAGACGACCGGCCGCGCCGGCGCCGCGCCGTTCGCGTCCCGCCGATGGCGAAGGCGAAATCGCTCCGGCGGCGTGAGGTTCACGCTCCGAAGGGACCGTAGCCGAAGCCTCATCGAAGGCCTCACCGAAGCCGCGCTGATCGTTCGCGGCGGCACCGTGACCATGTGCAATGCCGCCGCCCGCGACCTTCTCGGAGTGGCGATCGAGGGCGTCGACGTGCGCCAGGTCATTCCCCACCCGGGCCTGATCGAGCGCGTTCTTCGAAGCCATGTGACCGCTCCCGAGGACGTCGAGGTTGCAGGCTTCGGCCGCTCGCGCCGCCACTGGCTCGCCCGCATCGCCCCGTTGACCGGCGGCGCAGTGCTCGTCCGCCTGGTCGACCGCAGCGAAGCGCGCGCCGCCGAGCAGATGCGCGTCGATTTCGTCGCCAACGCAAGCCACGAGCTGCGCACCCTTGTCGACGGTGATCGGCTACGCCGAGACCCTGCGCGAGCAATCGGCCGACATCGATCCCGAGACTCGCGAAGCCTTTCTCGCAATCGTCCACGACGAGGCGCGCCGGATGCAGCGCGTGGTCGAGGACCTGATCTCGCTGTCGCGCATCGAGGCCGAGAAGTTCACCACTCCGACCGAGGCCGTCGATGTCGGCCAGATGGTCGAAGTCTCGATCGAGAGCGCGCGGCGGATTGCCGAACGTCGCGGCTCGCAGCTGGTCGCCCGCGTCGCGCCCGAGCTTCCACCGGTCGCCGCCGACCGCGGCCAGATCCTGCAAGTGCTCGACAACCTCATCACCAACGCTCTGCGCTATGGCGAGCCCGGCACTCCGGTAACCGTGTCGGCATATCTCCAGGACGCGATGGTCCATCTGACCATCGCCGACCAGGGCGAGGGCATTGCGCCCGAGCACATCCGCCGGCTGACCGAGCGCTTCTATCGGGTGGACACCAGCCGCAGCCGCTCGCTCGGCGGCACCGGGCTTGGCCTGTCTATCGTCAAGCACATCGTCGAGCGCCACCGCGGCCGGCTCAACATCGAAAGCGAGCTCGGCCGCGGCACCACCGCCCACGTGCTCCTTCCGGTCGCGGCTGCCGCAGAGCCGTCGCTGTCATAAAAGCGCAACATTCCCGTAATCGGCCGGTCGGAGTAGGAGCGCTAGGGCTTGCCGGGCGAGAAGCCGAAAGAACGGGAGTGAAGCCAGTGAGGAAATGGATCATCGCGCTGCCGCTGATGGCGGCGCTCGCGGCCTGCGGCGGCGAGGGCTCCGACGGAGGCACCGGCGGCGCAGGCGGCGCTCGCCAGCAGCTCAAGGCCGTCGGCTCCTCGACCGTCTACCCGTTCACCACCGCGGTCGCCGAGCAGTTCCAGCGCGACAATCCCAACGTCAGCGTGGTCGTCGAATCGACCGGCACCGGCTCGGGCATGAAGCTGTTCTGCGACGGCGTCGGCCAGCAGTTCCCCGACATCTCCAACGCCTCGCGGGCGATCAAGAAGAGCGAGTACGAGGCCTGCGTCAAAGCCGGCGTGAAGAACGTCATCGAAGTTCCCGTTGGAATCGACGGCCTGACCCTGATCCAGGCGAAGGGCAGCCAGCCGCTCAACCTCACCCAGGCCGACGTCTACAAGGCGCTTGCCGCCAACCCGTTCGGCAAGGGCCCCAACAAGGCGCAGACCTGGCGCGACGTGAACCCGTCGCTGCCGCCGATCCGGATCCGCGTGCTTGGGCCGCCGCCGACCTCGGGCACCCGCGACAGCCTGGTCGAGCTGTACATGGAAAAGGGCTGCGCGACCGATCCCGCGATGGAGGCGCTCAAGAAGAGCAACGAGGACGAGCACAAGCAGGTCTGCACGAAGATCCGCGAGGACGGAGCGTTCGTCGAAGCCGGCGAGAACGACAATTTGCTCGTCCAGAAGGTCACCGCCGACCCCGGCACGCTTGGAGTGCTCGGCTATTCCTACCTCCAGGAAAATGCCGACGCGGTCACTCCGGTGCAGATCAACGGCGTGTCGCCCAACGAAGGCACGATCGCCGATCTGTCCTACCCCGGCGCGCGCAAGCTCTACATCTACGTGAAGGGCGATCATCTCACCGCCAAGCCGGCGCTTCGCGACTTCGTCGCCGCCTACGCGGCCGCATGGGGCAAGGGCGGCGTGCTCGAGATGCGCGGGCTCGTGCCCCTGGTCGGCGCTGACGCGGAAGCGGCGAACCGCCAGGCGCGCGAGCTCAAACCCGTTGACCCGGCGACCATCAAGTAACAGCGCGGCGATGCGGTGAGCCTCACCCTTGCCTTTTTCGCAGTCCTGCTGATCGCTGCCGCGGTCGGCGGGACTGCCTACGTGCGGGCCAAGCGCCTGCGCGCGGCCGGCCGGCTTCACTCGCTGCCGAGCTATCACGCCGCCCACGGCGCGCTGTGGGTGCTTGCGCCGGCGCTGCTTCTGATTGCCGCCTGGGCGCCGATGCAGGGAATGCTGGTCAATCAGGCGCTCCTCGCCACGCCAGAAGGCCAGGCGCTTCCGCAGGAGCCCGCGCGGCGCCAGGCGATCCTTCAGGAAGCGCGCCAGATCGCCAACAATCAGATCGCCGGCGGCTTCAACCCGGAATCGAACAGCATCGCGCCGCGCGTCCGCGAGATCGAAAGCCGCTATTCGACGCTCGGCGCAATCGCCGTGATCCTCGCCGCGATTGCCGCCGGCGCGTTCCTGCTCACCCGCCGCCACGGCCGTGAGTTCCGCGCCCGAACCGCGGTCGAGCGATGGATGAAGGCGCTGCTGCTCGCAGCCTCGATGATCGCGATCCTGACCACGCTGGGGATCGTCCTCTCGCTATTGTTCGAATCGCTGCGCTTCTTCCAGCAGGTTCCCCCGGCCGACTTCCTGTTCGGCGCGAACTGGAGCCCGCAGACCGCAATCCGCGCCGACCAGGCGGGCTCGTCGGGCGCCTTCGGCTCGATTCCGCTGTTCTGGGGGACGATCTTCATCGGGGCGATCATCGCGATGATCGTCGCCATCCCGCTCGGCCTGATGAGCGCGATCTATCTCACGCAATATGCGCATGCCCGGGTGCGCTCGGTGCTCAAGCCGCTGCTCGAGATCCTCGCGGGCGTGCCCACCGTGGTCTACGGCTATTTCGCCGCGCTCACCGTCGCGCCCGCGGTGCGCGACCTCGGCCTGACGCTCGGGATCAGCTCGGCAAGCAGCGAAAGCGCGCTCGCCGCGGGGCTGGTCATGGGCATCATGATCATCCCGTTCGTCAGCTCGATGGCCGACGATTCGATCGCCGCAGTCCCCTCGGCAATGCGCGACGGAAGCCTCGCGCTCGGAGCCACGCGCTCGGAGACCATCCGCAAGGTGCTCCTGCCCGCGGCGCTTCCCGGAGTCGTCGGCGGAGTCCTGCTCGCCGTCAGCCGCGCGATCGGCGAGACGATGATCGTCGTGATGGCCGCGGGCCTTGCCGCCAACCTCACCGTCAACCCGTTCGCAAGCGTCACCACGGTGACCGTTCAGATCGTCCAGCTGCTGACCGGCGACCAGGAGTTCGACAGCGCCAAGACCCTCGCGGCCTTCGCGCTCGGCCTGGTGCTGTTCCTGATCACGCTCGCCCTCAACCTCATCGCGCTCGGCTTCGTGCGCAGGTACCGCGAAGCTTATGAGTAGCATTGCTGCCGACCTCGGCGCGGACACGCGCTGGACCGACGAGGCGATGCGCGCGCGGCTTCGCCAGCGCTATCGCTCGGAGCGGATCTTCAAGCTGCTCGGCTTCGGCGCCGTCGCTCTGTCGCTCGGCTTCCTCGCCTTCCTTCTGGTCACCATGCTGTGGCGCGGGATCGGCGGCCTTTCGCTCGACTTCCTCACCGCGTCGGACTCGACCGACCCGGCGACGGCGGGCGTGTGGGGAGCGCTCAAGGGCAGCTTCCTCACCATCATCGTGACCATGGCGCTCGCCTTTCCGATCGGAGTGCTTTCCGCGATCTATCTCGAGGAATTCGCGCCGCGGAACCGCTGGACCGACATGATCGAAGTGTCGATCAACAATCTCGCGGCAGTGCCCTCGATCATCTTCGGCCTGCTCGGCCTCGCCGTGTTCCTCAACTTCATGCATTTGCCGCGCTCGGCCCCGCTGGTCGGCGGACTGACGCTCGCGCTGATGACCATGCCCGTGATCGTTATCGCCGGGCGCAACGCGATCACCTCGGTTCCGCCGTCGATCCGCGAAGCCGCGCTCGGCGTCGGCGCGTCGAAGATGCAGGTCGTGTTCCACCACGTGCTTCCGCTCGCGCTTCCCGGAATCCTGACCGGCACGATCATCGGCATGGCCCGCGCGCTTGGCGAAACCGCGCCGCTGCTGATGATCGGAATGCGCGCGTTCATCGCCGTCCCGCCGGGCGGAATCACCGACCCCGCAAGCGTGCTTCCGGTCCAGATCTTCCTGTGGTCGGACGAGGTCAGCCGGGAATTCGTCGAGAAGACCAGCGCGGCAATCCTCGTGCTTCTCGTCTTCATGCTTTTGATGAACGGCCTCGCTATCTATCTACGCAACAGGTTCGAGCGCCGCTGGTGAGTATGATGAAAGAGAAAATGCCGCTGATGCCCACTACGCCGATGCCGGCGCCGTCGGCGGCCATCGCGGCTGACGCGCAGCAGCGCGGACCCTCGACCACCGACGATCCGAGCGAGGCCGGCCCCGAGTTCGCGCACTCGACCGCAGGCGACCCGATGGTCGCCCCCGCCGGCGGTCGCGACTACGTGCCGGACTCCGAGCCCAACCGGCAGCCGAAGATGCGCGCCTCGGACGTCAACGTGTTCTACGGCGACAAGCAGGCGCTGAAGGACGTGTCGATCCACGTGCACGAGGATCGGGTGACCGCGTTCATCGGCCCGTCGGGCTGCGGCACGTCCACCTTCCTGCGCTGCCTCAACCGCATGATCGACTCGAGTCCGGCGGCGCGCGGCACCGGCCGCGTCGAGGGCGTCGGCCAGGCCCTCAACTCGCCCGCGCTGGTCGTCGTGGCGGTGCGCGC
>JAUJOV010000086.1 GCA_030447545.1 Sphingomicrobium sp. | reverse complement strand
AGGCGAGCACGA
Source organism: Sphingomicrobium sp. (assembly GCA_030447545.1). Taxonomy (GTDB): domain Bacteria; phylum Pseudomonadota; class Alphaproteobacteria; order Sphingomonadales; family Sphingomonadaceae; genus Sphingomicrobium. The sequence goes on along the minus strand of JAUJOV010000086.1, from coordinate 2,351 downwards.
GGTGGAGCCCGCCGCCCGCGCCATCCACCGCGAGCGCCAGCGCCACTGCGTAGAACAGCGTCGGCTGCTCCATAAGGTGGGTGTAGTTGTGCGCCTTCCAGACCGCGCCCTCGCCGATGCGGCCCTCGAGGTCCTGACCGCGTCCGCCGCGCCGGCCGCTCAGCGAGATGCCCGCCGCACGCATCGCCCGCCCCCGCGCCGCCGCCATCCAGAAGAGCACGACACGCGACCACAGCGCGAGCGCCACGACGGGAGCCAGGATAGGGTCGTTCGTTTCCGTCAACTCATTCCGCCTGCACGGGCCATGCAGGCAGCGCGCCGCGCCAATGCCGCCCTGCTCGCACCACCCGGCGATGATAGCACGCTCTCGTCACGCCATCATTATTGTACCACTCGTGTTCGCCTCCGGCCGCCTCACAGTCCAAGCCTTTAGCGGCCACGCCAAGGTCGATCAGAAACCATGGAAGGCGTGCGCGGACGGCGGAACGCCAGCGGTGGGGCGGGCGGGTCACCCCAGCCTCGCCATAACCTCGTCGGGCACCTCGTAATTGCCCGTGACGCTCTGCACGTCGTCGCTGTCGTCGAGCGCGTCGAGCAGCTTCATCAGCGACCCCGCGGCGTCCTCGTCGACCTGCACCCGCTCGCGCGCGCGCCAGCCCAGCCGCGCGCTCTCGGGCTCGCCCAGCGCCGCCTCGAGCGCGCGCGCCACCTCGTGCAGCGCCTCGACGCTCGTGTAGATGATGTGCCCGTCCTCGTCCGAGCTCACATCGTCGGCGCCCGCCTCCAGCGCCGCCTCGAACACCCCGTCGGCCGAGCCCGCGCTGCGCGCATATTCGATCACTCCCACCCGGTCGAAGCCGTGGCTCACCGAGCCGTTCGCGCCCAGGTTGCCGCCATGCTTGGAAAAGGCGGTGCGCACGTTGGTCGCGGTGCGGTTGCGGTTGTCGCTCAGCGCCTCGACGATCAGTGCTACACCGCCTGGGCCGAAGCCTTCGTAGCGGATCTCCTCGTAATTCTCGGTGTCGCCCGTCGAGGCCTTGTCGATCGCCCGCTGGATATTGTCCTTGGGCATCGACTGCGCCTTGGCGGCCAACACGGCGGCGCGAAGCCGCGGGTTCGCGTCCGGGTCGGGCATGCCCATCTTCGCCGCGACCGTTATTTCGCGGCTCAACTTGGAGAACATCGCCGAGCGCTTTTTGTCCTGCGCGCCCTTGCGGTGCATGATGTTCTTGAATTTGGAATGGCCGGCCATGGCTGATCCTTAGCTCAGCAGCTCAAGGCAGAGCGATAGGTCTCAAGGATGGCATCCTGCTCCTGGCGGGTGTGAGTCTCCATCTTCCGCAGCCGGACGACCATCCGCATGATCTTCGCGTCGTAGCCGTTCGCCTTGGCTTCCGCATAGACGTCGCGGATGTCGTCCGCGATTCCCTTCTTTTCCTCTTCGAGGCGCTCGATGCGCTCGATGAACAGCCGCAGCTGGTCCGCCGCGACGGTGCCGTCCGCCATTTGGTCACTCCACCGGTCAGGATTAGCGGGCTCGTCTAGGCGAGCGGTCCGGCTCGCTCAACCCGGTTGAACGCGCTGCCCAACCGACTAAGGAGCGGGCACGCGAAGGAAGAGGGTGCAGGTGAGCGAGCTACAACCGCGATCGCGCAAGGTGAAGATTGTGGCCACGCTCGGCCCCGCGTCGAGCAAGCCCGCGATGATCCGCCAGCTGATGGTCGCGGGCGCCGACGCGTTCCGGATCAACATGAGCCACGGCGACCAGCGCCAGAAGGCGCAGCTGGTGGAAGCGATCCGCGCGCTCGAGAAGGAGCTCAGGCGCCCGACGACGATATTGTTCGACCTTCAGGGGCCCAAGCTCAGGGTCGGAAGCTTCGCCGGCGGATCGGCGCAGCTCGAGAAGGGCGCCCGAGTGGTGCTCGACCAGGAGAATGCGCCGGGCGACGCGCAGCGGCTCGAGCTTCCGCATCCCGAGCTTTATGCGGCGGTCGGCCCGGGCGACCGGCTGCTGATCGACGACGGCAAGGTGCGCCTCAAGGTGCTCGAGTCGGTCAACCAGCAGATCACCGCCGAAGTGCAGGTCGGCGGCAAAGTGTCGGACAACAAGGGCGTCAACGTGCCCGACGTCGTGGTGCCGATCCCCGCGCTGACGGAGAAGGACCGGTCGGACCTGCAGTTCGCGCTCGAGCAGAAGGCCGACTGGATTGCCTTGTCGTTCGTCCAGCGGCCCGAGGACGTGGCCGAGGCGCGCGCACTCATCGGCGACAGGGCCGCGCTGATGGCCAAGATCGAGAAGCCCGCGGCGCTCGAGCGGCTGACCGACATCATCTCGCTGTCGGACGCGGTGA
>JAUJOV010000085.1 GCA_030447545.1 Sphingomicrobium sp. | reverse complement strand
GGGAGCGGGTCTCGGCCTCACTATCTGCCGCGCGATCGTCGAGGCCCATGGTGGACAAATCTGGCTGGCCGACTCCCCCAAGGGGATGCGCATCCGCTTCAGCCTGCCGACCGCGGCGTAACGCGATCCCTGCGCCGACAAGCGTGGTGGTCCTGAGCCGCCGCCGATTGGATCAGCACCGCCGGCTCTCCCGAGTCACACCCGCCGGCTAGGCAGCATGGACGGGTTCCAGAGGAAGCTCGGCTGCAAGGGAAGGTTCGATTGCAGTCCCGAGGGGCTCGGTGAGGCCGACGAGGATCTCCAACATCGCTTGGCTGGCTGGAGATCGACACGGCCTGTCGAACACCGCCGCCTTGACGTGCCTGATCGGAGCTCCTTCGAGAGGCAGCGCAACCAGGTCCTCACGGAGCCAACCGAGTGCCAGGTGGGGCATCAGAGTGATGCCGCGACCGCCCGCGACGAGAGCCTGAAGCGCTTCGAAACCGGTTCCTCTGCACGAAAAATCCAGACGAGGCTGTACCCCCGCCCCGCGGCAAGCCTTCTCGAAGTCTCGATGCCAGGGGGGAGCAGCCAGGACCGTCTGACCAGCGAGTTGATGAATGGCGACGGGCCTCGAGGCGGCCAGACGATGGCCTGCGGGCACGACCAGGAGGAGTGGATCGTCGAAGAGGGGGACACACTCGAGCTGCCTGTCTCGGCATACGGTGGCACCTCGATAATCCATCTCCGCCGGCCACTCATCGAGCGCGAAGACCACTGCGAGATCGAGCTCGTTGGCGCTCAGCGCGGCGACGCTTTCATACGGTTCACCGTCGTTGAAGGAGAGCTCAACGTCGGGGTAACGCTCGCCGAAGAGCTTGAATGCTTCCGCCGCGAATGCGCCCGTCGCGCTCGAGAAGGACCCGAAGCGAAGGCGGCGGTCGTTGATTTCCCCGATGGCCTGAAGCTCCGCCTCCGCCTCGCCCAGTCGAGCGACGACCGCCTCGGCGTGTTCGCGGAGCGCCCTGCCGGCGTCGGTCAACTGCACCCCCCGGGCATTGCGCTCGAAGAGAAGCACCCGGGTCGCGCGCTCGAGCGCACACATCTGCTGAGAGACCGCGGAAGGCGTGAAGGACAGCGCGTCGGCTGCGGCGGCGAAGCTTCCCGTCCGGGCCACCTCCAGCAGCATCTCGAGCCGGCGAACCTCGAGCATGCCGGTTCCGATCACCGCGGCGCCCGCCCGAAAAGGCCGCCGAGGTGGTCGCGTGATCTGCGTTGCGGTGGGCCGTGCATGGGTCGGGGGCCGCGGCCTGGCCTGCTGCGGCAAGCGCGCGTTCCCGGCTGCAAAGCGGTTCGAACCGCAGCACGCGGTCGCGCGGCGTTCGACCGGCGTCGAGTATAGAGGCGGTTCTCTACGGAAGGCTTACGGCGACCTTGCCGGCCGCACCGCGTCCTACGAGCCTGTCGAGCGGTTAGTGTCGCTAATGGCTCGGTAACGAGCACTGTTTGCGTTCGAGCCTCGCGGAGGTCAGCGTTGCCGCGAACGACGCGATCAAGGGGACAGCCGTGGGGATACGACCACTCAAACGAAGCGACCTGCGGTCGCTCCGTGACTGCCTCACCGCGGTGGGCAACGGACGACGCGACGTGCGCTGCCAGGTGGGCGCCGCTCACGACATCGCCGAGGTAGCCGCCGCGGCGAACCCGATGACGGAGCAGCTCTTCGAGGCCGCAGGAAAGCGAGACGCCGCCTGGGCGGCTCATCGCAATCTGATCGCCGCCGTCTCTCATGATCTCCGCACGCCGCTGACCTCCTTGCAGCTCCTGTCGGAGGCGCTCGAGGACGGCGTCGTCGACGGGCCGACCAGGCAGCGCTACCGCGAGCAGATGTCGGTTCAGATTCGCGCTCTTGGAGTCCTGGTCGACGATCTCTTCGAGCTGTCACGGCTCGAGGCCGGCGACGTCGAATGGTCCATGCGCCACGTTCATGTCGGCGAGCTGGTCGATGAGACCGTGGACGCCATGCTGCCGCAGGCGGACGCCAAGGGAATCGACGTCCATGCCGACGTCCCCGAGGGCACCGCTCGCGCGCACGCGAACCCGGAGAAGATCCAGCGTGTGCTCTTCAACCTCATGCAGAACGCGATCGGCCACACGCCGCGCGACGGCAGCGTGACGGTGGCCGCCGCGTCCGCGGGCCCGCGTGTGGAGCTCGAGGTGGCCGACAGTGGCGCCGGACTCGAGCCGATCGACCGAGGGCGCGTGTTCGACGCCTTCTACCGGGGCGGAGACGCGCCTTCGCGGACCCATGGCGGCGCCGGCCTCGGGCTCGCAATCTGTCGCGCGATCGTGGAGGCGCACGGCGGCCGCATATGGCTCGCCGCATCC
>JAUJOV010000084.1 GCA_030447545.1 Sphingomicrobium sp. | reverse complement strand
AACGCGTCCGGCACCGCGGCCGTGCTGAAGATGGCCGAGCACCTGGCCGCGGCCGTGCCGATCAGCCGAAGCGCCTGGCGAAGCTGCAGCCCGCAGTCGCATTTCAATGAGCCGAACACGTCGCCGGTCAGGCATTCGCTGTGCAGCCGGACGAGCGGCGGCTTGCCGCCGAAGGCTCCGACGATGAGTGCGACATGGTCCTGAGCGTCGTCCGAGGCGCGGAAGGCGGCAATCTGAGTCTCTGGCATGTCCTCAAGGGGCAGGCGCGCTCGGGCGATCTCGGTCACGTGCGGAGCAAGCGCTTCACCGGCGAGGCTGGCGAGCGGGACGGTCGCGCTGCCTGACGCGGCCTTCGGATCGAGGAGCCACAGCGCAGGGAGCAGGCCCGCGGCGCGGGCGAGCTCGAGCGCCGCGGCGCAAGCGTCGGGGGAGGGCAGCGGCAGAGCGCGCAACGGCCCGATCGGTGCGCGCGCGAAGTCCTGCGCGGGGTTGGACAGGGCAAGCGCGGCCGGCGCATCGAGCCAGGGCTCGCGAGCGACCAGCACGGGCCTTTGCGGGTCGGCGGCTTCGCGCGCGTTCGACAGGGACAGCATCTCCGCGCGGCGGCCGCTGAGCAGCAGCGGAGCTTTCGCGTCGCGATCGACCTGCGCAAGCAGCTCGGCGGTCGCGGTCTCGACGGACGCCACGCCGACCCGCTCGGCGGCCTCGACCAGCACCGGCCTGCCGAGGCGAAGCGCGGCGATCGCATGGCCGACCGCCTCGCCGCGGCTCAAACCGCGACCTCGCAGATCAGCGGCACATGATCGGACGGCCGCTCCCAGCTTCGGCACGGCTCGAGCACCTTGTGCGACACCACGCAGCCGGCGGCTTCGGGCGAGACCCACATATGGTCGAGCCGGCGGCCGCGGTCGTTCTTCGTGAAGTCGGGCGAGCGGTAGCTCCACCAGGTGAAGCAGCGCTCGGGCGCGGGAACGAAGCTTCGGCCGATGTCGACCCAGCCGTGCGCCTGCTGGAGATTGGTGAGTGCCTCGACCTCCACCGGCGTATGGCTGACGACGCCGAGCAGCGCCTTGTGGCTCCACACGTCGCATTCGAGCGGCGCGACGTTGAAGTCGCCGACGATCATCGTGGGTTCGCGAAGGGCTTCCGACCAGCGGGTCATGCGCTGAATGAAGTCGAGCTTCTGGCCGAACTTGGGGTTGACGGTGCGGTCGGGCACGTCGCCGCCGGCAGGCACGTAGACGTTCTCGAGCCTGAGGCCGCACGGCAGCCGAACGCCGATGTGGCGTGCCTCGCCATTGTCCTGCCAGTCATGGCTTCCGGGCTCGCCGAGCGCGATCCGGCTGACGATGGCGACGCCATGGTGCATCTTCTGGCCCTTGAGCTGCTGATGCACGTAGCCGTGCCGGGCGAACAGCTGGCGCGGGAAGACGTCGTCGGTGGCCTTGGTCTCCTGCAGGCACAGCACGTCGGGGCGCTCGTCGCGCAGCAGGCGCTCGACGATCGCGATCCGCGCACGGACCGAATTGACGTTCCACGAGGCGATCTTGATGCGCTTCACGGTTCCGCTCTAGCCGAGGTGCCGATGGAAATGCGAGCGGCCCCGTCCCTCGCCTGAAGCCTGCTTCAGGCGAAAAATAAAAGGCCCTCGCTCCGGGGGCTTGGAGCGAGGGCCGACCAAGCGTTCGTCACGCAAGGTGATCCCGCAAAAACCCCGGGTAACAGGGGGAAACCCCGGGCTGGACAGCGGTGATCAATATCCGTCGTACAGGCGCCTATCTGACGCGGCGATGAACGTTGTGATTCGCTACGATTTTTTATTACCGGCCGCGCTTTTTGGGCTCGGCGAAGCGGAACGCGCTTTCGGCGACCGCGACATTGTAGCGCTGGTTGGCGAGCTTGACCGTGGTGCGCTTGTTCTGCGCGTCGATCGCGGTCCAGCCTTCGAGCTTCAGCCCGCCGGGCGCCGAGGGCGTGCGGACAAAGGCGAGAAGCAGGGTGCCGAACTCGGGCCGGCGCGGGTCCTTGGCGCGGACCAGAAGCACGCGCGGGTCCTTCTGCGGGATCACCTTGGCGATGCGGTCGAGGTCGGGACGGGCGGCAAGCAGGATGCCGAGCGGGGTCTGGCTGAGGTTCCAGCTGTTCTTCTGCCCGACCTCATAGTCGAGGAACCACAGCTTCTTGCCGTCGGCGACCATCAGCACGTCGGTGCCCTGGTACTGGAAGCGGATTCGCCCGGGGCGCTTGAGCTGCAGGGTGCCGCGGACCGAGCGGTTGCGCGCGTCCGTCTGGGTGAAGTTCGCCGTCATCGACTGGACGGCGCCAAGGTGCGCCTCGACCCGGGCGACGTCGCTCGACTGCGCCGCAGCGGGG
>JAUJOV010000083.1 GCA_030447545.1 Sphingomicrobium sp. | reverse complement strand
GCAGAGCCGGTTCTGGATGCAAATCGTCGCCCAGGCGCTCGGGCGCCCGGTGATCCTGTACGGCGGCAGTGAAACGGGACCGGCCTTCGGAGCCGCGCGGCTTGCCCGCCTGGCGCTGACCGGCGAAGACCCCGGCGAGGTATGCACCAAGCCGGACGTTCTCGCCGTGCTTGAGCCCGAGCCAGACCTGCATGCGGACTACCGCGAGCGCTTCGATGACTTCCGGCGACTTTACACTGCCCTCAAGCCCGAGTTCCGGCGGGGTCAGGCCGCGGCCGGGCCACTCTGAACAGAACCGGCCCGACACATTCCACGAACGGCTCGCATCGCCGTTGACTTGGCTCTGCCGTTCGTATGAGCTTGCATCAGCCAAGGCACATTGGCCTGTTTCGGACCAGACTCACCTGATCTGCTGGTGGGCTGCTCAAGGGAGGGAATGCGTGAAGACCAACCATCGTTTGCTGAAAGCCTCGCTCGCCGGCGTCACCGCCGTTCTGATGTCCGGATCGGCGTTTGCGGCCGACATCGTCGGGCTGATCACCAAGACGGAAGGCAATCCGTTCTTCGTCAAGATGCGCGAGGGCGCCGAGGCGAAAGCCAAGGAGCTTGGCCTGGAGCTGCAGAGCTTCGCGGGCAAGTTCGACGGCGACAATGAGGGCCAGGTCAGGGCGATCGAGAGTCTGATCTCGGCCGGCGCCAAAGGCTTCGCCATCGTGCCGAGCGATTCTTCCGCGATCGTGCCGACCATCCAGCAAGCGCGCGACGCCGGACTGCTTGTGATCGTGCTCGACACGCCGCTCGAGCCGATGGATGCCGCCGATGCGACCTTCGCCACCGACAATCGGAAGGCGGGCCAGCTGATCGGGGAGTGGGCGGCCAAGACTCTTGGCGACAAGGCGGCCGACGCCAAGATCGCCATGCTCGACCTCGCCACCAACCAGCCCACGGTCGAGTACCTGCGCGACCAGGGTTTCATGCAGGGCTTCGGCATCGACGTGAAGGATCCGAACCGCTACGGCGACGAGGACGATCCGCGCATCTGCGGCCATGAGATGACCGGCGGCGCGGAGGACGGCGGTCGCACCGCCATGGAGACGCTCCTTCAGAAGTGCCCCGACATCAACGTGGTCTATACGATCAACGAGCCCGCCGCGGCAGGCGCGTGGGAGGCGCTGAAGGCGGCCGGCAAGGACGACGGCAGCGTGACCGTTGTGTCGATCGACGGCGGCTGCCCGGGCGTTGAGAACGTCAAGGCCGGCATCATCGGCGCCACCTCGCAGCAATACCCGCTGAAGATGGCGTCCATGGCGCTGGAAGCGATCGCCGCCTTCGCCAAGGACGGCACCAAGCCGACGGTCGACACCGAGCTCGGCTTCCTCGACACCGGCGCCACGCTCATCACCGACAAGCCTGTGGAAGGCGTGGAATCGATCACCACCGATGAAGGCCTGAAGCTCTGCTGGGGTTGATCCCTGTCAGAACAGGCGGTCGGGTGGCCTGACGGGCAGGGCGGCTGCAGGGCCGCCCGGCAATGACTGGAACGCCGGGGAAGGTGTCGCGCCGATGACTGACACGACGGGAACGGCGGCCGCGCGCGGGCCGGCGGACTACGAGCGGGCCCTGGCGCAGAGCGACACCAGCGTCGCCTCCTTCGACGAGGATCGCCTGAGCGCACTGAAGCGCCTCCAGCACTTCCTGCACAATTACCCGACCGCCGTCCCCTTCATCATCCTGCTGCTGACGATCGTGGTGTTCAGCGGCCTCGTCGGCGACCGCTTCTTCGCCCCCTTCAACCTTTCGCTGATCCTGCAGCAGGTGACGATCATCGGCGTCGTCGGGATCGCGCAGACGCTGATCATCCTGACGGCCGGCATCGACCTCTCAGTGGGCGCCATCATGGTGTTCGCATCGATCATGATGGGGCGTTCGGCGGTGGTCTGGGGATTCCCCGTCGAGCTCGCCTTTCCGCTGGGGATGCTGACCGGCCTGCTGTGCGGCTTCATCAACGGCTCGCTCGTCACCTATATGCGGCTGCCGCCCTTCATCGTGACACTCGGCACCTGGAGCGTGTTCGGCGCGCTGGTCCTCTTCGTCTCGCAGAGCGAGACCATCCGGCAGCCCGACATCGCCGCCCAGGCGCCGCTTCTCCAATTCACCGGGACGGCATTGCGGCTCGGCGCCGCGCGCCTGACGCTCGGCTCCATTTTGATGATCGGCCTCGCTGTCTTTGTCTGGTACCTGCTCAACCGGACAGCGTTCGGCCGCCACATCTATGCGACGGGCGACGATCCGGAAGCGGCGCGGCTGGCCGGCATCAACACGGACCGCACGCTGCTCGCCGTCTACACCCTCGCCGGCCTCCTCTGCGCCATCGCCGGCTGGGTGCTGAT
>JAUJOV010000082.1 GCA_030447545.1 Sphingomicrobium sp. | reverse complement strand
GAGACGATGATCCCCTGCTCTTCCATGTAGGAGATCAGCCGCCGCGCGCGGCCGAGCGAACTCGTGCCATAGGCCTCGGCAAGCATTGCATCCGGTGGGCATTCCACGCTTTCCCGGGCCGCCTTGGCGATGAGCAGGAACGGCGCCAGCATCTCGTCCGGAAGCACGGCGCCGATGGCGAGCGCGTCCGCCCATTCGTCACCGCCGCTTATTCCGGCGCGCGCCATTGCGAGCTGCTTTCTGAACTCGGTCATATCGGGTTGTGCCGAGCCAAGCCCGCGCATCCGGCAGCGAAGGATGAAGTCCTGATAGAGCGACGCCGTCGCCTGGAACGCCGATCCCGGCTCCGACACGATCTCGGCGAGAGCAAAGCTGACGATCTCACGCCGCTCCTCATCCGAATGCATCGGTTCGGGCGGGAGCGACCGGCGTGTGGCCGGGGCCGTGTGTATGCTGCGGATCACCTCTTCGGCCGGCTTTGGGGGCGGCGGCAACGGCGCCGGGCGCGGCGGCATTTCGGGTTCGGGAGCGCGCAGGAGAACCTCCATGTCCGCTGATTCTTGCGCCGGGAGCGGGACGAGCTTCGGGCTTGAGCTCCTCGCCTGCGTCCGGACATCGCCGATCCGGACCTTGAGCGGGCGGCGCGACACGGCAGGGCCGAGCGCCAGGAACTGGCCGCGCTCCAGGTCGCGGATCACCTCCGCCTGGCGGCGCTCCATTCCGAGCAGATCGGCCGCGCGCTGCATGTCGATGTCGAGGAAGGTCCGACCCATCAGGAAGTTGGACGCTTCGGCCGCCACGTTCTTGGCGAGCTTGGCGAGCCGCTGCGTGGCGATGAGGCCGGCAAGACCGCGCTTGCGCCCGCGGCACATGAGGTTGGTCATCGCGCCGAGCGATGCCCGCCTCGCCTCGTCGCTCACTTCTCCGGCGACAGCGGGCGCGAACACCTGCGCTTCGTCGACGACGACGATGGCGGGATACCAATGCTCGCGCGGCGCGTCGAATAAAGCGGACAGAAAGGCCGCCGCGCAGCGCATCTGCGCTTCGAGCTCGACCCCTTCGAGGCTGAGCACCACCGACGCGCGATGCTCCCGGATGCGCTCGGCCATGCGTGCGATCTCGTCGCTGCTGTAAGCGCTCGCCTCGATCGCGACGTGGCCGAACGCGTCGCCGAGCGACACGAAGTCGCCTTCGGGGTCGATGACGATCTGCTGGACCTGGTTTGCGCTGCCTTCGAGCAGCCTCCGCAGCAGGTGCGACTTGCCGGACCCGCTATTGCCCTGCACGAGCAGCCGGGTCGCCAGCAATTCCTCAAGATCCACCTCGACCGCAGCCCCACTGCCGTCGGTGCCAATATCAACTCGTGCGCCCATGGGATGCTTTTGATCTCTCGAAGAAAGGCTGGGCGGCAGGAAACCGACGATGCCAAATTCATTTTTAAGTCACAGAAAAGGTTTAGCTTTTCTCTGGGCGGATTAACCTTGGTTACAGCCCGTGGCTACAGTCAAGGCGCGGAAGCGGCCGGCGACTACGTTCGCTGTTCGTAGATCGGAGATCAAGCGGCACGACCTGCATACAGGGATGAATATTGAATTCGCAATTCTTTGGCGAGCCCCTCTGGCCGGAGTTCGGCATTGCCAAAGGAAAGAGCTTAGGCTCCAATCGCTCCATGATCGCGGAAGCGTCGCAAGAACCGCAGCAGGAGCGAACAGCGCTTCATGTCGCCAACGCCCTCACCTGCTCTCCCGATGTCGCTGCCGAAGTCGTACGGCGCGGCCGTCTGCGCCAGTTCGGCGCTCGATCGATCATCCTGCGCCAAGGCGACTGGCTCACGCTCGCTTATCTGCTGCTCGCCGGGCGGGCTCAGGCCCTGCTGTACAGCGGCGAGGGGCAGCTCATCCTGCTCCACGATTACCGGCCGGGGGATTTGTTCGGAGCGATTGGTGAGCTGGATCCGGTTCGGCAGGAGGCGGACGTGGTGGCCGTGGAGGAGGTCGAAACCTTCGTCCTCGAAGCGGCGGAGCTGGCGCGCCTGGCGGAGCGCTTCGGCACGATCGGGCTTGCTCTGTCGCGCATGCTGATGGCGCGGCTCCGGCAGACCACGGCGCGCATGTACGAGCGCGCGGCGCTCTCGGCCGTTGGGCGGGTCTATGCCGAGCTGCTGCGCGAGGCGAAGCGCGCCCCCGACCTCAGGATCACCCCCGCCCCGATCCTGTCCGAGCTGGCGCTCCGCGTGTCGACCACGCGCGAGACGGCGTCACGTGCGGTGAACGCGCTGGAGCGCCGCGGCATCATCCGCAGGGATGCGTCGGGGATGGCCCTGGTCGCGCCCCACCGGCTCGAGGCGCTGATCATTTGAGGGCGTAAAGGCCGATCGGCAATCCTGCGCCG
>JAUJOV010000022.1 GCA_030447545.1 Sphingomicrobium sp. | reverse complement strand
ATCGCGCTCGAGAAGGCCAAGGAAAGCGGCAAGCCGCAGGCGATCATCGAGAAGATGGTCGAAGGCGGCCTCGCCAAGTTCCGCAAGGACAGCGCTCTGCTGTCGCAGCAGTTCGTGATGGACAACAAGACCCCGGTCGCCGAGGTCGTCGCGTCGGCCGCCAAGGAAGCGGGCGCGGGCATCGTCCTCAAGGACTTCGTGCGCTTTCAGCTCGGCGAGGGCATCGAGAAGAAGCAGGAAGACTTCGCTGCCGAAGTCGCGGCTGCTGCCGGCAAGGCCGAGCCGGTAGTCTGACGCGCGCTGAAGCTGCGGCAGTAGGCAGTTGGAAAATGAGGCGGGCACGCTAAGACGCGGGTCCGCCCTGCATCTGCTGCCGAGGAAGATTTCGCTCGATGACCCGCCCGCGCTTCAACCGCATCCTGCTGAAGCTCTCGGGCGAAGCGCTGATGGGCTCGGGCCAGTTCGGCATCGATCCGGACGCGGTCGCGGGGCTGGCCGGCGAGATCGCCACCGCCAAGGGGCAGGGGCACGAGCTGTGCCTGGTGGTTGGCGGCGGCAACATCTTCCGCGGCATGGCTGCGGCGGCCAAGGGCTTCGACCGGGCGAGCGCCGATTACATGGGCATGCTTGCGACCGTGATGAACGCGCTCGCGCTCCAGAACGCGCTCGAGCGCGCCGGGGTCGACACTCGGGTCCAGTCGGCGATCCCGATGGCCAGCGTGAGCGAGCCCTACATCCGCCGCCGCGCGCTCCGGCACATCGAGAAGGGGCGCATCGTGCTGTTCGCCGCGGGTACGGGCAACCCCTATTTCACCACCGACACGGCGGCTGCCCTGCGCGCTGCGGAGATGGGCTGCGACGCTCTGTTCAAGGGCACGAGCGTCGATGGCGTCTACACCGCCGATCCGAAAAAGGACAAGGCCGCCACGCGCTTCGAGACCCTGAGCTACAACAAGGTGCTCGGCGACGACCTCAAGGTGATGGACGCGGCCGCGGTCGCGCTGATCCCCGACAATGCTATTCCGATCCTCGTCTTCAACGTCCGCCAGCCCGGCAACCTCGCCCAGGAGATCGAAGGGCGCGGCACTGCGACGATCGTCCAGGGTTAGGGAGTGACGCAATGACGACGAGCATGGACAAATCCGACCTCCAGCGCCGAATGCATGGCGCGGTCGAAGCGCTGAAGCACGACCTTGGCGGGCTGAGGACGGGCCGGGCGTCGACGGCCCTTCTCGATCCGATCCAGGTCGAGGTCTATGGCACCAACATGCCCCTGAACCAGGTGGCGACCGTCTCGGTGCCCGAGGCGCGCCTGCTATCCGTGCAGGTGTGGGACCGCTCGAACGTCGGACCGGTGGAAAAGGCGATCCGCTCGTCGGGGCTCGGGCTCAACCCGATCAACGACGGGCAGGTGATCCGCCTTCCGATCCCCGAATTGACCGAGGAACGGCGCAAGGAGCTTGCCAAGCTCGTCGGCCAATATGCCGAAAAGGCCCGGATCGCGGTGCGCAACGTGCGCCGCGACGGAATGGAGCATCTGAAGCAGGACGAGAAGAAGCATCAGATCAGCGAGGACGAACGCAAGCGGCTCGAGACCGAGGTGCAGAAGCTCACTGACGAAACGATCAAGGAAATCGACGAGGCGGCCGAGGCCAAGGAAAAGGAAATTCTCGGCAAGTGAGCCCCGCGGCGGCGCCGGACCAGCCTGGGAAAGCGGGCGAGGGCGGCGCAGCCGTCCCGCGCCACGTGGCAATCATCATGGACGGGAACGGACGCTGGGCGAAGCAGCGCTCCCTGCCGCGCGTGGCGGGCCATCGTGCGGGCGCCGAAGCGGTTCGGAGGACCTTGCAGGCTGCCGTTAAGCACGGCGTCGAAGTGCTTACGCTCTATGCCTTTTCCTCGGAAAACTGGCGGCGGCCCGAAGAGGAGGTCTCGGATCTCAAGGGCCTGCTCGGCTATTATCTCGAGCGCGAGCTCGACGCGCTTGGCAAGGAGGGCGTCCAGCTCCGCCTGATCGGCGACTATCGCGCCTTTGGGCCGGATCTCTCGGCGCGGCTCGAGCGCGCAATGGACAAACTGAGCGCCAACAGCAGGCTGACCCTCGTGGTGGCGCTCAACTACGGGTCGCGCGCCGAAATCGCCTTCGCTGCGCGCAAGCTTGCTCTCGAAAGCGCGGCGGGGAAGCTCGACCCGGCGTCGATTGACGAGGCGGCGGTCGAAAGCCGCCTCGCCACCCACGGCCTTCCGCAGCTCGACCTGCTGATCCGCACTTCGGGAGAGCTTCGGCTGTCCAATTTTCTGCTGTGGCAGGCGGCTTATGCGGAGCTCGTCTTCACGCCCACGCTCTGGCCCGATTTCGGCGAGGACCAGTTTGCCGACGCGATTGCGCATTATGGCGCGCGCGAGCGCGGTTCGGCGGCCGGTGAACGACCTTGCCATCCGCTCCATTTCGGCCGTCGGAATGGCCGTCGTCGCGCTCATGGCTGCGGTGGTCGGCGGATATCCGTTCGCGATCCTCGTCGCAGCGGTGGCGACCGGCGTGTTCTACGAATGGACCAGGATCGTGCGCGGCTGGGGAATGGCCTCCGCGGTCGCCGGCTTCTTCTATGCGCTTGTCCCGGCGCTCGCCTTGCTTTGGATCCGCGACCGCAGCGGCGAGGATGGCCTGCCGCTTCTGCTGTGGGCCTTCCTGATCACCTGGGCGACGGACATCGGCGCCTATTTCGTCGGTCGGTCGTTCGGCCGGCGCAAGCTCGCGCCTTCGATCAGCCCGAACAAGACGGTCGAGGGCCTGTGGGGCGGAGTCGCCGCCGCGGCGCTGTTCGGCGCCGCCTGGGTTTGGGGCACGGGGCTCAACCCGGCGCTGCTCCTGCTCGCACCGCTTTTTCGCTCGCCGCGCAGGCAGGCGACCTGTTCGAGAGCGGCCTGAAGCGCCGCGCTGGAGTCAAGGACTCGGGCGATTGGCTCCCCGGGCACGGCGGACTGCTCGACCGGCTCGACGGGCTGGTCCCGGTCGCGGTCCTGACCTTCCTTGCGCAAGTCGCGGGCCTGGCGTGAAGACGATCTCGATCCTCGGTGCGACCGGCTCGATCGGAACCTCGACCCTCGACCTGATCGAGCGCTCGCCCGGCGAGTTCGAGGTGATCGCGCTGACCGCCGCAGTGAACGTGCAGGCCCTCGCCGAGGCCGCGCGGAGGACCGGGGCACGGCTCGCAGTCATCGCCGACGAGCGCCGCCTGGGCGAGCTCGAGGCGGCGCTTGCCGGCACCGGCTGCCGCGCGGCCGCCGGGTCGCACGGCCTGGTCGAAGCTGCGGTCGGCGCAGACTGGGTGATGGCGGCGATCGTCGGCTGCGCCGGCCTGGTGCCAACCATGGCGGCGATCGATGCGGGCAGGACCGTCGCCCTCGCCAACAAGGAGGCGCTGGTCACTGCCGGGGCGCTGATGATCCGCGCGGCCGAGCGGACGGGTGCAACCCTGCTTCCGGTCGACAGCGAGCATAACGCGATTTTCCAGTGCCTTGCGGGCAGCAGCGTCGACCACGTCGCAAGGATCATCCTGACCGCCAGCGGCGGTCCGTTCCGAACCGCCTCGGCCGAGCGGATGCGCTCCGCCACTCCGGCCGAGGCCGTCGCGCACCCCAACTGGGACATGGGCGCGAAGATCTCGGTCGACTCGGCGACCCTGATGAACAAGGGGCTCGAGCTGATCGAGGCGCATTATCTGTTCGGCCTGCCCTCCGACAGGATCGACGTCCTCATCCATCAGCAGTCGGTGGTCCATTCGCTGGTCGAATTCGTCGACGGCTCGGTGCTTGCGCAGCTTGGGCCCGCCGACATGCGCGTGCCGATCGCTCACGCGCTCGCCTGGCCGGAGAGGATTGCGACTCCGGCGCAGCGGCTCGACCTTGCAGCGATCGGCCGGCTCGACTTCCAGGCGCCGGACCTCAGCCGCTTCCCCGCGCTGCGCCTCGCCCGCCAAGCGCTGGAGGCGGGGGCTCGGCCCCGGCGGTGCTTAACGCCGCCAACGAGGTGGCGGTCGCAAGCTTCCTTGACGGGCGCATCGCCTTTCCCGACATCAGCCGCCTGGTCGAACGCGCGCTCGAGCGCAACCGGCGGCCAGCTCCGCAATCCCTCGAAGAGGTCATTCAGGTGGACCAGGACGTGCGCAGCGCAACGACCGCCGAGATCGAGGAGGCGCTGCGCGTGACTCTGGCCCAGCCTCCGCTGTGGATGATCCTGATCGCGTTCGTCTGCGCGATCGGGCCGCTCGTCTTCTTCCACGAGCTCGGCCACTATCTGGTGGGGCGCTGGTTCGGCGTCGGGGCGGAAGTCTTCTCGATCGGCTTCGGCCGCGAGATCACCGGCTGGACGGACAAGCGCGGCACTCGCTGGAAGGTCGGCTGGCTTCCGCTCGGCGGCTATGTGAAGTTCGTCGGCGACGAGCATGCCGCGAGCGTTCCGGCCGATCCGCAATCGGTGCGCCCCGAGGATCGTTCGCGAAGCTTCTACCTGAAGCCCGTGTGGCAGCGCTTCCTGATCGTGCTTGCCGGTCCGATGGCCAATTTCCTGCTGGCGATCGCAATCTTTGCCGCCTTCTTCGCCGTGCTCGGAATTCCGCGGACGGAAAATGTCGTCGCGCAGGTCCAGCCGGGCAGCGCTGCCGCTTTGGCGGAATCCAGCCCGGCGACCGGATCGTCGCGGTCGCCGGCCGCTCGACCTCGAGCTTCGAGGACGTGTTCCGCACCGTCATGCTGCGACCGGGCGAGAAGACGCAGGTCGTGCTCGAGCGTGATGGACGGACTCTTCGCCTGCCGGTCACGATCGGGGTCGAGGAAGAGCGCGACCGCTTCGGGCAGAGCTTCCGCCTCGGCCGCCTTGGCGTCTACGCAACTCAAAGGGGCTACGAGAGGCCCTCGGCGATCGAGCTCATTCCCGCCGCTGCCGTCTACACGCTCAAGCTGACCGGAGCGACGATCGACGGCCTGTGGCAGATCATCAGCGGGCGCCGTTCGGTCAAGGATCTGGGAGGGCCGCTCAAGATCGCGCAGATCGCCGGCCAGCAGGCCACACTCGGCCCGCTGGAGTTCATCCAACTGCTTGCGCTGATTTCAATTAATCTCGGATTCATCAACCTCTTGCCAGTTCCAATGCTGGATGGTGGACATCTCCTGTTCTACTCGGTTGAAGCCGTTCGGCGGCGGCCGGTCAGCCCCCAGGCCCAGGACTGGGCGTTTCGGGGCGGGCTTGCGCTGCTTCTCGCGCTGCTCATCTTCACCACGGTAAATGACCTTGGTTCATTTGGCCTGTGGGATCGGCTTGGGCGCTTGATTGGCTGATGCGATTGGGGCAGGGCTGACACTATTCGCGGCGGCGCCTGGGGCGCGCCGTTGATTCTTTTGCACAAAGAGGCGGGGAACGTGATTTCAGCAAGAAAGCAGTTCGGCAGGCGCGCAGGCGCCGCCCTCCTCGTGGGCACCATCCTTGGTGGCCTGTCCGCGCCCGCATTTGCGCAGGAGACGCCGGCGCCGGCCGGCACCGAGCAGGCGCCGACCCCCGCTCCCGCTCCGGCTCAAACGCAAGCTCCGGCGACGACCACCCCGACTCCGGCCCAGGCACCCGCCGCGACTCAGCCTCGACCCGCCCAGCCCGCCGGGACGATCCGCTCGCTCAGCGTCCGCGGCAACCAGCGCCTCGAACCGGAGACGATCCGCGCCTACGCCAACCTGACGCCGGGGCAGAGCTACACGGCCGAGACGCTCGATACGGCGCTCAAGGAGCTCTACGCGACCGAGCTGTTCGCCGATGTCGTGATTACCGGCGCCGAGACGGGCAACATCGTGATCACCGTCCAGGAGAACCCGGTGATCAACCGCATTCTCCTGGAGGGCAACCGGAGGCTCAAGGACGACAAGATCCTGCCCGAGATCCGGCTCAAGCCGCGCGAGATCTTCACTCGCTCCAAGGCCCGCGCCGACGTCGAGCGGATCATCGAGCTGTACAAGCGGCAGGGCCGCTATGCCGCCCAGGTCGAACCCAAGATCGTCCAGCTCGAGCAGAACCGCGTCGACCTCGTGTTCGAGGTCTACGAGGGCCCGGTCTCGAAGGTGCGCAGCATCAACATCATCGGCAACGACGCGTTCGCCGACGACCGGCTGCGGCGGGAGATGTTCACCCGACAAACCGGCGGCTTGCTCGGCTTCCTAAGGTCGAACGACAGCTATGACCCGGACCGGCTTGCGGCCGACCAGCAGAAGCTGCGCGCCTTTTACCTGACGCAGGGCTATGCCGATTTCCGGGTGGTCTCGGCGCTCGCCGAGCTGACGCCCGACCGCCGAGACTTCGTCATCACCTATGTGATCGAAGAAGGCCCACGCTACCGCTTCGGCGCGATCGAGGCGCAAAGCGATCTGAGGGACCTGACGGCCGATCGGATCAAGCAGGTCGTCGACATCCAGCAGGGCGAGTGGTTCAACGCCAAGCAGGTCGAGGACGCGGTCACCGAGCTCAACGAGGAAGCCGGCAACCTCGGCTATGCGTTTGCGGACATCAACCCGGCCTACAATCGCGATCCGCAGACACGCACGATGGCGATCAACTTCAAGGTCGGCGAGACTCCGCGCACCTATGTCGAACGCATCGACATCCAGGGCAATACGGTGACCCGTGACAAGGTCATTCGCCGCGAGTTCCGGGTCAACGAGGGCGACGCGTTCAATGCGCAGCGGGTCAAGCGCTCGCAAGACCGCATCCAGTCGCTCGGCTTCTTCCAGGAAGAGCTTGGGGTGAAGCAGACCGAAGGCTCGGCTCCGGACCGCATCGTGCTGGGTGTCGACGTCGAGGAGAAGTCGACCGGTGAGCTGTCGCTGTCGGCCGGCTATTCAAGCCTCGAGCGCTTCGTTCTCGCGCTGAGCATCGCGCAGCGCAATTTCATGGGCAAAGGGCAGATCCTCAACGCGGGGATCAACTATTCCCGCTACTCGAAGTCGGTCCAGCTCGGCTTTACCGAACCCTATCTGTTCGACCGGCAGATCCTGCTCGGCGGCGACATCTATCGGCGCGACTACAACAGCTTCAACTTCGTCGATAACGAGCGGAACACGACCTACTCGCAGGTCACGACGGGCCTCGGGCTGCGGCTCGGCTTCCCGATCAACGAATATCTGAGCCTGGGCACGCGCTATTCGCTCGCGCAGGACAAGATCACGCTCGACAAGGACACCTTCTTCTTTGATCCCGACCTGGTTCCCGATCCGGATGGAACCGGTCCGCTGACCGGAAGCAACGGACCCTTGCCCGCGGAGTGCGATCCGCGCCGGGCCGGTCGCTACCTGTGCGACGAAGTCGGCAAGCGGCTGAGCTCGCTGCTCGGCTATTCGCTGATCTTCGACAACACCAACGGCATCCGCGCGACCCGCGGGCAGCGGCTCAGCTTCTCGCAGGACTTCGCGGGTCTCGGCGGCGACGTGCGCTACCTGCGAAGCCGCGGACAGGGAACGAAATATTGGGGCTTCGGCACCGGCTGGGTCCTCTCGGCTCATGCCGAGGGTGGCTACATTCACCCGCTCGAGAAGAAGCCGGGGCCGGGGCGCGATGCGATCCGGATCACCGACCGCTTCTTCGGAGCCCAGCTGCGCGGCTTCGACATTCGCGGCATCGGCCCGAGGATCGAGCGCATCGCCTACATCTCGCCGACGGAGCTCGACCCCAAAGGGGCCCGGGTCAGCGACGCGATCGGGGGCAGGGCCTATTACATGGGCCGGCTCGAGCTCGAATTCCCGACCAGCTCGGGCATTCGGAGCCTCGGTCTGAGGCCGTCGGCGTTCGTGGACGTCGGCTCGCTCTTCGCCCTCACCAAGCCCCGGCTCCTGAACGCGCCCGGCGTCTGCGCCCAGAATCCGGACGACGACCCCACCACGATCGAGGATGATCAGCAGGTGCTTCAGCCCGGCGAGACATGCCAGGCCGGATTCACCTATGTCCCCGGGACGGGCCTGAGGGAATTCTACGTCGGGGACAGCCCGAAGCCGCGCCTGTCGATCGGCGTCGGAGTCAATTGGGTGTCGCCGTTCGGCCCGCTCAGGCTGGACATCGCCAAGGCCCTCCTCAAGCAGGACGGCGACGACACCAAGCTCTTCAGCTTCAACGTAGGAACACAATTCTGATGCGAAATCTCACTCTTCTCTCGCTCGCGGCCGCAGTCGCGCTTGGCGCCCCTGCCGCGGTCCAGGCCCAGCGTCTTCCCGCGGCGGTCGTCGCGGTCGTGGACACTGGCCGAGTCTATCGCGAATGCACCGCGTGCCGCGCCGCCCAGGCACAGCTGAACTCACAGGTCACCGCGCTCCAGACCCGCCAGCGGACGCTGTCGGGGCAGCTTCGGCCGGAGCAGCAGGCGATTCAGACCGCGATCAACGCTCTTCAGGGCAAGCAGCCCGATGCAGCGCTCCGGACTCGCGTAGAGGCGTACCAGCGGCGCGAGCAGCAGGCTGCGCAGGAGCTGCAGCAGGGGCAGCAGCGGATCCAGTCGAGCCAGGCGAACGTGCTTCGCCAGATCAACGAGCGGCTCAACCCGATCATCAACCAGGTGATGACCGCGCGCGGCGCGACCCTGGCCGTCGATACGGAGGCCAGCCTCGCTCACAGCGCGGCGATCAACGTCACTTTGGATGTGCTCGCGCGCCTCAACAGCGTCCTTCCTTCGGTCAGCGTCACTCCGCTGCCCCAGCAGCAGCAGCAGCAACAGCCGCAGGGCCGGTGAACGACGCCCCCGCAGCCGCCATCGGCCCGCTCGACATAAAGCGGGTGATGGCGGCGCTGCCGCATCGCTATCCGATGCTGCTGGTCGACCGGGTCGAAAGCATCGACCCCAACCACTCGATCACCGCAATCAAGGCGGTGACAATCAACGAGGACTTCTTCCAGGGCCATTTCCCCGGACGGCCGATCATGCCCGGAGTGCTGATCGTCGAGGCGCTCGCCCAGGCCGCCGGAGTGCTCGCGGTCGAATCGCTCGGGCTCGCGAACTCGGGCAAGCTCGTCTATTTCATGGCGATCGACGGCGCGAAGTTCCGCCGCCCGGTCGAGCCGGGAGTCCTCCTTCGCCTCGAAGTCCAATTCCTCCAGAAGCGCGAAACCGTCTGCAAATTTTCGGGCCGCGCGAGCGTCGACGGCAAGGTCACCGCCGAAGCTCAGTTCACGGCGATGATCGCGGATCCGCCAGCAGCCTGAGCCCGGCGAAGATCGCCCGTCCTTCGGTGCGATAGCCGAATACGTCCTGATATCGCGCGTCGAACAGGTTCGATCCGCGCGCGAACAGCTCCACTCGCTCGCCAATGCTGTAGCCGAGCCGGGCCGAGGCCAGCCAATAGGGCTTCAGCCTCACGCGCTCAGCAGGGAAGACGTCGAAGTTCGTGTCCGCCCGGGCGCCGACATGTGCGAGCGAGGTGCCGTAGGTGAGCCGGCGTGACGTCCCGTCCAGCGCTATAGAGGCGCTGTGCCTGGCCCGCCGCACCTCGCGAAGCTGGGTCGAACCCGCGGCCGGCTCGTCGGCGTCGAGAAAGGCGTAATGAGCGGCAAGACGCAGCCGTTCGCCAAGGCTCCAGCCAAGCTCGGCCTCGAGGCCCGAACGGCGGCTCCGGCCCTCGCGGTTGACGGTGCTCGACAGGAAGGTCGCAAAGTCGAACACATCGACGATCTCGTCGCGCAGCCGTTGCCGGTAGGCCGTCAAGGCGCCGTGCAGCGTGCCTCGGCGGTAGCGCAGCGAGGCTTCGAGCCCGCGTGAGCTTTCCGGCTTGAGGTCGGGATTTCCAACGAAGCTGCCGGGAAAGAAGCCGAACAGGTCGAAGAAGCTCGGCTGCGCGATTCCTTCGGCATAGGAGCCGGCGAGCGAAAAGCCGCTGCCGAGCGCAACCAGCGCGGAGGCGCGCAGCGTCGTCGCGTCCTTGAACTCGCTGAACACGTCCTTGCGCAAGGCGATGTCGAGGATCACCGGCGCCAGCTCGGCGCGCCACTCCCCGGTGATCGCCTGCCGGGAGCGCCGCCGGTCCTGGTTGCTGAAGCCGCCGAAGACCATGTCGCGGGCGTGGAATTCCTCGCGCTCCGCCTCGAGCGCAAGCAGCGCGCTGTGGCGAACGGCGCCAGTGCCGAAGCGAAAAGCGATCTGCCCGGTCGCGTTCCGCCGGTTCCCGCGCGTGCGGTTGATCTCCTCGCCGTCGAGCAGATTGCGGTTCGACGAGCCGAGCAGCGAAGCGCCAATCGTTCCGCTCAGACCCTCGTCGGAATCGCCGCCCGAGATCCACAGCCGCCCGGCAGACAGGCGGTTCCTGCTGCTGTCGAGCGTGTCGCCGCGAGCGAAGGTCGAAGGATCGAACCCGTCGAATTCGCTTCGTCCGCGAAGCGAGAAAGCCGCTGCTCCGACCTCGAGGCCCGGCGCGAAGGCCCAGCTGCCGCGCACGCGGCCCGCGAAATTGCGATAGCCGTCCTTCTCGCCGTCACCCGAAAAGCTGTCGATCCCGGTCGCGCGCTGCAAGCCGACAGCCCCGGACAGGTTCGTCGTATCGCCCGGAAGCGAAACCGACGCACCGGCACGGCCAAAACCGAAAGAGCCTCCTTCCCCATGGGCCGAATATCCAGGCTCCACAGCCCCATGCCCGTTGACGGCGATCACCCCGCCGATCGCGTCGGAGCCCCACAGCGCCGACTGCGGCCCACGCACCACCTCGATGCGCGAGATCACGTCGGCATTGAGCAGCTCGAAGCGGGGAATGTCGCCGGCGGCCGGGTCGTTGGCCCGGATCCCATCGATGAACAGCAAGGTGTGATTGGCCTCGGCGCCGCGAATGCGCACCTGGCTGAGCGTCCCGGCAGGGCCGCCGCTCTCGACCGCGGCCGACGGCACAAGCCGGATCAGCGCCGGTGCAAGCGGCTCGCCGAGCCGCTCGATCCGCTCCTCGTCGATTACGGTTACGCTGGCCGCGGTCTGCGACTGCTCCTGGGGAAGCCTCGAGGCGGTGATGACGATCTCGGGCTCCGCCGCAGCCGCGTCGGCAGCTGCCTGCGTGGACATGAGCAATATCGGAATGAGCATCCTGTACCTCCTTGAAACGACACGAACATGTCGCCTCGGAGGTGCCGCACGACCCGGACCGCGCGGCGCCACGCCCCACGGCTGGACCCGGCCGGGTGCGGACGACTGTCGAGGCAGGTTCCTGACTTCGCCGCTTTCGAGGCGGCTTTACAGTTGCGGGCACAGCGCCGGATTTGCACCGGCTTCCCTTTTGACCGCCCCCGACAGAGAAACTCTGTGGGCGGCACCTCGTCGGCGGCGTCGCTACGGCCGGCGCTTTGCGAATTCAAGTCCCGCGGTTATGGGACTGACGATGGACAACAAGGCTCGCCTGCTGGCGCTTCTCGCCGCGATCTTCGCGGCCGCGGCCATGCGCCTGCTTCCGCATCCGCCCAACTTCTCGCCGATCGCGGCAATGGCGCTGTTCAGCGGCGCCTTTCTGCCGGGTCGGGCGATCGCGTTCGCCGCCCCGTTCGGAGCGCTCGTGCTGAGCGACGCGCTGCTCGGCGGCTTCTACGGCGGGATCGCGTTCGTCTATCTGAGCTTCGCGCTCACCGTCCTGATCGGCTGGGCGATCGCCGGACGCAAGTCGCCGCTCACCATCGGCGGCGCTGCAATCGCCAGCTCGGTCATGTTCTTCGTCGTGACGAACTTCGGTGTGTGGCTGTTCAGCGGAATGTATCCACGCTCCGTCGACGGTCTCGCCGCCTGCTATGTTGCCGCGATCCCGTTCTTCCAGAACACGCTTGCTGGCGACCTGTTTTTTGCGGCCCTGCTGTTCGGCGGTTTCGCGCTCGCCGAACGCGCAGTCCCGGCCCTGCGCCAGCCGCAGGGCGCTCCCGCCGCCGCCTGAGCGGCCCGTTTGGTTGCAAGTTGCGGCGTCACCGGATAAGGGGCCGCGACGTTCGTTCGGCAGCTGGTCGGACACCAGCGCCATTTCAAGGAAAAGCCCATGAAATCCGGTACCCACCCCGAATACCACACGATCAACGTCCAGATGACGGACGGCACGACGTTCCAGACCCGTTCGACCTGGGGCAAGGAGGGCGACACGCTTCACCTCGACATCGATCCGACCTCGCACCCGGCTTGGACCGGCGGCCAATCGCGCATGCTCGATACGGGCGGCCAGGTCGCGCGCTTCAACAAGCGCTTCGGCGGACTGTCGCTCGGCAAGAAGTGACCCGGTTGCGCTCGGCTCCGACGTTGGAGACCGAGCGGCTGGTCCTGCGCCAATATTGCAAGGAAGACTTCCGGCCGCACCACGCGATCGTCGGCGACCCCGAAGTCATGCGCTACTTCAGCGGGCCGACGATCAGCGCCGAGGATTGCTGGCGCCGGATGGCCGCGTCGGTGGGCATGTGGTCGCTGCTCGGCTTCGGCGGCTGGGCAGTCACGCGCAGGGACGACGGATGCCTGATCGGCACCGCCAGCCTGTTCAACGCCTGGCGAGCGCTCGAGCCGCAATTCGGCGAAGAGCCGGAAATGGGCTGGATCTTCGCCACTGAAGCGCACGGACAGGGTATCGCGTCGGAAGCCTGCCGGTCAGTACTCGACTGGGCCGACGCCAATCTCCAGCCAATTCCGATCTGGGCGATCATCGCGCCCGACAACCAGCCCTCGTTGCGGCTCGCCGCCCGGCTCGGCTTCGAGCGGCTCGACGACAGCGTCTACAACGACGAGCCGACCGCGGTCCTTCGCCGCCCCCCGCAGCGCTGACGCCAAAGCTGCAGAAGCCGTGGCGATATGCATCGGAACCGCTGGCTGGAGCATTCCCCGCGCGATTGCCGACCGCTTCCCCAATGAGGGGACCTCGCTCGAGCGTTACGCCGCGAACTTCCCCGTCGCGGAAATCAACAGCTCCTTTCACCGCCCTCATCGGCTTTCGACGTGGCAACGCTGGCGCGACAGCGTCCCTGACTCGTTCCGCTTCTCGGTCAAGCTGCCCAGGCAGATCACTCACAAGCTGAAGCTCGTGAGCTGCGAGGGCGAACTCGACCAGTTCATGGGCGAGGCAGGAGCGCTCGAACAAAAGCTCGCGGCGATCCTTGTCCAGCTGCCGCCAAAGCTCGCCTTCGATGCGCCGGTCGCCGCAAACTTCTTCAGCCAATTGGCAGATCGAACGGCCGCGGCGATCGTGTGCGAGCCGCGCCACATCAGCTGGTTCGGCAAGGAAGCGAACGAGCTGCTTGAACGGCTGCGAGTGGCGCGCGTCGCTGCCGACCCGTCGATCTGCGACGCCGCGGCACGTCCGGGCGGGTGGAGCGGCATGCGTTATTGGCGCCTGCACGGTTCGCCCGTAATCTATCGCTCCAGCTACGCGGACCGGCTCGACCAATATCCTGCGCTCCTCCGAACCGAGGAGGAGCGGGGACGTACGGTGTGGTGCATTTTCGACAACACCGCATCCTCCGCCGGCGCGGCGGACGCCCTGCAGCTCATTCGGGCGCTTTAGAAAGCCGCAATGCCCGTGATCGCGCGCCCGAGGATCAGCGCGTGCACGTCGTGCGTGCCCTCGTAGGTGTTCACCGTCTCCAGGTTCGCCGCGTGGCGCATCACCTGGAACTCGGCGCTGATGCCGTTGCCGCCGTGCATGTCCCGCGCCATGCGGGCGATGTCGAGCGCCTTGCCGCAATTGTTGCGCTTGAGCATGCTGATCGTCTCGGGGATCAGCTCGCCGGCCTCGAGCCTGCGCCCGACCCGCAGCGCCGCCTGGAGCCCGAGCGTGATCTCGGTCACCATGTTGGCGAGCTTCAGCTGCACGATCTGGTTGGAGGCGAGGGGGCGGCCGAACTGCTTGCGGTCGAGCGTGTACTGGCGAGCCGCGTGGTAGCAGGCCTCCGCCGCGCCCATCGAGCCCCAGCCGATGCCGTAGCGCGCGCGGTTGAGGCAGCCGAACGGGCCCTTCAGCCCTTCGACGTTGGGCAGGAGCGCGTCCTCGCCGACCTCGACATTGTCCATCACGATCTCGCCGGTGATCGAGGCGCGCGCAAGCTGAGCTTCTCCTTGACCGCAGGCGCTTTTAGCCCCGGACTACCCTTCTCGAGCAGGAAGCCGCGGATCTTGCCGCCGTGCGCCTCGGACTTCGCCCACACGACGAACAGATCTGCGATCGGCGAATTGGTGATCCACATCTTGTTGCCGGTGAGCACATAGCCGCCCTGCACCTTCTGCGCGCGAGTTCGCATCCCGCCCAGGGTCGGACCCAGCATCGGGCTCGGTCAGGCCGAAGCAGCCGACCAGCTCTCCGCGCGCCAGGCCCGGCAGATATTTGCGCCGCTGCTCCTCCGAACCGTATGCGTGCACCGGGTGCATGACGAGGCTCGACTGCACCGACATGGCAGGCGGTAGCCGCTGTCGACCCGCTCGATCGCGCGAGCGATCAGCCCGTAAACGACATAGCCCAGCCCAGCGCCGCCATAGTCGTCGGGCACGGGTGGGGCCCAGCACCCCGCCCGCGCCCATTTCCGTGACGAACTCCCGGACGAACCTCTCGTCCAGATAGCCGCTGGTGACGCGCGGCTGCAGCTTCTCCTGCGCGTAGGCCTCGGCCGTGTCGCGAACCAGCCGTTCCTCCTCGTCGAGCTGATGCTCGAGGTCGAACGGGTCGGCCCAGTCGAACGGCAGGATTGCAGGCTCGGCCACTCGGCAAGCTCCGGGTCTGGTGGAAGTCGGCCGCGCTTTAGCCGCGCTCCCGCTGCTCCGCCACCCCCGCGAGGTCGCCCATGGGGTGAGGCCTAGAAGTTGCCCTTGACCGACAGGCTGAAGATCGGGCCGATCAGCTGGTTGTTCTCCTGGATGAAGGCGACTGGAGCGCGGTCGCGCCGCCCGGCATAAACCACGCGGTCGAGGCGGTGGCGGGCGTTCAGCAGGTTCCCGACGCTGCCGCGGACTGTCAGCCCCATGATGTCCTTGTGCTCGATGTAGGCGCTGGCGAACACCGGGCCCTCAAAGCCGCGGAAGACCTCCGTCAAGAAGTAGCGCTTGGCGAAGTGGTGGTGCTCGGCATTCACGCCCCAGGCGATGTTGCTGCCGGGGATGTCGTGGCGCAGGTTGGCTTCGATCCAGCGATCGCGAGTCCCGCTGATCGGCCGCTTTTCGCCGGTCAGCGGATCGCGCACCTGGGTCTTCACCATTCCAAACTCCAGGTCGATCTTGGCGCCCCTCCATCCGAGCGGGTCAAACAGGATCGTGCTCGTGTTCTCGAACCCGAGCCTCGTCGCACGCGGCAGGTTGCCGATCCC
The DNA here is from genome assembly GCA_030447545.1 of Sphingomicrobium sp. Classification (GTDB taxonomy): domain Bacteria; phylum Pseudomonadota; class Alphaproteobacteria; order Sphingomonadales; family Sphingomonadaceae; genus Sphingomicrobium. The sequence goes on along the minus strand of JAUJOV010000022.1, from coordinate 17,915 downwards.
CTGGCCGTTCTCGCCGATCGGGATCACGTCCACGATGTCGTCGACCCGGTGGAACCAGGTCTTCAGCCGGGTCTTGCCCCATGACCCAAGCTCGCGCCCGATCTCGGTTTCCACTTCCCAGCTCTGCGGCGGGACGAGGTCGGGGTTGCCCGAATCCTCGCGGTCATCGAGCAGCCTGGGCTGCGACAGGAAGTCGGAGAAGCTGATCTGCCCGACTCTTCGGCGAAGCTTCAGGCTCAGGTCCCAGCCCTGGCTCGGCCGCCAGCCGAGGTTGACGCTGCCCTTGGGCCGGAAGAACTTGCGTGCCGGAAGGTCTCCATCGACGCGCGCGAGCGTCGAAATCTCCCCGCCGGCGACGACCTGCAGGTCGAGGTTCGGGCTGAGTGGCCGACTGAGCGTCCCCAGGCCTTCGTAGCGCGTCTCCGTCACACGCCCGGTGCCTTGGGGGAAATCGACCTCGTCGAACTCACCGTCGGCCGTGAGCGTGAACAGGCGGCCGCGCTGGTCGAGCGAGTTGTAGGCGCGCTCGAGCGTGACTCGCCAGTCGTTGCTGCCGGTCTTCCAGCCATATTCAAGGCGGCCGATCGTCTCCCCGATGCGCGAGTCGCGGCTGAAGCGGATGCCCTGGTCGCCAGCGCCACTGTCGAACGATGTCACTTGCGTGACCAGCACCGGTTGATGCTCGAACTCGCGAACGCCGATCAGCTTGAGGCGGCCGGGGCCAAGCGCGAACTCGTAATCGGCATTGACGTCATAGGACCAGCCGTCGAGCTCCTGGCGCGTATTGCGCCGCAGCTTGTCACCATCGATGGGCGTGCGCCGGTCACTGATGTCCGCGGGCCTCCAGTAGCGGGTGTAGGCGAGGGTGAGATTGCCCACCGACGAGCCGGGCCCGTCGAGCCCGAACTTGGTCGACAGCGTCGGCTCGTCGGACTGCGCGCGGAGCACCTCGTGCCGGCGCTCCGTCAGGTTTCCCGCTGGGTCGAAGATGCGGATCGGCCCGCCGAACGCGCCTCGGCCCGCTTGGTTCTTCAGCGACAGCGTATAATCGATCGGCCCGTGCTTGCCGGAGTAGCTGGCGGAGCCGTTGTAGAGGTTGGGGCTCGCATAATGCGCGCGCACGTCCGGCTTCCACTCGAACTGGCCGCTGGACTTTGAAGCAGCCTTCAAGATCACGTTGGCAACCTGGCCGGACAGGCCGGCGATGCCGAGGCTTGCGGCCTCGACGATTTCGATGCGCTCGACGTTGCTTGCGCTGATCCTCTGGAGCTCTGCGACCGCGCCGCCGGACTTGTTGGCGATCCGCTGCCCGGCGATCAGTACGTTCTCCGAAGCCTGGCCAAGCCCGCGCTCCTGTTGGTCGCCCTGACGGATGTCGAAGCCAGGCACCTGGACCAGCATGTCGAAGGCGGTTCGGGGCGCAAACCGGGCAAAGTCCGCCGCCGTGTAGACTTGCTTGGTGCCGGCAGGCGTGGCGACCGGCGGCGGAGCGACCGCGGGATCAGTCAGAGGAGTGGCCGACTGGGCACTGACCACATCCGGTGCGGCAAGCGCGAGGGCTGCAACGGAGGCGAGGAGGGACCCGGTACGCATTTCTATGCACCTGTGTGTGTTATTGTCATAATACAGATATACAGCTGCCGAGCGGAAGTCCACCCTCATTCGACGGACCGACGAACGGCTCGACGAGCGGTGCTGAAAGGTCAGCCTAGAAATTTCCTTTGACTGCAAAGCCGAAGATCGGGCCTATCAGCCGGTTCCGCCGCTCCCGGAACAGCAGCGGGTGCGTGTCGCGGAAGCCTGAGTAGACGTCGCGCTCCCAGCGGCTGCGGGCATTGAGCAGATTGCCGACGGGCGCCTGGACCGTCATTCCGGCGACGTCCTTGTGCTCGACGAAGGCGCCGAGCCAGACCGGGCCCTCCCACATCCGGCCGACCTCGGTCAGCCGGTAGTCCTTCGAATCCCACGAGTGATAGAAGCTTCCGCCCCACGCCCAGGCGGTGCCCGGAATGTCGTGGCGCAGGCTCATCTCGACCTGCCGCTTGAGCGTTCTGCTGATCGGCCGGCTCTCGCCGGTCAGCGGGTCCTTCACGCGCGAGCGCTGGAGGATAACGGTGGAGTCGAGCTTCGCGCCTCTCCACCCCAGATTGTCGAACAGCCAGGTTCCCTTCCACTCGAGGCCGTAGCGATGCGCCCGGTCGATATTGCCGGGGCTCTGCCCGGTCTCGCCTATGGGCACAATGTCGACGATGTCGTTGATCAGGCGCCCGAACAGCCGCAGGCTGGTGTTGCCCCACGAGCCGAGCTTGCGGTTGGCCTCGAGGTCCACTTCCCAGCTCTGCGGCGGCACGAGCTCCAGATTGCCGGCATTCTGGCGATCGTCAGTCAGGTTCACGGAGGCCAGGAAATCGTAGAAGTCGAGCTGCCCGACGCGCCGGCGGAGCTTCAGACTGACGTCGAGGTCGTCGCTCGCCTGCCACGAAAGGGAAGCGCTGCCCTTCGGCCGCATGAAGTTGCGGGTGAGCGAGCCGAGGCTGCTCTGGCTGCTGAGCTTAGAATATTNCAGGCTCATCTCGACCTGCCGCTTGAGCGTTCTGCTGATCGGCCGGCTCTCGCCCGTCAGCGGGTCCTCCACCCGCGAGCGCTGGAGGATGACCGTGGAGTCGAGCTTTGCGCCTTTCCAGCCGAGATTGTCGAACAGCCAGGTTCCCTTCCACTCGAGCCCGTAGCGATGCGCCCGGTCGATATTGCCCGGGCTCTGGCCGGTCTCGCCTATGGGCACGATGTCGACGATGTCGTTGATCAGCCGCCCGAACAGCCGCAGGCTGGTGTTGCCCCACGAGCCAAGCTTGCGATTCGCCTCGAGGTCCACTTCCCAGCTCTGCGGCGGCACGAGCTCGAGGTTGCCGGCATTCTGGCGATCGTCGGTGAGGTTCACCGAGGCCAGGAAGTCGTAGAAGTCGAGCTGCCCGACGCGCCGGCGGAGCTTGAGGCTGACGTCGAGGTCGTCGCTCGCCTGCCACGCGAAGGAGGCGCTCCCCTTCGGCCGCATGAAGTTGCGGGTGAGCGAGCCCAGGCTGCTCTGGCTGCTGAGCTTGGAATATTCCCCCCCGGCGACGAGCTGGAACGTGAGATTATCCGTCAGCGGACGCCCCCAGGTGCCGAGCACTTCATAACGGTCCTCGTGGACGCGCCCGGTACCGGCGGGGAAGGGGATCTCCTCGAACTCGCCGCCCGGCTGCAGGCCGAAGATCCGGGTGACGCTGTCGAGCGTGTTGAACGCGGCTTCGGCGGAAACCTGCCAGTCGTTCTCGCCCGTCTTCCAGCCATATTCACCGCGGCCGATCCATTCGCTCATTCGCCCATCGCGCTTTACCCGGTCGCCGACCGATGGCGAAGCGTCGGCGAAGTCGATCACCGCAGTCGAGACGATCGGCCGGCGCTCGAACTTCCTCAAGCCGATGAGCTTCAGGGTGCCGGGCCCGATGCCGAAGCTGTAGTCTCCGCCCGCCTCATAGTTGAAGCCGCGCATGCGCTGCCGGACCGTTCGGGTACGGTCGACGCCGTCCGGACGCCGGCGCAAGCCCACCTCCCCAAATTCGTAGAAGAACGGCATGTAGGACAGGTTGAGGTTGCCCACCGCCGAGCCGACGCCGTCGAGCGTGAAGCGCCCGCTCAGCTTGGGATTGTCGTAATTGGAGTACCAGGCGTCGTCGCGGAACTCGAACGGCCCGGTGACCGGATCGATGATCGTCGTCGGGCCGCCCGCGCCGCTGCGGCTGCCGCCGCTGTTCAGGCCGAGCGTATATTCGACCGGGCCCCTATTTCCCGAGTAGCTGATGTCCCCGCGAGTGTAGAGCGGGTCGGTGAAGTGCGCGCGGGCCTCGGGGCGCCAGGAGAACTGGCCGCTGGCCTTCTGCTCGGTCTTCACGATGATGTTCGCGACCTGGCCGGTGAGCCCGGGAATTTCGAGCGTCGCCGCATCGACGATCTCGATGCGCTCGACGTTCGAAGCGGAGATCTTCTGCAGCTCGGCGACCGCGCCGCCCGACTTGCTCGAGACGCGCTGGCCGTTGAGCAGCACATTTTCCGAAGCCTGGCCGAGCCCGCGCTCCTCGGCCGCCGAACGGATGATGAAGCCGGGCACCTGCTGCAGCATGTCGAGCGCGTTCCTGGGGGCGAAGCGAGCGAAGTCGGCCGCCGTGTAGACCCTCTTTCCGGTCGCGGGGACCGGAACGGTCGTAGCGACGGGCGGCGGGGCGACCGCGGGGTCGGAGGTCTCCTGAGCCGCGGCGGCGTCGGGAACCACCCACACCAGCGCGACGGAAGCAAGCAGTACGGGCCGCGAAAGGCGCAAGAACCGGGACATGTGAGAACTCCTTGCTGATTTGCGGGTGGGAAGCGGATCCGCAGCCTCGAACAGTGCGGCCGAACGGCGGATCATTCGCCGGTCATCGCTCCGCGGGGGAAACCACGCCGCCGCCGCTGGTCGAAACGGCGACCTGCCGGGGAGAGCCGTAGTAGCTGATGCTTCCGCCACCCCGAACGCTTGCTGCCAGGCTCGTTGCCGCGCGCGTTTCCACGTGGCCGCCACCGCTCACCGAGGCCGCGACATCGCCGGCGCGAAGATCGCTCGAGTCGACATGGCCGCCGCCGTGGACCGATACTGCCAGCGAGCGTTGCGGCGCGAACCCGCGCTCGACCAGGATGTAGCCACCGCCTCTGACCGCGAGTGCCCGGACCGCCGGCATCGACACTTCGACGCGCGGACTGACGTTGCGGCACGCGTTCGGCCGGCACCGGATGCGCAGGCTGCGCCGGCTCACCGGCGTGATCTCGACAGCCCGCGGATCGCCGCGCACCACTCGAACCGAGTGGCCGGAGGAAGGACGGATAACGACCTCCCCGCCGCCCTCGACGCTCACCGCTTCGAAGGCGCCGAAGTGGCTGTAGCTCGGCTGGGCAGAGGTCGCCGCGGCGGTGGCCAGACTCATGAGGCCGAGGCAGGTTTTTCTGGGCAAAAGACATCCCGATGCTCCTTGGAAGGGCTTGGAAAACAGGCTTCGTAGTTAAAGGGACGGCGAGCGGGTGCTTAGGTGCCTCCAGGCTCGATCCTGCCGCCGCCCTGGATTGCACTCGCGACCTCAGCCTGCCCCCAGTAGCGAATGGTCCCGCCGCCGACTGTGCTGGCGGCGATTTGATCGCTGGCGGACGTCAGGATGGTGCCGCCGCCCTGGGTCGCTGCAGCGACCGTGCGCGCGGGCAACTGCCGGGCGTCGATCGTGCCTCCGCCGCGGATCGCAAGCGCCAGATCACGGGCGGGCGGGAAGCCACCCCCGACCCGGATCGATCCGCCGCCGGTGATCGCGAGCGCGTCGACATGCGGCGTGGTCACCTCGACCAGCAAGCCGCGGCAACCGCCCGGCAACTGACCGACAAGGCACCGCGGCTGGCATTCACCGACGCGCCGGGGCCGTTCCCCCGCAGGACCCGGACCTGGTGCGTCCGGGCATATTGATCACCACATCGCCGCCGCCCTCGACGCTCACCAGATCGATGTCGCCGGGCGTGGAAACGGCCGGCCGACATCGGCCGCGCGAGTCCCGACGGTGCCCGGCAGCGGCCCCACCGTGCCAGGCAGCGGACCAAGCGTCCCCGGGAGCGGATCCGAACCGTTGGGGCCCTGCCGGCGCACCTCCTCGAGCTCGGCCCAGAGCTTGCGCACCTCCTCGTCGCTCCAATGCGGGTGGGAAGCCCCGGCCGCCGCAGCCGCCGCAGCGGCTGTAGCGGCTGCGGCCGCGCTCGCCGGATTGCTGGCGCTCTGCGCAAGCGCCGGCGGCTGGCTCGCCTGCGGGGAGTGAGCCGATACAGGCGGAGCGCTGGAAGGAACCGGCGCGCTGCCGCTCGGCGAGTCCAGGCCGGCGGGCGTCAGCGTGAGCGCGGCAAGCGGCGCTGCGACCATCGAGGCGCCGGCGAACATGCCGAGCGCGAACCCCCACCCGACCGGGCGGCGCACCGATCCGGAATCAAGGACTCGCCTGACTCGCCGGGCAAGCGAATTGCGGCAAGGTGCGACGCCGTGAGCCCCGATCAGCAACCCGCGGCACTCGTGCCGGGCCACTCCGACCAGCAATTGCGCGTAATCGGTGTCGACGATGTCCGCCGCCAGCACCGCGTCGTCGGCGGCTTCCTCACGCAGCTGGTGAGCCTCGCGGGCAAGCAGCCAGACCAGAGGGTTGAACCAGAAAATCGCGACAGTCACCCGCGCCAGGAGCAGCTTGAGCCAGTCGAGATGGGCAACGTGCGCAAGCTCGTGGGCGATCACCGCTTCCGCCTGCGCATGAGCGCCTGCCGCCTCGGAATTGAGCAGGATCACCGGCCGCATCAGGCCCCAGCTGATCGGCGAGCGAAGCTCGTCGCTGCTGAGCAGCGCGGTCCCGTGCTTGAAGCCCATCCGCCGTTGTGCATGCGCAAGCGCGCTCAGCCAGCGCGGCTCGACGAGCACGTGTGCCTTGGACTTGAGCAATATGAGCCGCAGCAGCGCAGTCAGGGTAAGCAGGAGGAGCAGAGCGGCAGGAACGGCATAGATCCAGAACGCCCAGTCCACTCCAGCGCCGGCCCCGGCTTGCGCCGTGAGGGATGCATCGGCCGCGGCGGGAAAGCTGCTGGCGGGGAGCGCCACCTCCGTCGGCTTGACACTGGCTGGCGCAGGCGCGACGATCGTCGGCGCAGCCTCGGCGAGGAAAGCGGGGGCGGGGACTTCGATCCTGGGCAGAAGCAGGGCCAAGGGCAAGGCGGCGATGGCCGCAAGCCCGACATGGGCGATCCAGCTGCGCTCCGCGGCAGAGCGGCGGTGGGCGAGCCTGAGCGCGACGAGGACGAGCACCGCAACAAGGAGGGACTTGGCAGCGAGCGGGAGGAGAAGCTCCATCTTACTTGCCTCCCTTTGCGGCGCGAGCGCGAGCGATCATCGCCTCGATCTCGTCGAGCTCGGACCCGTCGAGCCGCTCGGACATGCCAAGAAGCGCACTCGCCGCGCCGGCGGGCGAGCCGTTGAAAAACACGCGCACGACCTCGCTGAGCGCGGTCCTACGGGCGACGCTGTCGGCGACTGCCGGGCTGTAGAGGAAGCCGCGGTGGGACTCGGTGCGGCGGACAAAGCCCTTGTCCTCGAGCCGCTTGAGCATAGTCCGCACCGCCGACCCGCTCGGCCGGTCGGGAAGCGAGTCGCAGATCGCCGCAACGGCCATTTCACCCTGCTCGTACAGCAGGTTGACGATCTGGCGTTCACGGGGGGGAAGCTTGCTCAACATCAACGGACCTCTCGCGCTACATTTGTAGCCTGCTACATTTGTAGCGCAGAGGCAAGTGCTTTTTCTGCAAAGCGGCTCATTTTGCCCGGCGAGCGGCGGGAAAGCGTGCCTGGACGACTTGCCGGCAGCGGTGCTGATGCTGATAAAAAAAATCCCGTCCCCGGCCGCAGGGACCGAGGACGGGACGACTGTAAGTCGGCTGAAGGCCGAGGCAGAAGCTAGCGCCGGGAGCGCCCTTCATCGCCCTCGACATCAACCTCGGTCTTGCGCACCGTGTCCTGGACGTTTTCGCTACGCTCGCTTTGGGTCTTGCGCAGGATCACTTCCTCGTTGACTCGCGCTTCCTTGCCGATCACCGGCTCTTCGCTCGTCGCGTGCATTTCGACCTCGCGCTCCTGGAGCAAGCCTTGGCGCTCGAGCTCCTCGGGCCGCACGGCCTGATCCACCGGGCGCCGCTCGACGTCGACGTTTTCCTCGCGCAGAAGCACCTGCTCGTTCACCGGAACCTCACGCACATAGGAGCGCACGCGGGCACCGCCTTGCTCCACTTCGCGCTTCCCAACCTTCATCTGCTCCTCGACGATCGGGATGCGCTCCTCTTCGACGGTGCGCTGGCCTCCCTCGGCGGTCGGCCGCTGCCCGGTGGACTGTCCTTGCTGCGACCCGGGCTGCCACCCCTCACTGCGCCATTGTTCCTGGCGCCGGCCGAAATCTACCGGCGAACTTTGCTCGAGGACTTCGACGATCCGGTTGGCATCCTCGTCGCCGTCGACCTCGGCGCAAAGCAGGAAGCCGCCGCGGCTCACGCCCTCACCATAAGCGTGGCGGTCATCGTCGGGAATGGACGTGTTTCCGAGCCAGGAGCTTCCCCCCTCACTCTCACGCGAATTCTGATCGTGTATATCAATGCTGTCGACATCGAACTCTGACTCGAGGCGCTCGCGCGCTCTCTCGGCCTCTTGGCGGGTATCGTATAATGCTGTGACGGTACGGGACATATCGCTCTCCTGCTGGTCTAAAACTGACTCATCCCGCGCTCCGACGATCCATGCTCAAGCTGTTCTCGCCGGATGAAGGAACGTCGCCGCATATCCGCGGTCGCTCCCTCCGTTTTCGCGTGGTGCGAGATCCATTTCCCAACCAACGTCGCCTGCGCGCGTTCCGGACGTTTCGGATGCGCGAGCCGAAACGTTCCGCGGGTCCGCCGCACCGCGGTCGCAGCGAGTGCCGCAGCCCTGGCTTGCTGCTGCCGTACCCCGAAAGTCTCCAGAGCATTGGAGCCGCCGCTTCAACGGGGCGTTACGATCTGAATGCGACGCCTGAGCACCACTGCTGCAGTGCTGATCACGGCTGTTCTGGGCGCTCTGCTCGCGGCCTATGTTTTCGCCGGCGGCGGACAGGACGAGGACGGCACGGCGTCCCGCGCGACCTGCTCCTCGCGCGAGGCATTGGACCTGGTCAAGCACGAGCTCTTCCGCCGCGCCGCAAAGGTCCGCAACGCCGATGAGGGCATCTTCGGCAATTTGCGCAATTACTCGGTCGTGCGCGTGGCTTCGCGCGTCCTTCGTCGGACCGACGAGGATTCAGGCACCGTGGCCTGCGCCGCGGCAATCATTGTTGAACTGCCACCTGGCGTCGAGGTCGTCGGTGGCCGGCGCAGCCTCGGCGGGAGGATCAGCTACTCGCTGGCGCCGAGCTCCGGTGAATCGTGGCAGCTGCGAAGCCTGAACAACGCTGATGCCATCGTTGTGCCGCTGGCGAGCGTCGCGCCGATCGGTAGCAAGACAGGCGAGCCGCTGGCGGCTGCCCCGGCGATTGACGACGCCGCACCCGAACCCGCCGTCCCGCAGCCGCCTCAAGCCGCGACCCCCGCCGAACCTCTCCGCAAGGCTGCGCCTGCCCCCAAGGCTGCGCCTGCCCCCAAGGCTGCACCTGTCCGCAAGGCTGCGCCAGCTCCGGCGGCGCCTCAGACGCGGCGCGCACCGGCAGCGTCGAGCCCGCCGCCCAGGCAAACAGCCCCGTCAAGACCGAGCGCCGGCACCGCTGCTCCGCCCGCACCTGCCGCCGTCAGACCTAGCTTCAACTGCCGCTACGCGAAGACCCGCGGCGAGGTCGCCGTGTGCAGCGATCCCGTGCTTGCCAGCCTCGACCGGCAGATGGCAGCACAATTCTACTCGGCGATGCGCGTTGCCACGCCCGGCGCGCGCGCAATGCTGCAGCGCAGCCGCAGGCGCTTCCTCGCCCACCGCGATTCCTGCGGTTCGAACGCCTGCGTTGCCGACGCGTACCATGGTCGCATGAGGGAGATCAGCGCCATCATGTCCGGCCGCTACTAAGCGGCGTCGGTCACCGCGTGTCGCGGCGGGCGTCGACGTGAATGTCGGGCTCGCGGCGTCTCAGCCCCAGCAGTCCGGCAAGGCCCAACAGCCCCAGCAGGCCGATGCGCGAATTGCCACCGTCGCCGCCCTCGTCGTCATCGATCTCGATTTCGGCCAGATCGTCGGGCTGGGCTGCCGCCTGCGCGGGCGGCGTCAGCACAGCCGCGGCGAGGAAAAGCATCACTGTTCGCATGATTGGGTACCTCTCGGTCGAGGGCGAGCGCCGATATTGCCGCTGCCGCGAACCCAACCGTCCCCGGCCCGGCGCGTTCCGGCCCCACCGGCGGGGGCCTGCCTCGTGCAGCCGCGCACAATTGCGAGCAAGCGCTGGAACGCTACGCATTGGTAACAGTTAACCGAACTTCTGCTTCGATGTTCGAGAGTTAGCTGAGATGGTCGACAGCAAGCACGAATCAGGCGCGTCGGGTCGGAGCGCTGACGCCGTCGTCGAGGAAGTTGCCGCAATCCCGCTGGTCGAGGAGCGGCTGACGATCGCCAAGCGCCAAGTCGAAAGCGGGCGGGTTCGAGTCCATGTCACGGTCGACGAGCGCCAGGAAACGGTAACCGAGCAGCTTCTGCGCGACGACCTGCAAATCGAGCGCATTCCGCGAAACGTGCGCCTTACGGAAGTCCCGAACGTCCGCCTCGAAGGCAACACCACGATCGTGCCCGTAGTCGAGGAAGTGGTTGTGGTCGAAAAGGCACTGGTCCTCGTCGAGGAAATCCACATCTGCCGCCGGTCCGTCTCGGAAACCGCCGAAATCCCGGTCACGCTGCGAAAGGAACGGGCGAGGATCGAACGAGATTCGAGTGCGGAGCCCACGACACCTCGGGAGTGAACGCATGTCCAGGACCGTCGCTGCCTTGTACGATAGCCGCGCTGAAGCCGAGTTCGCTCGCGCCGGCCTGGTGTCGGAGTTGCAGGCGAGCTGCCCAGGATCATCGGCAAGGACACGCTGGCCGCCGTCGATGGGCTGAACTTCGAGCCCAAGGACACGCAGTCCTACCGCGAGGGCCTGCGCCGCGGCGGATATCTCCTGGTCGCCGAACTGCCGAGCGGCACGAACCCGGAGCGGGTAGTCGACCTGATCCAGTCGGCCATCGGCAAGGTCGACGAGCGGCCGGAGGAAACGCTCGCAGATCCCAGCAGTCATTCCAGGTCGAGGAACCTGGCGAGGCGGACGCAAAGCGCCACCCGGGCTACCGGTGGACGCACCCGCCTCCACGCAGGTCGAAGAGGCACCAGCCGCCGCACAGGCTCGCGCGCAGGTCGATCAAGGCCCAGACGACGAGTCACAGCCCATTGCCGACAATGCGCCGCCGGCGCGCCCCGCGGAGGAGGCCCCGGGTGCCGGTCGTCAGTGAAGAGCTGCGGATCGGCAAGCGAAGTCGCGCGAGGCGGGGCACGCGTGCGATCCCTGACCCGCGAGTCCGCCGCTGAGGAGCAGGTGGCGCTGCGTGACGAAGTGGTCGAAATCGAAAGCCGTCCGACCGAACGGCGCCTTACGGACCGCGAGCTGGAAGCCGGCGGGCTGTTCAAGGAGCGCGCCATCGAAATCGCGGAAATGCGGGAGGAGCCGGTCGTCACCAAGGTCGCGGTGGTGCACGAGGAAGTGATCGTCAGGAAGACCGTTAAGGAACGTACCGAAACGATCCGCGACACGGTCCGCCACACCGAGGTGGAAGTCGAGGATCTACCTGCGCCTGAAGGTTCCGCTCTACCTTCTTCGGCCGTGGAGCCGAAGGGAACACTGCAGGCCGCTAACTGTGTTTGCGAAGGAGCGGACGCAGCGGCCCAGTGGGAACATGCCCGCCGGCTCCGTCTGCGCGGTCTAAATCAACAGCAAGTGGCGGATGGGGTGTCCTCCGAACTGCTGTCCGCCAGCGTTCCGGATTGACCGCTAAACGTCCTTTACGGCAGGCAATTTAGGCGATCCTATATCGGACCCTCGTCCGTCACTGTTCGGTTGCGTTCCCCTAAAACTGCGCTACTGTTTGGGGAACAGTTATGGGAACGGAGCAGTTTGGCCATGCCTCGCAAGCTCAGTAATGCACTGACTCCGCTCACGGTGAAGAACGCCAAGCCCGGCCGGCATGCGACGGTGGCGGGCTCTATCTCCTGGTGAAAGAGAGTGGCTCCCGATCCTGGGTGTTCCGCTTCATGCTAAAGGGCAAAGCAGAGACCTCGGCTTAGGGCCGGCCGTTGGGGCTGATGCGGGTCTCGCTGGCGGCCGCAGGGGACAAGGCAACGCGCTGCGTTTGCAGGTGAAATCCGGTGTCGATCCGCTCACAGAGCGCCACAGGATGGCCGCAGAGGAGCAAGCGGCGGGCCAGGCAGCGCAGATAGCGGGCATCACATTCAGGAGCGTTGCTGAGGCTTACATTGCCGCGAACGAGGATAGCTGGCGCAACGCCAAGCACCGGCAGCAGTGGAGCAATACGCTTAGCACCTACGTCTATCCTGTGATCGGTGAGGTGCTCCGTGGCGAATGTCGGCACCTTCACGTTCTGCAAATCCTGGAGCCGATTTGGAAAGCCAAGCCTGAGACCGCCAGCCGACTGCGCGGCCGGATCGAGACGATCCTCGATGCTGCAAGGCGAGGGGCTACCGCGAAGGTGAGAACCCGGCTGGGCGCGGCCACATTGCCCAAATCCTGCCCGCCCGCACAAGGCTGTCGCGCGGCCATCATAAGGCTCTGTCCTACGCAGCGGTGCCCGTTTTCATGCAGAAGCTACGGGAGCGGGAAGCGACGGCGGCACTGGCGCTGGAGTTCACGATACTCACCGCGGCGAGGTCCAGCGAGGTGCTTGGTGCCGCTTGGGATGAGATCGACCTCGACAAATGCATCTGGACCATCCCTCCCGGCCGAATGAAGGCAACCAGAGAGCATCGCGTGCCGATCTCGCCTCGTGCATTGGAGATCCTACAGACGATGAAGGCCGCTCGGCGCCGCTGGCTGTTTCCGACCGCGCGTGGCGGTAAGCATCGGGCATGGCGATGAGCATGCTGCTGTGGCGGATGAAGGTCGACAGAGCACAGTGCACGGTCCAGCTTCCGCGACTGGGCAGCCGAGTGCACTGGCTATGCTCATGAGGTTTGCGAGATGGCTCTCGCCCATGTGATCGGGAACAAGGCGGAGGCTGCTTATCGCCGCGGCGATCTATTCGAGAAGCGGCGGCGGCTCATGGCTGATTGGGCAGACTATTGCGCTCGCGACGCCGCGGCTGGAGCCAGGGTGACGTCCATCAGGACGCGTGACGTTGCCTAGGCGGCACAAAGTCCCGTAGGTCAGCGTTTGTGGCGAAGGTCGAAGCCGGCAAAGATGCAAGACACGGTGGCGAGCACGACCGTCCGTTGCAGCCCCAAGCCGCCCTCGATCTGAGCAGACCGAGGCTGCCGCCGGACACCCCCTTTGTCACGCTATCTGAAGCGCTCACCTGGATAGCGTTCGGCGTTTCCATGGACAGCGATCAGCTTCACGAAGTCTTGGGCTTGGACAACATCGGCGAGTGCGTTCCCCAGGAAGCGATCAAGAACGCAGTGGCCCAGCTCACCGCGCTAGGCGGCGGTGGCAAGATCACCATGCGGGGCAAATATCGAGAGCGTCGCAACGATGACGAAAGAACCCTGCTGACAACGACGATCGAGGCACTCAAACTGGAGGACTATCGCCAATTCAGCTACCTCGACGACGAGTTGCGCCATGGTGAGGGGTTGCTGTTCTGGCGCGATGAGGATGGCTCCACCCTAGACTATGTCATGGGGGGAGGCCGCAAAGATTCCTTCCTTCATGTCAAGGTGGACCGGGCGGACTTGTTACGCGAGTTTCGCCCGCACGGGTTGATGGGCTGGGAACCTGAGGCCATCCACTGGAGCGACTTGGATTCACCCTTGCTGGCCCGAGCCAAGCAGCTGGCGAGCGAGGCTGAGGCCGATGAATGGTGGAACTGGCCCCAGGCCGTGGCCTGGGTTGGCGCACGAAGCCTAGAGCACATCGCGACCATGCGGCTTAGCGCCGAACCGCGGACGCGACAAAGCGACTACGATCCAGCCGTGGCCTTAGGGGCCGAACACTATCTCGGCTCCGCTTATTGCGCCGATCCGCAAGAGGCGGAGCGAGACTTGCAACGCGCAATTGAGCGCGGGGATATTCGGACGTTGGGGGCGCGCAACCGTCGATGGGCCTTCGCATGAATTGAAGCCGCTCGATTGGAGGGGCGGCAAGGTCGTTTACAATCGCACCGCCACGCTGGTCAGCGCTACGAATCTGCTGAGTGAATGGGCCTGCGACATTGCGGTGAACCGCCCCGGTCTTTGGGCGACCTTTCCAGCGAACGAAGACGCCGGCGACCCTGCTGAGGCGGTTTATGCGGCGGCTCGAACCCCCCGCAAAAAACCCGGACCCGCGCCTGATCCTGATTGGCCAGCTGCAATCGCCAAGGTGACAAAGGATAGTGTAGCGGCTGGTTATGCGCGCCCGCTAAAGCGCGGCGAGAAGGCCGCAATCCAAGCAATGCTGCTCAGCGCCATGGCCGAGAATAATAAGCATCCGTCTGACGATAGCGCACGCAAGTACGCGGATCAGGTTATCGTGCAGCTCCCCGACATTTCCACAGCGTAATTATCGGCAAGCTACTGGCGATCATCGGCAAAGGACGCATCGGCCCGGCACGCGAATGATTGGCCTCGTTCAACAGCGGACGAGGTTTCAATGCACACCCACACGAACGATCCTCCCAAGATCGCCTATTCCATCAGGGAAGCCTGCAAGGCGTCTAGCCTCGGGCGGACCACCCTTTATTCCCACATCTCCGCAAAGCGGCTGAGGGCCGTGCGCATCGGCGGGCGCACGGTCATTCCGGCGGAAAGCCTGCACGCGCTGATCGCAGGGGAAGCGTGAATAATGCATCCAGAAAAGCAAAACCCCGGCTGGCGGGGCCGGGGCTTCGCGCAATCAACTTGGCGGCTGGTTGCGTCCTTCCCCTACCGCATCGGACTAGCGGGCGCAAATGCTTGCCTGCCGTTTCGGCTTCTCACCCTGGATGGCCCGAGACGTGGTGCGGCTCTGCTTTGGGGAGGGCTGCGATGAATGAACGCGCGTTTCCCGACCAGCGAATGGCCGCACTCGCCCTGCTCAATGGCAACTACCGGCTGAGCCGCAAAGCGGGGCAATTCCTTGGCCAACTCGCAGTGGAGGCTACGCCGTTGAGCCAAGCGCAAGCCGACTGGCTAGCCAAGCTGTTGAACCGCGCCGGCTTGCCGCCCGTGGCAGAAGCAAGGCACACGATGAGCACCTATCCCGACGCGTTGGCGCATCGCCATTTGGGCACTCGCGTAGCCCCGACCGATGCTCTTTTGCAGAAGCTGGTGCCGCTACAGCCCAAGGCTACCGGCGGCGCGTTAAAACTTCACCGGGTCGGCGGTTTCGGTGAAGTTTCATTTGCAGCCGAAGTGCAGTCGACAGGCGCAAATCTGCCGATGCCGCACTTTGGCACGCCCGTTGCAGTCAGTTACCTAAACGTAGGTGTGGGAGCACATTTGCCTCGCACTTCCCGGATAGGAGGGGCGCGCAACCATGCGGACAGGCAGAGCCACTCGCTCAGCAGGGCGCAAGCGACGAATCTGATAGCGGCGACGGCTCATGCTACGGCCATTGGCCTGCCCTTCACCCGCATGATCACGATCCACTGGGAGGCGGCTGGAGTGCCTCTGGGGCTGATGGCTAAGGCGACGGGACGCTTCACTGATCTCATCACCAAGGCGCTGGCACGGCATGGCAGCCGCACGGCCTGGCTGTGGGTGCACGAGAATGGCGACCAGAAAGGCGGACACTGTCATCTGCTGGTCCACGTTCCGGCCGCCCTCGTGCCGGTCGTCACACGGCTTCAGAAGGGCTGGCTGCGCAGGATAACTGACAAGCCCTACCGAAGGCGCGTGATCCACAGCAAGCCGGTTGGGGGTCGGCTGGGGCTGGAGGTTGGCAATCCCGACCTTCATGCGATCAATCTGGAGGCGGCGCTCTTTTATGTGCTGAAAGGCGCAAGCGCGGCGGCAGCGTCGCAGTTGAACCTGGAGCGGCTGGAGCCAGGTGGCCGAGTGATCGGCAAGCGGTGCGGCACCTCGCAGAACATCGGGAAAACTGCCCGCGCACGTGCGCGGCGGAGCGGATGAGCGTGGAAGATTGCACATGCGTCCGGTAGATCGTCCCGTCCCACTGCGCCGTTTGCGCAAAGCCGCCCAAAAGCCGCCAATGCCGGCAAACCTGAGCCCATTGCTGCGAAGGCGCGAGTGCGTCACAGGAAGCGGCACGCTAACCCAGGCGTCGCTGTCGAGGTCGAGAAGGTCACGCCGGCCGCCTATCGGCTGGCTTCGCCCCACAGCGACACCGAGGCGTGGCAGGCAATGGTGTGTGACGCCCTGGGAACGCGATCCGAGGCCACTGCACTGACCTTCCTCTACCAGCTCACGGAGCTGTGCGACCGGGACTGGCACCCAGATGACGAAGCCGGCGGTGGCGAGTGGGTCCCCGACGAGTGCGAACTCAACATGATCCTGAACATGATCGCCAGCATCAAGCCCCGGAACGAGATGGAGGCGGCACTCGCTGCGCAGATGGTGGCGGTTCACCTGATGACCATGAGCGTAGCGGAGCGGTGTCTGCGGGTTTATAAATGCGCGGATCCGCACCTTGCTGCCGTGGCCAGCAAGCTCGCCCGTACCTTCGCCATGCAAACGGAGGCGCTGGCGAAACTAAAGGGCCGAAAGACCAGCCGGCAAAAAATCACCGTCAGCTACGAGAAGCACGAGCACCAGCACGTCCATGTCCACAGGGGGGAGGAAGAAATTGGAAGCCAACCCCACGCAAAAGAGACCGATGCACCTTTCACCGCGCTGCTCAGCAACGACGCGTCAGGCAAAACCCTGTCGCTCCCCGGCCGTAAAGGGCATGCGAATGTGCCGGATGCACGGCGGCAAAGGCTCAGGAGCGCCAAGAGGAGCCGCTAATGGCGCCTGGAAGCATGGCGCGTGGACCAAGGAGGCTGTGAGCCTTCGGAGGGCCGCTAGACGCCTTCTGCGCGCCCTGAAGGCGGATTAGCCTAATGTCTGCTTTCGACCCATTGCGGACGTTAGGCCGAAGTGGAAAATCAACGGATGTCCCCAAGCCTTGTCCCCGACGCGATTGTGCTCAACGGCGCGAGCGGCAGCGGAAAGAGCAGCATCGCCAGGCTGCTGCAAGAGGGGCTCCCCGAAGTGTTCTTGAACTTCAGCATCGACGCCATCCTCTACGCAATACCGCCCACGGATCTGGCCAAAATGGTCGCGGGCGAGCCTATCCGGACGGCCGGCTACCGCTACGAGAAGCTCGTCTGGGGCTACCACGCCGCTGCGGCCGCCCTGCTTGCCACTGGCAACCGGCTCATCCTGGACAATGCGATTACGCGCGTGGATTGGAGGCTGGACCTGGAGCGACGGTTGGACGGCTACAGAGCTGTCTGGGTCGGGCTAGTCTGTGACGCACCGGAACTGGCCAAACGCGGCCGATAGCGAGGAGACAGAGCCGCAGGAACGGCCGAACGAGAGGCTGCGCTGGTGCATGAAGGCATGCGCTATGATGTGACCGTAGATACTGGCTCGTGCTCCCCTGAGGAAGCTGCAGCCGCTGTTCTCAACGCCCTCAATCTTCACCTCGAGCGCTGAGATGGCAGGGCTAAATGTCCGCTTTCCACCCATTGCGGACATTAGAGCGGCGGCAGGATGGCGCCCGCCCAGCAGCGCCAGCGTTCAGCATTCAACTAGGGGCAATCACTCCCGTGCAGTCGGTGTCTGCTGCGATAGAGGCACGCGCTTGGTTTAGCATGCGGTCGATCGCCTGCCAGTCGAACCAATGACCCTCGGCAGCTACTCCGGCGATGCTTCTGGTGTTACGGATGTCGGCGAGCGGGTTGGCATTGAGCAGGACCAAATCGGCAATGCGGCCCTCGGTGATCAGTCCCCTTTGCCCCGAGAGCCCGAGCCAGGCGGGAGTGTTATAGGCGGAAGCACGGAGCGCCTCGAGCGGTGTCATCCGCACATGCTTTACAAGCATCTCCAACTCATCGTGTAGGCTGGGCCCCGGCTCTATCATGAGAGTGCCGGCATCGGTACCTGCCAGGAACCTGATGCCGGCGGCATGCGCTTCCGCGAGAGCTTCGCCTTCTTTTTTCTTTCTGGCGGCCCAGTCTT
>JAUJOV010000081.1 GCA_030447545.1 Sphingomicrobium sp. | reverse complement strand
CGGGCCGCTCGACCACCTCGCCCGCGGCGATGCGATTGACGAGGTCCGAGGGCAGCCTTCTTATTGACATGTTAACCGTTCCTAGCCCATTCCGAGGCAGCCCGCGAAGCGGGGATTTATCGCGGGAATTCAGTCCGCATTCAAAGGCATGGGGTTAAACGTCGGTGAAGTGGTGGAGGCCCACTCTGCCGCTCTGGCCGACCAGAGGCGAGAGACGGGAAAAGAATGTTCTGGACGCGCTGGTTCAAATGGATGTCGCACGACATGGCGATCGACCTCGGGACCGCCAACACGCTCGTCTATGTCCGTGGACGCGGGATCGTCCTCAATGAGCCTTCGGTCGTCGCGATCGAGACCATCAACGGCGTGAAGAAGGTCAAGGCCGTCGGCGAGGACGCCAAGCTGATGATGGGCAAGACCCCCGACCAGATTGAGGCCATCCGTCCGCTGCGCGACGGAGTGATCGCCGACATCGACGTCGCAGAGCAGATGATCAAGCATTTCATCCACAAGGTGCATGGCGGCAAGATGCGCGCCTGGAGGTTTCCGGAAATTGTAATCTGTGTCCCGTCCGGATCGACTTCGGTCGAGCGCCGCGCGATCCGCGACGCAGCCTCGAACGCCGGCGCGAGTGCGGTCTATCTGATCGAGGAGCCGATGGCCGCGGCGATCGGCGCCGACATGCCGGTGACCGCGCCGATCGGGTCGATGGTCGTCGACATCGGCGGGGGCACGACCGAAGTCGCCGTTTTGTCTCTGCGCGGGCTTGCCTACACCACCTCGGTGCGCGTCGGCGGCGACAAGATGGACGAGGCGATCAGCTCTTACGTCCGGCGCAACCACAACCTCCTGATCGGCGAAGCCACGGCCGAGCGGATCAAGAAGGAGGTCGGGATTGCCAAGCCGCCCACCGACGGCATCGGCAAGACGGTCCACATCAAGGGCCGCGACCTGGTCAACGGCGTTCCCAAGGAGATATCGATCAACCAGGGCCAGATCGCCGAGGCCTTGTCCGAACCCGTCGGAACGATCGTCGAGGGCGTTCGGATCGCGCTCGAGAACACCGCGCCCGAGCTTGCCGCCGACATCTGCGACCAGGGCATCGTGCTGACCGGCGGCGGCGCCTTGCTTCAGGGCCTCGACGAGGTGCTTCGCGATGAGACCGGCCTGCCCGTAACGGTCGCTGAGGACCCGCTGACCTGCGTCGCGCTTGGCACCGGCCGCGCGCTGGAGGAAGAGCAGTTCCGCGGCGTCCTGCAGACTGCCTGAAAAGGTCCTGAGCAGTGGCGACCGCGCGCCCCGGCTGGTCGCGCCGAGCGCAATATGGGCTGTTCTTCAGCTTCCTTGCAGCAATTGCCGGCTTAGTGATCGGAGTGATTCTGCTCGGCCTCTCGCTCGTCGCGCCCAACGCCTATTCCTCGGTGCGCGGCACCGCGCTCGACGCGACCGCGCCGCTGTCGGGTGCACTTCACGAGGTCAGCGCGACGTTCAACGGGCTGTTCAGCGGCGCCGGCGACTACTGGGACGCGGTCCACCAGAACGCGCGGTTGAAGCGCGAACGCCAGATCATGCTCCAGCGGATCATCGAAGCGCGCGCCGTGCTCCAGGAGAACCGCGAATTGAAGGCCGCGCTCCAGCTGCGCGAGCGCAGCACGCAGGCCGTCGCCACGGGACGGATCGTCGGCTCCTCGTTCAGCAGCCCGCGCCGCTTCGCGATCCTCTCGGCCGGGCGCTCGGACGGCGTGCGCGTCGGAATGCCCGTGCGCTCGTCCGACGGGCTGATCGGCCGAGTGGTCGACGCCGGCGCACTCGCCTCGCGAGTCCTGCTGGTGTCTGACCGCGCAAGCATCGTCCCCGCCAAGATCCTGCGCAGCGGCCAGCCGGTCATCTCGCAGGGGCGCGGGGACGGAACGGTCGACCTGAGGCCGCTCGAGGTCGGCCGCAACCCGTTCCGCCCGGGCGACGTGGTGATCACTTCTGGAACCGGCGGCCTCTATCCGCCGCTGGTGCCGATCGCGCGCGTGGTGCGTCTGGACGACGATGGGGCAATCGCGCTTCCGCTCGCCGACCCGACGCGGACGAGCTTCGGGGTCGTCGAGCGGGCTTATGAGCCGATGGCCGTGGCCGAAGAAGCTGCAGCGGGCGTAGAGTAAGGCCATGGTCCGCGCAGCGCTCGCCTCGAAACGCAGAATCGGGCAGGGACCGGTCGTGGGCGCGCGCTACGTGCCCAAGGCCTCGGTGCTCGTCGCGTCGCTGCTCGCTGCCGTGCCGATCGTCTCGACCAGCGGCTGGTACCCGGACTTCGGCTTCCTCGTGCTGATAGCCAGGCCGCTGCTTAGCTCCAGATCGGAATATCACACGACTGAACTACAGTCACTAATAAAGAACACGTAATGAGAGGAGGGAGAGT
>JAUJOV010000080.1 GCA_030447545.1 Sphingomicrobium sp. | reverse complement strand
GCTTACCTCTGTCATTGCCGCATGTGCCAGCGGTCGAGCGGCAACGTCAGCCTCGCGATGAAGAACGTCCGGGAGACGAACGTCCGCTGGGACGGCGAGCCCGATTACTACCAGTCTTCGCCCTTCGCCCGCCGCGGCTTCTGCTCCTCCTGCGGCACTTCGCTGACCTTCGAATATACCCACGGAGGAAGTGGGAATATGGACCTGATCGTCGGGTCGTTCGATGATCCTTCCCGCTACACACCAAAGCATCATTTCGGCGTCGAGAGCATGCATCGTCCCTGGCTCAACACCGAGGGTCTCCCCGAAAAAAGATCGGACGAACATCAGCCGCTGGTCGATCGCTGGATGAGCACGGTTGGCAAGCTCCCCGATTAGGCACAGCTTCGCCGCGCCCGATGGCGCCGAGCTCGTCTGGTACGAGCTGGGCGAAGGTCGTCCCGTGCTCCTCCTCCACGGTCTCTTTTCGGACGCGGAGACGAACTGGATTCGATTCGGCCACGCCGCGGAGATCGCTCGCCGCGGGTTCCGGGTCATCACGCCCGATCTGCGCGCGCACGGCCGCAGCGCCAAGCCGCACGATCAGAGCTCATATCCACCGGACATCCTCGCTTATGACGGGCTTGCCCTGATCCGGCATCTCGGCCTCAAGGACTATGATTTGGGCGGCTACTCGCTCGGCGGCCGGACGTCCGCGCGAATGGTGATCATGGGCGCCGCTCCGAGGCGCCTGATCGTAAGTGGCATGGGCCTGCGCGGCATGCTCAACACCGGGAGGCGGGCCGAGCATTTCGGGCGCATTCTGACCGGCCTCGGCACGCACGAGCGCGGCTCGCCGGAATGGCTTGCCGAGGCCTTCCTGAAGACCACGAAAGGTGATCCCGAGGCGCTGCTGCCGCTTCTGGCAAGCTTCGTCGACTCGACCGAAGCGGAGCTCCGCGGCATCACGGTGCCGACGCTGGTACTCTCTGGCATTGACGACCAGGATAACGGGCCTGCGGGCGAGTTGGCGGACCTGCTGCCGGATGGGCGCTTCGTTGAAGTTCCAGGCAATCATATGAGCGCCGTCACCAAGGCGGAGCTCGGTCGGGAAATCGGCATTTTCCTTGCCGCTTGATCAGCGGCGGTTCAGCGGCGCAGAATAGATCGGAAACCAGAACAATTTCGAGGATGCTTTCATGAAAGCCACTGTATCCGCGCTAGCCCTTGCCTTCAGCCTCGCCGCCTGCACGACCGCGGCTGCGGACGAGGAGCTGGCGTCCCCATCCTCCGCTGCCGCCGCTCCCGCCGCCCGCTCGCAGGGCGCGACGCCCACTGCGGAAGAAGCTCAAGCCTTCGTTGCGCACGCGGAAAAAGAGCTTGCCGAATTCTCCGTCATGAGCAGCCGTGCCCAGTGGGTCAACGCGACCTACATCACCGACGACACCGACGCGCTTGCCGCGCACTTTGGAACGCTGGGCACAGAAATGGGCGTGCGCTTCGCCAACGAGGCGGCGCGCTTCGCCAACGTACCGGGGCTGGATTACGACACCAAGCGCAAGCTCGACTTCCTGCGCGGAGGCCTCGTCCTGCCGGCCCCGACGACACCGGGCGCCGCGGCCGAATTGAACACCATTTCGACGCGGCTCCTGTCGACCTACGGCATGGGCAGGGGCACGCTGAACGGCAAGGAGATGACCGGCAACGACCTTGAGGAGAAGATGGGTACCGTTCGCGACCCCGAAGACCTCAAGGAGATGTGGACGAGCTGGCACACCAATGTCGGCCGGCCGATGAGGGCGGATTATGCTCGAATGGTCGAAATCGCGAACCAGGGTGCCAAGGAACTCGGCTACCCGGATGTCGGCGCCATGTGGCGGTCGCAATATGATCTGCCGCCTGAGCAATTCGCCGAGCTGACCGATAAGCTCTGGAGCCAGGTGAAGCCGCTCTATGATCAGCTCCACTGCTATACGCGCGCCAAGCTCAATCAGAAATATGGCGATCAGATCCAGCCCAAGTCGGGGCCGATCCGCGCCGATCTGCTCGGCAATATGTGGGCGCAGGAATGGGGCAATATCTACGACGTGGTGGCGCCCAAGGGCGCTGGCGACGTCGGCTATGACCTCACCGATCTGCTCGTGAAGCAGAAATATACGCCGGAGAAGATCGTTCGTACCGGCGAGCAGTTCTTCACCTCATTGGGTTTCGCGCCGCTCCCCCAGAGCTTCTGGAAGCGCTCGATGATTACTGCGCCGCGCGATCGCGAGGTGGTCTGTCACGCCTCGGCTTGGGACGTGGACAATGTCGAGGATTTGCGCATCAAGATGTGCACCAAAGTGAATGCGGATGATTTCGTCACCGTCCATCACGAGCTCGGCCACAATTTTTACCAGCGCGCCTACAACAAGCAGCCCTATCTGTATCTCAACAGCGCGAACGACG
>JAUJOV010000079.1 GCA_030447545.1 Sphingomicrobium sp. | reverse complement strand
CCGAGGACCCGCAGACCTTCGCGCCTTCGCCCGGAACCGTGAAGAATTATGTCGCTCCCGGCGGCATGCACGTGCGCGTCGATAGCGGGCTCTACACCGGCTATCGAGTGCCGCCCTATTACGACAGCATGATCGCCAAGCTGATCGTCTACGGCACCAGCCGCGAGCAATGCATCATGCGCCTTCGCCGGGCGCTCGAGGAGTTCGTCGTCGAGGGCATGAAGACCACGGTCCCGCTCCACCAGCTGATCGTGCGCGACGAGGAGTTCCAGCGCGGCGAGTACACGATCAAGTGGCTCGAGCAGTGGCTCGAACGCTCGCGCGACGCCGCCGAATAGGCGCCTGACTTGCCTCGCCCGCGGGCCGCGGCCAAGGCGCGCGCGTGACCTACGACATCGAGCGCATCCGCGCGAACTTTCCGGCCCTTCAGCGCGAACTGAACGGTCGCCCGATCATCTTCTTCGACAATCCGGCCGGGACTCAGGTCCCGCGCTCGGTGATCGAGCGAATGAACGAGGCGATGGTCTCCAGGAACGCCAACCTCGGCGCGTCGTTCGCGACCTCTCTCGCCGCGCAGCAGCTGGTCGACGACGCGCACCGCGCGGCCGAGCTGTTCGTCAATGCGCCGCACTCGGGCGAAGTCTTCTTCGGCCAGAGCATGACCACGCTGACCTTCGCCATGGCGCGCACGATCTCAGCCGATTTCGCGCCGGGCGACGAAATCATCCTCACGCGGATGGACCATGACGCCAACGTCGCGCCCTGGCTGATGGCGGCGGAAGACCGCGGGCTGGTCGTCCGCTGGCTCGACTTTTCCGAAGACAGCTTCGAATTCGGCCTCGACGACCTCAGCCGCCTGGTGACCGACCGCACTCGCCTGATCGCGCTCAATTACGCAAGCAACGTCACCGGCACGATCAACGATGTGGCCGGAGCTGCGCGCATTGCCCGCGACTGCGGCGCGCAATTGTACGTCGATGCGGTGCAGTATGCGCCGCACGGCCTGATCGATGTCGCCGCTTTGGGCTGCGACTATCTCGTCTGCTCGGCCTACAAGTTCTTCGGGCCGCATTACGCGATGCTGTGGGGCCGCCGCGAGCGCCTGGCAGCGCTGCGCGCCTACAAGGTCCGCGCCGTTCCCGACGAGCTTCCCGGCCGCTTCACCACGGGCACCACCAACCGCGAGCAACTCGCGGGCGTGCACGCGGCGATCGACTATCTCGCCGAGCTCGCAGACGGCGACGGACCCCCTCCCGCAGCGGACCTGCGCTCGCGCCTCGCGGCCGGCTATCAAGCGACCAAGGCCTATGAGGACGGGCTCACCCGGCGGCTGATCGACGGCCTGCTGACGATCCGCGGCGTGCGCGTGCTCGGCATCACCGATCCGGCCGATTTTTCGCGGCGCGTGTCGACGGTCAGCTTCGTTGCGCAAGGCATTTCCGCGCGGGAAATCGCGTCGGCCTTGTCGAGCAATGGCATCCAGCTGTGGGACGGCCACAATTATGCGCTCGAGGTCTATCGCAAGCTGGGCCTGCTCGAAGCGGGCGGCGGAGTGCGCATCGGCCCGGTTCACTACAACACGGTCGAAGAGGTCGACCGCACGCTCGAGCGGCTGGAGCAGGTGATCCGCGGCTGAGCGGCTGAGGCAGCGCCTTTCTCGCGCCGCTAAAGCCACACTGGCCGCATCTTTGCGGCCGGGCTATGGTCGGGCCGCATCGCGGGGGACAGGAATATGAAATCGGCCGACCATCCCAAGCCGGACGCACTGTCTCGCCGAACGATGCTGTTCGGCGCCGTGTCGGCGGGCGTGCTTGCCGGGCCCGGCGCCGCGCAGCTCTCCACCGACGTTCTGCTTCGCGGAACTCCGCAGCTTACGACAGGCCCCTTCTACCCGGTCCTGCGACCGCTCGACGAGGATTCGGACCTCACCATCATCCGCGGCGGCCAAGGGGTGGCAAAGGGGCGGATCATCGACGTCGCGGGCCGGGTCCTGGCCGAGGCCGGCCGCCCTGTCGCGCGGGCAAAGCTCGATCTGTGGCAGGCGAACGCGTTCGGCCGCTACCATCACCCCGCTGATCCAGCGCAAGCTCCTCTTGACCCGGCGTTCCAGGGCGCGGCGGTGCTGACCACCGACAGCGATGGCCGCTTCCGCTTCCGCACCATCCTGCCGGCCCCGTACGGCAACCGCGCGCGCCACATCCACTTCGACGTGACGGGACAGCGCCGCAGGCTGGTGACGCAAATGTTCTTCCCAGGCGAGCGCAACGAGGACGACCGCCTGTTCCACAACATCTTCACCCAGGCGCAGAAGCAGGCGGCAGTGGCTCGCCTCGCGCCGGCCCCGACCGGCAAAGGCACGCCGCTCTACCTGTGGGACGTGGTGCTGGCAGGAGAGCCCGACAAGCCGGGCGCCTGATCTGCCGCAATGGCTCCACCGCGGCCAGTGGATCCGATC
>JAUJOV010000078.1 GCA_030447545.1 Sphingomicrobium sp. | reverse complement strand
TTAAACCCCTCAGCGCCAATGGTACTAAGCCTCAAGGCTTGGGAGAGTCGGTCGCTGCCAGGCCCGCCAAGCACAGACCCCAGACCAGCCACCAAACCCAGCCAGCCCGAAACCAGGCGAACGGCGCCGCGCCGCCCGTCACACGACACATCCTTCTCTCAGCAAAGCCGAGCCGGAAAAACCGCCGGCAACGCCGTCCGGAAAAAACCGGCGTAAACAAGCGCAGCGATCGCGGCCGCCCCAATGGCCGCCTCAACGGCTGAAGCGCAACCGCCGCAAAGCCACAAGCACCCATCGCGGGGTGGAGCAGTCCGGTAGCTCGTCAGGCTCATAACCTGAAGGTCAGAGGTTCAAATCCTCTCCCCGCAACCACCGACAACATACGCCCCGAAGCGCCGGCTTCGGGGCGTTTGTGTTTGTCCTCCGCGGCATCGCAGAAAATGAGGATGCGGGCGAGATCGCCGTGGAGAACAGCATCGAGAGCGTTGCCACCTGCGGGCGGCCGGAGCTCGACCCGCTCGATCAGGGAACGGATGACCTCGTTGGCTTCATCGCGAATAGCGGGACGGCGAGCGCCTCAGCCAGATTGCCAACCTTCTCGGCATAGAGATCGCCAAGTCGGGGGTGGATGCGCACAGCCGAGGCCGAATCGTCGCGACGGCCGGGATGCTGTTGCGCTCGGCTTCAAGCGCGGCGAGCCGATCGCCCACGGCCTGGCTGTAGCGGCCGTTCTCGATCGCCGACACAAGCGCGGCAATCTTGCGGTCGAGACCCTGTCGCCGCGCTTGAAGCGCGGCTCGTTCCTGCTCCTGGGCAGCCGCCGACCTGTTCACTTCCGCCTGGAAGGCCGCGACGAACTCCCGCACGAGTTCAGGCGCCATCAGCCTGTGCTTGAGACCCTCGAGCACCCGGGCTTCGGTGCCGTCGCGGGTTATGTTGGAATTGGGTTGGGCAGCTCCGGGCGGCATGAGGTTATCGGGTTAGGCGGCGAGTGCAAGGGGCTCGGTAATGGGCTTGGCGAGGAATTGCCATCCGTCGACCTTCCTCATTCGGATCTGGCCCGACGCGAGCAGCGCCCAGAACAGCATTGCGGCGGTCTCTGCCGAGGGCAGGATGGTTTGGGTCTTGATCCTTCGCTTGAACTCCTCGTGCAGGCGTTCGATGGCGTTGGTGGTTCGCGCGCTCTTCCATTGGCTCGGCGGCAGGCGCGCGAAGGCGAACAGCTTTTCGCCAGCTTCCTCCAGGCTGTCGGCGACGGCCCGGTGGCGGAGCCGCCATTTGCGCAGGAAGGCCTTCCGGCGCTCCTCGATGTCGTCAGCGGTCGCGGCATAGATCATGTCGGTGTAGTCGGCCGAGATCTCCTCGTGGAGGCGCTGCGGCGCATGGGCAAGAAGGTTGCGGTGCTTGTGAACCGTGCACCGTTGCGTCGGCACCCCGTCCCAGACGGCGGCGAGCGCCCTCTCGAGCCCGGGTGCGCCGTCCACGATGAGGAAGTTCGGCCGGCGCAGGCCCCGGCCGATGAGGTCGTCGAGAACAGCACGCCAGGCCTCGGTCGTCTCCCCGCCCATGTTCTTGACCGCGAGCAGCACCTTCTGCCCGTCCTCGCGCACGCCGATGACGACCAGGAGCGAGATCGTGGTCGCCTTGCGGTCGAGCCGCACGCGCACCACAGTGCCGTCGAGGATGAGCCGCACGATCGGTTCGGAGGCGAGATCGCGCCGATTCCAGGCGTCCCAATCCGTCTTCACCTTCCGCCACACCCGGCTGACCACGTCCTTGCCGACGCCCTCGGCGAACACGGCCGCAAGCGCGCGGCGCACCCGGCGCGTGTTGGTGCCGGCCAGATAGGTCGAGGCGATCAGCGCATCGGCAGCGAGCGTGCGGCGCTGGTAGGCTCGCAACGCCGCGCTCTTCCATTCGCTCTTCGTGCCATCCTCGCCGACGAGACGGGCCCGCGGCACCGCAATCTCGGTCGGCCCGAAGGTGCCGGTCAGCCGGCGTGCGCGACGGCCGTGCCGGTGGCCCATGACACCCACTCCCGCTTCCGCACCGTCCTGGCGACGACCATAGCGCGGCCGCGACAGAACGGTGGTGAGCTCCTCCTCGATCATCGTCTCGATGAAGCCGCGCACCTTCGCTCGCAACCCGTCCTCGATCGGATCGAACCAGCTGTCGAAAAGGAAATCTTCGGCCTCACCAGCTCGATCCGTCGTGGTATTCTTCGTCATGGCGTGGTCTCCAGTCCGGCGCTCCAACGCCGGAATCAGCAGGGTTGAACACCCCGGAGACTACGCCACCCCAAATTCCAACCACCTCCGCGACGGCACCTTTGTCTCGGCTTCGTTCTGCTGTCCCACTGTCCCAATCCCTATGGTGTGGGACGCTGGGACAGTGGTGGGACGGCTTAAAACGCTAGGCCGTCCCGCACGCGGGCTTGGATGCGGTTCACCTTCGACTTGCTGATGCCCAGCCCC
>JAUJOV010000077.1 GCA_030447545.1 Sphingomicrobium sp. | reverse complement strand
GCTTCGCAAGCTGCTCGACGAAGTAGACGGCACGGTTCAGCTTTCGCTGTCGGAGTCGAAGATCCGCTTCGGGCTCGGCAACGCCATCTTGACCTCGAAGCTGATCGACGGGACCTTCCCCGATTACAGCCGCGTCATACCGACCGCGAACGACAAGCTGCTCCGCATCGACCCCAGAAGCTTCGAAGAGGGCGTCGACCGGGTCGCCACGATCGCCAGCGAAAAGACGCGGGCAGTCAAGATGGCGCTCGAGCGCGATCGCATCACCCTTTCGGTGACTAGCCCTGAGAACGGCACTGCTGCAGAGGAAGTGCCTGGCGACTACGGCGCCGACACACTCGAGATCGGCTTCAACGCGCGCTACCTGCTCGACATTCTCGGCCAGATCGAGGGCGACACGGTCGAAGTCCATCTCGCCGACGCCGCCGCCCCAACCCTGCTGCGCGAGAACGACAAGGCCGCGGCCCTCTACGTACTGATGCCGATGCGAGTTTGAAGGTGCTTCACCTTGCAGCAGCCGCCTTCATGGCAAGTCTTGCCGTGGCCGGCGCCTCTCCAGTGGGGGCAGCACAGCCTCTTACTGCGGTGCAGCGCGAGCAAGTCGCCAAAGCCTGGGGGCTCGTCGACCTCACTCACCCGCGACAAACTCTGGTCGATGCAAATCTCCAGTCTTGGGAAGTGGCGGTCACGCGTACGCTGGAGCTTGATCCGGGCGTTGCCAAGCTGGAAGCAAGCTATCCTGGAGTGAAGCAAGCGGCGATGGCCACCGGGCGGCCGATCGCCGCGGAATATATCAAACAGCTGGTGGACAAAATTCGGGAAACTCGCGCCGAAATGATCGCGCGCATGTTAAGCTCGGCCGAAATAGATCAGGCGGCCGCATTTGTCGGCAGCGCCCCCGGCCAGCGGCTTCTCAAACGCATGATCGCGAACACGGACATTGCCGGCGAGTCGAAACGTCTCGCGACGGATGCTTTCGGGGCGGGCAGTGCCCGGCTGACCGAGCAGCAGGTCAAGCAAGCCGATCGGCAAGCCGCGCTCAAAACTGCGGGTGAACTATCTGTCGACGATCAAGTCGCAATCATGCGCTTCGGCAAGACCAGCGCTGCTCAGAAGCTTGGACAAGCCTGGCAGGAGGCGGACCGCCGGACGCTGGAGCTGGTCAACTCGCCCGATCCCAAGTGGCTCAGCCGTCAATCGGAAGCGATGAACGAGGCCATGCTCCGCTTCATCGAAACGGCTCGGAAGCGCTGATCACACAGTGCATCCTAGCCGTCACGCGGCGTGAACGGACGAAGCCGTTTCCAGACGCGAGACTCATTTCCTCGCGATGCTGAAACGCCTAAGCGAATGCCGGTGGCCCTTTCCCGCCTCACGCTAACCAACTTCCGATCCTACTCCGACGCGCTGATCGCGCCCGGTTCCGGCCTGGTGGTGCTCACTGGGGAAAACGGGGCCGGCAAGACCAACGTCCTGGAGGCGGTGTCGCTCCTCTCGCCCGGGCGAGGCCTGCGCGGCGCAAGCCTCTCCGAGATGGCGCGTAGCGGCGGCTCCGGCGGCTTCGCGGTGGCGGCGCGGCTCGGGGACGTGGATCTCGGCACCGGCACCACTTTCTCGGCCCCTGAGCGGCGCCAGGTGCGCATCAACGGCGCCCAGGCCTCCGCCACCTCGCTCGCTGAATGGCTGTCGGTCCTGTGGCTCACGCCGGCAATGGACCGGCTCTTCGTCGAAGGCGCAGGCGGGCGCCGCCGCTTCCTCGACCGGCTGGTCCTCGCCCTCGCCCCGGCTCACGCCATCCACGCCTCCCGCTACGAAGCCGCGATGCGAGCCCGCAACAAGCTGCTCGGCGAAGGAGCGCCGGACACCGGCTGGCTGTCGGCATTGGAAGCTCGGATGGCGGAGCATGGCGCCGCCCTCGCCGCGGCGCGCAACGATGCGGTGGCCGCGCTGGCGCAGCGCCTTGCCTCGGCTGCCGAAGGCCCGTTCGCCAAAGCCGGCATCGCGCTCGAAGGGTGGAACGGAAACGATCCCGATGCCCTGCTCGCCGATTTCGCGCGCGGCCGCTCCCGCGACGCGGCCGCAGGGCGCACGCTCTCGGGCCCGCACCGCAGCGACCTCCTCGTAACCCATTTGGGCAAAGACCAGCCGGCCGAGCGCTGCTCCACCGGTGAACAAAAAGCCCTGCTCCTCGGCCTCGTCATTGCTCATGCCGATCTCGTTACGGAGCGGACCGGCCGGCGCCCGATCCTCCTCCTCGACGAGGTTGCCGCCCATCTTGATCCCAGCCGCCGGGCAGCCCTGTTCCAGCGGCTGGAAGCGGCCGACGGGCAGGTGTGGATGACCGGAACCGAAGCTTCGCTGTTCGCCGGCATCGGCGGCTCTGCGACCTGGCTTTGCGTGGCCGAGGGCGGCATCCGGCCCGGCTGATCGCGAGCTTTGCCGCAGCCGCTGGAGCAGGCCCGGGACTCGGCTTATTTCCTTGGGTTTTCACCCCCTCGCCGCTATATAAT
>JAUJOV010000076.1 GCA_030447545.1 Sphingomicrobium sp. | reverse complement strand
GGTCCGCTGTCGAATAGCGTTACCCAGCGTGTAGTCTGGCGCTAAAGGTCGAGAGACTGCCAGACCTGTCGCCGTCTACTCCAGAACCACGCGGTCACTACCAGGCTCGCCAGCCCCCCGATAACCAAGGGCGGGGCGAGTCCAGTTAGGTCGGAGGCGCTGCCCATTACCAGTGCGCCGAGCGCCGGTCCGCCCCTGAAGATCACCGTGTGCAGGGCCAGCACGCGTCCGCGCATGCGGCTCTCCACGACCAGCTGGATTATCGTCTGGCTGGCTATGCCGCTGACCACCATCCCTAGCCCGATCGCGGCCAGCGCCACGCCCGCGATGGCGATGCTCGACGTCGTCGCCGCTACGACAAGGGCACCGCTGAGCAGGAAGCCGTTCGCCAGCGCCAGGCGTGTAAGCAGGCGAGGCGACCCGTAGAGCGACAGCCACACTGCGCCAGCGATGGCGCCGGCGCCGACCACAGACGTGAAGAGCGCGAACGCGCCGACCTCAAGCCCGAACGCGTCCGTATAGCCGGGGAGCAGCTCCAGGATCGGCCGGATGAAGACCGCGCTGGAGGCGAGCGTCAGAAGCATGGCGGCCAGGCCGAAGCGGCCGCGCACATAGCGCAGCCCTTCCAGCAGCGAGGGGAACAGGCCCAGCGCAGTGAGGTCGATGGCATCACGCGCCGTCAAGCGGATGCGCATCAGGGCGATGACAAAGGCGCCGAATGTCAGGAAATTGAAGAGAAAGGCCAGGGCGACGTCGCCCGCGACCAGGATCACCCCCGCCAGCATCGGACCGAGAAACCGCGCCGTGTTGAAGACGATCGAATTGATCGCCACAGCCGTCGGCAGGTGCTGTCGGTCGACGAGATTGGGCAACAGCGCCATGCGCGCCGGCTGATTGAATGCGGTGACGATTCCGCCGAAAAGCGTCAGAACCAGCAGCACGCCGATCGTCATGACATCGAGCGCCGTCAGCAGGCACAGCGCGCCGGCTTGCAACATCAGCAGGGCCTGGCTGATTCGCGTTGTCTTCAGTCGGTCCGAGCGGTCCGCGAAGGCTCCCGCGAGCGGCGTCACGAGCACCATCGGGAAGAGGTCGGCGAAGGCGACCGCGCCGAGCCACGTGCCGGATTCCGTAAGCTCCCAGGCGAGCCAGCCGATCGTCACCCGCTGCACCCAGGTGCCGACCAGAGAGGCGATGCTGCCGATCGTGAAGACGCGATAGTTCGGCTCGCGGATGGTTGCCTTGAGGCTTTGCCAGCCAGTCAGTTCGACCATCATACGATCGGTCTGTTCGAGCTATCGGCTGCGGTGCCGGGCTAAAGGTCCTCGCCTTCGGCAAGCACGCCGCTCTTGCGCAGCGTCGGGATGAGCCAATCGGGATAGATCCCTTCCATCGGCCCCTCCTTGATGGCGTTCATCCGCTTGGCTTCGGCGTTGATGCGTCCTTGCGCCAGCCTGATCGCCTCCTCAACCTGTGCCGCAGGGACGACGATCACCCCGTCCGCGTCGCCGACCACAACATCGCCGGGCATGACGGGCACGCCGCCGCAGGAGATCGGCAGGTTCACCTGGCCGGGTCCGTCCTTGCCGCCACCGGTCGGATTGACGCCGCGGGTGAACACCGGGAAGCCGATCGTTGACAACTCCCGGCCGTCGCGGATCGCGCCGTCGATGACGATGCCGGCGAGCTTTTTGCGAATGGCCATCTGCGTGGTGAGTTCGCCCCAGATACCGTGGCCGAGATCGCCATGGGCGTTGATGACCAGGACATCGCCTTCCCGGGCGACCCTGAGCGCGACGTGGATCATCAGGTTGTCGGCCGGATGCACTTCGACGGTGACCGCCGTTCCGATCATCGTCAGGCTCGCATCGAGCGGCTTGATGCCCGCGTCCATGATCGCCCGCCGGCCGAGCCCGTCGCCGATGATCGCGACGGGAAACTGACCGAGGCGCCGGACAGCATCCGGATCAGGCCGCGCGATCTCCGGCACCATGCAGAAGCCGGGTTTCCCGAGTATTTGTCCGGGCTGATATGATTGCATTTCTGTTTGCCTTCTGCGGGAGTGTTTCAAAGGGCGGCGGTCTCGGCGACGCGCTCGCCGCGCGCCAGCCGTTCGATCTGGTCGAGCAAGGACGCCTCGAGCGGAATGCCGTCGCGCATCCGCTCGGCGTAGAGGGCGGCCTCGATGTCGCCGGGCAGCATCACCGGGCGACTCGGGTCGAAGGGCGCCGTGGACCGCATCGCCGCTTCCAGCTCTGCTAGTCCTGCGTCGAAGGCTTGCCTGCCGATTGTTTGCTCCGGATCGATGGCGATGAAGAAATGGCCGACCCGCTGCGGCTTGTCCTTTTGCTGGAACAGCGAACGCACGCCATGGCTTGCGACCCCGCCGATCAGCGTGGCGGCGAGGATGTCCACCATGAGGGCGAGCCCGTAGCCCTTGTGGCCGCCGACCGGCAGAACAAAACCCTTCAGCGCTTCGAGCGGGTCGGTGGTCGGCTCGCCTCCGCGGTCCAGCGCCCAGCCGTGGGGAATGGCTTCGCCGCGCTCATGCGCCTGGCGGATCTT
>JAUJOV010000075.1 GCA_030447545.1 Sphingomicrobium sp. | reverse complement strand
AGACGGCCTCGGTTCCTTCCGTCCCGCAGCTGTCGGGCGACATCGAGGTCGATGTCGCGATCATCGGCGGCGGAATCGTCGGCATCACCACGGCCCGCTTCCTGAAGGATCTCGGTCAGCGCGTGGCGGTCGTCGAAGCGCGGCAAGTCGGACAGCAGGTCACCGGCAAGTCTACAGCCAAGATGAGCTCCCAGCACGGCATCACCTACCAGACGCTCGAGCAGAAGTTCGGCGAGGACCGGGCCCGCCTCTACGCCGAGGCGCAGGAGATGGGCATCCGCCGCATCTCGGAGCTCGCCGCCCAATGGGGGATCGAGGCCGATATCGAGCCAATGCCCGCCTTCACCTACACGAACGACCAAAGCTACGTGTCGCAGATTGAAAAGGAAGTGGAGGTCGCCCAGCGGCTCGGGCTCCCGGCAACGCTGCTGCGCGGCGATATCGGCCTTCCGTTCGACGTGCTGGCCGCGATCCGCTTCGACAACCAGGCGCAGTTCCACCCGGTGCGCTACGTCGCCGGCCTTGCGGCTACCATCCCGGGCGACGGCAGCCACATCTTCGAGGGAAGCCGAGCGGTCGACTGGGAACCGAGCCGGGTCGTCACCGACCAGGGCACGGTCACGGCGCGCCACGTCGTCATGGCGACGCACCTGCCGCTCGGCCAGGTCGGAATGTATTATTCCATGGCCTATCCCAAGGCCGAGCCGGTGGTCGCGGCGCCGATCGGCCGGGTGCTACCGGGCATGTACAAGAATGCCGAAAAGCCCGGCCATTCGATCCGCACCCACAGGCTGGAAAACGGCCAGGTCTACGGCATCGCCGCCGGCACCAACTTCAAGCCCGGCCATCCGGACGAGGAACAGGAATATATCAGGGAAATCGAACGCTGGCTGACCGACAATTTCGAGGCCGGCCCGATCGAATATCGCTGGATCAACGAAGACTACACGCCGATGGATGGCGCGCCCTTCATCGGCTGGTCGTCGAGCGGCGGCGACGGCTATCTGGTCGCGACCGGCTTCAACGCATGGGGTATTTCGAACGGCACCGTGGCCGCAATGATCATTGCGGACCTTGCCACCGGCCGCGATAATCCCTGGCTCGACGTGTTCGACGCGACGCGCGTGAAGCCGGTTGCCGGCGCCAGGGAGTTCGTCGTCGAGAATGCTGAGGTCGCAGCCCACCTCGTGAGCGGCTATCTCTCACGCAAGCCAAAATCCTATGACGAGCTCGAGCCCGGCCACGCGGCGATCATGAAGGTCGACGGCGAGAACGTCGCCGCCTTCAAGGACGAATCCGGCATTGTCCACGCCGTCTCCGCAGTCTGCACCCACATGGGCTGCCTCGTCGGCTGGAACGCCACCGACCGGACCTGGGACTGCCCCTGCCACGGCTCGCGCTATGAAGTGAGCGGCGAGGTGATCCACGGCCCGACAGTCAAGCCACTCGAAAGGAAGCCGACCGGCTGAGGGGGCGCTCGGCTCAGCCGCCCACGCGCGTGAGCCGTGCAGCGAGCGGAGCAAGCGACGGAGCCATCGACAGCAGGCCCAGAAGCGGCCGTCGCGTCCTGCCGTTCTCGGCTGCCTGCCGAAGTGCGGACGCGATTCCCAGTGGCCGTGAAACGCGGCGGGCGAAGCTCGTCTGATAAGCCTGCGCGCCTTGGGGCCCGCGCTGGTTAAATGCGGCCGCCGCTTCGAGGCCGCTTGCAAGAGCGATCGCAATGCCGTCCCCGGCAAGCGAGGCGATCACCGCGCATTGGTCGCCAAGCCTGAACAGACCGGGCTCCGTAGCGCGTGCACGCCATCCGTAGGGGACGCCGGCAATGGCTTCCCAGCGGGCATCGCGCGAGCCGTTCAAGCGCTGCGCAAGGACCGGCATCTCGTCGGCAAGCTCGCTCACCAGCCCGTCTATCCCTCCGGCAGCGTTCAACCGTTCGCGCGCGACCGATACGCATAGATTGGCAGTGCCGTCGTCCTGCAGGAGAAGGCCCGCATAGCCGCCCTCGAACAGGTGCAGCTCGATGACTCCGTCGAGCGCTTGCGCCAGCCGAGCCGCGACCGGCAGGGCGGTTCGAAAGCCGACCACCGGATCGGCGCCGATAACCCCGCGCGGACGAGCGAGCCCGCGCAGCTCATGCTTTCCCGTGGCCAGGAACAGAGCGTCGGCCTCGACCACTTCGCCCGTGTCGAGCCGCATGGTCCGGGGCCCCTCTGCGGCCCTGACCGCAATGCCCCGCCTGACGACCGCACCGCCTCGCGCCGCTGCCCCGATCAGCGCCTCGTCGAGGGTGCGGCGCGAGAGGCCTGCCGCGCGCCGCGGAAGACGCACCTCGACGCTGCGCTCGGCGCTCACCAGCCGAAGGCGCTCGATCGCACGCGCGCCAAGCTCCCACGGATCGACGCCGAGCCGCTCGAGCAGCGCGATCGCATCCCAGCCGACGAAGCCGCCGCACACCACGTCGCGCGGGCCGCTGGTCCTCTCGATCAGCTCGGCGGCGATCCCTGCGCGGCCGAGCATGATCGCGGCAGCCGATCCTGCCGGCCCGCCGCCGACGATCAGCGCAGCCGCTCGACGCACAGCCGGAAGGGGAAGCGGCG
>JAUJOV010000074.1 GCA_030447545.1 Sphingomicrobium sp. | reverse complement strand
GACCGCTCCGCCTTGCGCGACAGCCGCGAGCAGGCGCTCGGGCAGAATTCGTCCCTTACCATTGAACTCGGCAGTGAAGGGCCGGTGCCCGCCCTTGTCCATAAGGCTCTGCTTGATGTGGATGATCGGCGAAACGGCCGGGACCGCTCGCGCCCATGCATAAGGGTCATAGTCGTCCGGGTTAAGGCTCGTGACGTCGCCATGATCGATGTCGGCCATCATCCACATCGGCACGGCCATGTCCGCGGCCGTGAGCCGCTCCTGAAGCTTCAGGCATTCGGCAATGGTTTCTCCGAACTCGCGGCCCACGCTCATGGGCTCCCAGAACACGTAGCGCAGCCCGGCCGCACGGGCATGCTCAGCGACTTCGGCCCAACAGTCGATGGCGACGCGGATCAGCGCCTCGCGGCGCGCCGGGTCGTCGTAGTCTCGGTAGGTGAAGATCGCGAACTGGGTGCCGATCGAAAGGCCCCCCAGATCGGCGATGACGTCGGCGAACGTCTTAAACCAGTCAACGTAATAGCGGCGCACGTCGCGGTCGGGATGGCCGAAGTGATTGAGCCGCCCATACGGCCCCGTCATCCCGCTCGTCACACGCACGCCGGTACGGGCCAGCGCGGCCGCCATCTGCCGCGTCAGTTGCCGGATTACCGCGGTGGGCCAGCTCGGATTGATGAACTCGTGGGTGAGCTGAAGGTCGCGGATGCGCAAGTCCCGCGCGACCGTCTCGATCAGGTCGTCCGGGTCGGCGAACCTGTTCACCAGCGGATTGGTATTGAGCGACAGCGTCAGCAGCATCGAATCCCTCTTGGACGGGTGCCTGTCAGGCCGCCGCCGCGACATGCTCGGCCTCGAACCATCGCGCGAAGCCGGCCCTCTCGGCGTCGCTCAGGTGAAGGTAATGCTTGGTGCGCCGCAGAAGCACGTCATCGGGTGTCTGCGCCCATTCCTTCGCGACGAGGTAGCGCGCCTCGGCCTCGTAGAGTTGCCCGCCGAAATGCCGCCCGAGCCCTTCGAGGCGGGCCGCACCGTTTACCACGTCGCCCATCCGAGACCCGTAAAGCCGGCCGTAGTGATGGACGAGCCGCCGCGGCATCCAGGGATAGGCTTCGCGGCAGCTGTTGATGAAGCTCTCGAAGTCGGCATTCGGCATTTCGCCGCCGGGCAAAGGCGCGCTGGCGGTCCAGTCCCCCTTCATCTGTGGAAAGACGGGCCTGAGGCGCCGCAAGCCGCGCTCGGCGAGTTCGCGGAACGTCGTGATCTTGCCGCCGAAGACATTGAGCAGCGGCACGCCGCCCGTCTCGTCGAGATCGAACACGTAGTCGCGTGTCACCGCCGACGGATTGCCTTTGCCGTCGTCGAACAGCGGTCGAACGCCGGAAAAGGTGTGCAGCACGTCGGCGGGCCGCAGCTTCTCCTTGAAGTAGCGGTTCACGGCCGCGATCAAATAATCGATCTCACCCGCGTCCGCTGTCGGGTCCTCGGCACGGCCTTCATACGGGATATCGGTCGTGCCGATCAGCGCCTTGTCGCCCTCATACGGGTTGATGAAGATGACCCGCTTGTCGAAGTTCTGGACGAGATAGGCATTCGAGCCCGACCAGAACTTGGGCACGATGATGTGGCTGCCCTTGACGAGCCGCACGTTTCGTTTCGAGTTCGACCCTGCGACCCGCCCAATGATGTCCGATACCCAGGGCCCTCCGGCATTGACGATGGCGCGCGCGCGAAACGTGCGGGTCGCGCCGGACGCCGCGCTTCTTGTGGTGATGGTCCAGGCACCGTTCTCGCGCCGAGCGGAAACGGCGGCGGAGCGGGTGAGCACTTCTCCGCCCCGCTCGGCCGCGTCCACGGCGTTGAGGACCACGAGCCTCGCGTCGTCGACCCAGCAGTCCGAGTATTCGAAGCCTCTCGTGTACTGGTCGCGGATCGGCACGCCTTCGGGCGCACGTGTCAGGTCGAGCGTCCGGGTACCCGGCAGCTTCTTGCGGCCGCCCAGATGGTCGTAAAGGAAGAGCCCGAGCCGCACCAGCCAAGCGGGCCGGTCCTGCGGGCTGTGTGGCAGAATGAACCGCATCGGCCAGATGATATGGGGCGCTACATTCATCAGCACCTCGCGCTCGATCAGCGCTTCACGCACGAGGCGGAACTCGTAATATTCGAGGTAGCGCAAACCCCCGTGGACGAGCTTGCCGGAGCGCGAGGACGTGCCTTGGGCGAGGTCGTCCTTCTCGCACAGGACGACGGACAGGCCGCGGCCGGCGGCGTCGCGCGCGATGCCCGCGCCGTTGATGCCGCCCCCGATGACGAACAAGTCGATCATTCCGGCTTCGCTCGTCACATGCTTCTCCTCCGGCGGACGGACGCGTCGGACGCGGCGGCTTCGTCGTGGCGCGCCTCGGCCAGCGCCTCCCAAATCGGCTGCATGGCCTCTCGGGCCGCTTTGAAAGCCGGGAAAAGCCGACGGTAGACGGCAGCCAGTGCTGGATCGGGTGGCTCGGACTGACCGAGAAGCGGCGTCACCCATTCCCCGACGCAAGCGTCCATGTCCGGATAGGCGCCCACGGCAACAGCAGCCATCATCGCCGCGCCCGCAGCCCCCGCTTCCTCGCGCACTGACACGCGGACCGGGGCACG
>JAUJOV010000073.1 GCA_030447545.1 Sphingomicrobium sp. | reverse complement strand
CCATCGCGAGGTGGCCGATCAGCACGTCCTCTCCGATCAGCGTGGGCAGCCCTTCTCCATATCCGGGCTTGGGCGAATCGACGTGGATGACGCTCCCATCCTGGATGTTGCTGCGCGCGCCGACGCGGATGCGGTTCACGTCGCCGCGCAGCACGCAATTGTACCAGATGCTGGCCTCTGGCCCGATCTCGACGTCGCCGATCAGCTGAGCGCCCGGAGCAACAAAGGCGGCCGGATTGATAAATGGCGTCTTTCCGCCAAAGCTCAGGATTTGCGCGGCTGCCATTCTTCCCTTCCTATGACGTAGACGATGACAGTGCCTTCGGCCCAATCGGGGCCGACAAAATCGAGGTCCGCGCGGCGGACCATCCCGAGCCGTTCCATCAGGCCCCAGCTCGGGATGTTGCCGCTGACGGTAAGCGCCACCACCCGCTCCGCGCCCAATGAAGCGAAAGCGAAGTCGAGCGAGGCGACCGCGGCTTCCTTGGCATAGCCCTGTCCCCAGGCATCCTCGCGAAGGCGCCACCCGGCCTCATATTCGCCGGCGACGGGGCAGCCTGCATCGTCGGCAATCTTGAGGCCGCAAAAGCCGAGCAGCTCCCCGTCCGCCTTGCGCTCGACCACCCAGAAGGTGAAGCCGCGTTCCTCCTGCCATGCGGTGAAACGGCTGGCGAGGCGCTGCCGGAGCACGGCCGGCTCCTGCACCCCGGCCAACCAACGCATCACCCCCGGAGTGTTGGTCAGCGCCACGAAGGTGTCGAAATCCTCGCTCTTCCAATTGCGGAGCAGCAACCGTTCGGTTTCGATCATTTGAAGCTCGGCTCCTCCAGGAGCGGCAGGATGCTGGCATGATCGTCGCTCCAGCCGGCAAAGCCGGGCTGGGTCCTCAGCTTCTTCCAGGCCTTGGGCTGCCCGCTCACCGAAATCATGTCCTCCATCGTTTCGCGCTCGCGGGTCATCGCGACCCAGTGCGACGGATGATCGTTCAGATATTTGTCGCTTTGGCTGTGATCGAGGGCCGCAGCGTCCCAGCCGCCCTTGCGCGCACCTTCCGCCAGGACCGGCTCCAAATCGAGATAGCGGTTGGAGATGTGCATCATCAGAATGCCGCCGGGCTTCAGCACGCGGGCATAAAGGTCGAGCGCTTCGTTGGTGAGAAGGTGCATCGGCACGGCATCCGACGAAAAGGCGTCCACGGCGAGGATGTCGAAGCTTCGCGGCGGGTGCGCGGCAAGGCTGAGCCGGGCATCGCCGAGGGTGATCCGCGCGTTCGGCGTGCACCGCGAGATGAAGCTGAACCTCTGCGGATTGGTCGCGATCTTCACCATCTCCGGGTCGATTTCGAAGAAGGTCCAGCCCTGGCCGGGCCGCGCGTAGCAGGCCAGGGTGCCGGTACCGAGCCCGACGACGCCGATGCTCGCACCAGGACCGTACAAAAGCTCCGCCGCGGACATCACACGGCCGACCCCCGAGCCCCTTGTATAATAGCTGGTCGG
The DNA here is from genome assembly GCA_030447545.1 of Sphingomicrobium sp. GTDB lineage: Bacteria > Pseudomonadota > Alphaproteobacteria > Sphingomonadales > Sphingomonadaceae > Sphingomicrobium. Next base: position 1,151 of record JAUJOV010000073.1, on the reverse strand, counting down.
CTCCTCCTCCGTTCCCGGGAGGATGTTCTGGAGGCCGTGAACCGTCGTGCCGTGGGTGAGCATCCGCGCCGTCCCGTTCGAGTTGGTGCCGATCGTGTAGATCCCGAAATAACTGCGCGTGCGCACATCCTGGATCGAGTAGCGCAACGTCGACCAGCCCCCGTAGCTCATCATCAAGGCTGCAAGGCAGGCGGCGAACACCGCGCGACGGCCGATGCTGAAGAGAGCCATAAGGGCAATAACGATACTGGCGGCCGCCGAGATGGACGGCGGCACTTCGGGGAAAAATCGCCTGTCGCCGGCCAGCGAGAGGAGAATCGCGACCGCGGGCAGGAAAAGGGAGAGCCTGGGCGCCCAGGCCGGGTGTTCCCAGACCTGTTGGATCTTCCGCAAATAGCTGCGCTGGGGGATCAGCAGGGCTGCGCCGAGGATCAGCAGCGGATGCTCGTAGGCCCAATCGAAAATCACAGGTGCGGCGATGGCGCAGAAAGCGCCGCCGAGCATGCCGCCCACCGACATGACAAGGTAGAAGCCGGTCAGCCGATCCGGCTGAGGGCGCAGCCGGTACATCTCCGAATGGAGCGTAACCGCGACCACGAACAAAAGGCTGAGCCCGAGCGTCGCCGCCGTCAGCGGCCGGTTCGATCCGTCCGCGAAGGCAAGGCCGCCCGCGATGAGGATGATGATGGGCGCAACCTGCGTGATGAAGGTCGCGACGCCGCGTGCGTTTGCAAATGCGATAACGAAGCTCAGCAGGTAAAGCCCGAGCGGCAGCGCCCAGAGCAGCGGCATCGCGACGATATCGGTCGTGAGGTGCGTCGTGGTCGACAGCATCAGCCCCGACGGCACCGCCGCGAGCACGACCCAGTGCAGGACCCGCCTTCGGCTCGGCGACGGCGAGGCCTCGATCGGAACGGCTTCGACCGACCAGGCCGGAATGGTGAGCGCGCAGCCGACGACCAGCAGCACGAGCAGGGCAAAGCCCCCGGTCCAGAGCGCGCTTTGCTGCTCCAGCGTCAGCATCGGTTCGACGAGGAGCGGGTAGGAGATGAGGCCGGCGAAGCTGCCGAGGTTCGACGCGGCATAAAGAGCATAGGGCTCGCCGCGGCTGCTCTCCAGCGCGAACCAGCGCTGCATGAGCGGCGCCTGCG
>JAUJOV010000021.1 GCA_030447545.1 Sphingomicrobium sp. | reverse complement strand
GCAAGGCCGGCCCACAGGAAGTTTGTTGCCGATAACATCTTCATCAGGAGGGTCGCCACCAAGATACCAATCCCGCGCCAGCGCTCCCGTGGCCACGCGATACCTTCCGCAAAGGCCGCGGCTAGCCGGCACGCAGGTTCCGCAAAGCGAACGGGAAGGCGTCTAATCAGCCTGTTCAGCCACCCCTCCGGCGAGAGCGCCCCACGTCGGCAGCCGACGAGCAAGAAAAGTGCGAAGGAGAATAGAACCAAGCTGCCGAATGCGCCCCAAGCCAGCCCGGTACGGATGCCACCGGATGGATCCGAAAAGACAACGGAGAGGAGGGCAACGGGCACGAGGCATGCAAAGACAATCCCGTCGGTCAGCCGGTCGATGGCAACCGTGGCCAGCACGGAAGCGAGCTTGAGATTTTCGCGGCGGGCAACAAGCCACGAGCGCGCCACCGTGCCAAAACCGAAGGGGATCAAGACGGCGAGAAGATAGCCGGCCATGACGGTACCGAAGAGGTAGAATGTCCCGATGGCACGCAGTGGATGGAGGAGCTGGCGCCACTTCCAGGCGCGCACAAGCTGTTCTGCCATGATTGAAAGCGGAACGAGCGCGGCAAGCCGAGCGTCAGCGCCGGCGAGCACGGCAAGAAAACGGTCGAGGTCGAACCCTCGCAGCACCCACGCAAGGGCGGCTATGCCGAGGAGACCGCCGAGCCAAGGCAGCCAAGAGCGGCGGCTCCGGGTTTCCGCGATGGCGCCGCTCACTCGCGCACCTCGACGCCCTCGATCGAGGAGATGTAGCGGGCGGGCAGACCACGCTGCCTTGCCGCTTCGAGGATCAAGTTCAGGTACGCCGGGCTGGGCGGCCATGCGCCGCGGCGTGACCCGCCTGCTCTCGAAGCGCCGCCATTGCGACAACGCCCTTCCACGCACATAACGCCACTCCGGATTTCCACCCCACATAGCGAAGCGCGCCGGAAATGGGCGGTGCTCCTTCCTTCGAGGCTTACAAACAAGGATGTTCGAGGAAGGCGATTTGAAGCCCCAGGACGTCGCCAAGATCGCCACCGACCTCGGCGTGATATGTGGTGGATTCGCGCCTCGATCCAGGAGTTCATCCTGCGCTCGTGGAGCCTGGTGAAGATGGGCACCACCGCCGCTCAGAAGAAGCTGTTCTTCAACCTGCGTCCGAGCAGGCGCTGCATCTAAAGCACGAACCGATCCCAGCCGGCGTAATGCTCTTGGCTCCGCCGCCCGCGTGGCAGGCTCAGCGCCGCGACCAAAACAGCAATCGCGAAGCTTGCGACGGTCGCCGCCGCGCTCGATTGGGGGTCCAGAAACGGGGATACGGCAAGCCAGGCGGCAAGCGGGAGATTGACGAAGCGCAGCGCCCGCGCGACCTCGGCGGTGGCAATGACCGAAACGGTGATCACCAGCGCGCCGATCACATGATGGGTGTTCGCCAGATCCCACGGGACCGGCAGGACCAGCCGTTCGAGCATAAGCAGCGTACCGAGCGCCGTGGTGGCGGCGAGGGTCCAGGGCAAGGTGATCCCGCGAATGGTGTCATTCCAGAAGGCGCTCGGGCTTGTGAGCGCATCGGACTGATCCACCCGGCCGCCCTCGACCGGACCGCCCTTGAAGAAGGTTCGGATGAGGGGTCGGCCACGCCGCCGGGACCAGTAGACATACTGGCCCATGGCGATCACCTCGTCGATGGCGAACGGGATCATGATCAGCATCGCCAATGCGGCCATCAGGGCCGGGGTGCTCCACGTCCCGAGCAGGACCGGTTGAATGATGATGAAATAGATGCTGGTCACTCCGAGCGGGATCACGAGGATGCCGAAGAACGTCACCATCCACGGCATCGTCCGCCACCGGTCGCGTGTTCCCATCACCGCCATGAGGATCTCCAACAGGTAACTGATGGCACCAAGCCCCGCGTCCGGAACTGGCCACATATCCGAGACGTAGGAAGTGATGATCTCTTCCGTTCCGTTCCTCGGGTCCGTGGCCGAGCCGGCAAAGAAGGGCTCCCACGCAGTGTCGATGTGCCCGAGCTGGTAAGCGGTGAGCATTCGCGAGATCAGCAGACCGATCAGGCCCATCACGACGATTGGCAGCCGCTGCGCGTATGTCGCCGGCGAGTAAGTCCAGCCCGGCGGGATGGACTTGGGGTCCATCATCCCCTCCATGTCCATGCCCGGCATCATCGGCACGAGTATCGAGAATGCGATGACTGCCGATCCCACCAAAGTATCGTTGAGATACTGGGCGGCGCTCGGGCCCCAGAAGATCATCGGTGCGAACAGCAGCCAGAGACCCACGAAGGTGTTCGCCCACTGGGCCCACCAGCTGGTCCTCTTCGAGAGCGACAGGGTGCCGAACAGCGCAATAAGCAGACCGCTGACGACATCGCTGATGCCCAGCGCGGTGGCGCGCCATTCGACGCTCGGCAGCCCGCGGTCGGCGGTGACTGCCCGAACAGCATCGCTGACATTCGCGGTCGTCATCGCGTCGTAGGTGAAGACGCTGGCGGCCAGCCATATGCCCAGGCCGATGGTCGTGTAATGGACCCAGCGGACCTTCTTCTCGTCCGCCTCCATCATGGCCATGTGGTCGTGACCGCCGGACATTGCGCCGTGGCCGCTGGACATTGCGCCGTGGCGTGAAGGTTCCTTCTTCTCCCCCGCGCCAGCGTGGCCCTCTTGCTCGTTGTGGCCTCCGGCGGGACCCGACTGCTGCGCGCGCCAGGCGACGACTGCGGGATTGAGCTTGTTTGCTTTGTACCACTCCTGCGGGTCGCGCTTCAGCGACGCGACGATCTCCGGAAGCGTCTCGCGCAGCGAATGCCGCGGGTGCCAGTCCAGCAGTTTGCGAGCGCGGGAGATGTCGACGATGAAGTGCGAGCTCGCTTCATCGATCATCCATTGCTGGACGAATTGATCCTGGCCGAGGACTTCGTTCTGGAGCCATGCGCCGATCTTCGCGACACTCTTGGGGATGCGGACGGTGGTCCACTCTTTCCCGTGGATCTCACAGTGCACGATGTCCTGAATTTCCGCGTAGCCGACCGCATCAGGCTCACCAACGATAAGCGGAAGCTCGGGCGGCACCTCTTTGCGACGCGCGACGAGGCGGGCGAACGCTTCGGTCAGATCGTCGAGGTGCACGCTCGACTGGGCCGCGCACAGCATCCCCGGATAGAGATGTGCGGTGGTCCGATGCTCGTACACGCCCGCTATCTGTTCGGCGAGGAAAGCCGAGTGGCCCATATCGTCGTAAACACCGGCAATTCGCAGGAAGACGACTGGAATGTCGCCACGACGGGCCCGCAGAAGCTCCTCGGTTTTCAGTTTAGACTCTGGGTAGGGCCAGGAGGGAGCGAGCGGCGAATCCTCAGTGATCCGCTCCTCGGGCAGTTTAGCGGCCTGGTGTACGAGGATGGTGCTGGCGAAGACGAATTGCTCGACCTCGAACGCCTGGAGCGCCTCGATCAGCCTGCGCGTGCCTTGGACATTGATCTCATCGTAGAGCGGGTTGGGCTCACCGGAAATGTCGTAATAAGCGGCGAGGTGGACGACCGAAGCGATCCGGCCGCCGAACTCGCTGCGGACCTTTTCGAGCGCCTCTCGGACCGACTCGTCGGAAGCAAGGTCGAGGTCAATCGCTTGCGCCGGTTCGGGTGGCTCGCCGCCGCCTGGTCGGTCGAGTCCGACGAGTGTGTACTCGTGCGCGAGCCTGCGGATGATCGCGCCGCCGAGATACCCGCTGCTGCCGGTGACGAGAACGACATCTCCTTTTGCCATGATCGATCCCCCGTCTGATTGTGAAGCGCGCCTCCAGTCAGCGGGTCCGTCCCGAGCGGAGATATTTCACGAGCGCCGCAATCGCGAGCAGCAGCACGATGACGATCAGCAGCCAGACCAGGCCCATTCCGATCATCATCAGACCGCTTCCTTCACCCATCATCATTGGACAGTTCATCTGCATTGTTTCTCTCCCTTGTTGCGAGTGCGAGGATGCCCAGGCTCACGCGCTCAGCTCCGGCTGGGCCGCCGAGTTGATGGGCGGCGTGGAAGTGTCGCGTGCTTCCTTGATGAACCGCCGCCGGCCGAGCAGCTTGTAGATGGCGGGCAGCACGAACAGCGACAGCAGCGGGGCGGTGATCATTCCGCCGACCATCGGCGCCGCCAGCCGCTGCATGACTTCTGACCCGGCACCATGGCCGATGAGCAGCGGGAACAGACCGGCAAGGATCACCGCGACCGTCATTGCCTTCGGGCGCACGCGCAGCACCGCGCCTTCCATCAGCGCCTCATCGAGGTCGTCGTCCTGCGAGAATTGCCGGTGCTCCACTCTCTCGGAGATTGCCGCGTCGAGGTAGACGAGCATCACCACTCCGAACTCGGCGGCGAGGCCGGCAAGCGCGATGAAGCCGACCGCCGTTGCCACCGACACCGCGTGGCCCATCAGGAAGATCAGCCAGATGCCGCCGACGAGCGCGAACGGCAGGCTCAAAAGGATGATCGCCGGCTGACGCACGCGCCGGAAGGCGGCGAACAGCAGCAGGAAGATGATGCCGACGGTGCCCGGAACGACCCAGGTCAGGCGCTCGGCCGCGCGCTGCGCATATTCGAACTGGCCGGACCAGCTGATCGAGTAGCCGGGCGGCAGCTGAACGGCCTCGGCGACTTTCTCCTGCGCTTCCTGGACGTAGCCGACGACATCGCGGTTGCGCACGTCGACATAGACCCAGACCGTCGGCTGGGCATTCTCGCTCTTGATCATCGAGGGGCCGGCCTGGACGCGGATGTCGGCCACCTGGGACAGCGAAACGATCGCGCCGTCGGGAGTGATGATCGGCAGCTGCTCCAGAGCCGCGACGCTGTCGCGCATTTCGCGCGGGAAGCGGACGCTGATCGGATAGCGCGCCAGGCCGTCGATCTTCTCCCCGATCGTTGCACCGCCGACGGCTGTCGCTGCCGTCTGCTGGACTTGCTCGATCGACAGGCCGTAGCGCGCTGCGGCGAGCCGGTTCACCTCGATGTCGATGTAGCGTCCGCCGGAGATTCGGTCGGACACTGCCGAGGCCGTGCCCGCAATCGGCTTCACCGCCCGCTCGACCTGCTCGCCAAGGCGTTGCAGGATGTCGAGGTCGGGACCGTTGATCTTGACCCCGACGGGGCTCTTGATCCCGGTGGCGAGCATGTCGATGCGGTTGCGGATCGGCGGCACGAACACGTTGGCAAGGCCCGGAATCTTGAGCTTGGAATCGAGCTCCTCGATGATCTTTTCCGGGGTCATGCCGGGGCGCCACTGGCTCCTGGGCCTGAACTGGATGGTGGTTTCGAACATCTCGATCGGCGCGGGGTCGGTCGCAGTCTCGGCGCGGCCGGCCTTGCCGAACACGGTCTTCACCTCGGGAACCGTCATGATGATCCGGTCGGTGACCTGAAGCAGCTGGCCCGCCTCGGCAGCCGACAAACCGGGCAGCGCCGTCGGCATGTAGAGCACGTCGCCCTCGTCCATCGGCGGCATGAACTCGCCGCCGAGCTGGCTCATCGGGACGATCGTGAGCGCGAGCGCGGCCGCGGCAATGCCAAGCGTCTGCCTGGGCTTTCGCAGCACCCAGGCGAGCGCCGGCCGATAGATGCGGATGAGGAAGCGGTTGACCGGATTGTCCTGCTCGGGCCGGATCCGGCCCTTGACGAACATCACCATCAGGACCGGGACCAGGGTGATCGACAGGCCGGCAGCCGCGGCCATCGAATAGGTCTTGGTCAGCGCCAGCGGGCGGAACAGCCGCCCCTCCTGCGCCTCGAGCGTGAACACCGGCAGGAACGACAGAGTGATGATCAGCAGCGAGAAGAACAGCGCCGGGCCGACCTCGACGGCAGCATCGACCAGCACCTTGATCCGGGTCTGCTCGGAAATGCCCTCATTGGCCCGCGCGTGCTCGAGCTTCTTGTGAGCATTCTCGACCATCACGATCGCAGCGTCGACCATCGCACCAATCGCGATCGCGATTCCGCCGAGCGACATGATGTTCGCATTCACGCCCTGGAGGCGCATCACGGTAAAGGCCGCGAGGATGCCGAGCGGAAGCGTCACCAGTGCAACGAGCGAAGAGCGCAAGTGAAGCAGGAACGCGAACGTGACCAGCGCGACGACCAGCAGCTCCTCGGCAAGCTTCTCCCACAAATTGGCGACCGCGCGCTCGATCAGCGATGAGCGGTCGTAGACAGTCACCACTTCGACGCCCTGAGGAAGGCTTCGCTTGAGCGTCTCGAGCTTTTCCTTGACCGCCTCGATCACCGACTGCGTGTCCGCGCCCTGGCGGACGACGATGATGCCGCCGGCGACCTCGCCTTCGCCATTGAGCTCGGCGATCCCGCGCCGGAACTCCGGCGCCAGCTGCACGCGCGCGACGTCGCCGACGGTGATCGGAATGCCGCCTGTCTGAGCGCTCAGCGGGATGTCGCGAAAGTCCTGGAGCGACTTCAGATATCCGGAAACGCGAACCATATATTCGGCGCCGGCGCGCTCAATCACCGATCCGCCCGCCTCGTTGTTGGCCTGGCGGACCGCCTCGATCACGTCGGAGACGGAGACGCGGTAGAGCTGCATCCGCGCGGGATCGAGCTGGACCTGGAACGACTGCACCATGCCGCCGACGCTCGCCACTTCGGCGACCCCGTCGATCTCCTTCAGCTGGAACCGCAGGAACCAGTCCTGGAGCGAGCGCAGCTGGGCGATGTCCTGGCGGCCGCTGCGGTCGACCAGCGCATATTCGTACGCCCAGCCGGCGATGTCCTGGCGGCCGCTGCGGTCGACCAGCGCATATTCGTACGCCCAGCCGACCCCTGTTGCGTCTGGCCCGAGATCCGGTGAAATGCCGGGCGGCAAGCGGCTGCGCGCCTGGCTCAGATATTCGAGCGTCCGCGACCGGGCCCAGTAAAGGTCGGTCCCGTCCTTGAAGAGGACCGTGACGAAGCTGTCGCCGAAGAAGGAGAAGCCGCGCACGGCTTTCACCTGCGGCGCCGACAGCATGGTGCTCGCAAGCGGATAGGTGACCTGCGCCTCGACCGTGCTCGGCGCCTGACCGGGATAGCTGGTGCGGATGATCACCTGCGTGTCCGACAGGTCCGGCAGAGCATCCACCGGAGTGCGCGTCAGCGAGTAGATCCCGGCGAGCGCGATGAATACCGCGCCCATCAGCACGAACAGCCGGTTGGCGACCGACGCGCGGATGATCCGCTCGATCATGTGCCGGCGTCCGGCGCGATCCGTTCGATCACGTAGCGATCGCCCTGCGGCTGCGCGTTCACCGCGAACTCGACCCGCAGCCCGCGTCTCAGCCCACGCAGCATTCCGGGCTGGCGCACCTGGAATGTCATCTCCATGGCCGGCCAGCCGAGCTCGGGGATGGGCCCATGGCGGATGGTGACGAGGCGGTTCGCGCCGTCGACCGAGGTCACGATGCCGCGGCTGGTGATGAGCCGCGGTGCGGGGGCCTGAGTGCTCTCGAGCCTGCTCAGGAAACCCGACAGCGAAGCTTCGGAGTCGATCAGGAACTGGCCCGATGCGACCACCTCCTCGCCCGGACGAAGGCCCGCGACGATCTGCGTCCATCGGTCGTAGTCGCGTCCGGTCTTCACTTCCTGCGGAATGAAGCTGCCGCCGCGCTTGACGATCACCAGCTGGCGCCGGCCGGTGTCGATCAATGCCTCGCTCGGGACGACGACCGCCATTCCGCCGGCGCCTTGGAGCGTCACGTTCGCGAACATGCCGGCCTTGAGCCGCCCGCCGGGGTTCGGAATCGTGATCCGCACCTGTGCGGTCCGGCTTTCGGTGTTCAGCGACGGGAAGATGTAGTCGACGCGGCCCTGGCGGACGTCGCCCGGATAAGCGGGAAAGCTGATCTCGGCGGGCTGACCGACGCGAACGTTGCCAAGCGAGGCTTCCGGAACGTCGGCGACGACGAGCACGGGCGACAGTCCCTGGATGGTCACGATCGACTCACCGAGTGCGACCTGAGAACCCGGGCGTGCGCCGATGCTTGTCACGACGCCCGACGTGCGGGCAACCACCGGATACGTGCGCTGCGGAGCGCCCCCGCGCTGAAGCCTCGCGACCAGGGACGAAGGCGCTCCGAGCAGCAGCAGGCGGCTGCGAGCCGCGCTGCGAACGCTCGCCGCGGCGGGACCGCGGCTGGTGAGCAGCGCCTTATATTCGTTCTGGGCGGCGAGCAGTTCCGGCGAATAGACCTGGGCAATCACCCGGCCGGCGCCGATCGGTTCGCCCTCCGCGCGCACGGCGAGACTTTCGACGAAGCCGGGCGTCAGCGTCTGCACTTCATCGACCAGCCGCTGGTCGAAATCGACGCGGCCGACCGCGCGGACAACCGGCGCGATGTCGCGGACCTCGACCTTGGCAAGGCGAACGCCGAGATTCTGCATCACCGACGGGGAGACGGTCACGCCGTCCGCGGCGCCCTCGTCGGCATATTTGGGGATGAGGTCCATGTTCATCGACGACTTGCCGGGGCCCGGGTAGCGCTCGTCGGGGATCATCGGGTCGTACCAGTACAATATGCGTCTGCCCGAGCTGTCGGTCTGCTGATCGCCGCCGCCACCGGCGAGCATGTAGCCGCCCATCGCGGCAAGCAGCGCGAGCAGGACGGCAAGCGCGGCAATGAGCGTCGGGCGTTTGCGCGTGGTCTTGACGATCGTGGTCAGCCGTTCGCGCATCATCGGCCCGCCTCCCCGGTGATGTAGATCATTTCGGCCGCGGCCCGTGCCCGCTTGGCCCGAGTCTCGACCGCCTGGATCGTCAGTTCGACATAATCGCGGACGATCTCGAACGGCTGCTCGAGCGTTCCGCCGCCTCCGGCGTAGCGGGCTTCCGCTGCCCTGAACGCGCTTTCGAGCGATGGGATTGCGTCGCGGTTGATCCGAGCCAGCTCGGCCTCCGCACCGCGATAATCCGCTGCCGCCACCTCGAAGCGGCGCAGCAGATCGCGCCGCTTATCCTCCAGCCGCAGGCTCGCCGCCTGGGCGCGGGCCTGTGCTTCGGCGACCACCCTGTCCTGGCGGTTGCGACGGTTGAGCTGCAGCGGGACCGAAACCTGCGCACTCACCATCTGACCATATTTGGGCCGCAGCCCGAGCGAGACCTGCCAGCTGACGTCGCGCTCGTCTCGCTGCTGCCGCGCTACGTCCACGCCGCGCAGCGCCGCCTCCTGCTCCGCCTGCGCCACCAGAAGCTCCGGATGGGCGGTGAGCAGTGCGCGCATTGCAGCGGTCGGCGGCTCGATGTCCGGTATCGAAGCGGGAAGCGGCAGCGATGCGGGCGCGCCGATCCACCGAGCAAGCTCCGCTCGGGCGCGCGCCTCGGCACGCTCGGCGTCGGCAAGCTGCGCCTCCTCGAGCGCGATCTGGGATTGCGCCTGCAGCGCCAGCGAGGGGGTCGAGCCGCCGGTCGGGATGCTTGCCTCGATGACCTTCCGGCCGGTGCGCAGGTCGGCGATCAGCCTTGCAAGAAGGCTCTGCTTCGCCCGCGCCTCGACCCCGTCAATCCACGCGATCATCACCTCGTATCGGATGCGCCGCTCCTGCGCGCTCGCCTGGCGCCGGCTGACCAGCGCCTCGGCGAGAATGCGCGCAGCGTCAGCCTCTCGTTTGGAGCGGCTCACGTCCTCGCGCATCACGCCGATCATGTACATCGTCATCATACTGTCGATCGGGCTGAAGGCGTCGTCGCCGGTGATCGGGAAGTTCTGGATCCCGAGCATCAGCCGAAGGTCCGGCAGGCTACGCGCGACGACGGCAGCTTCCTCGGATGCGACCGCCTCGCGCTCGAACGCAGCGATGGCGGGCTGGTCTCCGCGTGCCCGCGCAACCGCTTCTTCGATGGTGAGAACGGCTCCATCGATAGTGGGGCGCGCGCTCTGGGCCGCTTCAGCGGATCCGGGAGCAGCGGGTGCGGCCTGGCGATTGTTAGCCGTGCCCGACCCCTCGTCGACCACGGGCACGTTCTGGGCCCAAGATTGCGCGGAAAGAAGCGCCGTGATCACCGTCGCCGCAGCGACGCGCTTTCGTGGTAGAGCTGGCATGAGCTGTCTTTCGATGCAGTGGAGCAAAAGGCGGCCCCACAAAGGAACCGCCCCAATGCTACCGCTGAGCCTTTTTGATCGAACTCAGAACATATTGTTCGCCCGCTTTCTGGAACTGGAAGTCGACGGGGTCACCGACGTTCAGCCCCTGCAGCATGTCAGCGGACGGTGCCTGGAAAGTCATCGTCATTGCGGGCCAACCGACTGATCCAACAGGCCCATGAGAAATGGTGACACTGTCGCTCGAAAGCTCCGTGATATCACCGTTTCCTGTATGGACTTCACCAGACGGTTGCGCGGTGGCTCCGCTCTCGTTCGTGCCCGCCGGAGCAGTTGATTCGGCTGCGACACTTTGTGTGTTGCCCTCGTCGGATTGTCCGCAGGCCGCGAGCGCCAAAGAGCCAATCAGCATGGCTGCAGTGTAAATCTTCATGATCATCATCATCCTGAGTACCTGGCGTGAAGCTTGTCTCTGTGGCTTCACCAAGATTGGTTTGCGACGGCACGCGCACAGCAGCGGCGACATCGACAAACGCGTACTAAGGCAGCCGCGAGGGCCACCCAGAGGTCAGGTGAGATGGAGTCGGGGCGGTGGATCTGTTGCCGCCCAGTTCAACGAGGGCAGCATAGCGTCGCGCGGGAGCGGCAATGGCGAATTAGCTGCAGCTGGTGTGTCTGCACCAGGATCGTTGGACGCCAGAACTGCAGCCGCTGCTGACGCAGTACACTCCGGGGTGCAGCAGTCCATCTTGTCGTGATCCATGCCCATGTCTGCTGCGGATTGCGGCATCGAACATTCGGTTTGAGCTGCTTCATTTCCCAGCGCGCCGGAAGCTGCCGCAGCTGGACTGAGCAGGAGCGAGAGACTCGTCAGCAGGATGGTCAAAAAGCGGATCACACCGCTCCCATGGCCTGTCATTCCAATCATGTCAACGCGGCATGGGGCTACGAAGCACGAATGGACGCGCAAACTGATCAGCCATGAGCTCGGATCGGCTGTCCCCGGCCACCTGTGGGGCGGGCACCGATCCAGAGCAGAACGGCAGCTGCCGCACCGAAAACCAAGTTCAGAAAGAACGTGTGGTCGACGGCGAAGCTCACCATTTCGTCAAGCGCTGGACGCTCCTCCGGAATCGCTCCAAGCGCGGCGAAGACGTAATGCACGGTGATCCCGGCCAACACCATGCAGACATAGAGCAGCAGGGACAGGTAGGCCGCGTAGCCCCAACCATAATATTTCCGGTGCACCCAGATCACTGTTGCCGCCACGAGATCGGCGCCAAGGAATGCCATCACGCCGCCGAACGAGACGTCACGCGACCAGAGCATTGCGGCAAGCGGCACATTCCCCATCGATCCAATGAACGTGAAAAAGGCGACAAATGGCGCCACCGCGGCGTTTTCGGCCACGGCCCACAACGGCATCACGTCGCCGGTCGTACCCTTCAGGAACAGTGCGTTCCAGAAAGACTGAGGAACGAACACGCTTATGAAGCCGGCGACCGTGAAGCCGAACAGGATCTCCTTCCAGACCATCTTCCATTCCGCCACGAACGCCTTCGCGATCTGCAACCAGGTGCGGCGCGAGCGCAGCTTGTCTGTCCAGCCGCCATTTCGCGCTGACGCTTCGGCGGGGGCTTCATCCTGCTGCACTTTCTGCGCATGCTCGCGGGCTGACCGCGCAAGGCCTGCCGGCAGCCAAATCCGCGTCGCGACGTAGGCGTAGAGTATCATCACGATGCCGAGCAGAAAGTTGGCGAGCGTGAACCTCCAGCCCACCAGGACCCAAAGCACGATTCCAAGTTCTATCACCAGGTTCGTGGCTGCGATCAGGAACGCGAGCGCATTCACTGGATGAGCGCCTTTGGCGAAGATCGCACGCGATGCAGCCAGCGCCGCGAATGAGCAGGACGAAGTGATGAAGCCGAATAGGCCGGCGAGACCAACCTGACGGGGACCACGGTCGCCCAGCGCCCTGGCCATCTGCTCGCGCGTAACGAGCACCTGGATGGCCGCTGAGATTATGTACCCGAATATGAGAGCCCAAGCAGCCTTCCAGAGCATGCCCGCAGCAGTTCCGAACGCTGCCAAAGTCTGATCCAAGCTGCCGGCCTCCGATCAGTTCCGCCCTGAGCCCAAAACCCGCCGGCCGGGTAACGGTTGCTCACTCCTCCGCGCGAACAGCAGGCTTTGCCCGGTACCCGGGATCATCCTGAAAAAGTGTCGCCGTGGATCTTGACCTTCCAACGATGGGAAGCCCTAGATCGGGCTCAGCAAAGAGATCTTACGAGAGGAAATCAGGGTAGCGCATGCGCTCGGAAGTTGGAATCATGAGCCGGAGGGGCTTCATTGTCGCGGGCGCCACAGCCGGCACCGCCAGCGCCGCCGCTCTGTTGTTGCCCGGGCGAACTTCGGGTCTGGCCGCCCTGGGGCGGATAGACGGGGTAGCCGATGTGCGCCTGAAACCCGCGCCTGCTGCCGCCCCGCTCATGGGTTCCGGCAAGCCCGATGTGCAGGTGTGGGCGTACAATGGCCAGGTTCCGGGGCCGGAAATTCGCGTTCGTCAAGGCGATCGCCTGCGCGTCGTCGTCGACAACGGCCTCGACGAGGAGACTACGATCCACTGGCACGGGGTGCGCGTTCCGAACGCGATGGACGGGGTGCCGCATCTCACGCAGGATCCGATCCGCCCCGGCGGCAAGTTCACGTACGAGTTCGTGCTGAAGGACGCCGGCACTTACTGGTACCACCCTCACCACCGCAGCTTCGAACAGGTCGGGCGTGGGCTCTACGCGCCGCTGATCGTCGAGGAACACCAGCCGATCCAGGTCGACCGCGACGTGACGTGGGTGCTCGACGACTGGCGCATGGATTCGTCGGGCCAGATCAGCGGCGGATTCGGCAGCCGGCACGATGCGACGATGGCCGGCCGGGTCGGGAACACCGTCACGGTCAACGGCCGTCCTCCCCAGCCGCTGGCGGTCCAATCCGGAGAGCGCATCCGGCTAAGGCTGATCAACGCCGCCAATGCCCGCATCTTCGGCCTGAATTTCGGCGGGCACCGGCCGCAGATCATCGCAATCGACGGCCAGCCGGTCCGACCGCACGAGCCGAACGGGCCCGTTGTCATCGGCCCGGCAATGCGCGTCGATCTCATCCTCGACGCCATGGGTTCGCCGGGCAACCGTGTGGAGATCACCGACGACTTCTACACTGGCGGCCTCGAATATGTGCTGACCGACATCGTCTATTCTGATGTGCCGCTCCGAAAGGCGCCCCTGTCCACTCCGATCCAGCTCCCGCCAAACCCGCTCCCCAAACCGCAGTTGCGCGGCGCGCCTCGTCACGAACTGATCTTCGCCGGCGGAATGATGGGCATGATGGGCGGCGGCGGCATGATGCGCGGCGGCATGATGGGCGGTGGAATAATGGGCGGCGGCGGCATGATGGGATGGACCGTCAATGGCGTCTCCGCAAACGGCCATGACCACGAGCCGATGCTCACCATCCAGCGTGGCCGGACCGCTGTGATGAACCTGAGGAACGAGACTGCTTGGTGGCATCCGATCCACGTTCACGGGCACAGCTTCCGTGTGATCTCCAGAAACGGAAAGCCTACCCAACACAAGGAGTGGCAGGACACCGTTCTGATGCCGCCGCAGGAGAGCGCGGAGATCGCTTTTGTCGCCGACAACCCGGGCGACTGGATGATTCACTGTCACATCCTGGAGCACCAGGCCGCGGGAATGACGGCCGCGTTCCGGGTTACGTAAGAACTCAGAAGAGGAGCAGTTAAATGTCTCATGTATTCAAAGCCTTTGCAGCCGCGGCGGCCGTGGGCCTCTCGGTTCCGGCTCATACTGCGGAGCCCTNGGCCCCCTGGGGGAGCTTTTCTCGGCTACTTGCGTGGCCATGATCAGTCTCCTTCGCGGTCCAACTGCTCCCGGCGAGGCGGCATTTCAAGGCCGCGAAACGCAGCGAACGCAGCAGGCCTACGCGTGCGTGCGCGCGCACGCACGCGAGGGCCTGGCGAAAAGTCGCGCGTGAAGATGCCGCAAAGCTGGACCATCGGCCGCGGCATACGCAAAACGAGCGCCTGTAGGACAGGAGAATCGCGATGGACGCCCCTGAGGGATGGACGTTCGAGGACGGCGGCAAGGCGTTGGTGCGCAGCTTCAGGTTCGCCGACTTCGGTGAGGCGTTCGGCTTCCTGACCCGCGTCGCGCTTCATGCCGAAAAGGCCGATCATCATCCCGAGTTCACTTCTCGCTGGAACCGCGTCGACTTTCGCCTGACCAGTCACGATGCCGGCGCGGTGACGGCGCGCGACGTAAAACTCGCACAGGCGATAAACCGGCTTCAGGAGGGTTAACTCCGCTCGGCGCGTTCGTGTCACGCCCTGCGGCACGGACGCCGGAAAGCTTTGCGCTTCGGCCGGGCCTCAATAGGCTCGACCTTCTCGCCACTTACTCGCCCGCAGGTCCCCGCTCATGCATTTGCCCCGCTTGTTCAACTTCTCCTCGCGCGGGATCGCGATCGATCTCGGAACGGCCAACACCGTCGTCTACGTGCACGGGTCGGGCATCGTCACAAGCGAGCCGTCGGTGGTGGCGATGGAGACTCACAACGGCGTGCGCAAGGTCCGGGCGGTCGGCGACGACGCCAAGCTGATGATGGGCAAGACGCCCGACAATATCCGCACCATCCGGCCGCTTCGCAACGGAGTGATCGCCGACCTCGAGGTCGCCGAGGAGATGATCAAGCATTTCATCCGCAAGGCGCACGGCGGCCCGGGCCGATTCTCGCGCGGGCCCGAAGTGGTGATCTGCATCCCCTCGGGCGCGACCTCGGTCGAGCGCCGCGCGATCCGCGATGCCGTGAGCAATGCCGGCGCCGACCGGGTGTCGCTGATCGAGGAGCCGATGGCCGCGGCGATCGGCGCGGGGCTTCCGGTGGCCGAGCCGATCGGATCGATGGTGGTGGACATCGGCGGGGGGACGACCGAGGTCGGCGTCATTTCGCTCCAGGGCCTCGCCTTTTCGCGCTCGGCCCGAGTGGGCGGGGACCGGATGGACGAGGCGATCACGGCTTATGCCCGGCGCAACTTCAACCTGCTGATCGGCGAGGGCACGGCCGAGCGGGTGAAGATGGAAGTGGGCGCGGCGAGCCCGCCGCACGACGGCGATGGACGGATCGCCCATGTGCGCGGTCGCGACGTCGGACGCGGGGTGCCGAGCGAGATCATCCTGTCCGAAGCGCAGGTCGCCGAGGCGCTGTCCGAGCCGGTCAACCGGATCGTCGAGGTGGTCCGGGCCGCGCTCGAGAATACGCAGCCGGAGATCGCCGCGGACGTGATCGACCAGGGGATCACCATGACCGGCGGCGGCTCGCTGCTGCGCGGGATCAGCGAGGTGATTGCCGACGAGACCGGGCTTCCGGTGCGGGTCGCCGACAATGCGCTGAGCTGCGTCGCTCTGGGCGCCGGGCGGACGATCGAGGACCCGGTGTATCGCGGAGCGCTGATCAGCGCCTGACAGGACGCGCGTCGCAAAGTCGGAACAGCGAGCGACATTGGCCGTTCATGTGCGCCCTGCCATGGCGCAAAAACCAATGACCCGCCTGCTCGCCTCGACCCCGATCCGCGCCGCTGCGGCCGCGCCGGCGAGCTATTATTATCACTGGGAGGCTGGAACCGGCTGACGCGCGCGCGCTTAGCTCAACAGCCTCCGGTCCCGCCAGAGCCTTCGCTCGGCGGGCTTTTTATTGCCGAAGGAAGGACTTTCCCAATGCTTCAGGAGACGATCACAAAGGAGGCGCCGGCCCGGCGATGGGACGATTTCCTGGTGCCGCAATGCTGGGAGTCGTTCACGGCCGAGGACCATTCGGTGTGGGACCTGCTGTTCGCCCGTCAGGTCGAGCTGCTCGGAACCCGCTTGGTGTCGGAATTCCTCGACGGCATCGACCTGCTTCGGCTGTCGCACCCCGGGATTCCGGAGGTCGCCGAGCTCAATGCCGTGCTCGAGCCGCGCACCGGCTGGCGGGTCGTCGCGGTGCCGGGGCTGGTCCCTGACGACATCTTCTTCGACATGCTGAGCAAGCGCGTGTTCCCGGTGGGCAATTTCATCCGCACTCGTGAGCAGCTCGATTATCTCGAAGCACCCGACTGCTTCCACGACCTGTTCGGCCATATCCCGATGCTCGCGCACCACGACTTCGCAGAGATGGTCGAGCATGTCGGCCGACTGGGGCTTGCTGCGATTGCCGCGGGCGAGGGCCATCGCGTGGCGCGCATCTACTGGCACAGCGTCGAGTTCGGCCTTGCGCTGGAAAGAGGCGAGCTCAAGATCCTCGGCTCAGGGCTCGCCTCGAGCTTCGGCGAAGCGCATTTCAGCCTCGAGAGCGACGAGGTGGAGCGGCTGCCCTTCTGCGTCGAGCGGGCGGTGAATACGCCCTACCGGCACGACGCCTTCCAGCCGCGCTACCTCGTGTCGAGCTCGCTCGAGCAGACCGTGGCCGACGTGCTGGCGCTGACGCCCGAGCGGCTGCTGGCGATTTGAGCCGCAGGGACCCGCCTGTATAGCGACCGGCATGGCTGACGAGCCGCGCCTTCGCGAATATCGCACCGGGTCCGACCAGCGCACCTTGCGCGACGCGCTCGGCTCGTTCGCGACGGGAGTGACGGTGGTCACCTGACCGAACGGGCGCGGCCGGCGGGCTACGGCCAACAGCTTCACTTCGGTGTCGCTCGACCCGCCGCTGCTGCTGGTGTGCCTTCAGAAGCGCGCGGTGAGCGCTCCGGCTCTGCTCGAGGCCGGGCATTTCGCGGTGAACGTGCTCCAGACGGGGCAGCAGCCCGCCTCCATCCGCTTTTCGACCAGGGCCGAGGACCGGTTCGGCCCCAACGACTGGTCGCCGGGCGAGTGCGGGGCGCCGGTGCTTCGCGAGTCGCTGGGCGTGTTCGAGTGCGAGCGCCACGCGGTGCACGAGGGCGGCGACCATTTCATCCTGGTGGGACGGGTGGTGAAGGCGAGCTTCGACCCGAACATGGATCCGCTGCTTTATTTCCGCGGGCGGTACCGGCGGCTTCACTTCGATTGAGCGCAGGTCAGTGGGCGGCCGCGGTCAGCTCCCTTGCGGTGCTTGAGCAGGTGGACCGACGATCGGCGCTCCGACGATCGCTCCGACCACGGCTGCGCCGAGCGCGTTGGCGAGCCATTCGAGCGCTGCGAACCTGCCGGACACAGCGTGCGCGCTGTCGTGGATGACGTGCGGGACGGCTTCCAGGATGTGCAGCTCCTCAAGCCCATGGACGATGATTCCGCCGCCGACCCACAGCATCGCCGCCGTGCCGACGATGGACAGAGCGCGCAGCAGCCAGGGGACGCCGACCAGGCCGAGGCCGAGCGCCTGCGAGCCGCGGTCGCGCCGTTTGGCCAGGTGCAGGCCGATATCGTCGAGCTTCACGATCAGCCCGACGGTGCCGTAAACGGCCGCGGTGATCACGATCGCGACTGCCCCGAGCGCTGCCGCCTGCATGGCGAAGCTGTCGGCCTCGAGCTCGGCAAGCGCGATCGCCATGATCTCGGCCGACAGGATGAAGTCGGTGCGGATTGCGCCGGCGACCTGCATCTTCTCGAGCTCGGCCGGGTCGGCGAGGGCGTCGAGCACTTGCTCCTGGTGGCCGTGGTCGTGGGTGAGCGCCTCGATGATCTTCTCGGTCGCTTCGAACGCGAGATAGGCGCCGCCGATCATCAGCAGCGGAGTGATCAGCACCGGCAGGAACAGGCTGAGCAGGAGCGCGACCGGAAGCAGGATGAGCAGCTTGTTGCGCAGGGAGCCGGCGGCAATCTTGCCGATGATCGGAAGCTCGCGCTCGGGCGCGAGGCCGGTCACGTAGCGCGGAGTGACGGCAGTATCGTCGATCACCACTCCGGCGGCCTTGGTGCCGGCCTTGCCGACCGCGAGGCCGACATCGTCGACGGACGCCGCGGCGAGCTTGGCGATGGTTGCGACGTCGTCGAGCAGCGCGATCAGGCCTGAAGGCATGGACGCAAGCTTTGGCGGATCGGCTGCGCTTCGACAACTGTCGTTCGCCGGGCCGCGGGCAGCGCGGCGGTGCGAGCGAACCAATCTTTAACAACGAGGGGTTAGCGTCCACTTTGCCAAAGTCGGCAGTGGAGGGTTCTCAATGCTTCACGGGTCCATGATCCCGCGCAGCGTCAAGCGCACGTTCGACCAGCGCAGCGAGCCGCGCGAGCCCGCCGATTCCTCGACCGCCATGCTCGAGTGGCGCGGGCGCAAGCATGTGGTGCGCCTGGGCAACAGCTCGCCCTCGGGGGCTATGGTAATCTTTACCATGATGCCGCATATCGGCGAGCAGGTTACTCTGCACCTGCCTGGGCAGGCCCTGATCGCGGGCCAGGTCCAGTGGGTGCGGACGATCGGTTCGGGGTCAACTTTGCCGCACGCTCGAAGTAGCGGCTCATGGAGATGAGTTTTTCCATGATCAGGGCGCGTATTGGCCAATCGCCGGATCCTGAGGATCGGCGGCAGTTCTCCGCCATGCGGTCGAGCTCGAGGGGCGCGTTCGCCAGCTCGGCACCGAAGGCGTCGAGGCGCGCGTGCTCAACATCTCCGAAAGCGGCTTCATGGCCGAGACCGACGGCGACTTCGAAATCGGCTCGCGCGTGTGGCTGATGCTGCCGGGGCGCGAGCGCGCCAATGCGGTGGTCAGATGGGTCGCCGGGGACAAGATCGGGGCGGAGTTCGCCGATCCGATCTCGCTCGAGCCCTTCCGCACCGGCGGGGACGACTAAGCGGCCTGCCGCTCACTGGGCACCGCCTGTCGCGCTCGCCTTCAGCGGCAACTCCTTGAACTTTCCGGCTTGTCCGAACTGGCGTGAAACCGGCCCCGGTTTCGCTCGTTGGACGGGGTCGAAAGGATGGTTGCGAACCATGGCGATGACTGAGGCGCTGAGTCTGCGCAAGACCCACGACCCAGTGGTACGGGGCTACCACGTGGTCTACCGCGAGCATGAGGTTAACCACTGCCCGGGCTGCGGGCGCACGCACTCGTGGGGCGGGTGTCGGCGGAATGCGCGTTCTGCGCGACCGCGCTTCCGCTCGCCGAGGCGAGCATGCGCTCGCACAATGGGCCGGTCGTCATTCAGCACAAGAACCGCACCGACGATCACGCGTGGGCGGCCTAGGGGCGGCCTAGGGGGCGGCCTAGCCGTGCCTAGCTTTTCGGCACCCGCCGCACGGGCACCGGTGCGTTGCAAAGATCGACTCCGCCCGCCGGCCGGATGAAGAACGAATCCTGGCGGTTGGCACGCGCCTTCACATAAGCAGCGAAGCTCGGGCTGGACGTGTCGAGGTACTGGAATCGGTCGTCCGATCCGCTAAGCCTCGCTCGGGCGAGTGGCACGTGCTGAGCCTCCTCCTTGTAGAAGCCGAGCGCCTGGGTGCCCCGCGGCAGCGTCGTGAAATGCTCGATTCCCTCGATCACTCGGCCGACGAGCGCGATGTTGCGGTCGAGGTGGCGCGGTGAATGGCCGATCACCGCATAGAGCTCACCGCCGGTGCCCGTGTCCGGCGACAGGTCGCGCCCGACCCCGACTGCAGCGTAGCAGTGCGCGAGGCTCGCCTGGCCGTCGGCGTAGAGCGAGACCGGCCAGCCGTGGGCGAAGCCGGCACCTGCCGCATAGGGATCGGCATAGCCGAGCGGAGTGACCGGAAGGCCCGCCTGCGGGCGCGCATATTCGGCCGGGGGCTTGGCCACCACGCCCGCGGGCAGCGGCTTGTCGCTCTCGTTATTGCCCCACTGGACGACGTAATTTTCCTGCACGCGATAGATTGCGGCGCCGTCCCACCATTTGCCGCGCGCGAGCGAGCGGATGTTGGCGACGTGCACCGGCGCGAACTCGGGCGCGAGCTGGATCGTCACCCGCCCGCCGGTCCTGAGCTCGACCACCAGCAGGTCGTCGGCCGGAATGGCTTTCCACGCGCTTGCCGGCGCTTGCGCGATGATCTCGGTTGGCGTCCTGGGCTTTTCGGCAGCCGGCGCCGCCTGGGCGAGCGCGGCCACAGCCAAGAGCAATGCGTTCATGTGAAGCCTCCCTGCCCAACTTCGTTGGTCTAGCCGAGGATTGCGCGCGCCGCTATCGCCCGCCCGTGCATCTTGCCAGCATCATGCTGCTCGGCTCGGGCGAGCTCGGGCGCGAGTTCGCGATTGCCGCTAAGCGGCTCGGCTGCCGGGTGGTCGCCTGCGACCGCTACGAGGGCGCTCCGGCGATGCAATGCTCGGACTCATTCGAGCTGTTCCCGATGCTCGACGGAGCCGCGCTTCGCGCGGCGGTCGAGAAGCACCGGCCCGACGTCATTGTCCCCGAGATCGAGGCGATCGACACGGCGATGCTCGGCGAGCTTGAGCAGGAAGGCTGGCGGGTCGCGCCATCCGCCAAGGCCGTCCAGCTGACCATGAACCGCGACGGCATCCGCGACTTTGCCGCGCGCGAGCTCGGGCTCGTCACCTCGAACTACCGCTTTGCCGAATCGCGCGACGAAGCCGTCGCCGCGGCCGAGCCCGTCGGGCTGCCGTGCGTGGTCAAGCCGGTGATGTCGAGCTCGGGCAAGGGCCAGAGCACCGCGCGCTCGGCGGAGGACGTCGGAGCGGCCTGGGATCATGCAGTCGCGAACATGCGAGGCGACCGGCGCCAGGTGATCGTCGAGGAGTACATCGCGTTCGACAGCGAGATCACGCTGCTGACGGTCTCGAGCGCTCGGGGCGTGCTGTTCTGCGCTCCGATCGGCCACCGGCAGGAAGCGGGCGACTATCGCGAGAGCTGGCAGCCGGCGGCGATCCCCGACGAGGCTCTGCTGTCCGCCCGGCGCCAGGCGCGCAAGCTGGTCGAGGGGCTCGGCGGGCACGGCATCTTCGGCGTCGAGTTCTTCATCCGCGGCGAGCAGGCGATCTTCTCCGAGCTTTCGCCAAGGCCGCACGACACCGGGCTCGTCACCTTGATCAGCCAGAGTCCGAACGAGTTCGAGCTTCACCTGCGCGCGGTGCTCGGGCTGCCGATCCCCTCGATCGAGCTGATCCGGCCCGGCGCCTCGGCAGTGATCCTTGCGGACCGGGATTCGGAGCGGTTCGCTTTGGAGGGCGTCGAGGAGGCGCTAGCGCGCGACCGTCCGGGCGCTCCGGTCGACGTCAGGCTGTTCGGCACGCCCAGGACGCTGAAGAACCGGCGGATGGGCGTGGCGCTCGCTTCGGCCGACAAGCTCACCCACGCGCTGGACGCCGCCAAGGCTGCCGCGGCTTCGGTTCGGATCAGATACTGCGACTAGAACCGAAGCGCGCCGAGTCCGTTGGTGGAGTGAGGCAAGAGGAAAGGACAGTCACATGCGCGCTCAGCTCCTCTGGACCCTTGTCGGCGGACTGGCTGCGACCGCGTGCGACGGTTCGGCGCCGACCCAGCCGCAAAGGGCGATCGTCGTGAGGAGCGAGGCGCAGGACCAGCTCCACCAGCTCAGCGACATGAACCGCGCGATCGCGCTCAGGCGGGCGATCTACGCTTCGGGCCGCACCTGCCGGCGAGTGGAGGAATCGGGCTACGTCCAGGAATATGGCAATTTGTCGATGTGGACCGCGAGCTGCGACAGCGGGCGCAGCTGGGCGATTTTCGTCGGGCCCGACGGTACGGCGCAGATCCGCGATTGCCGGGAAATGGAGACGCTAAAGCTGCCGGCCTGCACGATCAGGCCATCGCCGGCGCAAAAGACGGGATAGGCGGCGGCCTCAGCCGCAGCGGCGGATTTCGCGATACTCCCCCGCGGCGCTCTTTTCGCGGATCGTCACGCAGCCCGCGCGGCTGACTTCCTCGCGCCAGCTGCCGTCGGGATTGGTCACCCGGTTGGCCTTGGGGACCCGCTTGCCGTTCTTGATCTCGTACGACCAGTTCTTGGGCATGGATTGCTGGTTTCCGGCCGGCGCCTGCGCCATCGCGGCGCCGGCAACACCGACGCCCACGAACGCAGCGGCTCCGATCACGAGTGCAGCCTTGGGAAGACGAACCATCACACGACTCCTATGCTCGCGTCTATCATCGCTCAAATGAACGGGAAGTGAAAGACGAGTCGTGACGAAAATGCGCCGACCCGCATTTTCTTGCCTGAGATCAGCGATTTGGGAGGGCGTCGGCCCTGCCGGGGTTGCACAAAAGCTCCCGTGGGGAGCTTAGCCCTGCCTCGCCTTGAAGCGCCGGTTGGTCTTGTTGATCACGTAGGTGCGGCCGCGGCGGCGGATGACCCGGCAGTCGCGGTGGCGCGCCTTGAGCGACTTGAGGGAATTGCGAATCTTCATGGCCGGGCGCCCGCTCGTCTCTAATGTGTCGAAATGTCTGAAAGGCCGGCCAGGGGCCGAACCGAGCGGCGCACCTAGGAGGCGGCCGCTGCCAAGTCAAGATTGCCCTAGCGGCGGGCCTTGGGCTGGGCGGGCGCGAAGGTCTCGCCGAAATAGTCGCTTTCGTACCACAGCGGGCGCTGGTCGGCGTCGGCGAGGGTTCGTGCGATGCGGTAGTTGAGCTCGGCGAAGCGCGCGGCGGCGCGCCAGTTGATCGGCTGCGACAAATCGTCGTTCACGTCGTGATACGGGCCCGAAAGGAAGCGGCTCCACACGTCCTTTCCGCCATTGCCGTGGCCGGTCATGATGAACACGGCCGGGACGCCCTTCTGGACGAAGCGGTAGTGGTCGGAGCGGATGAACAGGCTCTGCTCGGGCATTGCGTCGGAGGTGACTGCAACACCAAGGCCGGAGCCGGCGGCAGCGACCGTCCGGGCGATGGTCGAATGCTCCGCGCCGAAGGCGAACACGTCGTTGAAGTCGTAGAGCAGCAGCGGCATGTCGAGGTTTATCAGGCCCACGATCTGCCCGATCGGAACCGTCGGGTGAGCGGCCAGGTAGCTTGCGCCGAGCAGGCCCAGCTCCTCGGCGGTATTGGCGATGAACATCAGCGAGCGGCGCGGCGGCCGGCCGACTTCAGTGAACCGGCGTGCGGCCTCGATCAGCGTGGCGATCCCGGCCGCATTGTCGAGGGCGCCATTGTAGACATTGTCCTCGCCCGGCTTTGCGTCGGCCTTGAGCCCGAGATGGTCGAGGTGGCCCATCAGCACGACATGCTCGGCCGCAAGGCGCGGATCGGAGCCGGGGAGGATGCCGACGACCTGCGGGCTGGTGAAGTCGTGCCAGGCGGCCCTGGCCCTGAGCGCCAGGCTGGCGGCAAGCGCGAAGCCCTTCACGCCTTTTCCGGAGCGAAGCTGCGCGCGCGCTTGAGCGAGCGTCATCGGCGCTCGCTCGAACAGCCGCTCGGCCCATTCGGGCGATACGGCGATGACCGCGCGAGTCTGGTCCGACCGGCCGCTCAGCCCGGCCGAGTCGACCCAGTCGGTTACCGGCTGCCTCGCCAGCGGGCCAACCCGGCCCGGGCCGCGCGGGCCCTCGCCGATGTGGATGAAGCCGACCGCGCCGTGACGCGCGGCCATCGCCGGCAGGCTCGAGCGCACGTGGACGGCGACGTCCGACGGGACTCCCGCCGGCAGGTGGTCGACGGCGACCGCGATCTTTCCGCGCACGTCGAGCCCCGCATAATCGTCGATGCCGAGCGCCCGGTCGCTGATCCCGCTGCCGACGAATACCAGCGGCGCCGAGAGCGCCATGTCGCGCTCGGTGAGGCTTGGGCGCACCGCCGCATCCTTGCCGGGCACGAGCGCGAACGAGGGGCCGTACCGAGTCAGGGTCAATGGCGGAGCCGCGGCATGGCTCGCCTGGCGCCGCTGGGCCTGCCCCAGCCAGCGGGCGTTCGAGACGCCGGGGGGCAGGCCGGGCTTGCGGAACTCGGCGGCGACATAGGCCGCGGCAAGCTCATGCCCGCGGGTGCCGGTGCCGCGGCCTTCGAGCAGGTCGCTTGCAAGGAACTCGACATGGGCGCGAAGCCGCTGCTGCGCCTGGGCGTCCGCCGCCGGCTGCGCCGGTGCGCCCGCCGCGGCGAGCGCCGCGAGCAGGGCGAGGCAGGCTCGCAGGAGGTTCACGCGGCGACTTGGCTCAAGAGCCTGCGCTCCCAGGCGAGCGCATGGCCGACGATCGTGTCGATGTCGGCAAAGCGCGGAGTCCAGTCGAGCGTTTCGACGAGCGCGCGGTTGGAGGCGACGAGCTGCGGCGGATCGCCCGCGCGCCGGCCCTTCATCTCGCGCCGCACCTCGCGCCCGCTGACGCGGTCGAGCGCGTCGAGCACCTCGAGCACCGACAGGCCCTTGCCGTAGCCGCAGTTGAGCAGGAGGTTCTCCTGCGGCCTCTCGATCAGCCGCTCGAGCGCCCTGACATGCGCGTCGGCGAGATCGCTGACGTGGATGTAGTCGCGGATGCAGGTGCCGTCGGGGGTCGGGTAATCGGTTCCGAACACGTCGACGTGGGTGCGCTTTCCGACCGCGGCCTCGGTCGCGACCTTGATCAGGTGGGTCGAGCCGCGGCCGATCTGGCCCGCGCGGCCGTCGGGGTCAGCGCCCGACACGTTGAAGTAGCGCAGCGCGCCGTAGTTGAACGGGTGGGCCGCGGCCGAATCCTCGAGCATGCGCTCGGTCATCAGCTTGGACGCGCCATAGGGGTTGATCGGGAGCTTGGGGTCGCCCTCCTCGATCGGCACGCGCTCGGGCGCTCCGTACACGGCCGCGGTCGAGGAGAAGAGGATGTGCCTGAGGCCGCTGGCCAGCGCGGCCGAGACGAGCGCGTGGGTCGCGACCGTGTTGTTGCGATAATAGTCGAGCGGCTTCTCGACGCTTTCGGGAACGACGATCGAGCCTGCGAAATGCATGATCGCCCGCGTGCCTTGCTCGGCGAAGATCTGGCGCACGAGATCGGCGTCGGCGATCAGGCCTTCGTAGAAGGGCACGCCGTCGGGGACGATTTCGCGGGTGCCGTTGGACAGATCATCGATCACTGCGACCGGCCAGCCGGCGTCGGTGAGGGCAAGGACGGCGTGGCTGCCGATATAGCCGGCGCCGCCGGTCACGAGCACTGGGAGCTTTTGCATGGCCCGGGTCGCTAGCCGAGGGACGCAAGCCGCGCCAGTGTGGCGTGCCGGTGCGACCTGTTCGATACGCGAAACGCAGCAAACGCAGCACCCCTACGCGCGCGCGCGCATAGGCGCGCGAGAGCAGGCGAAAGGGGACGAGCACGGGGATTAACGCGGCCATGGCCGACATTCTGGCCGACACTGGGGGCTGTAGGACAGCCAAAACTGGGGCTGGAGCTTATGTCTGCTTTCGACCCAAAGCGGACATTAGGTGTTATGAAGCCGAGCATCCGATATCCGCCGGCTTTGCGCGGCTTTGGTCCGTTGAGGTCGACGGATCACCTGCTACCTTGGGCGCGAGTTGTTCGGGAGGATCCGCTGAGCCACGCGCTTGAAAGCCTTGGTGAGGGCCGGAGGCGCGTCAGTCTGTTGGCGCTGCTGGCGCTTTTCGCGCTCGGCCGTCATGCTGATGGTGGCGCTCACCTCTTCGAAGGGCAATCCTTCGCGCTCACCGCGGTAAAGCGGTCGACTGGGGGGCGCTCGTGCAGGGGCGCCTTCTTGCTTGGGGCACCTGCGCAGCATTCGTGCCGCCGCTCTACCTGCTGACCAATCAGCTTCGGATCGGACGTAGCGCCTGGTGGATCGCGGTGCTGCTCGAGGGCGAGGTCAGAGAGCGCAAGGTCTCGCAAGCGTCGCCCCACCTGCAGGCGGATCCTGATCCCCCAGGCATGTACCGGCTTCAGGGCACGCTTCGCGCCTGTCGGCCGGCAACCAAAGTGAGGACGCAGAGTCAGCGACGATGCGCAGATATTCAGCATGAGGACCTCCAGCGATTGCTGAAGAGCTACGGTTTAGCTCGCGCCAATGTCCGGTTTGGGTGGAAAGCGAACGTTCCGTTTATGCGGCTTTTTCGCTTCGCATAGGCTCTGCAGCACTCATAGGGATCAATCCGAGTTTGTTGAACAAAGCAGAGTCGGCATCGCTTCCGGCGTTGCCCGCGGTCAGCAGCTTGTCCCCTGTGAAGATCGAATTCGCGCCAGCCAAGAAGCAAAGCGCCTGCGTAGCCTCGGACATACTCTCGCGCCCGGCGGACAGGCGCACCATAGACCGGGGCATAGTAATCCGTGCGACCGCGACCGTTCGAACGAACTCGATGTCGTCGATCTGGGCCATGGGCGTGCCCGCCAAGAGATCACCCAAGACGGTTCCAGGGATCGGGACAAGCGCATTGATCGGTACGCTCTCAGGGTGGCGCGGAAGAGTGGCCAAAACCTGCAGGAAACCGACCCGATCGGCACGGCTTTCGCCCATGCCGACAATGCCTCCGCAGCACACCGAAATTCCGGCCGCACGAACCCGGGAAAGTGTCTCCAGGCGATCTTCGAACGTCCGCGTCGTAATAATCTCACCGTAGTATTCGGGCGAGCTGTCGATGTTGTGGTTGTAGTAATCGAGACCGGCCGCGGCGAGCGCCTGCGCTTGACCTTCGGTCAGCATGCCAA
Source organism: Sphingomicrobium sp. (assembly GCA_030447545.1). Classification (GTDB taxonomy): domain Bacteria; phylum Pseudomonadota; class Alphaproteobacteria; order Sphingomonadales; family Sphingomonadaceae; genus Sphingomicrobium. Next base: position 10,051 of record JAUJOV010000021.1, on the reverse strand, counting down.
GTGTCATGCAGGTTTCGAGGCCCATCTCCTTAACGCCCGCTACCATCGCGCAGACCTTGGGCATGTCCCGCTCCTTGGGGCTACGCCACGCTGCGCCCATGCAAAAGCGCTGTGAACCGGCCTCCTTCGCGGCAGCCGCTGCGGAAAGCACCGCATCCACGTCCATGAGCTTGCCGGCCTTCACGCCCGATTCGGCCGTTGCCGACTGACTGCAATAGCCGCAATCCTCGGGGCAGCCTCCGGTCTTCACCGAAAGCAATGTGCAGAGCTGCACCTCGTTCGGAGCGTGATACCTCCGGTGGACGACAGCCGCGCGGAAAAGCAGCTCTGAAAAGGGTAGATCAAACAGCTCCGCGACTTCGTTATACGTCCAGTCTGTCCGGTTCACGTGCGAACGTCTCCATTAGGATGTGCGTGCCCTGCGCCGCACTCGTTAGTGGCTACCGCGCACTCGTGCACCCCCTCAGTTGCACACGGGGCGCAGAACGTTCGCTTTGGGTCGAAAGCGGACATTCGGCTAATGTCCGGTTCGGGCGGAAAGCGGACATTCGCTCCGGTGGCTGCTGGACGGCGTGTCTCTCAAACGTCGAAGCAGGGTCGTAGCAGTCTTGAATGTCCATGATCGATTCATCGCAACTAGAGTACTCTCTCTCATCCCGACGTTCTATGCGGGGTAGATGCCCATTCGACGCTTGTTCGAGCTCGTGACCGAGGATGACTGCCCCATCAGCCCTTACGCCTGGCGTACGCGATATGCGCTCGCCTACAAAGAGCTTCCGTACGAGCGTATCGGAACGGGCTTCACTGAAATCGAGAGCATCGGACCCGGCACCTTCAAGTCAGTCCCCGTTCTCCAGGACGAGGACCGGTGGATCGGGGACAGCTGGACAATCGCAGCCTATCTTGACGAGCGCTATTCCGATGCTCCGCGCATCTTCTCATCGTCTGCCGAATATTCGGCGGTGCGCTTCTTCGAGAAATGGCTGCTCGTGGAGGTTGTCTCAAGGCTCTTTCGGATCTGCGCGCTGGACATATACGCTCGCCTGAGACCCGCAGACCGCCCCTATTTTCGCCAAACCCGCGAGGCTCGTCTACGCCACAGCCTCGAAGACGCCCACCAACAAAGGCACGATTACACTCCCCGCCTGCGCGAAGCACTCCAACCAATGCGGCTTTCCCTGCGCGAGAGGCCATTCGTCGGCGGAGAGACGCCGAACTATGCCGATTTCATCGCCATCGGAGCGTTCATCTGGGCGGGTAGCGTGGCGAGCTTGCCACTCCTTGAGCAAGACGATCCGCTGCTCAGCTGGGTCGACCGGTCGCTGGGGCTGTATGGCGGGATCGGAACGTCATTAGAGCTCCCCGGCCTGGGGCGTGGCTAGGTCCAGCGCTCCTGAGCCTCGCCGCGCCGATTGCACCGCCGCTGATTGCGTTCGAGCCAATCCCACCTCAGATCGGCTCCACTAGTGGGTGGAAAGCGGACACTCCGGTCCGCTGGGGAGGAAATCGTCGCGCCGGTCTAAGGCTCCGAGGCCGTTCTCGTCGCAGACATCGACCTTCAGCAAATCCCGCGGGCCAAGTTCGACTTCGACGTGGTCGGCTCCTATGCTCAGCCCGACGTATTCGAATTACACGTGAACCGTAGGCCCATGCTCTCGCCAAGGACGAGCCTCCGCAATGAACCTGAGCCGAGCCGCGCTCCTCGTGGTCGATGTCCAGAGGGGCTTCGACGATCCCGTCTGGGGGCCCCGCAACAATCCTGAGGCGGAGGCGAACATCGCCCAAATAATCGCGGCGTGGCGGGAAACCGCGCGCCCGGTATTCCACGTTTTCCACGACTCCACATCATCCACGAGCCCACTTCGGCCCGGAACGTCTGGTAACCTGCCCAAAGCCGAGGCGGAGCCGCGCGAGGGCGAGAGCGTCTACCGGAAGACTGTGAACAGCGCCTTCATTGGCACGAGCCTAGAAGCTGACCTGCGAACTGCGGGTGTTGATATGCTGCTCGTGGTGGGGCTGACGACGAACCATTGCGTGTCGACCACGGTGCGGATGGCAGCAAATCTCGGATTCAACACCTACGTCGTGACCGATGCGACCGCTACATTCGATCGCCCCGGCGTCGATGGTCGCAACCGCCCGCTGGAGAGGTGCACGCTGCCGCGCTCAGCGATCTGCAAGAGGAGTTTGCAGTTCTCGTTCATACTAATGACGTCGTCGGCGCGGCACCGGCGAACTGACACGAGCGCGTGTGATGGTGCGCGGGGGCCAGGGCTCGGACGTACGTCACGGACTCAAAAGCTAAGTGCTCCGTTCAATGGGCCCGCTCTAGGATCGCTGGTAGCTCCTGATCGGGGCGGTCTGCATGACTTGCGCCGAGAAGCGCTCCATCTCCTCCGCCTGGGGGCTCATCTGGAGTAGGAGGAGGTCGAGCCCCGCATCCTCGTACTCCGCGATCTTCTCACGGATCTGCTCGGGCGTGCCGATCAGACGCGGCCTCAGGCCGCGGTTGGTCACCGAATATTCCTGGATCTTGAGCTCGCGCTCCAGCTGCGTACCTGAGAGCCATTGCTCGAAATTGTCGAACCCGGGAGGAGCCTTGCCCTTCATGTCTGTGATCCGGTCGACCTCCGCCTGCGCTTCACGCTCGCTGTCGCGAACGATGGCATAGGCCGCCATTCCGTAGGTCATCGGCGGCTTCCCGGCTCGCTCCCGTCGAGCGCGCATGTCGGCTATTTTGTCGCGGATCACGTCCGGGGCGTCGCCGTGCATCACATAAGCGTCGCACTGGGCGGTGATCATCGCCTTGGCAGCCTCCGACTCCCCGCCTGCATATATCACCGGCTTCCGGACGGGCTTGGGTTCGTTAATCGCGTCCTCGGCTCGGTAGAACTGGCCCTCGAAGCTGAAGCGCGATTCGCTCCAGAGGCCCTCCACGACCTTCAGCCATTCCGACGTGCGGGCATAACGGTCGTCATGCTGGTCGAACTGCAGGCCGTACTGCCGGGCTTCGTCCGCCCACCAGGAGGAAACCACGTTGAGAGCGAGCCTCCCTCGGCTGATGCGGTCGATGTTCGACGATTGCTTTGCGAATAGCGCGGGCTGGTGGAAGTTCGGACGGACCGCGACCATCAGCTCGATCGAGTCCGTCACAGCTGCGAGGGCGGCGGCCGTCGACCATGCGTCGAGCGTCGGAGCATCCCGGCCCTTGGTGTCGTTCATGTTGAGCTCGGCGATCAGCGTCAGATCATATCCGATATCCTCCGAACGCCGCACAAGCGTGGACATATAGTCCCAGGTAGCTTTCATTCGCTCGTCTTCCACGTTGCGTAGCCAGCCGCCGAACACGGGGGCCCAATATCCGTATTTCATGGGATTTTCTCTCAAGCTGTTTAGGCCCCTGCAAGGTAAAAGCAGATCTTGCTTATCTAATGCTCCCCGCCGGCCGCTTGCGGAAGTCATTAGCAGCAAAATTTAGGCCGCACTTGCAGGGACATCAAGGTGTGTAGCCGGATAGCAGGATACATGCCGCCGATGCGCTCATAGGAGCAATTATTCTAAAATGACGCTCCGCTGCGCGAGCCAAGTCATAGGATTTTATTTGCCTCGCTAAACTCCAGCCGCGGCCGCGCGGCCGGTGCGTTGCTGTATCGGGATGCCCGAGGGTCATGATGAAGTTCGAGCGAACGCTGGTTCCGCTGAAAAAGGCTTGGTCAACGTCCGCATGGTCAAAGCCAGACATGGGGCCGACGCCGAAGCCAAGCGATCGGGCGGCGATGATGAGATAAGCGCCCTGCAGCGACGAGTTGCGGAGAGCCGTGTCTCTGATCACCTGCTCGTTACCTACGAACCAGCTGCGGGCGTCAGTCGCTGGATAGAGGTGGAGCTTATTAAAGAACTCTAGGTCCATCCCTAGAATTGCCGCCGCGGGGGCCTTCATGATTTTGTCCGCGTTCGCGGAAGACGCGCACCTGGCGAGTCTCGACTTGGCATCCTCGCTCAAGCACCAGACGATCCGTGCCGGCATACAGTTGGCGGACGTGGGCCCCCACTTCATGAGTTCCCAGATGGGCCTGACCTCCTCCGGTGTTACCTCCCAGCGGTGATAAAAATTGGCGGTTCGGGCACGGCGAAAAATCAGGTCTAGGTCCCGGTCTGAGAGGCGCATTTCTCGTCCACGGCATTTTTTGGTGGGGCAGCATTAGCTGAGCCATGCGCAAACGCGCGTCGCGGCTTTGAGAGCCGCAGACCTTTGGCTCAGTGTCGGTCTCTGTCTCTTTCTGTGTTCCTGGCTTGAGCGCTCACATCTACTTCAAGCCGACTCCCGCGCACGTTGAACCATGGCCGGACGGCGGGTTCGACGACAAGCCGCACCTGCCAACGTTGCGAAACTGCGCGGCACGCATCATTCAAGCCAACTGGGCACGCACTCGGCCGCCATAATTTCGCTCGGCGAGATGCGGTCGGCGACAACAGCGAAAGTATCGCCGCTCACAAGCACTTCAGCAATGAAACCCCGCGAGTTGTAGCTGCTGGCCATTGTCGCGCCGTAAGCGCCCGCAGTCCGGAAGATAGCGAGGTCCCCCGCCTCAAGCTCATCGCATTGCCGATCCGTTGCAAACGTATCACCTGTCTCACAGACCGGTCCCACGATATGTGCAATAGTCGTTTTGCCGCTGGGCCGGACTGCTTCGAAATCGTGCCAGGTGCAGTTACGCTGACAAGACCGGCACAAGCCGTCATCGGAGCCCGCTCCGAACGTATCAATGGTGAGAGGTACTGGACCTTCTGCGGTCGATCCTGAAGGGCCAAGGCTATCTATCATGACTGATTATGGAAGAAGTAGAGAACGGACGCGCACGTCAGTTCTCGTCTGAGGCGTGGACGCCTCCGCCTCCCGTCTACCAAATCCTGCAGCTTCGTGCCGCGATGTGGTCACGGTTCTCCTGTTGACTATGCCTTGGGGGGGTCATGACCCGGTTTGTGCTCACGTCGGTTTTGTCTTCCGGTGAGTGCGTGGGGTTGGGTCGTGTTTTGGTGGAGCAATGGAACCGCTGTTCCTATAGCTGCTCGGATCTATTCCGTAGCTCTGCTTGAACACACGGGAGAAGTGGCTGCGGCTGGAATAGCCTACAGCTGCCGCGAGCGCTTTGACGGACATCCCGGAGGTGCTCAGAAGCCGTGCGGCGGTGCGCATCCGCACCTTGTGCACGAAATCGCCAGGGGGCGTTCCATATGTTTCGGTAAAGCGGCGAAAGAACGAGGAGTAGCTCATTCCAGCGATGGCAGAAAGGCTGGCCAGACTGTGCGATTGCTCCGGATGCGTCATTACGGCGCTCACCGCACGGGCTAGCCGCGGATCTCCCACGGGCAGTAAGAAAGGTGACTCCTCGTCTAGGGCATGGATGTGCTCTCTCACGAGCAAGATCACCGCCTGTTTCATCAGGCATTCGGCAATGATCGCGGTTCCGAGACTCGGTTCGGCAAGCTCTTCCAGAAGAGCAGTAAAGCTCGTCCTGAAGAGCCGATTACCCTCGACCGTGGCCGCGATCGGTTCCGTCACGCAATCGAGCAGGCCGTAGCAGCCCATGTAGCTAACTGATAGTGAGGCGCAGGCAAGCAGCAGATCCGCTTCGTCGTCCTGCGCGCGAAAACAGTGCATTGCGTCGGCACGGGGAACGCAATTATCACGCGTCGTCGCCTCCTGAAGCACTTCGCCCGGGCCTGTGATACTCTTCACGCTGTGGGAAGGCGTGATGACGATCATGTTCGGCGCGAGTGGTATCCGCTCGACCGCGGTCTCGATACAGCCTTCGCCCTTCAGGACAAAGTGCAGGCTCACCGAATCGATGGCGCTCGGCTGGAGCCGCCAGCCCCGGGCGACTTCACAAACCGAGAAGGCACTCAGACGGACATCCAAGGTGGTTAGTAGAAGTTCGAAGGCATCCTGCTGCAATTCAGACTCCAGTTCTCTGTTTGTTGGCACGTCTCCTAAGTCGACCGAGAGGCCGCAAGTCGGATGGCTGCTGGCCGAACGTTGTTCCCTGCGGCACCCGATAGCCATAAAGCGCACGCCCATTCTTGATCTTTTTTAGCACCGTTTCCGGATAGGCTCGCTCCAAACCCTTGTTTGCTGCTGCAGTAAGTCCGCCGAAGGATGGCTGGAAGCCAATCTGACGGAGGCGCACCTTCACTCCGGTTCGCTATTCTTCATCTTGTCCAGCCAAGATCGCCCAGAGCTGGCGGGAAGCGCGATGTCGTTTCGATTGTGATGCTTTCGGTAAGCCGTCGGATCAGAGTGATAGGCGCGGCGGAACGCGTGTGAGAAATGGCTGCGGCTCAGGAACCCTGTGCTCGCGGCGATGACTTTCACCGGCAGCTGAGTGAAGGCGAGCAATTGCGCTGCGCGGTGAAGCCGGGTCTTCTGGACGAAGTCCGTCGGCGTCTGGCCGAAGGCTTTGACGAAAGCTTTGATGAAGGCGGCTCGGGGCATCCCGGCGGCCGCGGCAAGCTCCGTCAAGGTCAATCGAGCGCCCGGCTTTTCGAGAATGAGCGCCACCGCCCTCGTGAGGCGCGTGTCGGCAAGGCTGGCGAAGAAAGGTGAGGAAGCACTTCCGCGCTGCAAGTGCCGCCGGATGAGCAACATCAGGCACTGCTTCATCACCGCAGCCGTCAGTGCTTGAGTGCCGATGTCCGGCATGCTCCGCTCCGCGGCGAGGGTCTCAAAGGCGGTTCGCATCAGAGGAACATCCGCCACATCTTCCAGCATCGGGCCCGCCAGCGAGTCGAAAAGGCCAAATGAGCCGCTGTATGAGGCAGTCAACGTCGCGCAGATGACCCGAAGGTCGCCGGCTCGGCCGTTGGCGGCGTCGAATTGCAGGAGACCGTCGATCTGCATTGAGCAGTTCTCGACCGCCCGCACTTCACGCAGAGTTTCCTCGCCGGCGAGCAGCGCCTGACGTCGCCCGGCAGGAATGACGGCGATCGAGCCTTGCGCGATTTTCGCGGGCGGAGCGCCGTCGACTTCGAGCCTGCCGTGGCCGTCCAGGACGTAATGAACAACGATCACGTTCATGGGGTCGAACTTCAGGCGCGACCCGAGCCCGATCTCGAGCGTGGCGAAGGCGTGCAGCTGCACGTCGAGAGTCGCGAGCAACCGGTCGAGGGAATTGGTGAACGTCCGGGCTGCCATGGGGACCTCGCCGTCGGCGACGCGTGACTAACACTCTGAAGCAGATTCAGGCAGAGGGAGCAATAAGCACGAGGCGCGGTACTATCTACGTCCTGGATGGAGGCCGATTGGAAGCCGTTGCGGGGGCAGGCTACGGAGGCGGAATAATCGCAGGTAATAGGCGCTTAGTCAGAAGCAGTGGCTCCCTGAACTTGCTTGGTGCCAGCGGAGCAGCGGGAGACCCCGGAACGTAGAGACTCAGGTCAGCCCCAAACCTCCTTCAGCCGTTTGTCACGCCCGCAGTTCCACCGGTAATATTTATAGCGGACCGGGTTCTTTTTATAATAATCCTGGTGGTAGCCCTCTGCCGGCCAGAAGCGGGACGCGGGGAGGACTGCCACCGCGAGCGGCTTGGCAATCCGTGGGTCGATCTGCCTGAGGGCCGCCTGAGCGGTCCGCCGTTGCTCGGCGTCGGCTACGAAGATCGCCGGTTTATAGCTCTCGCCTCGATCGCAGAACTGGCCGCCCCCGTCCGTAACGTCGATCATCGGAAGGAAGCGGCGGACCAGGTCCGCATAGCTTATACGCTTCGGATCGTAGACGACGCGTACCCCCTCGATATGCCCGGTGCCGCCCGCGGAGACCTGCTTATAGGTCGGGTTCGCGACCCGCCCCCCGGTATAGCCGGACGTGGTCGAGAGCACGCCGGGCATCTTGTCGAAGTCGGATTCGGTGCACCAGAAACAGCCGCCGGCGAACACCGCCGCCGCGCGCTCGGCCGGCGGGGTCTGAGCCGGAGCCTCGTCAGCCGAGCAGGCGGCGGTGAGCAGGGCGATGAGGGGAATGGTCGTGCGCATGTCGGCTGCTCCTCAAGCAACGACGAATTTCATTGCCAGGCCGTTCATGTAGTAGCGCTTGCCGGTCGGCCGCGGCCCGTCGTCGAAGACATGGCCGAGGTGGCCCCCGCAGCGGCGGCAATGGACCTCCGTGCGCGTCCCGAGCAGCCCTCGCTCCGCTTTCGTACGAACGGCGTTCGGAAGCGGTTTGAAAAAACTCGGCCAGCCGGTGCCGCTCTCGAACTTGGCTGCCGAGTTGTAGAGCGGCAAGGCGCAGCCGGCGCAGACATAAGTTCCCTTGCGCTTCTCCTGGTCGAGCGGCGAGGAACGGGGGCGCTCGGTATCCGCCTCGCGAAGCACGGCGTAGCGGGCGGGGCCCAACTGACGCTTCCATTCCGCCGGGGTTTTCATCACCTCGAACCGCTCAACGCTACGTGCCTCCCCTCGCTTCGCGCAGGCAGGCAGGACGACAGCGCCCAGCGCTGCCGCCGCGCTCCCGAGGAAAGTTCTCTTGCTCAAGTTCGTTTCCATCACTTGTCTTTCTGTTCTCGTCCCAATCTGTTTCGGTGGAGGGGGCTTTGAGGTTACATCGCTTCGAAGCGCGAAGGACTGTCTCTGGCAATCAATGGCGGGAAAGCGGCGGACGAGGGCTGGGGCGAGCTTCTGGCTGCGGCGCAGCAGGGCGATGCCGCGGCCTATCGCCTGTTCCTCACGTCGGTAACGCCGTTCATCCGCGCCGTGGTGCGCAATTCCGGACAGTGGACGGAGGCCGCGGATGACATTGTCCAGGACGCGCTCCTGACCGTCCACCGCGTTCGTCATACCTACGTGCCGGGCCGGCCGGTGAAACCATGGGTTGCTGCGATCGCGACTCGCCGCTCGATAGACGCGTTGCGGCGGCGGGGCCGGATCGACGCACAAGAAGTGCATAACGAAGCTGCCTATGAAACCTTTGCCGATCCTCAGGCGAACAAGGAGGAAGCCGCAGATTCGGCGCGGGCACTCGCCCACATGACAAGCGAGCTCTCGCCGGGTCAGAAGGAGGCGCTGGAATTGGTCAAGGTAAAGGAAATGTCGCTCGTGGAAGCGTCAGCGGCTTCCGGTCAGTCGGTAGCCTCGCTCAAGGTCAACATCCACCGCGCAATCAAGAAGATGCGGCTTACCCTTTCAAAGCGTCCGCGCAAATGAGCCGAGTGAACACCCTGATCGACACTCTTGCTGCGGACGCACGTCCCGTGCGGCCACTGAGGCCGCCGCTGACACGTGCGGCGAAATGGATCGCCGTCGTGGCGCTGCTCAGTGGCTTGGCCATCTATTTGCTGTCCGACGTGCAGCAGCTGCTGACGCGCTACGCTGGCCGCGAGGAGATGTTGGCGCTTGAAATGCTGGCGATGCTGGCGACGGCCGTCCTTGCCGTTGTCGGCGCCTTCTTCATTGCAATACCAGGGGCCTCCAAGCGCTGGTTGATCGCACCGATACCGCCGTTCGGCGCCTGGCTGCTGCTCAGCGGCGCCGGCTGCTACCACCTGGTGCGCAACGGCGCATCTGGCCTCGAGGTCGGCCACAGCGTCGATTGCCTGATCTTCATCCTCGCAGTGAGCGTGGCTCTTGGTCCGCCGCTGATCTGGCTCCTTTCCCGAGCGCGGCCAATCGAGCCTCTGCCGGTGGCACTGCTCGGTGGCCTCGGCGTCGCCGCCATTGCTGCTTTCATCTTGCAGTTCTTCCACCCGTTCGCCGCCACGTTTGTCGATCTCGCCGTTCACCTCCTCGCGATCGCGACAGTCGTCAGCGTAGTGGCTATCTTGAATCGCCGCGCGCTCGCCCCCGCGTAACTTTCGGCGCGACGGCGGCGAAACAGGTATTGGACCATCTGGAGAGCTCAATGACGAACGGCCGCTTCCTTGCACTCGCCGCCCTGGCCGGATTATTTATCTCGGATCCCGTCCTTGCAGCAGATGCAAAAAACCCGACTGTCGTCGAGCTGTTCCAGAGCCAGGGCTGTTCGTCCTGCCCGCCTGCCAATGCCGTGCTGAACTCGATTGCA
>JAUJOV010000072.1 GCA_030447545.1 Sphingomicrobium sp. | reverse complement strand
GCCCGACCCTGCGCTGCTGCGCGAGCTGTTCACCAAGATGGGCTTCCCCGCCGTCGCGCGGCACAAGCGCAAGGACGTGACCCTTCACCGCCAGGGGGACATCAACTTCATCATCAATGCCGAAGCCGGCAGCTATGCCGAAAGCTACGCGCGCCAGCACGGCCCTTCGGCCTGCGCGATGGCTTTCCGGGTCAAGGACGCCAAGGCGGCGTTCGAGCGCGCGGTGGGCCTCGGCGCCACGCCCGCGAAGACCGATGTCGCCAAAGGCGAGATGAACATTCCGGCGATCGAGGGGATCGGCGGCTCGCTGCTGTTCTTCGTAGACGCCTACGGCAGCAGGGGCTCGATCTACGAGGTCGACTTCGACTTTTTCGCCGACGCCGACCAGCGCCTCGACGAGCTCGACAGCCGCCTCACCTACATCGACCATTTGACGCACAACGTGCACCGCGGCCGCATGAGCGTCTGGGCCGATTTCTACGAGCGGCTCTTCAACTTCCGCGAGATCCGCTACTTCGACATCGAGGGAAAGGTCACCGGCCTCATTTCCAAGGCGATGACGAGCCCGTGCGGCAAGATTCGAATCCCGCTCAACGAGAGCCAGGACGACAAGAGCCAGATCGAGGAATTCCTTCGCGAGTACAAAGGCGAGGGCATCCAGCACATCGCGCTCGGCACGTCCGACATCTACGAAGCGGTCGACATCCTGCGCGACCGCGGGGTCGAGTTCCAGGACACGCCCGACACCTATTACGAGCTGCTGCCCGAGCGCATCCAAGGCCATGACGAGAGCATCCCCGAGCTCAAGACGCGCGGCATATTGATGGACGGCGCTCCGACCGAGGGACAGGGCCTGCTTCTGCAGATCTTCACCAGGAACGTGATCGGCCCGATCTTCTTCGAGATCATCCAGCGCAAGGGCAACGAGGGCTTCGGCGAAGGCAATTTCAAGGCTTTGTTCGAAAGCATCGAGCTCGACCAGATGCGCCGCGGAGTCATCTGACCGGCATGTCGGAAGCCTTCATCTGCGATGCCGTGCGCACCCCGATCGGCCGCTACGGCGGCGCTCTGTCGAGCATCCGCGCCGACGACCTCGCTGCAATCCCGATCAGGGCGCTGATCGAGCGCAACCCGCGAGTCGACTGGGCCGATCTCGACGACGTGATCCTCGGCTGCGCCAACCAGGCGGGCGAGGACAATCGCAACCTCGCGCGCATCGCGGGCCTTCTTGCCGGGCTCCCCGACAGCTCGGGCGGAGTGACTCTGAACCGCCTGTGCGGCTCCGGGCTCGACGCGGTCGCGATGGCCGCGCGCGCGATCCGCGGGGGCGAATCCGACCTGATCATCGCGGGCGGCTCGGAAAGCATGAGCCGCGCGCCGTTCGTCGTTCCCAAGGCGGAGAGTGCGTTCGACCGGCGCGCCGAAATCTACGACACGACGATCGGCTGGCGCTTCGTCAACCCGAAGATGAAGGACGCCTACGGCGACGACACCATGCCGAGCACGGCCGAGAACGTCGCGCAGGAGTATCAGGTCAGCCGCGCCGACCAGGACGCCTTTGCGTTGCGCAGCCAGGAGCGCACCGCGGCCGCCCAGGCGAACGGCCGCCTCGCCGCCGAGATCGTCGCGGTGGAGATCGCGCAGCGCAAGGGCGATCCCGTCGTCGTCGATCGCGACGAGCACCCGCGCCAGACGACGCTCGAAGCGCTCGGCAGGCTCAAGCCGATCGTGCGCTCCGACGGCAGCGTGACGGCGGGCAATGCGTCGGGCGTCAACGACGGCGCCGCAGCGCTGATCATCGCCTCCGAGGAAGCGGCGAAACGCAACGGCCTGACGCCGCGCGCGCGCGTGATCGGCGGCGCGGTCGCCGGAGTGCCGCCGCGGATCATGGGCATCGGCCCCGCCCCGGCGAGCGAGAAGCTGATGAAGCGCAAGGGCCTCAAGCTGCGCGACTTCGACGTGATCGAATTGAACGAGGCGTTCGCCGCCCAGGCGCTTGCGGTGCTGCGCCAGCTCGGCCTTCCCGACGACTCGTCCCACGTGAACCCGAACGGCGGAGCGATCGCGCTCGGTCACCCGCTCGGCATGTCGGGCGCGCGCCTCGCGCTCACCGCGACCGAGGAGCTTCAGCGCGGCGGCGGCAAGTTCGCGCTCGCCACCATGTGCATCGGCGTCGGCCAGGGCATCGCGCTCGCACTGGAGCGGGTGTGACCGACGAGGCCGCGATCTGGTCGGTCCTTAAGACCGTCCCGGATCCCGAAATTCCGGTGGTTTCGGTGGTCGACCTCGGAATCGTCCGCGGAGTCGAGGCGGGCCGGGTGCTGATCACGCCCACCTATTCGGGCTGCCCCGCGACCGAGGTCATCGAGCGTTCGATCCGGGAAGCGCTCGACGCCGCCGGCTACCGCGCGATCGCGGTCGAGACGGTGCTTGCACCCCCCTGGACCACCGACTGGATCAGCGATTCCGCCCGCGAGAAGCTCGAGGCCTATGGCATCGCCCCGCCCGAGCTCGCGGCCGCGGCCACCTGCCCGCGCTGCGGGTCCACCGACACGGAACAGGTCAGCCGCTTCGGCTCGACGCCGTGCAAGGCGCAGTGGCGCTGCAGGTCGTGCCTCGAGCCGTTCGACCGCTTCAAATGCCACTGACGGCAAGTGGTGGGGCGGGCCCGCCGAACCCAAGCTCCTAAGCCTTTATAATCGCCCCGACCTAGGGGCTCTCCCGTTCCGGGGCCGTAGTTGTCCGTTCATC
>JAUJOV010000071.1 GCA_030447545.1 Sphingomicrobium sp. | reverse complement strand
TCACCGAGCCGAGGAAGGGGTCCTCTCCCGCACCCTCGACAATCCGCCCCCAGCGGGGGTCGCGGGCAATGTCCACCATCGGCGCGAAGGTCCAGTGGAGGCCGCTCGCCGAGGCTTCCACGGCGGCAATTCGGGCCGCGCGCTCGGCGACTGCTGGGTCCCAGCTGCTCGCGATTGCCAGAGGAACGGGCAAGATGGTTCGATAGCCGTGGACCACGTCCATCGCGAACAGCAGCGGAATGCCAAGGCGCGTTTCCTCGACCGCAATCCGCTGCAGCTCCCGCAGCGGCTCGGCCCCAGCGACGTGCAGGTAGGAACCGACGGCGCCCCTGCGCACGCGATCATATTCTTGCGCGTCGAGGCGCGAATTGAGGCTCTTGCTGCGGCCGCCCGGAATCTGGTTGAGCCGACCGATCGTCTCGTCGAGGCTCGTTCGCCCGAGCAGCGCATCGAGCCGTGCCCGGTTGCTCTGCGAAAGCGGGGCAGCCCCCGCTCAGCAGCGAGCGGAGCGGCGGAAACCGCCCCAGCGGACAAAAGTGCCGCAGCGATCAGCACGCCGCGGAGGCGCCTGGTTCGTCTGTTGCTTGGCACGTGCCTCACCCTCCGAACAGTTTTCGTGCCTGGTCGGCCACGGTGATCACCGACAGCACGCCGAACAAGGAGGTCGCCCACACGAGCGCCGCGATGCGGTATCCGGCGGGACGCAGCGGCTCCTCCAGCATGCGCCGGTTAAGGACGATCAGCAGGGCCGAATAGAAAAACATCATGAAGGCCGCCACGCATCCTGCGATGACCAGCAGCACGAGCGGCTGGTCCATCCCGCTCGCGATGACGAGCATGCCCGTCGCCGAAATCAGCCAGACCAGGACGGCATAGATCCGGCTTTCGTTCCAAGCGCTGCGATAGCTGGTGCGGATCACGTCGGCCGCGAGCCGACTGGTATAATCCACGATGCCAAGAGCAGCGGCGAACAGCGAGAATGCGCCCACGGCCCAGAACAGCCGACCAAACCATGGCGCGACCGCCGCCGAAAGCGCCTCCCCCTCGGTCGCAAGGAAACTGATGTCGCGGGGAAGCTCCGGCCGTCCGCCAAGCGTCGCCACTGCAAGCAGCGAGGTGAAGACAATCGTGAGGAAGCTGATGAAGACAAAGGTCGTCGCCTGCTCGAAATTGGCAAAGCGCCACCAGGCTCGCCACCTTTGGAGGCTGACGGCATCGATCTCGAATCGCCAGCCGTTGCCGGCATCGGCCGCCGGCTCTCCGGTCAGCGGGCTGACGATGCGGGGTGCGTGAGCGCCCATGCCGAAGCCCTTGTCCCGTATCCAGTTCGACTGGCAGAGATTCTGGCCTCCCCCGGCCCCGGCATAAGCAAGCGCACCGAGCAACAGCGGCCAGCCGAGCTCGCCCGCTGGCAGGCGAGGGTTCGCCGCCTGCGCAGGCGCTGCGGCCCAGATGTCGGAGGGGATCGCGAACAGGGCGGCGATGATGAAGAGGCTTCCGACGGCGAGAATCTTCAGAGCCTGTGCGCGCTCGAGCGCTCGGAACACGACCGGCGACAGCGTCAGGATGAGGCCGATCGCCAGGAGCATGCCAATCGCGATCCAGCGGACGCTGCCGCCCACGAGATAGGTCAGAAGAGTCGCTGCACTGGTCACCCAACCCGGCCAGAGATTGGCAATGATCGCCAGCAGGACGAAGAACAGGCCCCAATGGCGCCCCAGCCGGCTGAAGCCAGTGAGCACCGTCTCGCCACGGGCGAGCGTGTAGCGCTCGATCTCCATGTTGATGAAAAATTGCGTGATCAGCCCGACCGCGGCGGCCCACAGGAAGGAAAGCCCCACCTGACTCGCAATATAGGGGTAGAGGATGAACTCGCCGGACGCGAGGCCCACGCCGGCTGCAACGATACCGGGGCCGATCAGCTTCAGAATGCGAGGCGGAAGTGCGGGAAGCTCCGCCGTTCCGAAAGGTGCCAGCTGGGTGGATGCACCTGAACGCGGGCTCGGCACCGCCTCGCTCGCGCTCATCACTGCCTCCCCACCATTGCTGTTAGCGCTAACGTGCCTCGCTGCGGGCGGTGCTGTCAACGCCTTGGCCGATCAGCGACGACACTCAGGCTTGCGGGCATCATGCCAAGCTGGCCCTCCCGCTTGTCACCCGTCAGACGCCCCACTATCCTTCGCATCTATAGCCTCGGGCACTTGGCCCCGCGGACCCTGTCACCGAAGACTGATTGCTTCAGCTGAACCCTTCTCCGGCCCATCCTTTCGTCGAACGGCTCCGCACCGGGGCGGGACGCCGCACGCTCGGCATAAGCTTTGCCTTACTGATCGAAGGGCTGCTCTTGCTCCTGCTGCTCACGCTCAGCACGGAAAAGCCGCCAGGCAAGGAAGAGGGAGCCATCACCGTGGTGCCCCTGAAAGCCGTCGAGGTTTCGGAAGAGGCGCCCGAACCGAGCAGCTCCGAGCCCCAGCAGCGGGCCGAGGAGCGGCCCGCGCCGCAACGTCCGGTGACAGAGGAACCGCTGCCCCCGCGACCTGCGGAACCGCAGCCCCAGCAACCTGCGCCCAAGGCCGCGCCGCCAGCGCCTGCCATGGTACCGACGCCGCCCGCGCCGCCGCCATCGGCCGACACTCCCCGCAGCCCCATTCAGCCGGCTCCATCCCCCAGGACAGTTTACGGGCCACCAGACAAGGGTGGTTCCTCCGCCTTTCGCGACACGGAGCGAGTGGGAACAGCTCCCAACGGCGAGCCGCTTTATGCGGCGGCCTGGTATCGAGAG